>NZ_SZWM01000185.1:0-707504 GCF_005280805.1 Citrobacter sp. TBCS-14
TTTGAACCCCCGGTAGAGTTGCCCCTACTCCGGTTTTCGAGACCGGTCCATTCAGCCGCTCTGGCATCTCTCCGTTCTGGCGGTTGCCATAATGCCAGGTAATTTGGCATTTTAACAGACCCCGTTCCGTCAATTTCGTTCAAGTGACGAGTTTGCGAGCAAAACGATGATTAAGTGGCCCTGGAAAGAGCAAGAAACAACCCGGAATGATGACTGGCCGTGGGATGACGCCCTGGCAATTCCTCTTCTGGTGAATCTCACTGAGCAAGAACAAGCCAGACTTATCGCGCTGGCTGAACGTTTTTTACAGCAAAAAAGGTTAGTTGCACTGCAGGGATTTGAACTGGATCCGCTAAAAAGTGCGCGTATTGCTCTGCTTTTCTGTTTGCCCATTCTGGAATTGGGTATCGAGTGGCTCGATGGTTTTCATGAAGTTCTGATCTACCCTGCCCCGTTTGTCGTGGATGATGAATGGGAGGATGACATTGGATTGGTGCATAACCAACGCGTCGTTCAATCCGGGCAAAGCTGGCAGCAGGGGCCGATTATCCTGAACTGGCTCGATATTCAGGACTCCTTCGATGCCTCCGGTTTTAATCTGATTATCCATGAAGTGGCACATAAACTGGATATGCGCAATGGCGATCGCGCCAGCGGTATTCCGGCGATCCCGCTGCGGGATATCGCTGGCTGGGAACACGATTTGCATGCAGCAATGAATAATATTCAGGATGAAGTCGACCTGGTGGGTGAAACCGCTTGCAGTATAGACGCCTATGCGGCGACCGATCCTGCCGAATGTTTTGCCGTGTTATCTGAATATTACTTCAGCGCACCCGAGTTATTTGCGCCTCGTTTTCCTGCACTATGGCAGCGTTTTTCCCAGTTTTATCGGCAGAATCCCCTGCAACGACTACGCGATAACCGGGAAGATGAGAATAATCGCTCATCGAATGTGCATTAATACTGCATTTTGAGGATTAATTAACCAATTGAAATGACGTGCTAATTTTACTGTTGACACGTCATGGTGAGGTCAGTAATATGCGCCTCGTTCACACGATTCCTCTGTAGTTCAGTCGGTAGAACGGCGGACTGTTAATCCGTATGTCACTGGTTCGAGTCCAGTCAGAGGAGCCAAATTTAAGAAGCCTGCTTAGGAAACTAAGCAGGCTTTTTGCTTTATATCTGATAATCAATCATTACTTCATCATCTGGCCCCATCGCTTGTCGCTTGATCTCCTCCACGGATAACCCTGCATTGCATAACTCGATGAATCGCCAAACGTAATTACGTTGTAATTGACCGCGTTTCAAGCCAAGCCAGACAGTGTTGGCATCGAATAAATGCCGGGTATCAAGACGGGTGAGCGTCCCCTCTTCCTGTTCACCGCTGGATTGCTCCGCCACCAGCCCAATGCCCAGTCCCAGCGCCACATAGGTCTTGATCACATCAGAGTCCTGCGCGCTGAGGATAATATCTGGCAGTAATCCTTTGCGGGCAAATGCCTCATCAATACGTGAACGCCCGGTGATGCCCTGGCGGTAAGTAATAAGCGGCCAGCGAGCAATGGCCTCCAGCGTCAGCGGGGACGTCAGGACTAGCGGATGATCGTGAGGTACGAGCAGGCTGTGATGCCAACGAAACCATGGAAAAGCCACCAATAGGGGATCGCTGCTTAACCGCTCGCTGGCAATACCGATATCTGCCCCACCATTTTGCAATAGTGCGTCGATTTCCTGCGGCGTGCCCTGAATTAACTCCAGGCGAACTTCAGGGAAGAGTTCGCGAAACGCTTTAATCACCGCAGGCAGGCTATAACGTGCCTGCGTATGGGTAGTGGCAATCGTCAGCACTCCGGAAGTGTCATTGGTAAACAGATCGGCAAGTCGGCGAACATTGCTGACTTCATTGAGAATACGTTCAGCGATAACCAGCAGGGCTTTACCCGGTTCGGTCATACCAAGCAGGCGTTTACCACGGCGGATAAATATTTCGATACCCAGTTCATCTTCAAGCTCGCGAATATGGCGGCTTACCCCCGATTGCGAGGTATAAAGGATATTCGCGACCTCCGTCAGGTTGTAATCCTGACGTGCCGCTTCACGGATGATTTTAAGTTGCTGGAAATTCACTCTACACTCCGGATACATCAGACATTACGCTATTGTTAAAGTCTGATGACCGGCATAACAAATAATAAAAACCTGCATCTTATTCCTGCACGGAATAAGGTTTAACTCACTAACTGCAGTTCACGGTTTTCCAGTGCCGGGCTACCGACAAGCGACAACAGGATCTCTTTCACCGCCTGAGCCTGAGGCGATAAACTCCCCCTGGCCGACACGTTCAACGATAACGGCAAACTCATCGATGGGGTGGTAATACGCGCCATCCAGCCATTTGCCGCATTGCAGAGTGAACGAGCAGCGGACTCCGGTAAAACAGTCACCCCCATGCCACTGGCAATCGCTGCGGTTAAGGTGGAAATAGACTCAATTTCCCCAATCACTTTGGCCGTTAAACGGCGTAATGAAAATGCTTCATCTACACGTAAACGCACCGCGCTGTAATCCCGGGGAAGAAACAGATTCATCTGGGCTACAGCGGCTAAATCAACACTTTGCCCTGGACAATCTCGTGTGCCGACAAGGAAAAGATCCTCTTTTAGCAATGGCTGGCTAGTAATACCTGCGATCGGAGAACGTTCGTAGAGTACGGCCATGTCGAGCTGACCACTGAGCAACTTTTCGTTTAGCGCCGCTCCACTGTTCTCATGCAGGTAGATCAACACCTCTGGCAGTTCGGCGCGCACGGTCTGTAATAACGGCATGGTGATAGATGACGCTGCCGTCCCGGGGGCAAGGCCAATAGACACCTGGCCGCTCAAGGTCTGTCCGATATTACTGACGGCAAGCTGCGCCTGCTCGCACTGCCGCAAAATCGTGCGGGCGTGGGTATAAAGCACCTTTCCAGCGTCAGTCGGTGTCACGCCGCGCTTAGTACGAATCAGCAACTGTTGATCCAGTTCGCCTTCCAGCGTAGCAACCTGTTGGCTCAACGCGGGTTGCGCAATATGCAACACTTCCGCTGCCTGGGTCAGGCTACCAATATCGACGATTTTTACGAAATATTTCAGCCGTCTGAAGTTCATTTTGCCTCCTGTCGGAATACCAGAACCCGTGCTGGCAGTCATGTTCATCAGGTTTGCAAAATGCTTGCCAGTTTCGAGTGAGTACGGGCCACAGCGCTCAGTGCCCGTAAAACAAGGCCTGGAGGTCAATGATAAATATTCTTTACCCTGGCAGCCGTCTTTTCCTCTGCCCCACCACATGCTGTGGCGCACCAGAATAGGGCAACAATCTAAAAAGCGGGAAAGATCGCCGCTTTGTTGATTTTGTCAGCAAACAAACTCGCAATTGCATTTACCCCTTTGACAACACCCGCGCCCCTCGCTAATATGCGCCTCGTTCACACGATTCCTCTGTAGTTCAGTCGGTAGAACGGCGGACTGTTAATCCGTATGTCACTGGTTCGAGTCCAGTCAGAGGAGCCAAATTTAAGAAGCCTGCTTAGGAAACTAAGCAGGCTTTTTGTTTTTCTACTTTCTCTTTCGTCCTATTTGTCATCTTACTCCGTTGTAACAGATAAAATCGTTTTCTCTTCCCGCCTGTCGCGGTAGTCTCATCACAGTCGCTAATATATCGACTGCAATGTGCGTAACCTTATTCCAATACTAATAACAAAAAATCAGTACAGACAGGATAGCTATGGATTCCACCCTCATCTCCGCGAGTCCTCAGGAGGACTCCTCTTTACATCATCGCGATCGCGCTCGACGTGCCGCACTGGGCAGCTTCGCCGGTGCCGTGGTCGATTGGTATGATTTTCTGCTGTATGGCATCACCGCCGCGTTAGTCTTTAACCGCGAGTTTTTCCCGCAAGTCAGCCCGGCGATGGGCACGCTCGCGGCCTTTGCCACCTTTGGTGTCGGATTTTTATTCCGCCCATTAGGCGGAGTTATCTTCGGTCACTTCGGCGATCGTCTTGGCCGCAAACGTATGCTGATGCTTACCGTCTGGGTGATGGGTATTGCCACGGCGTTGATTGGCATCATCCCCTCTTTTGACACTATCGGTTGGTGGGCTCCAATACTGCTGGTAACACTACGCGCCATTCAGGGTTTTGCCGTCGGCGGCGAATGGGGCGGCGCGGCGTTACTCTCTGTCGAAAGCGCGCCAAAAAATAAAAAAGCCTTCTACAGCAGCGGCGTGCAAGTGGGTTATGGCGTTGGCCTATTGCTCTCGACCGGATTGGTTTCGCTGATCAGTTCACAAACAACCGATGAACAGTTCCTGAGTTGGGGCTGGCGCATCCCATTCCTGTTCAGCATCGTGCTGGTACTTGGTGCATTATGGATGCGTAACCGCATGGATGAATCAGCTGAGTTCGAGCAGCAAAAACAGGAACCTCTGCCCAAGAAAAAGCGGCTGCCGGTCGTTGAGGCGTTAATCCGTCATCCGGGCGCATTTTTAAAGATAATCGCCCTGCGCCTGTGTGAGCTGCTGACCATGTATATCGTCACCGCGTTTGCACTCAACTATTCCACGCAAAATCTGGGTCTACCGCGCGAGCTATTTCTGAATATCGGTCTGTTAGTTGGTGGGTTGAGCTGTCTGACCATCCCCTGTTTCGCCTGGCTTGCTGACCGCTTCGGCCGCCGACGGGTCTACATTACCGGCGCTCTGGTCGGCACGCTCTGTGCCTTTCCGTTCTTTATGGCCCTTGAGGCACAGTCTATCTTTTGGATTGTATTCTTCGCCATTATGCTGGCAAACATCGCCCACGACATGGTGGTCTGCGTGCAACAGCCGATGTTTACCGGGTTGTTTGGCGCCAGTTACCGTTACAGCGGTGCTGGCGTTGGCTATCAGGTAGCCAGCGTCGTTGGCGGCGGCTTTACCCCGTTTATTGCCGCGGCACTGGTGACCTTCTCGGGCGGAAACTGGCACAGTGTAGCCATATACCTGATGGCGGGGTGTCTTATTTCTGCCGCAACCGCAATTCTGATGAAAGATAAACCACACGGCTAAGCCATTCTACGAGGGCCGTTCGGCCTTCGCAGATTCTTCCTTAACGTCTGACTTTTGTTTCACATTCCTGTGACATACTATCGGGAGAGCAGCACATCTGTGGAACAAGGAGACAGACATGAACAACAAGGGCTCCAGCCTGACCCCGGCTCAGGCACTGGATAAACTGGACGCATTGTATGAGCAATCGGTTAAGGCTCTGCGTAGCGCCATTGGCAAGTACATTGAAACCGGGACGCTTCCTGACATCATCGCCCGAGATAAAGGTCTTTTTGTTTACCCTTCACTTTCTGTGACCTGGGATGGCAGCGCAACGAATCCTCCAAAAACACGCGCCTATGGCCGTTTTACCCATGCTGGCTGCTATACCACGACCATTACTCGCCCGTCTCTGTTCCGACCTTATCTTGAAGAACAGCTCACCCTGCTGTACCAGGATTACGATGCGCATATCTCTGTCGAACCGTCCCAGCACGAGATCCCCTACCCCTACGTGATAGACGGTTCTGAGTTGACGCTCGACCGCTCCATGAGCGCCGGATTAACGCGCCATTTCCCCACTACCGAACTGTCGCAGATTGGCGATGAAACCGCGGATGGAACATTTCACCCGGCAGAATTTTCTCCCCTGTCGCACTTCGACGCCCGACGTGTTGATTTTTCACTTGCACGCCTGCGCCATTACACCGGCACACCGGTAGAACATTTTCAGCCCTTCGTACTGTTCACCAACTACACTCGCTATGTCGATGAGTTTGTGCGCTGGGGCTGTAGCCAGATCCTCGACCCGGACAGTCCGTATATTGCGCTGTCATGCGCAGGTGGAATTTGGATTACCGCAGAAACTGAGGCACCGGAAGAGGCTATTTCCGATCTTGCCTGGAAGAAGCACCAGATGCCCGCCTGGCATTTAATCACCGCCGACGGTCAGGGGATCACACTGGTGAATATCGGCGTTGGCCCGTCAAACGCCAAAACCATTTGCGATCACCTGGCGGTCCTGCGTCCTGACGTCTGGCTAATGATTGGGCACTGTGGCGGCCTGCGTGAGAGCCAGGCCATAGGTGATTACGTTCTCGCCCACGCCTACCTACGCGACGACCACGTGCTGGATGCCGTACTGCCGCCAGATATTCCGATTCCGAGCATCGCCGAAGTCCAGCGCGCGCTGTATGACGCCACCAAAGAGGTCAGCGGCATGCCCGGTGAAGAGGTCAAACAGCGACTGCGTACCGGCACCGTCGTCACCACTGACGACCGTAACTGGGAGCTACGCTATTCTGCCTCTGCGCTGCGTTTTAACCTCAGTCGTGCCGTCGCTATCGATATGGAGAGCGCCACGATTGCCGCGCAGGGTTACCGTTTCCGCGTACCTTACGGCACCCTGCTTTGCGTCTCCGATAAACCGCTGCACGGAGAGATTAAACTGCCAGGCCAGGCCAACCGTTTTTATGAAGGTGCAATTTCCGAGCATCTGCAAATCGGTATTCGGGCAATCGATCGGCTTCGCGCCGAAGGCGATCGCCTGCATTCCCGCAAACTACGTACGTTCAACGAACCGCCGTTCCGTTAAGGCCTGAAGGTAACTATGCATAACTCAACGCCCCTTTCCGCCCTGCGCAATCTCCTGTTAGCACAGGGACTGGATGGTATGATTGTTCCACGCGCCGACGCTCATCAGAGTGAGGATTGCACACCACACGACAATAAACTGGCCTGGCTTACCGGCTTTAGCGGCTCAGCCGGTCTGGCACTGGTGCTTCGCGATCGCGCATTGATGTTTGTCGATGGACGTTACCAGGTCCAGGTCCGTAACGAAGTCTCCCTGGACGATTTCGAGATTCATCATTTACACGACGAGCCGCTAGCCGATTATTTGCAGACGCATGTGCCAGCAGGTACCCGCATTGGCTTTGAGCCTCTGCTGATGGTCAACAGCCAGTTTGAGGCGCTTTCGGCCACTCATTGCGAACTGGTCGCGCTGGAAACCGACCCCTTCGATACAGTTTGGCTCGACCGTCCGGCAGCCCCCTGCGGCATCATCCGCGAAATGCCCATTGAGATCAGCGGCGAAAGCAGTGCACAGAAACGCGCACGGATCGTCGAGCAACTTGCTCAGCAACAGGCTGACTTTCTGGCAATCACCCTGCCCGATAACATCGCCTGGCTGCTCAATATGCGCGGTTCAGATCTCAATATGGTTCCGGTGCCTTTTTCGTTTGCCTTGCTGCATCGCAGTGGTGAACTGGAGTGGTTTGTGGATGCCAACAAAACGCAGCAGTTACCCGAAGCGCTACTGAACGCATTAACGATTTCGCCACAAGAGGATTTTCTGTCTCGCTGCCAGCAACTTGCCCACGGGAAACGCTTCCTGGTCGATAAAGACTATGCACCGGTTGCACTGCGATTCGCCATTGAACAGCACGGTGGCGAACTCCTCTGGGCACCCGATCCCATAACGCTTATCAAAGCACATAAAAATGACACAGAACTGGCGGGTTATCGCGAATGTCATGAGCAGGATGGTGCCGCTTGGGTGAACTTCCTCGCCTGGCTGGCGCATGAAGTCCCCTTACGTGAGGCTGCGGGTAATCCGGTAACCGAACTGGAAGCCCAGGAAAAACAGTTGGCGTTTCGCCAGCAGCAGCCTGGGTTTATTGAGCAAAGTTTTGGTACGATCTCAGCATCAGCCAGCAATGCGGCAATGTGTCATTATCATTCCAGCGAAAAAACCAATACCCCCATCACCTCTCAGGCGATGTATTTAAATGATTCTGGTGGTCAGTATCAGAACGGCACTACGGATACAACGCGCACCCTCGCCTTTGGCCCGCAGGATCCACAGCGTCGACTGCATTACACTGCAGTGCTGAAAGGCTTTTTATCGCTGATCACGTTGCAATTCCCGAGCGGTACTCAGGGGCATCAACTGGATGCGTTTAGCCGTCGGGCACTTTGGGCGCTGGGCCTGGATTACGATCATGGCACCGGCCACGGTGTCGGACATCAGTTGTTGATCCACGAGCAGCCGCACCGCATTGCGAAGAAAGTGAATCCCTGGCCTCTGGTTGCGGGCAACATTATTACCATCGAACCAGGATATTATCTGGCCGGACAATACGGTATCCGTATTGAGAATCAGGTGGAAATTATCGACAGTCGCCCTGGCTTTTGCCGCTTCTCCACGTTGACGCTAGTGCCCATTGATTTGAATCTGGTTGAGTTGCATCTGCTGAGCGAGAGCGAAAAGCAGTGGATTGATGATTACCATCAGCAAGTCAGAGAAACCTTGTCACCGCGCGTAAACAGTGATGCTCGTCCATGGCTATTTGCTGCCACCGCGCCGATTCGTGTTCAGGCCAATTAATGCATTAAAAAAGGCAGCCCGCAGGCTGCCTTAGTTCTCCCCAACATCTTACGGCTTAACTGTTACGGATGTATTCATCCATTTCAGTTTTCAGGTTATCGGACTTGGTGCCGAAAATAGCCTGAACACCAGAACCCGCAACCACCACGCCTGCTGCACCCAGTTTCTTCAGGCCAGCCTGATCCACTTTGGCGACGTCAGCCACGCTGACACGCAGACGCGTAATGCACGCATCGAGGTTAGTGATGTTTTCTTTTCCGCCGAAAGCAGCAACCAGGGCCGGAGCCATTTCACCCGTTGCGCCCGCTTTGCTGTCTTCAGTCGCGTCTTCACGACCCGGTGTTTTCAGGTCCAGCGCTTTGATCAGCACACGGAAGATGGTGTAGTAGGCGATAGCATAGCCAGCACCGACAATTGGGAACAGCCACAGTTTGCTGCTGTTACCGGACAGAACGATAAAGTCGATCAGACCATGAGAGAACGACGTACCGTCACGCATACCCAGCAGGATACAGATCGGGAATGCCAGGCCTGCCAGAATCGCGTGGATGATGTACAGGATCGGCGCCACGAACATGAAGGAGAACTCGATCGGCTCGGTAATACCGGTCAGGAACGAGGTCAGCGCCGCGGAGATCATGATACCGCCCACTTTCGCGCGGTTTTCTGGTTTTGCAGAATGCCAGATAGCAATAGCGGCAGCCGGCAGACCGTACATTTTGAACAGGAAGCCACCAGACAGCATGCCCGCAGTCGGGTCACCCGCCATATAGCGAGGGATATCGCCGTGGAACACTTGGCCCGCAGCGTTGGTGTATTCGCCAATCTGCATCTGGAATGGAACGTTCCAGATATGGTGCAGACCAAACGGTACCAGGCAGCGTTCAATGAAGCCGTAGATACCGAACGCCACAACCGGGTTCTGGTATGCAGCCCATTGGGAGAATGTCTGGATAGCAGTACCGATCGGCGGCCAAATGAAGGACAGGACCACACCCGTAAAGATGGCAGCCAGACCAGAAATAATTGGAACGAAGCGCTTACCGGCAAAGAAGCCAAGATACTCAGGCAGTTTGATACGGTAGAAACGGTTGAACATATACGCTGCTATCGCACCGGAGATAATCCCCCCGAGAACACCCGTATCAGCAAGGTGTTTAGCTGCGATCTCTTCAGCAGGTAAATGCAGAACCAGCGGCGCAACCACAGCCATGGTCTTGACCATGATGCCGTAGGCAACCACTGAAGCCAGTGCGGAAACACCGTCATTGTTGGTGAAGCCTAACGCGACACCGATGGCAAAAATCAACGGCATGTTTGCAAAAACAGAACCGCCTGCTTCTGCCATAACGTGCGATACAACGGCTGGCAGCCAGCTGAAGTTAGCGGAACCGACGCCCAGCAGGATACCTGCGATCGGGAGTACGGATACCGGCAGCATCAGCGATTTACCGACCTTTTGCAGGTTAGCAAATGCATTCTTAAACATAATTAGGAGTGCTCCTGAGTATTTGTGCTTATACACTTCATCCTTCAAACCGCCTCAGTGTTGGCTGCGCTCGTTCATCCCAGTCACTTACTTAAGTAAGCTCCTGCAATTCACTCACTTGCCGCCTTGATGCTGCTTGAATGATTTTGCGTATTCTACGTTCTCACGCATTGGCGAGGGGGGAGAACCTCGCCGTGAACAGGGCATCTAAGTACCCTTTATTTATTACACAGAGTAAAATAATTCAGCTTATTTTTGTTTGACGGCTATCACAATTCAGCTGTGGATAGCCGTAAAATTCGCACAATCCGATAAAATGAGTATCTGAATGTGTCTAACTGGTTATTCACCGCCCATTTTATGGCGGTGAACTTTACTCGGTTTACTTATTAATTACGAGCTTTAAAAAAACTCAATTAACGGATAGATTGCAGGCGAGAAGCGTTGATGTGAAACAGGCGGGCAAAGTTATCAGTGGTGATTTGCGCCAGTTCTTCAACGGCAACACCTTTCAATACGGCCATATACTCTGCGACATCACGAACCATGGCGGGCTGGTTCTCTTTACCACGATGCGGTACCGGCGCAAGGTACGGAGAGTCAGTCTCAACTAACAAGCGATCCAAAGGAACATAGCGCGCGGCGTCGCGTAACTGTTCGGCGTTACGGAACGTGACGATGCCGGAAAAAGAGATATAGAATCCGAGATCCAGCAATTTGCCCGCAGTTTCCCTGTCCTCTGTAAAACAGTGTAGTACGCCGCCACAATCCGTCACGTTTTCTTCTCGCAGAATCGATAGCGTATCGGCTCGCGCATCACGGGTATGGACGATCACTGGTTTTTGCAGTTCGCGGCCAATCTGAATGTGATGAATGAACGACTCCTGCTGACGCACTTTGGTTTCCGGGGTGTAGAAATAGTCCAGCCCGGTTTCCCCCATCGCCACCACGCCGTCTTCCGCGGCAAAGCGACGCAGGTCTTCTACATCATAGGTTTCATCCTGATTTAACGGATGTACACCGCAGGAGAACACCACATTATCGCGCTCGCCAACCAGGTCGCGCATATTGCGGTATCCGGGTAAGGTGGTCGCTACGGCAAGACAAAACTTCACATCACGCGCTGCCGCTTTCGCCAGCACGTCATCCACGTCCTTATGCAGAGATTGATAATCCAGGCCATCAAGATGGCAGTGTGAGTCGACTAAAAACATAATGTCTCTCTCAAAGATGGGGAACAGGCAGTACGGCGCCTGGTTGCAGGTAATGCTCAATACGCAGGATAAGATCGGTTAATACCAGTTCACGATTGACGCCCGTCACGTTGAGCAGTTGCTGACGGCAGTGGCACACATCACCCAGCATCGCCTGAATCTGCGCCACGGAGAACCGTTCAGCAATGGATGAAATCAACGCCAGTGCATCAGGGTTAGTTAAATGGGCAGCACCATACGGACGTTTGAGCGCATCCGTAAACAGCGTTGCCAGCCAGTGTAAGCGGGCTGCAGCTTGTTCATGGTTGAGCGCCGCCAGCAGCTGATACCAGTCGCCGGAATGCAAGGTGTTCGCCAGTGCCGCGCAAAAATCGCTACGGTGCGCCCAGCTTTCTGCCTGAAGCAACATTAGTGCCGCTCCAGGAGACCCGGCGCTCAGGCGTAGTGCGCTAAGAAGTGCATCCTGCGGGGCAGTCACTTCGCGGGCCAACCAGGAAACCGCATACGATTCCTCCGGGGGAGCAAGGTGATGCAATCGACAACGGCTGCGTAATGTGGCAAGTAAGCGTGCCGGCTCGGTAGTAGCCAGGAAAAACCACGTTTGCGCCGGCGGCTCTTCTAACGTCTTTAGCAGGGCATTGGCTGCCGCATCCGTTAACTGGGCAGCATCGGGGATCCACACCACTTTGGCACCGCCCAGACGCGAATGTTCGTACAGCTTTTCAGTGACTTCACGCACCGCGTCAACACCCAGCGTGTTCTTTCCTTTTTCCGGCAGCAGAGAATAATAGTCAGGATGCGTTCCTGCCTGCATCAACTGGCAACCACGGCAACGTCCGCAGCTTTTATGCCCTTCCGGCTGCTGGCACATCAGATAGCGACTCAGGGCGTAAATCAGCGCGTCGTCACCCATACCGGGTAACGCCTGAATCAGTAACGCATGGTGACCGCGACCCGCCAGGTAACTGGCGACAAGTTTTTCAAAATCGGGTCGTAACCATGGATACCATTTCATGCGCCCTGCTCCTGTACCCAGTGGGTAATGGTGCTACGGATATCATTCATGACAGCTTCAAGCGGCTGCGTGGCATCTATGGTACGGATACTGGGATCTATCGCCGCCAGTTCCAGATAGCGGGCACGGGTGCGATTAAAGAAGTCAAAAGACTCCTGTTCAATGCGGTCCAGCTCACCACGAGCACGGGCACGCTTTAAACCCACTTCAGGCGTCACATCCAGATAGAGCGTCAGGTCCGGGCGAAAATCACCGAGTACCGCATCACGCAGAGTGGCCAGCATCGTTTGGTCGATGCCACGGCCACCGCCCTGATAGGCCTGGGTCGACAGATCGTGACGGTCGCCAATCACCCAGGCACCTTTTGCCAACGCAGGCTTAATGACGGTTTCGACCAGCTGAACACGTGCGGCGTAGAACATCAGCACTTCCGCTTTATCGGTAATCACTTCGTCACCGACCGACTTGATGTCCAGCACCAGGCTTCTTAATTTCTCTGCCAGCTGGGTCCCACCTGGCTCGCGGGTAAACACCATGTCGCGGATACCGAGTTGCTCAAGTGTCTCCACCACTACATCCCGCGCGGTAGTTTTTCCGGCGCCTTCCAGGCCCTCGATGACGATATAATTACTGCCCATTTTTTTCCTTAAGCACTTTCAGATAATCCTGCACAGATCGGTTGTGGCTGGCAAGATTGGTATTAAACGTGTGACCACCTTTACCGTCAGCCACGAAATAGAGATACGGTGTATTTGCCGGATGCGCGGCGGCCTGCAATGAGGCTTCGCCCGGCATAGCAATCGGGCCTGGCGGCAGCCCGGTAATGGTGTAGGTGTTATACGCAGTCGGCGTTTCCAGGTCGGCGCGCGACAATTTACCATTATACCGTGTGCCCATCCCGTAAATCACGGTCGGATCGGTCTGTAAGCGCATGCCAATACGTAAACGGTTTATAAACACCGAGGCCACCTGATCGCGCTCGCTGGCGACAGCGGTTTCTTTTTCAATAATAGAGGCCATGGTCACCAGCTGATTTTTGTCGGTGTACGGTAGACCTTCGGCACGCCCTTCCCAGGCAGTATCAACAGCTTTGACCATTTTCTGGTGTGCACGCTTCAGCAGCGCCACATCCGAGGTGTTGGCGGTATACATCCAGGTATCCGGCCAGAACCAGCCTTCCACCCATTCCGGGTTCTCCAGCTTCAGCGCCTCGGCAACGGTAGCGTAGTTGTCGTCGCTCAATGTGTGCTTGATATAGGGCGCATCGCGCAGCTGTTTAAGGTAATCACTCAGGCGCATGCCCTCAACCAGACGTAATGGGAACTGTGCTTCTTTTCCGCTTTCCAGCAGTTGCAACATTTCCCGTACAGTCATATCAGGCGTCAACCGGTAGGTCCCGGCTTTAAAATGCGAAAGGTCGGGTTCAATACGCAGTAACCACTGGAATACGCGTGGACGATTAATCACCTTATCTGCATACAGCTGCTCACCCAGAGCCAGACGACCCGTGCCCGCTTTCAGCGTAAAAATCGTTTCATCTTTAATCAATAATTTACTGTCCGCCAGATGGCGAACTTTCCACATTCCCACACCCGTGGCAATGCCCAGCACAACCAGCAATAAAACAACAACGCGTAACAATTTTTTCATGACTAATTTGGGTGCTCACAAAGTGGGGCTAAAAAATCGAATAACAAACGTGAAGACAACATCCTGTCACCACAGGCACGCACAGGAACCACCGGCATTAATGCATTACAGACAACCATCTCATCCGCCTGCATCACGTCCTCTTCCCGCGCATACACGTCGACAATCTTGAACGGTGATTGTGCCAGCATCCGCATACAGAATTGTCGCATAATGCCGTTCACGCCAGCCTGATCCAGTCGAGGAGTATAAACGACATCGTCTTTACGCCAGAACACATTAGCCGCACAGCATTCCGTAACCCATCCCTCACTGTCAAGAACCAGCGCTTCATCGGCGTCTGTCTGCTCAAGATGAGAACGAATCAGCACCTGCTCCAGTCGGTTCAAGTGTTTAATTCCGGCAAGCATCGGATTGCGCCCCAGACGCACAGGACTTACAGCCAGAACAATCCCATCGTTCTGCCAACAAGCGTAATGTGTGGGAAAGGCAGAAGTAGAGAGAATACGCGTAGGCGAATGACAGTTCGCGCCACTATAGCCCCTGCCCCCGCTACCACGACTGATGATCACTTTCAGTACACCACGTGTATGCCCGACCGCCAGCATTTGCATTTCATCTTGCAGTTCTGACCACTTATCGAAGGGGATCAGCAATTTTTTGCATGCGTCGTCTAAACGCTGGAGATGCGCCGAAAGAAAACACACATTACCATCGACAATTCGCGCAGTGGTAAAACATCCGTCACCAAACTGCGTCGCACGATCGCTTGCAACCAACGTGCCCTGCTCACGGCCATTAATTAAGAACATGGTGGCTCCTTATTCGTGGTCCGCTAGTTTGGCAGGATGCCAAAGCCAGGACAAGGTCGAAAAATCGAATAAAAAAAGGCCCGCAAGCGGACCTTTTTTATGACGCCAGGTAAGTTACCTGCGGGACTTAGATCTTTTTAAAGATCACCGAACCGTTAGTACCACCAAAGCCGAAGGAGTTACAAAGAGCATATTCCATGCCGCTGACCTGACGTGCTTCGTGCGGAACAAAGTCCAGGTCACAACCTTCATCCGGGTTATCCAGGTTGATGGTTGGTGGAACCGCCTGATCGCGCAGCGCCAGAATAGAGAAAATAGACTCTACCGCGCCCGCCGCACCCAACAGGTGTCCGGTCATGGATTTGGTCGAACTGACCATCACGCTACGTGCCGCATCACCAAAGACGGATTTCACTGCCTGAGTTTCCGCTTTATCGCCTGCTGGTGTAGACGTGCCATGTGCGTTGACATAGGCAATCTGACCGGGTTCGATAGCCGCGTCACGTAATGCGTTGACCATCGCCAGTGCAGCACCCGCGCCGTTTTCCGGCGGCGAAGTCATATGGTAAGCATCGCTGCTCATCCCAAAACCGACCACTTCAGCGTAAATTTTTGCACCACGCGCTTTTGCATGCTCGTACTCTTCCAGTACCACCATACCAGCGCCGTCGCCCAGCACAAAACCGTCACGCTCTTTGTCCCACGGACGGCTTGCCGCTTGCGGGTTATCATTACGCGTAGACAGCGCACGTGCTGCGCCAAAACCACCCACACCCAGCGGTGTACTGGCTTTTTCAGCACCACCCGCAACCATCGCGTCTGCGTCGCCGTATGCAATGATACGCGCGGCATGACCGATGTTATGCACGCCTGAAGTGCAGGCGGTAGCGATGGAGATGCTTGGCCCTTGCAGGCCGTACATGATGGTCAAGTGACCGGCCACCATGTTAACAATCGTCGACGGAACGAAGAATGGACTGATCTTACGTGGTCCACCGTTTACCAGCGAGGTATGGTTTTCTTCGATAAGACCGAGACCACCAATACCGGAGCCAATAGCGGCGCCAACACGGTGAGCGTTCTCTTCCGTAATTTCGAGACCAGAATCCTGCATGGCCTGAACGCCAGCGACAATTCCATATTGAATGAAGGCATCCATCTTGCGCTGTTCTTTGCGCGAGATAATGTCATCACAGTTAAAATCCTTTACTAAGCCAGCAAATTTCGTTGCATAGGCGCTAGTATCGAAATGGTCGATCAGGCTGATGCCACTCTGACCGGCAAGGAGAGCTTTCCAGGTAGACTCTACGGTATTGCCGACAGGAGACAACATGCCCAGTCCGGTCACAACTACACGACGCTTAGACACGGTTGTCCTCCAGGGAGGGAAAATAATTCAAGTGGGATAAAAAGATAAAACTCAGGCGGTCGAATGACCGCCTGGAGATGTTCACTTACGCCTGGTGACCGTTGATGTAATCAATGGCAGCCTGAACGGTAGTGATTTTCTCAGCTTCTTCATCCGGAATCTCAGTATCAAACTCTTCTTCCAGAGCCATTACCAGCTCAACGGTGTCAAGAGAATCTGCGCCCAGGTCTTCAACGAAGGAAGCATTGTTGGTTACTTCTTCCTGCTTAACGCCCAGCTGTTCGCCGATAATTTTCTTAACGCGTTCTTCGATAGTGCTCATACTCTTAAATTTCCTATCAAAACTCGCTTTCGCGATGGTTTTCGTAGTGTATAAAATGTTGAAAAATTTGCAACTAAATCCCGGCAGGTCTTACCACGATTTTGCGTTATTTTGAGGGCATTCACCCTAATAACGCAAATTTTTTTATCTCGTGGTTAAACCATGTACATCCCGCCGTTGACATGCAAAGTCTCACCTGTGATGTAACTTGCTTCGTCAGAAGCTAAAAATGCAACCGCATTGGCGATTTCATTTGGGGAGCCAAGGCGCCCCGCAGGAACTGCCGCCAGCGTACCCGCACGCTGTTCATCAGTCAGCGCACGCGTCATGTCCGTTTCAATAAAGCCCGGAGCAACAACGTTTACAGTAATGCCACGAGACGCAACTTCACGCGCCAGTGATTTACTGAAGCCGATCAAACCCGCTTTCGCCGCAGCGTAGTTGGCCTGACCCGCATTTCCCATGGTACCAACCACAGAACCAATAGTGATAATACGACCATGACGCTTTTTCATCATAGCGCGCATTACCGCTTTTGACAGACGGAAAACAGATGACAGGTTGGTTTCGATGATATCGTTCCACTCGTCATCTTTCATGCGCATTAACAGGTTATCACGAGTAATCCCGGCATTATTAACCAGAATATCGACTTCCCCAAATTCTGCGCGAATATTTCCCAGAACAGATTCGATAGATGCAGGATCGGTCACATTCAACACCAGACCTTTACCATTTGCACCTAAGTAATCGCTAATGGCCTGCGCACCGCTTTCGCTGGTTGCAGTGCCGATCACTTTCGCGCCACGGGCAACGAGTGTTTCAGCAATTGCGCGGCCAATGCCACGGCTTGCACCGGTAACCAGCGCGATTTTTCCTTCAAAACTCATGGTTTTCCTCTTTTATTGCGCAAGCGCCGCAGTCAGCGCCGCCGGCTCATTCAATGCCGAAGCAGTCAGGGTATCAACAATACGTTTTGTCAGACCCGTGAGGACTTTACCCGGCCCCACTTCATACAGATGCTCTACGCCCTGGGACGCCATAAACTCGACGGTTTTGGTCCACTGAACCGGGCTGTACAGTTGGCGAACCAGCGCATCGCGGATCGCGTCTGCGTGGGTTTCGCACTTCACATCGACATTGTTCACAACCGGAACGGTCGGTGCGTTAAAAGTGATCTTCTGCAGTTCAACGGCCAGTTTTTCTGCTGCTGGTTTCATCAACGCGCAGTGAGACGGCACGCTAACCGGCAGCGGCAGAGCACGTTTCGCACCTGCAGCTTTACATGCTGCACCTGCACGTTCTACGGCTTCTTTATGCCCGGCAATCACCACCTGGCCCGGTGAGTTAAAGTTAACCGGTGATACAACCTGACCTTCTGCTGACTCTTCACAGGCTTTCGCGATGGACGCATCGTCCAGGCCGATGATAGCAGACATGCCGCCCGTACCTTCCGGCACCGCTTCCTGCATGAATTTGCCACGCAGTTCAACCAGGCGTACGGCATCAGCAAAGTTGATGACACCCGCGCATACCAACGCGGAGTATTCACCCAGGCTATGCCCGGCCATCAGCGCAGGCGTTGCGCCACCCTGCTGCTGCCACACGCGGTACAATGCAACAGAGGCCGTTAACAGCGCTGGCTGCGTTTGCCAGGTTTTATTCAGTTCTTCTGCTGGTCCCTGCTGGGTAAGTGCCCACAGATCATAGCCCAGCGCAGCTGAAGCTTCAGCAAAAGTTTCTTCAACAATGGGGTAGGCTGCAGCCATTTCAGACAACATCCCAACGGTTTGAGATCCCTGACCCGGGAACACAAATGCAAATTGCGTCATGTTAAAATCCTTATACTAGAAACGAACCAGCGCCGAGCCCCAGGTGAATCCACCCCCGAAGGCCTCAAGCAATATCAGCTGACCGGCTTTAATTCGCCCGTCGCGGACGGCTTCGTCCAACGCACATGGAACGGAAGCGGCTGACGTATTGCCATGTCTGTCCAGCGTAACCACGACATTATCCATCGACATGCCCAGCTTTTTCGCCGTCGCGCTGATAATGCGCAAGTTTGCCTGGTGCGGTACCAACCAGTCCAGGGCAGAACGGTCGAGATTATTCGCTGCCAGCGTTTCATCAACGATGTGTGCAAGCTCGGTAACCGCCACTTTAAAGACTTCGTTACCCGCCATGGTCAGATGAATCGGATTCTCCGGATTCACACGATCGGCATTCGGCAGTGTCAACAGTTCGCCATAGCGACCATCAGCATGCAAATGAGTGGAGAGAATGCCTGGCTCTTCTGAGGCACTCAGTACCACCGCGCCAGCACCATCACCAAAAATAATGATCGTCCCGCGATCGGTCGGATCACAAGTACGCGCCAGCACATCAGACCCGATCACCAGCGCGTGCTTCACTGCGCCGGACTTAACGTACAGGTCAGCCACGCTCAGGGCATAAGTAAAACCGGCGCAGGCAGCCGCGACGTCAAACGCCGGGCAGCCTTTAATTTCCAGCATACTTTGGATCTGGCACGCCGCACTCGGAAAAGCGTGCGTTGATGATGTGGTCGCAACCACAATCAGACCAATTTGATCTTTATCGATGCCAGCCATTTCAAGTGCGCGGTTTGCGGCGGCAAAGCCCATCGTCGCAACGGTTTCATTGGGCGCGGCAATATGGCGTTCACGGATACCTGTACGAGTGACAATCCACTCATCAGATGTCTCGACCATTTTTTCCAAATCGGCGTTAGTACGCACGTGTTCAGGCAGATAGCTGCCAGTACCAATAATCTTCGTATACATGTACGCTCAGTCACTTTTTGGTTATATACCGCTACGAACAAATCACGGGTAGGTAGGCTACGCTCTCGACCGCACTATCATCTGCGCGCCCGCGAGCGTGTCGTTTCGCCACCATCCAGCAGTTCGAATCCAGCTGGGTATACAGATTCCAGGCGAGCGGCAATTCGCTGAGGAACTTGTCGCTGCACCGCCTGCACTGCCTGTTCAATCGCGACTTCAAATGCTCGCTGATTGGCCGCACCATGACTTTTTATCACTGTGCCGCGCAATCCTAACAGACAGGCGCCATTATACTGGTCGGGGTTGAGGTGACTGAATCGCCTCGTTAGGCTTTTTTGTAACCAACGTTTTAATAAAAGCAGCCACCACGACCGTTTTTTGCCCTCACCCTGAGATTTCAGCAGTGAAAGGAACATTCTTACAACACCTTCCATCGTCTTTAATGTGACATTGCCTGTAAAGCCGTCACAAACCAACACATCGGTTTTGCCAGTCAACAACTCATTGGCTTCAAGATAGCCGATATAGTTAATGGAAGGGATTGTTTTTAGCACAGCAGAAGCATCCCGAATACTGTCGAGACCCTTAGTTTCTTCTTCACCGATATTAAGCAATGCAACGCGAGGGCTGGCAATCCCAACCACCTCTTCTGCCAGCACGGAACCCATGACGGCAAATTGCACCAACATCGTACTGTCGCAATCAACGTTAGCGCCGAGATCCAGCACCACCGTTTTGCCCTTCTGCTGATGCGGCAACACCGTCACCAACGCAGGTCGCTCAATCCCCTCAAGGGGTTTGAGTAATAACTTCGCCAGTCCCATTAGCGCGCCCGTATTACCGGCGCTCACACAGGCTTCTGCACGACCTTCTTTCACGAGCTCCAGGGCAACACGCATAGAGCTACCACGACTGGCGCGGATAGCCTGCGAGGGCCGGGCATCACTGGCAATAACTGACTGAGCAGGGATAATCTGCAGACGTGAACGTTGTTCGAAGTCAGCTTTGGCAAGTAATGGCGTGATTGTATCGGGATCCCCGACTAAAAGAAGTGTGAGTTGCGAATTAGAATTCAGTGCCTGCAGTGCTGCAGGCACTGTCACGGTAGGGCCAAAATCGCCCCCCATGACATCTAACGCCAGGGTTAGACGTGTCAAGGTATCGTCGCTGCTCGGTTAGGTGTTTCCCCAGTTACCCGGGGAAAGCCTCACTAAGCTTCATCACGCTGGTTCTCTTTGTCTTTCTCACCGAGGTGGGAAATTCATTGAGCCATGCGTGATTACTTAGCGATTACCTTACGGCCGCGGTAGAAACCATCGGCAGTGATGTGGTGACGCAGGTGTTGTTCACCAGAAGTTTTGTCTACAGACAGGCTGGTGACTGCGGTCAGAGCGTCATGAGAACGACGCATGCCACGTTTGGAACGGGTTGGTTTATTCTGTTGTACGGCCATGGACCTTACTCCTCAATTACTTACGCTTTAAGCTGGCTAATACGGCAAATGGATTTGGTTTTTGCGCTTCATCAGGCAATTCACCAAAGACCATGTCCGCCTCGGACACTTCACAGTGTTCAGAATCATGCACCGGAACTACCGGCAAGGAGAGGATAATCTCATCTTCAACCATTGCAAGCAGATCGATTTCACCGAATTCGTTAACCTCAATCGGTTCATACGCTTCCGGCAGTGCTTCAGCCTGCTCGTCAGAACGGACAGGACTAAAACAATATGTTGTGTGGACATGGAGTGGGAACGGTTTCCCGCAACGCTGGCATGCGAGCGTAACCGAGACCTTCGCATCACCGGTAATAACGGCAAGACGTTGGTTATCGATCGCGAACGACATGGAGCATTCCACATCACTGTCCACACTGACTACAAAATCGGTGACGCGCTCTAACAGATCAGAAGTATAGATACCTTCATAATCGAGGCGTTTTTGAGCCGTACGAACCGGATCAAGAGTCAGGGGTAATTTTACCTTTTGCATAGGGCGCGCATATTAACTTTGTAACGTCATAGAGTCAAAGAAAAAGGCAGCCTGAGGTTGCCTTTTGCCAATAATTCGCACACATTGCGGGTCATCGACTTAAAATCACTCAAGTCTGGCCATAGCAGCCAACTTGAAGGTCGAGAGCCCTAGTTTAAAATGGCTCTCATCATTACGCTATATGCGAGGGAAAAAATATGCCTCAACTCATTCTTGCGTCTACCTCTCCCTGGCGTCGCGCCTTGCTTGAAAAACTGGCCATCCCGTTCGAATGTGCAGCACCTGAGGTTGATGAAACACCGCAGCCTGGCGAAACACCTCGGCATTTGGTGTTACGTCTGGCCCAGGAAAAAGCGCAATCTCTTGCCCACCGCTACACATCACACCTCATTATTGGATCCGATCAAATCTGTGTACTTGATGGAGAAATAACCGGAAAACCGTTAACAGAAGAAAAGGCCAGACAACAATTAACCAAAGCCAGCGGCAATATTGTGACGTTTTACACCGGACTGGCGCTGTATAATTCTGCAAACGGACATTTACAAACCGAAGTCGAACCGTTCGATGTTCATTTCCGTCATTTAAGCGAGACGGAAATTGACGATTACGTACGCAAAGAACGTCCGTTACATTGTGCCGGCAGTTTTAAAAGCGAGGGATTAGGTATTGCGCTCTTTGAGCGTCTGGAGGGTCGCGATCCTAATACGTTGATTGGCCTGCCGCTGATTGCGTTGTGTCAAATGCTACGCCGGGAAGAGATGAATCCGCTGAAAGCCTGATTAATCTTCCTGATGGCGACGCGGTGCGTCTTATCAGGCCTATGGCGCATAACGCAATGGTAGGCCTGATAAGCAACGCGCATCAGGCTTTGCTGCGTAATACCTCAAGGCAGCGTTTTAGCTGATTATCCATCGGGGCTTCAACACGCATGACCTCACCGGTCCCCGGATGGGTAAACTTCAATGCTGCGGCGTGCAGAAACAGTCGGTTCAGCCCCGTACCGGCCAACTGCTTGTCGAACTCGCGGTCGCCATAGCGATCGTCAAAAGCAATAGGATGTCCAGCATACTGGGTATGCACGCGAATCTGGTGGGTCCGCCCGGTTACCGGACTACAGCGCACAAGCGTGGAAAACGCATAGCGCTCTTCCACTTTAAATCGCGTCTCCGACGGTTTACCTTCCTGATTTACCCGCACGATTCGCTCACCGCTTTGCAGAATATTCTTTAACAGCGGCGCCTGTACGGTTTTGACATGCGACTGCCACTGACCTCTTACCAGCGCCAGGTAATATTTTTGCATTCCCTTTTCGCGCAACTGTTCATGCAGCGAACGCAGTGCGGAACGTTTTTTGGCAACCAACAGCACGCCAGACGTGTCACGGTCGAGGCGATGCACCAATTCAAGGAAACGTGCCTCCGGGCGTAACGCTCGCAGACCTTCAATTACCCCAAAGCTTAATCCACTGCCGCCATGCACGGCCGTGCCTGACGGTTTGTTGAGCACCAGAATATGGTCATCTTCATACAGAATAACATCGGCCAGCGCGGCGACCTTCTGCAGATGCGGTGAAATAGCTTCTTCTTCGCGCTCAGCGACACGCACTGGCGGAATACGCACAATATCTCCGTCTTCGAGCTTGTACTCGGGTTTGATGCGTTTTTTATTCACACGCACTTCGCCCTTACGCAAAATGCGATAAATCATACTTTTTGGCACGCCTTTGAGCTGGGTGCGCAGAAAGTTGTCGATGCGTTGCCCTGCTTCGTCGGCAGTAATGGCAACAATTTTTACGGCTGGAGTCTCTGTTTTCATGGGTGCCGATTTTAAATAGCCATCAAGATTCGCGCCACACATTTTTCTATGCTTATATTAACTGCTATACCCTATTACACAGGTTTGACAGTTTCGATTTGGTGGTTATTAAACCAATCACTGTACGGAAGTGTAAAAACTGTGAGTAACCGGGTGGTAAATGGCAAAAGTCATCTTGCTATAACAAGGTTAGCAGTGGAATAATGAGGTCGTCTCCGTGTTGAATCTTGTTAAAACAAGAACTTTTCCGGAATGACCCAATTTTGCCCGACCGATCATCAACGCAGCAATGGCGTAAGACGTATTGATCTTTCAGGCAGTTAGCGGGCTGCGGGTTGCAGTCCTTACCGGTAAGTGCTCTATGAATTTCGCGTTGTAGGAAGACGGCAAGTCTGGGAACCCCCAAGAATTTACTCCGGTGAGTGACTGGGGTGAGTAGATGAAGCCAACGCACCGATAGCGTGAAAGACGACGAGCATAATGGAAGCGTTTCTGGAGAGTAACACCCAGACTGTTCCCCTGATAATTGCGCTGTGTTTCCGTATGAAATACAGGCAACCGACACTCTGCGCCTCTTTGAGCTGACGATAACCGTGAGGTTGGCGACGCGAATAGACACGAGGCCATCGGTTCACACCCGGAAAGGCATTACTCTGCCCGCAGCTTAGTCGTCAATGTAAGAATAATGAGTAAGTTACGATGAAAAGAATGTTAATTAACGCGACTCAGCAGGAAGAGTTGCGTGTCGCCCTTGTAGATGGGCAGCGTCTGTACGATCTGGATATCGAAAGTCCTGGACACGAGCAGAAAAAAGCCAACATCTATAAAGGTAAAATTACCCGTATTGAACCGAGTCTGGAAGCCGCTTTTGTTGATTATGGCGCTGAACGTCACGGTTTCCTCCCGTTAAAAGAAATTGCCCGCGAATACTTCCCCGCTAACTACAACTCCCATGGCCGTCCCAACATTAAAGATGTGTTGCGCGAAGGTCAGGAAGTGATTGTTCAGATTGATAAAGAAGAACGCGGCAACAAAGGTGCTGCACTGACCACCTTTATCAGCCTGGCGGGTAGTTATTTGGTTCTGATGCCTAACAACCCGCGTGCGGGTGGTATCTCTCGTCGCATCGAAGGCGATGACCGGACAGAACTCAAAGAAGCGCTGGCAAGCCTGGAACTGCCTGATGGCATGGGGCTCATCGTACGCACTGCGGGTGTTGGTAAATCCGCAGAAGCGCTGCAGTGGGACCTGAGTTTCCGTCTGAAGCACTGGGAAGCGATTAAAAAGGCCGCTGACAGCCGCCCTGCTCCGTTCCTGATCCATCAGGAAAGTAATGTCATCGTTCGCGCATTCCGCGACTATTTACGTCAGGATATCGGCGAAATCCTCATTGATAACCCAAAAGTCATGGAGATGGCGCGTCAGCACATCGCCGCGTTGGGTCGTCCGGATTTCAGCAGCAAAATTAAGCTCTACACCGGTGAAATCCCGCTGTTCAGCCACTATCAAATAGAGTCTCAGATTGAGTCTGCGTTCCAGCGTGAAGTACGCCTGCCTTCTGGGGGTTCTATCGTTATCGATAGCACCGAAGCACTGACCGCAATTGATATCAACTCCGCACGTGCCACGCGCGGCGGCGATATCGAAGAGACCGCATTTAATACCAACCTTGAAGCGGCCGATGAAATCGCTCGCCAGCTGCGTCTTCGTGACCTCGGCGGCCTGATTGTTATCGACTTCATCGACATGACGCCGGTTCGTCACCAACGTGCCGTTGAGAACCGTCTGCGTGAAGCCGTTCGTCAGGACCGCGCGCGTATCCAGATTAGCCATATTTCTCGCTTCGGCTTGCTGGAGATGTCCCGTCAGCGTCTGAGTCCGTCATTAGGCGAATCCAGCCATCACGTCTGCCCGCGTTGCTCCGGCACAGGTACAGTGCGTGATAACGAATCGCTGTCGCTGTCTATTCTGCGCCTGATTGAAGAAGAAGCGCTGAAGGAAAACACCCAGGAAGTCCATGCGATTGTCCCGGTGCCGATTGCGTCTTATCTGCTTAACGAAAAACGTACTGCGGTCAATGCCATTGAAACCCGACAGAACGGCGTACGCTGTGTGATCGTGCCCAACGATCAAATGGAAACACCGCACTACTCTGTTCTGCGTGTTCGCAAAGGTGAAGAGACATCGACCCTGAGCTATCTGCTGCCGAAACTGCACGAAGAAGAGATGGCGTTACCGACGGAAGAAGAGTACGTCGAGCGTAAACAGCCGGAACAGCCTGCGCTGGCGACCTTCGCCATGCCAGACGTACCGCCAGAACCTGCTCTGCAGGAGCCTGCCGTTACAGCCGTTGCTGCCGCACCAAAAGCAGCCGCAGTCGCAGCAGGATCCGAACAGCCTGGTTTGTTTGGTCGTTTCCTCGGCGCACTGAAGTCCATCTTTGGTGGCAATGAAGAAGCCAAGCCGGTTGAGCAGCCAGCACCGCAAGCGGAAGAGAAATCTTCTGAACGCCAGCAGGATCGTCGTAAGCCTCGTCAGAACAATCGCCGTGACCGCAACGATCGTAACGATCGTAACGATCGTCGTGATAATCGCGATAACCGTGGCGAACGTGATAACCGCGATCGTGACAACCGTAATGAACGTTCTGATAGCAGCGAAAACCGCGATGAAAATCGCCGTAACCGTCGCCAGCCGCAGAATGCCGAAGCGCGCGATACCCGCCAGCAATCCACTGATGTTGCTGATAAAGCGAAGTCAGGTGACGAACAGCAGGCTCCGCGTCGTGAACGCAACCGCCGTCGTAACGACGACAAGCGTCAGGCACCGCAGGAAGTTAAAGAACTGAACCTGGTTGAACAACCGGCACAGGAAACGGATCAGGAAGAGCGCGTTCGCCAGCCTCAGACTCGCCGTAAACAGCGTCAGTTGAACCAGAAGGTTCGTTACACCGATAGCGCAACCGTCGAAACCGAAGCCGTAACCGCTGCCGTGGTTACCGAAACGGTTGTGGCTGAGCCTGTGGTTCAGGCCGCTGTTGCCCAGCGAACTGAACTGGCGAAAGTCGATCTGCCTGCCGTTGTCACTACCGAGCATGAAGATAACAACGACGCGCGTGATAGCAACGGTATGCCGCGTCGTTCTCGCCGCTCGCCTCGCCATCTGCGCGTAAGCGGACAGCGTCGTCGTCGCTATCGTGACGAACGTTACCCGACGCAGTCGCCAATGCCGATTACTGTCGCCTGTGCATCTCCAGAATTAGCCTCTGGTAAAGTCTGGATCCGTTACCCTGTTGCCCGTGCACAGGAACTGCAGGTTGAAGAGCAGCATCAGCAGGAAGTGGCCCAGGTGCAGCCGGTTATCGCCGAGCAGCAAAGCATTGCAGCGGTCGTTGCACCAGCAGTGGAAACCGTAGCGGCATCTGTCGCGGTCACAGAAGCGCCGGTAGTCACCGAAACCGTCGTTGTCGAACCTCAGGTTGTGGCGGTTGAAACCACACATCCGGAGGTTATCGAGACGGCTGTTGAGGAACAACCGCAGTTCATCGTTGACGCTGACGTCCCGGTTGCAGAAGAGGTTGTTGCTGAAGCTGAGCCCGTAGCAAACGTGGTAGAAGCACCGATTACCGAAGAACCTGTCCAGGTTGACGTCGCTGTCGCCCAGCCAGACGTTGCTGAACCGGTTATCGAGGCCGCGCCAATTGCCCCGGTTACGCAGGAAGAAGTCGCACCGGTTGCACCAGTCGTTGTCGCTGAAGCTGTGGTAGAACCTGCGTCTGTTGCCGCTGTACCCGTAACGGTTCACAGCCACGCAACCGCACCGATGACCCGCGCACCTGCGCCGGACTACGAACCAGAAGCGCCGCGTAAGAGCGACTGGCAGCGCCCTGCTTTCGACTTCGAAGGCAAAGGTGCCGCAGGCGGTCACAGCGCCACGCATCAGGCTACTGCCCCAGCCACACGCCCGCAGCCTGTTGAGTAAGCCGTAATCAACATCAAAGCCGACCTTCGGGTCGGCTTTTTTATTTCTTATCGATTTGTTTCATTCCCGTCAGCTGCGGCATCACATCCTTCATCAGCGCCAGAAATTTACGCAGTCGGACCGGATAATAACGCGCCCAGGGATACACCAGATGCACCGGCAGCGATGCCGCAGGCCAGTCTGCGAATAGCTCGACTAAACGCCCGTGAACAATATCTTCTTCCACCATCCAGCTTGACACAATGGCTACCCCCAGCCCTGCCAGAGCCGCATTTCTGGCAACATAAATACTGTCCGTGCTTAATCGGGGAGAGATATTTATCGTGATGAGTTCATTTCGCTGTTGATGGCGCAGCGACACACTATGCTGATAAAACGTGTTTACAGCAATCCACGGCAGCGTTGATAACTGTTCGGGATGCGTAGTATCGCCATACTGCGCCAGCAATGCCGGGCTGGCCACAATGCTTCGGGGCACTTCGGCCAGCAGAACGGAGACCGTTGCCGGATCAACTTCCGCACCCACTCGGATCGCGCAATCAATATTGTCGCTAAGGAAATCCACCGTTTTGTCATTGAGCATCCACTCCACCGATAACTGCGGATAACGGGCCAGAAATTGCAACAGCGGTTCAAGCAGTTGTTGCTGACCAAACGCATGAGGCGCTCGTACCCGCAGCGTACCGACGGGTTCATCCTCCGTGATATTCAGCCCATCTTCCAGCGCTAACCAAGCATCGATAATATGCTTAGCATGCTGATATCCCCGCTCTCCGTCATCGGTCAATTTCATCGCGTGGGTGGTGCGTAAAATCAGTTTCACACCCAGCAGCGTTTCCAGGGATTGCAGTCTCCGACTGACGGTCGCCTGGGTGGTCCCCATCTGTTTTGCCGCCGCAGAGAGCGATCCTGCCTCAACGATGCGCACAAACGTCCGCATCAGCTCCACTCTGTCTATACGCTCATTTTTCAAGATAACCACTTTCATCATACGTCAAACGTATAACTGTTTTACCACCACGCCCGCTACCGTGCCAATGAGCGAAAGATAAAAATAGCCGTACATCCTGTGATTGAGGAATCATTTGTGAACACATCTACCGCACTTTCCCGTTGGGTCATCTTTGTACTGGCACTTGGCGCCGGTTTCAGCGTGGCGGCTATCTACTATGCCCAGCCTCTTCTGCCGCTGATCGGTCAGGACCTGACCTTAAGTCTCACCGGTATGGGGCTGGTGCCGACGCTTACCCAGGCCGGGTACGCGCTGGGGATTTTGTTTCTCTTGCCGCTTGGCGACCGCTATGACCGCCGGACTTTAATCTTGCTGAAAAGCATCTCACTTGCCGTGCTGCTTCTGGCCTGTAGCTTTAGCGGGCAACTGCATTCACTGCTGTTGATTAGCTTGCTGATGGGAATGGCGGCAACCATGGCACAGGACATCGTTCCCGCAGCAGCCATACTCGCCCCCGCGGGGAAACAGGGAAAAACGGTCGGTACGGTGATGACCGGCCTGTTGCTGGGCATTTTGCTCTCCCGCACCGTCAGTGGTCTGGTGGGAGAAGCGTTTGGCTGGCGCGAGATGTATCAACTCGCCGCCATCAGTATTGCCATTATTACTGTGGTGATGTGGAAAATGCTGCCTCACTTTGCGGCCAATTCCACGCTGAGCTATCCGTCGTTAATGCTCTCAATGGCCAAACTCTGGCAACGGTATCCTGTACTGCGCCGGGCGGCGCTGGCACAGGGATTCCTTTCAATTGCCTTCAGTGCCTTCTGGTCAACGCTGGCGGTGATGTTATCCGAGCATTATCACATGGGCAGCGCAGTAGCCGGGGGTTTTGGTATTGCAGGAGCAGCAGGTGCGCTTGCCGCACCGCTAGCTGGACATCTTGCAGACAGAGTTGGCGGCGAAAAGGTCACGCAACTGGGGGCATTATTAGTGACGCTTTCTTTCGCGCTGATGTTTTTACTGCCCGCCCTGCCGGTTGAGGGACAGTGGCTGCTAATAGCCCTTTCTGCGGTCGGCTTTGATCTTGGGCTACAATCCAGCCTGGTGGCTCACCAGAATCTGGTCTATAGCCTTGAGCCTCAGGCGCGGGGCCGCCTGAACGCCCTACTGTTTACCCTGGTGTTCATTGGCATGGCGTTGGGTTCAGTTCTCGGCACCCAAGTTTACGCCCTGGCAAACTGGCAAGGCGTTGTCGGGTTGGCAACCGTCAGCGGTGCGATTGCTCTGATGATCAGACTGACAGGTAACACTGTGGTGAGTCGGACAAAAACGGCCTAAAAAAATGCCCGCGCCGGGGTGTAAGTGGCGCGGGCAGACAAACATATCCAGTTTCATGATATGTTTCAAAAAAAGGCGTTAACGATTTAACTGGAACAACGACATTCCCTGCATATCGGTAAACGCTTTATAGGATGCCTGCAGCGCAGCCTGCTGCATAACATAGGACGAAATCGCTGAGTTCCAGTCGACATCCACCAGGTTACTCATCTGCTGAGTTTGCCCTAATGCGCGATCGGTACCCAGTGAATCCAGCGAGCTCAACTCACTGAGCTGTGTGCCTAATTCAGCACGCACAGACAGGACGTTATTAAGCGAGTTCTTCAGGCCACGGCTGGTTTTATCAATAGCGGCTGCCGCTTTATCTTTTGCCACATCATCCCCAGCAACCGGCGTTTTGAGGGCATCAATAGCGGTATCCAGCATTTTGAACAGGCTCTTTTCCTGGGTTCCACCCGCGGGTTCCGGCACCGCATTACTGGTCAATTCGGCAAATATTTTATCCCCGGTATGGCCAATCACCATGGTACGGGCAGCATCGACCTGCTGGGTCACGTTTTGGGTTCCGCCAGTATAGGTACCATCAGCCTGGGCAAATGGTGCACTTTCTGTTTTATATCCACCGAAAATATAGCGCCCGTTGCCATCGGTGCTGTTCGCCAGGTTCATCAGCTGATCGCGGATCCCCTGTAAATCAGTTGCCAACGATGCACGGTCATCATCACTTAACGTCCCGTTAGCAGCATGGACAATTTTTTCCTGCGCGCTCTGAATAGCCGTCGTTACCTGTCCCAACACGTTTTCTTCCAGTGAGACTTTTTGCGTGGCGAAAGAGCGCGCCAGCGTGTACTGGCTGTTTTGTGCCTGAGCCTGAGACAGCACCACGGCCTGTGAGGCGGCAATCGGATCGTCAGACGGATTAATGACCCGTTTACCCGTCGACATTTGCTCGCCGAATTTCATCCATTCCGCCTGAGAGTTGGTGATGCCACGCATGTTCTGCTGGTACATCATCTGGGTACTGATACGCATTGATTCCCTCTCCCTTAGCGAATATTAATCAGTGCATCAAACAACGCATTCGCGGTTTGCAGCACCTGGGCGTTAGCCAGGTAGTACTGCTGATAGCGCTGCAAATTGCCGTACTCTTCGTCGAGATTCACCCCGGAGATGGACTGCTGCTGATTAGAGAGCTGCGTGACCACGTTGTTTTGCGTGGTGCTGCTGGTTTTCAGCGTCGCGGTTTTGTTACCGACATCGCTTACCAGCGTGGCATAGGCATCGTTGAAGGTTTTATTCCCGACGGTGGCCTTATTTTGTAGATCCAACAGTTTCTGACCGTTACGGTTGTCGCTTGCGCCCGTCTCCGCAGCAGGATCGGTCTTTTTCTCTGACGCCATGGCAATTTTTGACTCGTCGGTCACCATCACTTTCATATTGACGATAGCGTCGCTAACCGGCTTCAGAATAAAACTGTCATTATCGTTAGCTCCGGTTGGTTTATTCGTCACCGTCACTTTCAGACCATCAATGTCCAGTTTACCGCTGGCATCCGGTTTAGCTTCAAACGTCGTATTATCCGCCAGGCGCGTGACTTGCCATTTGCCACCGTTAAACACAACTTTATAGTCAGTCGCCTGCACTTTCGAACTATCATCAACTTCAGCGGTTAACTCCGCTTTGCCAGTGTTTTTAGCATTACTGGTCACCGACGGATCGCCGATGGCAAAGAAATCCTTACCCGCAACACCATCAGTATCAAAACCGGCTTTATGTTGTGTGTTAAAGGCGTCGGCAAAAGCCAGTGCCAATTGGCCCAGCGTATTACGCGTCTGGTCAAGTTCCTGAGAGCGAAACGTCAGCAACCCACCCAGTGAGCCGGTATTGAGCAGTTTTTCTGGAATTTCAATATTACCCGCAACCCCATCGACATAGGCCACGGTGGTGCGGGTGGTATCGGCACTGGACGGTACGGCAGCAAGCTGACGTGCGCTACTGCCCTGCACCAGCGAATAGCCATTCGCCATGGTGACGTTATAGGTGCCGCCGTCTTGAACGCTGACTTCAACGCCGACAATCTTGTTTAATTCGCTCACCAACTGGTCGCGCTGGTCCAGCAGATCGTTCGGTGAAGCACCCGCGCCGACGCCGGTCAGACGAGAGATTTGATCGTTGAGACTGGCAATTTGCTTCGAGTAGTTATTGATCTGGTCAACACTGGCGGAAATCGCGGTATTAACCTGTTTATCCTGATCGCGCAGATACTGATCGGTGGTTTTAAACTGGTTGACTAAGCCGTCTGCTTTGCCAATCAATGCCTGACGCGCCGCCGGGTCTTCTGCGTTACTGACCAACGTTTGTAAGCTGGTGAAAAAGCCCTGCATCGAGGTAGAAATAGAGCTGGTCTTGCTGGCGAGCAGGTTATCGATTTTCGACATTTGCTCATAACGCGTTGTCAGACCGCTGCTTTGGTTCTGCGCAGCGCGTAACTGATTACTGATGAATGAATCATACTCACGCTGCACGCCAGAAACATAGACGCCATTGCCAACCCAGCCCCCCGCACCCAGCGTGCTGTTTGCTTGCGCCATAATGGTCGTCTGGCGGGTATACCCTGCCACGTTATAGCTGGAGATGTTATTACTGGCTGTGTTCAACGCGGCCTGCGCTGCGCTAAGACCACTCATGGCGTTGTTAATCAAGCTGGACATGGAGGTTCCTTGTAATCCTTCAATACTCGTTATTATCGGCAGCGGATGGGTAGACTTGAGTTATTTAAAACAGATTGTCGAGATTGCTACTGTAAGTTTTACTCACTTTCTCGCTCATCGACTTCAGCTGCTGGATCATGGTGGTTAATTTACGCGCATAGTGCGGATCGGTGGCGTAGCCTGCATTCTGCAAGGCCTGCGCACCCTGTTCGGCAGTCGCAGCACCGGTTACCGCGGCGTAGCGCGGATTACGCGATATCAGCCCGACATAATCCGACAGCGCCTCAAGGTACGAGCTATAGACACGGAATCGGGCTTTCACTTTTTTCGCCTCACCGTTTTCATATTCGGTAGTGGTGATTTCGGTGGTCGGCCCTTTCCAGCTCCCCGAAGCCTTCACGCCGAAAATGTTAAAGCTCGGCTCACCGTTCTCACGGCGGATTTGGCGTTGCCCCCAACCGGATTCCAGTGCCGCCTGCGCCAGGATCAGATGATGCGGTACCCCGCTTTGTTGACTCGCCAGTTTTGCTGGTAGCGATAGCTGAGCAAGGAAGTCTTTACTGTCGCCCGACAGCGGTTCATCGTTCCCTTCCGTCGCTTTCGGTAGCGCTTTACGCACCATCTGCGTCAGTGCCTGGTTTTGATAGCTGGTCACCGTTTCCAGTGAAAACTTCATCGGTACCTGCGGCGCATCATCCGCAGGCGTCCCCTGGCCTTCGGTCATCTGCTTAACCATCATTTCAGCCAGCCCCAGACCTTTGCCTGCTGTCATCTGCTGGGCTACCTGCTGGTCATACATGCTGGTGTACAAGCGCGTCGAGTCGCTGCTAAAGACGCCATCTTTTGGCAGCGCTTCACGCATGCTTTTCAGCATCATCTGGACAAACATCCCTTCAACCTGGCGGGCGACCGGGCGGATATTTGCCGCCGGATCCTGACCCGCCTTCGCTTTCAGTTCGTTCAGCGATTGCGCATCCCAGGCGGCGCTGGTCAGCAGTTTGCTGTCGCCAATCATCAGATAATTTCCAGTTTGGCGCGTAAACAACCCGCACTTTGCATGGATTGCAGAATTGACATCAAATCCATTGGCGTGGCACCGAGCGCATTGAGGGCGCGAACCACATTGTTCAGATTGGCGCTGGAGCGCACGCTCTGCAATGAGCCGCCGCTTTGACGCATATCGATTTGGGTTTGCGGGGTAACCACGGTTTGCCCACCGCCAAACGGCGTATCGGGCTGACTAACGTTGGCCTGGCGATTCACCGTGATAGACAAGTTGCCCTGCGCAACCGCGCAACTGTCCAACGTAACTTCGCGGTTCATCACTACCGATCCCGTACGGGAGTTGATAATCACCTTCGCATCCTGCGGCGTTACGTTCACTTCTATATTCTGGATATCAGCGAGGAAGCGCACCTGCGAGCTATTGCCGCTCGGCACACGCACCTGAATCGTACGCGCATCCAGCGCCGTGGCGCTGCCAAACCCACGCGAACGGTTAATGGTGTCGGTTATCTGCTGTGCCAGGGTGAAGTCTTCATTATTCAGCTGCAGATTGAGGGTGTTTCCGCCGCCAAACTGGCTAGGAAGTTCGCGTTCAATAGTGGCCCCGTTGGTGATCCGCCCACCGTTGAGCTGGTTCACCTGAACGCTACTGCCGCCCGCTGCCGCACCGGCACCGCCGACTAAAATATTGCCCTGCGCCAGCGCATACACCTGGCTATCAACCCCTTTCATCGGGGTCATCAGCAGCGTCCCGCCGCGCAGGCTTTTGGCATTACCCATTGAAGAGACCACAACGTCAATGGTTTGTCCCTGACGTCCAAACGCCGGAAAGGATGCAGTCACCATCACCGCCGCCACGTTTTTCAACTGCATATTGGTGCCGGTCGGCACGGTGATCCCCAGTTGAGAGAGCATGTTATTGAGCGTTTGGGTGGTGAACGGCGTCTGGGTGGTCTGGTCACCCGTGCCATCCAGCCCCACCACCAGCCCGTAGCCAATCAGCGAGTTTTCACGCACACCCTGAACGCTGGTCAGATCGCGAATACGATCGGCATGGGCCAATGTAGTTGCCAGCATCAGGACCATTGCAACAAGAGTTTTAAACACAGAAAGCCTCGCTTACATCGGTGACAAATTAAGGAAGAAACGCTGCAACCAGCCCATATTCTGCGCTTCGTTGATATAGCCGTTACCGACATACTCAATACGTGCATCCGCCACCTGGGTTGACGGAACAGAGTTGCTGCCGCTGATGGTGCGCGGGTTAACCACCCCGGAGAAGCGGATAAATTCAGTGCCCTGGTTTATGGCGATCTGCTTTTCACCCACAACGTGTAAATTGCCGTTGACCAGAACCTGATCGACGGTCACGGTCAGCGTACCGCTAAAGGTGTTACGGGCATTGGCGCCACCTTTACCGTTAAAGGAGTTCCCACCGGACGCTTCTACGTCAGCACGCTCGTTGCCAAACAGTCCCTGCAGGTAGCGCGGCACCGTGTCGAAACCAAAGTTTGTTTTGCCATCACGGCTGGCGTTAGCAGAAGAGCTTTTGCTCGCACTGACGTTTTCCTGCAATACGATAGTTAGCGTATCGCCAACATTGCGCGGACGGCGGTCTTCAAATAGCGGCTGGTAGCCATAGTTAACTGGCTGCGCAGACTGAAAAATTGATCCATTCGCCACCGGCGTTGGGCCAGGTATCGGCTGGGCAGAGGTCGCCCCCTGAACCAGCGGCGTGGCCGGGATCCAGGCACATCCTGTCAGTGACACCACCAGCAGGGCCGTAATCGGATATGGGTGAAGCGCGTTTTTTCGCATTGCCTTCATCTTCTACATCAGTGTGCCGGTGAGGTTTTCACCCCACCGGACAACACGTTAGAGTTGCGTCAGTTTTTGCAGCATCTGATCGGTAGTCGACACCGCTTTGCTGTTGATTTCGTAAGCACGTTGAACCTGGATCATATTCACCAGCTCTTCCGCCACGTTGACGTTAGAGGTTTCAACATAGCCCTGATACAGCAGACCCGCACCGTTAAGCCCTGGCGTGCTCTCGTTCGGCGCACCTGAAGATTGCGTCTCGGTGTACAGGTTCTCACCAATGCTTTCCAGTCCGGTATCGTTCATAAAGGTGGTCAGGTTGAGCTGGCCTACCTGTACCGGCGCCGCCTGTCCTTGCTGGGTTACGCTGACGATGCCATCACGCCCGATAGTGATGCTGAGCGAGTTCGCTGGAATGGTGATCGCTGGCTGAACCTGAAAACCGCCTGCCGTCACCAGTTGGCCGTTCTGATCCACCTGGAAAGAACCGTCACGCGTATAAGCAGAGGTACCATCCGGCAACATGACCTGGAAAAAACCCTGGCCTTTAATCGCCACATCTTTGCTGTTATTGGTCTGTGACAGGTTGCCCTGACTGTGTAAACGCTCGGTCGCCACCGGACGCACACCGGTACCGATTTGCAAACCCGAAGGCAGTACGGTCTGTTCAGAAGACTGCGCGCCCGGTTGACGAATCGTCTGGTACAACAGATCTTCAAACACCGCACGCTGACGCTTGAAACCATTGGTGCTGACGTTTGCCAGGTTGTTGGCAATCACATCCATGTTGGTTTGCTGTGCATCCAGGCCGGTTTTGGCGATCCATAATGAACTGATCATAAAATGTCCTGTATTAACTCATCGACAGCAGTTGGTTGGCGCGACCCGCGTTATCATCCACGCTACTGATAATCTTCATCTGCATTTCGAAGCGACGGGCGCTGGCGATCATGTCGCTCATCGCGGCAACCGGTTTGACGTTACTGCCCTCCAGCACGCCCGACATCACGCGGATGCTGGGATCGGCCGGAAGCGTCGGGCCACGGGTCGCCTGTGCCGCCGCGCTCAGACGGAACATACCGTCATCACCACGCTGTACTTCACTTCCCGTCGCCTTCACCAGCTTCAGACGCCCGACAGGCGCCACGGTGTTCGCCGGATCGCCTGGGTTCAGCGCAGAAATCGTCCCGTCAGCAGCAATGGTGATTTCTGAACCTTCCGGTACCGCTATTGGCCCGGCTTCGCCAATCACCGGGTGTCCCTGAATGGTCAGTTCACCGGTGGGGCTTACCTGAATTGCGCCATTACGGGTGTACCCTTCACTGCCGTTAGCGGTCTGAACCGCCAGCCAGCCGTCCTGTTGCAGCGCAACGTCCAGCGGGCGGGAGGTGTAGTCCATCTGACCTGGCGTCATATCAGCCCCTGGCGTGGAGGCCACCACCAGCGTACGCGTCGGTAAAGAGAGCCCTTCAACCGGCACCGCACGTAGCGCATTAAGCTGCGCGCGGAAACCCGGCGTTGAGGCGTTTGCCAGGTTGCTGGCCGTCACCGCCTGTTGGTTCAGCGTCTGACTGGCCGCGCCCATGGCGGTATAAATTGCGTGATCCATTAAGCCATCCCGTCAAGCGCTTAGCGCAGGTTGACCAGCGTGTTGAGGATCTGATCCTGGGTTTTGATGGTCTGCGCGTTCGACTGATAGTTACGCTGGGCGACGATCATGTTCACCAGTTCTTTACTCAAATCCACGTTCGATGCTTCCAGCGCGCCGTTCGTCAGCTTGCCGAAGTTACCGGTGCCCGCGGTGCCCAGCAGCGCGACGCCAGAAGACTGTGTCGCGGCCCAGACGTTATCGCCCTGAGAAGCCAGACCTTCGTTGTTGGCAAAGTTAGCCAGCACGATCTGTCCCAGAAGTTGCTTCTGTTCGTTGGAGTAGTTACCCACCACCGTGCCGTCATCGTTAATCTGGTAGCTCACCAGATCGCCCGGTTTGTAGCCGTTCTGATTCGTCGCAACGATGTTATTGGCGCCGGTATTCTGCTGCATGGAATTGAGGAAACTCAGAGAGAAACCCGCAGGGACCGCGCCATTGATAGCACCGGTGGTTATCTGAATTTGCGGCTGGGCGTTGGCGGGGCCTTCCACGAGATGTTTTGGCCCAGTTGGATTTAAGGGATCTACTGGCTCTTCGACATAGTTATTCACCGAGGCCAGCGTGCCATTAGCGCTGAAGTTCATCACCGCATTTTTAGTCGCGGGAGAGCCCGCCACGCTGGCATCCTGGGTGTAAACATCCCATTTGTTATCCGTCGTTTTGACATAAAAAACATTCATGTCATGGGCATTACCCTGACTATCAAATACGGTCACGGTGCCTTTTTTGTTGTACGAGTCCGCATCACTTGCGCTAAAAGGTTTATTCGCCGGAATCTTGTCAGTGGAGTTCAGGTTGATCTGCATAGACGCGGTGGTCGTGGATTTCGCCGCCATCAGCGTATTCGGAATCGTGATCGGTGCCGGGTTTGCGCCCTGCTGTACCGTCGGCGGTGTGCCGGTGGCCGGATAACCCGTCAACTGCAGCCCCTGCATGTTGACGATATTACGGTTTTCATCGAGCTTGAACTGACCGTTTCGGCTGAAGAAAACAGACCCATTGCTGTCGACCATACGGAAGAATCCGTTCTGGCTAATGGCAACGTCCAGCCCACGGCCGGTGTTGGTGGTAGTGCCATCGGTAAAGTCCTGGGTAATACCCGCAACTTTAACGCCCAGGCCCACTTTAGAACCGGCAAACATATCCGCAAAGGAAGCGGTTCCGGATTTAAACCCGTAGGTCGCGGAGTTGGCGATGTTATTACCAATGACATCGAGGTTGGTCGCTGCAGCGTTCAGACCGCTGACCGCTTGAGAAAAGGCCATGACTTACTCCTGATAAGTGTGAAGGCTTAGATGATCTGCCGTACTTCGTCGAGGGTGGTGGTTCCATAGGTGCCGAGGTCCAGCGTGTTACCGCCGTTGCTGCGAATAACCCCCTGCACCAACGCAAACTGAAGTGGCTGCGCCACAAGCTGCGTCCCCCCATTGCTGGCGGATATCGCCACGTTGTAGGAACCGCTTGGGGCCGCCGTGCCATCCGTCATGGTGCCGTCCCAAGTGAAGGTGTGAACCCCCGCCTTCAGCTCACCAATATCGATCGTGCGCACGACCTTGCCGTCTTTATCGGTAATGGTGGCAGTGACCTTATCGGCTGGCTGCTGCAGCTCAACGCCAAACGGTGTCGTGGTGGTGGTCGCCCCCTCTTCCGTCCCTTTCCCGGTCAGGATCGTGGTACCTGGAATCATCACGCCATGACCAATCAAGGTACTGGCCTGCAGCGACTGACTGTTGTCTATCTGTCCAGAAATCGACCCCAGCGTAGTATTCAGCTTCTCAATCCCGCTGACGGTACTGATTTGCGCCAACTGGGTGGTGAGTTCGTTGTTTTGCAAGGGGTTGGTCGGATCCTGGTTTTTCAGCTGCGCGACTAACAGCGTCAGAAAGCTGCTTTGCAGATCGGCGGCATTGCTGCCCGTCAGTGAACTGTTGTTACTGGCTGCATTCACGCCCGTGCTGCTCGGGTCATTCATTTTTACCGAAATTGACATGTGCGGCTCCTTTACTGGCCTAGCGTCAGCGTTTTAAGCATCAAACTTTTTACGGTATTGAGCACTTCGACGTTTGCCTGATAGCTGCGTGAGGCTGACATGGTGTTGACCATCTCTCCGACCACATCCACATTGGGCATTTTGACGTAACCGTTCGCATCGGCCAGCGGATTACCCGGTTCATAAACCAGCTTGTCCGGCGCCTGGCTCTCAATCACATCAGCGACTTTTACGCCACCGGTAGCCGCACCCGGCGCGGCGTTAACCTGAAAAACAACCTGCTTCGCGCGATACGGTTGACCGTCAGGTCCCGTCACGCTGTCCGCATTCGCCATATTGCTCGCCGCCACGTTCAGGCGCTGGGATTGCGCGGTCAGCGCCGAACCTGCGATATCAAAAATATTTAACAACGCCACGAATTAGTTCCCTCCTTGCAGCACGGTCATCATGCCCTTGATTTGTCCACCCAATGCGGTGAGCCCCATCTGATACTTCAGACTGTTATCGGCAAACTGCGTACGCTCGCGGTCCATATCCACCGTATTGCCATCCAGCGACGGTTGGTCCGGAATGCGATAAAGCAACTCAGTCGAAGGTGCAGAAAGTGTCTGGGCCGGAATATGTTGTGCAGAGGTCAGCGTCAACGAGACACCGCCGGTTTCTTCCCGTCCACGCACCATGACTTTTTTTAATTCACTGGCGAAATCCAGGTCGCGCGCCTGATACCCCGGCGTGTCGGCGTTGGCAATGTTGGCCGCTAATACCTCCTGGCGTTGGGCGCGCAGATTCAGCGCTTCCTGTTGAAAACGTAAGGCGGCGTCGAGCTTATCGAGCATATCTCCTCCGCAAATGACAAAATTCAGCCGACAGCTTAAATCCCATTACGCGCGCGTTATCGCTGGAATAAGCGCAAAATGCGTCGCTATTTGTTGCGTTGATGGCGGCGTCACACAGGTAAAATCCAGCCACAGCCTGAAAAAGCGAGAGGTATTGATGCAAACGTTCAAACGCGGAATAGCTGTGGTCGCACTGCTGTTCAGCCCCCTGACGCTGGCGCAAGACCTGAATTCGCAGCTTACGGCGTGGTTTTCCGAGCGACTGGCAGGGTTCAGTGACGAGGTGATCGTTACCCTCCGGACCCCACCCAACCTGCTGCCTGCCTGTGAGCAACCGGCACTCAGCGTGGCCGGTAGCGCGAAGTTATGGGGCAATGTGAATGTGCTGGCGAGATGCGGCAATGAAAAACGTTACCTACAGGTGAACGTGCAGGCCACGGGCGACTACGTGGTTGCCGCTGCCCCCATCGCCCGGGGAAGCGCGCTTAACTCAGCCAGCGTAACGCTAAAACGCGGTCGTCTGGACCAACTGCCGCCACGTACCGTGCTGGACATTAACCAGGTGCAGGAAGCGGTGAGTCTGCGTGATGTGGTCGCTGGCCAGCCGATCCAGCTCACCATGCTGCGTCAAGCATGGCGGATAAAAGCGGGTCAGCGCGTGTTGGTTATCGCCAATGGAGACGGTTTTCGCGTGAATGCGGAAGGTAAGGCGCTGAATAATGCGGCGGTTGCCCAGAACGCCAGGGTACGGATGCTTTCAGGCCAGGTCGTCAGCGGCGTCGTCGATTCTGATGGGAATATTCTTATTAACCTATAATAGGTTAAAGATTTTTTTGCGGATGCCGATAGATAATCAACCAATGATTAAAGCGGGCCGCTATAGCGTAACCCCTCGATGAGGATAAAAAAATGAGTATTGATCGTACCTCACCATTGAAGCCAGTTAGTACTGTCCAGCCGCGCGAAGCCAGCGACACGTTGGTCCAAAAAACGCGTAAGGAAAAAACGTCCACGACCAACAGCACTAGCGTCATGTTGAGCGACGCGCAGGCAAAGCTGATGCAACCCGGCACCAACGACATCAATATGGAGCGCGTTGAATCACTGAAAACCGCCATCCGTAACGGTGAGTTGAAAATGGATACCGGAAAAATTGCCGACTCGCTGATCCGCGAGGCGCAGAGCTACTTACAGAGTAAATAAAGTATGACGCGTTTGTCAGAAATACTTGATCAGATGACGACTGTCCTGAATGACCTGAAAACGGTGATGGATGCTGAGCAGCAGCAACTTTCCGCAGGCCACATTCACGGTAGCCAGCTACAGCGTATTACAGAAGAAAAAAGTTCTTTGCTGGCAACCCTGGATTACCTGGAGCAGCAGCGACGTCTTGAGCACGACGCGACGCGCAGCGCTAATGATGATATTGCCCAACGCTGGCAGACGATTACCACTAAAACGCAGCATTTACGCGATCTCAACCAGCATAATGGTTGGCTGTTGGAAGGACAAATCGAGCGCAATCAACAGGCGCTCGAGGTGCTTAAACCGCATCAGGAACCCACGCTGTATGGCGCTAACGGCCAAACATCTTCAGCCCATCGCGGCGGAAAGAAGTTCTCAATTTGACGAATGCCTGACGGCTCGTAGCTTTCAGGCCTGCGTGTTTTGCAGGCCGGATAAGGTGATCCCCTCATCCGGCAGTATGTTCATTATGCCGTTCGGCGCACAAACTCTTTCACTTTAAAGCCCAGCACGGCCAGCGCGGCAAAGTAAGCAGTAATGCCGACCAACACCACCGCCATTAAGCGCAGCAGACGCCACAGCATCGTCCCCTGAGACCACTCCGGCATAATGTACAGCATCCCCACCAGCGCCGCAGACATCACCAGCACAGAGATCACCAGACGCGCCAGGAACCAGGCCCAACCCGGCTGTGGGGTGAATATTTTCTGTTTACGCAACTGCCAGTACAGCAGCGAGGCGTTCAGACAGGCCGCCAGACCGATCGACAGCGACAGCCCGGCATGTTTCAACGGACCGATAAACGCCAGGTTCATCACCTGGGTCATAATCAGCGTCACGATGGCAATTTTCACCGGCGTTTTAATGTCCTGACGGGAATAAAATCCGGGGGCCAATACTTTCACCACGATCAGGCCAATCAGGCCGACCGAATACGCTACCAGCGCGCGCTGGGTCATGGACGCATCAAAAGCGGTAAACTTACCGTACTGGAACAATGAAACCGTCAGCGGCTTTGCCAGGATCCCCAATGCCACCGCACTGGGCAAAGCAAGCAGGAAGCACAGGCGTAAACCCCAGTCCATCAGGCGACAATATTCATCATGGTTACCGCTGGAAAAACTTTTTGACAGCGAGGGCAGCAGAATAGTGCCCAGCGCGACGCCCAGAACACCTGACGGGAACTCCATCAAACGGTCAGCGTAGTACATCCAGGAAACCGAACCTGAAGCCAGAAATGACGCGAAAATCGTGTTGATAATCAGGGAAATCTGGCTGACGGAAACGCCGAGGATCGCCGGCCCCATCTGCTTCACTACGCGCATCGCGCCCGCATCACGAAAATTCACGCGCGGCAGCACCAGCATGCCAATTTTCTTCAAGTGCGGAAGTTGATATACCAGTTGCAGCACACCACCGACGGTCACGGCCCATGCCAGCGCCAGCACCGGCGGATTAAAATACGGCGCGGCAAACAGCGCAAAACCGATCATGCTGATGTTGAGAAACGTCGGCGCAAACGCCGGAATAGAGAAACGGTTCCAGGTATTCAGAATCGCACCCGCCAACGAGGCCAGCGAAATCAACAGAATATAAGGAAAGGTTATCTGCAACAGCTGGGTAGTCAGCGTAAATTTGTCAGCAGTATCGGCAAAGCCTGGCGCGGTGACCATGATCACCCACGGCGCGGCAAGCATCCCGGCAACCGTCACAACGGCCAACGCCAGCGTCAGCAAGCCAGACACGTAGGAAACAAACACGCGGGTGGCGTCTTCGCCCTGCTTACTTTTGTATTCAGCCAGAATAGGGACAAATGCCTGAGAAAATGCGCCTTCAGCAAAAATTCGACGCAGCAGGTTAGGAAGTTTGAAGGCCACAAAAAAGGCATCGGTCGCCATCCCTGCACCAAAGATTCTGGCGACGATCGCATCACGCGCAAAACCCAGCACGCGTGAGAACATCGTCATTGAGCTGACGGCTGCCAGTGACTTTAATAAATTCATCTATGTTGTATTCCAGACTCTGAGGCAAAACCCCGTATAACCAACATCGCCATCCGGCAATGTCACTGTGCCTGATGGCGACGCCGCAGCGTCTTATCAGGCCTACAAGCCAGCCTATGGTTGAAAAGAGGTGTTATTTTGAGTGGGCATATATACCCGTCATACTTCAAGCTGCATGTGCGTTGGCTGCGCTCGCTCACCCGAATCACTTACCTGAGTAAGCTCAACGGGATTCACTCCCTTGCCGCCTGCCTGCAACTCGAATTATTTTGGGTATAGTACCTGGATTATGCTGAATTACTACCGCCAGATGTTACAGGGGGTTATTCGTCCATCGCATCCCGCCACAGCTTTTCCACCACGCGCTGCGCCAGAATAGCCTGCTCACCCGCTGTCTCAGGAACTGTCTGATTTTGCACGCATTCAATAAAATGGCGCGCACATCCGGTAAAGCCTCGCTGCTCCAGCGTCGTTTGCCAGCCGGGTATCGGTTGCTGAACGACACCGTGTCCGCGCTCCTCACGCCATTCACGCATATCCGTGACATCAATTAACCCACCGTCGATAACCGCCTGCACGCTCTCGCGCTGACTGCCCGCACGGCGATGCATACTGGTCGTTATCTGCAGCCGGTCGACGCAGAAATGGTGTTCTGCATACAGCATTGCTCCGGACTCGTTGGTTAACAGCGTGCCGCTATTTAGCTGTGCCTTTCCCCCTGCCAGCCACAGCGCGGTGTCCACCACATGCAGATAGTCATCCAGCAGCGTAAAACGCAGATCGTGTGGCCCGACGCTATCGCTGCGATGCTTATCCATGCGGATGGAGGCTGGCTGGCTTAACTGCGACTTTAACTCGCGATACAGCGGCGCAAACCGGCGGTTAAATCCGACCATCAACGTCAGTTTTTTTCGCGCCGCCAGCTCCACCAGTTGTTCCGCATCACGCAGGTTTTCCGCCAGCGGTTTATCCACACAAACGTGGACCCCAGCATGAAGCAATTCGCTGACTACCGCATGGTGCGTCGCAGTACTGGAGTGTACGAAAACCGCATCACAGGTTGCCGCCAGGTTTTGTAATGAATCAACATACGGCATGCGCCAGGCTGCACAAATCCGTTCTGCTTTCTCACGCGAAGGTGACCAGGCCCCCTGTAACGTCCAGTCCGCAGCGGCGCCCAACACGGGTAGCCAGGCCTTTTGCGCGATGCCGCCCAACCCGACGACACCGATACGAAGTTTTTTCACGTTACTCTCCCAGATGCGCCAGCAAGGATTCGAGCCGCTGTTTTAACTCAGCGACTTCGCTTTCCAGCACCTCAACGCGCGCCTGCAAATCGCTGGATGCCGCCTGAGGCTCATCAGCGGTTGTCACCATCGTCAGATCGACGTCGCCACAGAACAGATGCATATAGCGGCTTTCGCGTTTTCCCGGTTCACGCGCCAGACGGACCACGTAAGGACCATCTTCGCGGGTGGCCAGCTGTTCCAGCGTTGACTCCACTTCCGCCACATCGCTGAATTCATACATGCGGGATGCGCGACTACGCAGTTCGCCCGGCGTCTGCGCACCGCGCAGTAACAGCGTGGTGATCAAGGCCACCTCACCGGCGCTGAGCTTAAGGTTACCAAACTCTGAATTGCAGAAGCGCTGTTCGTACTTGGTCACACGATTGCCGAATCCGCTCACCGTACGCAAGAAATGGCGTTTCACCAGATTATCGAGCTGATCCTGCACCTCCGATTCCGACAGATTCATCACCGGTTCACGATTGGTTTTTTGGTTACAGGCGGTCACGACACCATTCACGGAGAGCGGATATTGTTCCGGCGTAGTCACCTGTTTTTCCAGCAAACAGCCAATCACGCGTGCTTCGGTAGCGGTTAATTCATATTTCATCGTCTTCTCCATTCATCAGCCAATACAGCTGAAACTTAGCGACCGGGGGTCCATTCTGATGTTGTTAACGCCGTCAGCACATGATCGCGCCACTGCCCATCTATCAGCAGATAGTCTTTGGCATAACCTTCTTTTTCAAATCCAAGCCGCGCCAGCAAATCGCCGCTACGTTTATTGTGTGGCATATAGTTCGCCATAATGCGATGAATATGCTGCGTACGCTGCATATAGCGAATGGCTGCAACCAATGCCTCGTACATCAATCCCTGCCCTTGCCACTTTTGCGCAATGGAATAGCCGAGATAGCAGGCGTGAAACGATCCACGCACAACGTTGGAGAAATTTGCAACACCGATAATCTCTTTCTCTTCCGGGTCGAGCAGCGCAAAGTAATAGGCAGAGCCTTGTTTATGAAACTCGGTGATCATACTCAGACGCGCCTGCCAGCCAGAGGGATAGCAGTGGCTTTCATCGCGAATAGGCTCCCAGGGCTTTAAGAAATGACGATTCTCTGCGTAATAATCTGCCAGACGCCAGGCATCACGCTCATGCACTAAACGCACGACCAGGCGGTCCGTGGTTAAGCGCACTTTTGGCACGTTACTGCGATAGCCAAACATTCTATACCTACTCCTTCCCGCACCGTTTTCAATACGCTATTCGCGATACTATACCTGTACAAATATGCCCGATGAAAAGAGCAAAACACCATTTCTTGAATTATTCACACATTTTGATGAAAACTCTCTATCAAGACCGACTTTTGATAAAAAAATATTGTCCCGCCGAGGGTGGGAAAAGGTCAGACAACCCCGCAGAATAGACAGGCTTACCGTTAAAACTCTAAACAGAGTGACGAGTTTTTCCCTGGAGGGGAAATGTCGCAAGTCTCGCAGGCGAGGAACCTGGGTAAATATTTCCTGCTTATCGATAATATGCTGGTCGTGCTGGGCTTCTTCGTCGTCTTCCCGCTGATCTCGATTCGTTTCGTCGACCAAATGGGTTGGGCCGCCGTGATGGTCGGCATCGCGCTCGGGTTACGTCAATTTATTCAGCAGGGTTTGGGAATTTTTGGCGGGGCCATTGCCGACCGTTTTGGCGCAAAACCGATGATTGTCACCGGCATGCTGATGCGCGCCGCCGGGTTTGCGACGATGGGAATCGCCCATGAACCCTGGCTTCTGTGGTTTTCCTGTTTTCTCTCCGGGCTGGGCGGCACGCTGTTCGATCCCCCCCGTTCGGCGCTGGTGGTCAAACTGATCCGCCCGGAAAAGCGCGGGCGCTTCTTCTCCATCCTGATGATGCAGGACAGCGCCGGGGCGGTCATTGGGGCATTACTGGGAAGCTGGCTGTTACAGTATGACTTCAGGCTGGTCTGCGCCACCGGGGCCATTATCTTCATCCTGTGCGCCGCCTTTAACGCCTGGTTGCTTCCTGCGTGGAAACTATCGACAGTGAAAATTCCGGTGCGTGAAGGGATGAACCACGTGATGCGTGACAAGCGATTTGTCACTTACGTGCTGACGCTGGCAGGTTACTACATGCTGGCAGTCCAGGTGATGCTGATGCTGCCGATTATGGTTAACGACATTGCCGGATCCCCGGCGGCCGTCAAATGGATGTATGCCATCGAGGCGTGCCTCTCGTTAACGTTGCTCTACCCGATTGCCCGCTGGAGCGAAAAACGTTTTCGCCTTGAACACCGCCTGATGGCCGGTCTGTTAATCATGTCACTCAGCATGATGCCTATTGGGTTGGTCGGAAACCTACAGCAGCTCTTCACCCTGATCTGCACGTTCTATATCGGCTCCATTATTGCTGAGCCAGCACGTGAAACGCTCAGTGCCTCGCTGGCGAGTGCACGGGCCCGGGGGAGCTATATGGGCTTTAGTCGGCTGGGACTCGCCATCGGCGGCGCCATAGGCTACATCGGCGGCGGCTGGCTGTTTGATATGGGTAAGGCACTGTCGCAGCCCGAGTTACCGTGGATGATGCTGGGTGTTATCGGCATTATCACCTTCCTGGCGCTGGGCTGGCAGTTCAGCCACAAACGCACGACGCGTGGAATGCTGGAGCCTGATGCCTGACGCGTAACCCTCAGCCCGGACACCTTTTCAGTTTTTTCTGCTGGTGTCCGGGGCGCTGGTACTGGATGCTGCTTTGTGTCACGATTACGCCATAAGCATCATGTTGAGGAACCCCATGAAAAAGTTTTTTTTTGCTGCTGCACTCATTGTCAGCGGCCTGTTGGTTGGTTGTAATCAACTCACACAATACACGGTAAGCGAGCAAGAAATTAACCAGGCGCTGGCAAAGCATAATAATTTTTCGAAAGATATCGGTTTGCCCGGCGTTGCTGAAGCCCACATCGTGCTGAGCAATCTGACCAGCCAGATCGGTCGTGAAGAACCCAATAAAGTGACCCTGACCGGCGATGCCAACCTGGACATGAACTCACTATTTGGCAGCCAGAAAGCGACAATGAAGCTGAAGTTAAAAGCATTACCGGTGTTCAATAAAGAAAAAGGCGCGATTTATCTGCAAGAGATGGAAGTGGTTGATGCGACCGTCACGCCAGAAAAAATGCAGTCGGTTTTGCAAACCCTGATGCCGTATTTAAACCAGTCGCTGCGCAATTATTTCAACCAGCAACCGGCATACGTCCTGCGTGAAGACAGCAGTGAAGGCGAAGCGCTGGCGAAAAAGCTGGCAAAAGGAATTGAAGTAAAACCAGGTGAAATCATCATCCCGTTCACCGATTAACACACCAAAGGGCGCATCAGCGCCCTTTTTTTTCGTGCAAACGAAAACGTTTCCGCTTATCCTTTGTTTCCGGCAAAAAAGACTATCCTCAGCCGGAGCATATTGATGACTGCACCATCCCAGGTATTAAAGATCCGCCGCCCAGACGACTGGCATCTTCACTTTCGCGATGGCGACATGTTGAAAACTGTCGTGCCCTACACCAGTGAAATTTATGGACGCGCAATTGTCATGCCGAACCTGGCACCGCCCGTCACTACTGTTGACGCAGCCATCGCTTACCGTCAGCGTATACTGGACGCCGTACCTGCCGGACACGATTTCACCCCGTTAATGACCTGCTATCTGACGGACACGCTGGATCCCAACGAACTGGAGCGCGGGTTCAACGAAGGTGTTTTCACCGCCGCCAAACTCTACCCGGCTAACGCCACCACCAACTCTACTCACGGCGTGACCTCTATTGATGCCATCATGCCGGTTCTGGAACGGATGGAAAAACTCGGCATGCCTTTGCTGGTGCACGGTGAAGTCACGCACGCGGAAATCGATATATTCGATCGCGAAGCACGCTTTATTGACACGGTGATGGAGCCATTGCGGTCGCGTCTGACCGCGCTGAAAGTGGTGTTTGAACATATCACCACTAAAGACGCCGCCGACTACGTGCGTGACGGCAATGATCTGCTGGCAGCGACCATTACCCCGCAGCATTTGATGTTTAACCGCAACCATATGCTGGTCGGGGGCATTCGTCCGCATCTGTATTGCCTGCCTATTCTCAAGCGAAACGTCCACCAGCAGGCGCTGCGCGAACTGGTCGCCAGTGGTTTCAGCCGGGCGTTCCTCGGCACTGACTCGGCGCCGCATGCGCGTCATCGTAAAGAATCCAGCTGCGGCTGCGCGGGGTGCTTTAATGCCCCTACCGCACTCGCCAGTTATGCCACCGTCTTCGAAGAGATGAACGCCCTGGCCCATTTAGAGGCCTTCTGCTCGCTTAACGGTCCTCGCTTCTACGGACTGCCGGTTAACGACACCTTTATTGAACTGGTTAAAGAAGAGCAGCAGATACCGGAAAGTATCGCGCTGGAGGGAGACACGCTGGTGCCTTTCCTCGGCGGTGAAACAGTACGCTGGTCAGTGAAACGCTAAAAAAATGTCGCAACCTGTTGTCAACTGGCGAAGTTAACTGTATAAATAACCAGTATATTCAACAGGGGGCTATTATGCGTATTGAAGTCACTATTGCCAAAACTTCACCTTTGCCTGCTGGCGCCATTGACGCGTTGGCAGGTGAACTCTCCCGTCGTATTCACCATCATTTTCCGGATAACGACGGTAACGTCACCGTTCGTTATGCCGGCACAAACAATCTGTCGGTCATTGGCGCGACAAAAGAGGACAAAGAACGCATCAGCGAGATCCTGCAAGAGACATGGGAAAGCGCGGATGACTGGTTCATTAATGAATAAAAAATGATATGCAGTGATGTTTTTTGCCGGGTCGCCCCGGCTTTTTTATTTTCCCGTATCATAAAGATTTCGAGCAATCTCTCTCAACAAAACAGTTAATGTTTATTTACATGCTGATTATCTTTTAGTCAAAACCACAAAATAACTGCACAACATGCTAAAAAAATATGAATGACATGCCGGTTTATCGTTCAGATAACACTTAAAACAAAAAAATTATGCCTTGTCCTCTTTAAATTTTCAGTGAATACCCTTATTTATTGATATACTGAACTTGCTTCAGAAAAAAACGCATTGAACCTCGAAAACCGTTGTCTAGTAACACGAATTAGGGGGCATGATGGAAAAGAATAATGAAGTCATTCAGACTCATCCGCTTGTAGGATGGGACATCAGCACCGTTGATAGCTATGATGCGCTGATGCTGCGCTTGCACTACCAGACCCCGAATCGTCCAGACCCAAATGGGACTGAAGTTGGTCAAACGCTCTGGTTAACCACTGATGTTGCCAGGCAATTTATTTCGATATTAGAAGCCGGAATCGCCAAAATTGAATCAGGTGATTTCCCCGCTAATGAGTATCAGCGTCATTAAATCTGATGCACCCAACCTTCAAAAGGCACCTTAACGGTGCCTTTCTTATTTGATAGTTGAATAATGCGGGTCAGTTATTTACCCTGCTACTATCGCGATTGCAGAGAGAAGCGGATGAAATACGACTTAATCATTATTGGCAGCGGTTCCGTAGGCGCCGCCGCCGGATACTATGCCACGCGCGCCGGTCTGAATGTACTGATGATCGATGCACATATGCCGCCGCATCAACAGGGTAGCCATCACGGCGATACACGCTTAATTCGTCATGCCTATGGCGAAGGTGAAAAATACGTTCCGTTGGTCCTGCGTGCGCAGACATTGTGGGATGAACTCGCCCAGCATAATGAAGAACCTGTGTTTGTCCGTTCTGGCGTTGTCAACCTCGGCCCAGCAGATTCCACGTTCTTATCTAACGTGGCGCAAAGCGCAAAACAGTGGCAGCTCAACGTTGAACAGTTGGATGCCGCTGCCATCATGGCCCGCTGGCCCGAAATTCGTGTCCCGGAAAACTATATCGGCCTGTTTGAGGCCGATTCAGGTTTTCTGCGCAGTGAGTTGGCCATTAAGACCTGGATTCGCCTGGCTGAGGAAGCAGGCTGCGCTCAGCTGTTTAAATGCCCGGTTACCGCGATTCACCATCATGATGATGGCGTAACGGTTGAGACCGCAGACGGCGACTATCACGCGAAAAAAGCGCTGGTGAGTGCCGGCACCTGGGTGCAGGCATTAGTACCGGAACTGCCGATACAGCCAGTGCGTAAAGTGTTCGCGTGGTATCAGGCTGACGGGCGCTACAGCGTTAAAAACAATTTCCCGGCCTTCACCGGCGAATTGCCTAATGGCGATCAGTATTACGGTTTCCCGGCCGAGAACGACGAACTGAAGATTGGTAAACATAACGGCGGGCAGGTTATTCACTCAGCCGAAGAGCGCAAAGCGTTTGCCGCTGTCGCCAGCGATGGTTCAGAGGCTTTCCCGTTCCTGCGTTCTGTTCTGCCCGGCGTGGGATGTTGTCTGCAAGGTGCGTCGTGCACCTACGATAACTCTCCGGATGAAGACTTTATTATTGATACGCTACCCGGACATGATAATACGCTTATTATTACCGGGCTAAGCGGTCACGGCTTTAAGTTTGCCTCGGTACTGGGGGAGATTGCGGCTGATTTTGCCCAGGACAAGCCGTCGGCCTTCGACCTGGCACCGTTCAAACTGAGCCGTTTTAAACGATAACCATGATATGGCCTCGCCACTGGGGCCATTTTATTGAAGGAATAATAGTGATGCGCCGCATCGTTGACTATCTGGTGAATAATATACGCGAGCATTTTATGCTCTACATTATTTTATGGTCTCTGCTGGCAATCATGGATGTAATATATATTATGTTTTTCTGATCTTAGCCTGCTGACAATAATTGACAGCAATTGAGATTTCTTTAATTTTTATTGTGATTAATTGAATAATCAGAAACCCTGCAAAGTACCTCACATCAGGCTCTACCCGCCCATCTTTCTCTAAACACCTGATGATCAACTCATCATCACATCAAATTTATTGAATTAAGAATAAATATCATCACTATTGTTATTTATTAGTTGCATTAATGTCTTTTACAGGCCATTTTCATTCACTTCTGAAATATCTATCGGTGTATTTATGCAATTCAATAATAGTCCACAGCGCTATGGTGTGGTGTCAGCCGTTTTACACTGGCTGGTCGCGCTTGCCGTGTATGGCATGTTTGCGTTGGGTTTATGGATGGTCACACTCAGCTATTACGATGGCTGGTACCACCAGGCACCTGAACTGCATAAAAGCATCGGCGTATTGCTGATGATGGGGCTTGTGATTCGCGTGGTCTGGCGGCTGTTCTCTCCTCCTCCTGCGGCATTGAAAAGCTATTCTCGCTTAACTCGTCTGGCTGCGGCCCTGGGCCACCTCAGTTTATATCTGCTGCTGTTCTCCATTGTCATCAGTGGGTATTTAATTTCGACCGCAGACGGCAAACCCATCAGCGTCTTTGGCTGGTTTGAGATCCCCGCCACGCTCGCCAACGCCGGGGCGCAGGCCGATCTCGCCGGAAGCCTGCACCTGTGGCTTGCCTGGAGCGTTGTGGTCCTCTCTCTTTTACATGGGCTGATGGCCCTGAAACACCACTTTATCGACAACGACGATACCCTTAATCGCATGTTGGGAAAATCGTCATCTGACTATGGAGCTTAAAATGAAAAAAAACCTGCTGGGACTGACTCTCGCATCTTTACTGTTTACCACCGGTTCGGCCATCGCGGCAGATTACAAAATCGACAAAGAAGGACAACATGCCTTTGTTAATTTTCGTATTCAGCATCTGGGATACAGCTGGCTGTACGGCACCTTTAAAGACTTCGACGGATCGTTTACCTTCGATGAAAAAAATCCAGCCGCCGATAAAGTGAACGTCACCATTAACACCAACAGCGTTGACACTAATCATGCCGAGCGTGACAAGCATCTGCGCAGCGCAGATTTCCTTAACGTCGCCAAATTCCCGCAGGCGACCTTCACCTCCACCAGCGTGAAGAAAGCGGGTAACGACCTGGATATTACCGGGGATCTGACGCTGAACGGCGTCACCAAACCGGTCACGCTGGACGCGAAGCTTATTGGTCAGGGTGGCGATCCGTGGGGTGGCACCCGTGCAGGCTTTGAAGCACAAGGGAAGATTAAGCTGAAGGACTTTAACATCACCACCGACCTGGGGCCTGCTTCACAGGAAGTAGACTTAATCATCTCGGTAGAAGGTGTTCAGCAGAAATAGCATCTCAATGCTGCCAAAATGGAAGCCGGATGAGGCTGTAGCCCTCATCCGGCATCATTTTATTGCGCAGGGTCCGGAATACCCAGTTTAGTATTCAGACGGCCACGGGACTTATTAAAAATTTTATTGCCATTCTCACGACCTGCGCGACGGCGACGTTGTTCCTCTTCAGGCAACGTACTCTCTTCACAACACAGATCGCTGCAGCACCCTTTGTACTTCTCGGCGCAGGCCGGGCACTGGATAAACAGCAGATGGCAGCCGTCATTTTTGCAGTTGGTATGACTGTCGCACGCCGCACCACACTGATGACAATGCGCAATAACGTCTTCAGAGATCCGCTCCCCCATCCGCTCATCAAAAACAAAGTTTTTACCGATGAAGCGTACCGGAAGTCCCTGTTCACGAGCTTTACGGGCATATTCAATAATGCCGCCCTCAATGTGCCAGACTTTACTGAACCCGTTGTATTTCATCCAGGCGCTGGCCTTCTCACAGCGAATACCGCCCGTGCAGTACATTACGATTTTTTTATCTTTATGTTCCTGCATCATTTCAACGGCTTTCGGCAACTGATCGCGGAACGTATCTGCCGGGATCTCCATGGCGTTCTCGAAGTGCCCCACCTCATACTCATAGTGGTTGCGCATATCGATAAACACCGCGTCAGGATCGTCAAGCATGGCGTTTACTTCTGCCGCCTTCAGGTAATCACCAACGTTGCTGGCATCAAAAGCAGGATCATCGATACCATCCGCCACAATACGCTCACGGACTTTCATGCGCAGTACCCAGAACGATTTTCCGTCATCGTCCAGCGCAATGTTAAGTCGCAGCCCGGAAAATGCAGGATCAAACGCGTACAACTGCTGACGGAATGCCTCAACCTTGCTTTGCGGCACGCTGATTTGTGCGTTAATGCCTTCGTGCGCCAGATATACGCGCCCGAAAACGTTCAGCTCGGTGAACAGTTGGTACAGCGCATCACGCGTATCCTGAGGATTAACGAGGTTGAAATATTTATAAAATGAAATCGTGGTGCGCGGCTCAGATTCCGCCAACATTTTAGCTTTGAGCGCGTCATTCGAAATGCGGTTGTGTAACACTGGCATGGTGTACGTTTCCTGCAGTCAGTAAAAAGATGAAAATCGGCCGGCATCATAAAGCAAACATCGCCAATTTACATCCACACATTTTACGCTACATTTCATACTTCATGATAAAAGCGTCACAACAATTGACGAAAAACCAGCCATTCTCCCGTCACAAATTTTTGATACGCGCGAAAAAATGCGACAATACAGGGCATTGGTCGTTTAATGACAGGATAGACATGACGAATTTACCCAAGTTCTCGGCTGCACTTTTGCATCCACGTTATTGGTTAACCTGGCTAGGTATTGGCATCCTTTGGTTGATCGTGCAGTTACCCTATCCGTTCCTCTATAAGCTGGGCTGTACATTAGGTCGGCTGGCGTTACATGTGATGAGACGCCGGGCAAAGATTGTTTCGCGTAATCTGGAGCTGTGCTTCCCACAGATGAGCGAACAAGAGCGTCAGCAGATGGTGGTAAAAAACTTTGAGTCCGTCGGCATGGGCGTAGTGGAAACTGGCATGGCCTGGTTTTGGTCCGACCGTCGTATTACGCGCTGGACCGAAGTAATCGGCATGGAGCATATTCGTGATGTTCAGGCACAGCAGCGTGGGATCCTGTTAGTGGGTCTGCACTTTCTGACGCTTGAATTAGGCGCGCGTCAGTTTGGTTTACAGGAACCCGGTATCGGGGTGTATCGCCCCAACGACAATCCGCTGCTCGACTGGCTGCAAACCTGGGGGCGTATGCGCTCCAATAAATCAATGCTCGATCGTAAAGATCTAAAAGGGATGGTCAAGGCTCTGAAGAAAGGTGAAGTGGTCTGGTATGCCCCGGATCACGACTACGGCCCACGCTCCAGCGTCTTTGTGCCGCTGTTTGCTGTAGAGCAGGCTGCAACCACCTCTGGGACGTGGATGCTGTCGCGGATGTCCAATGCGTGTCTGGTGCCGTTTGTCCCTCGTCGTAAACCTGACGGCAAAGGGTATCAGTTGATTATGCTGCCGCCGGAATGTTCGCCGCCGCTGGACGATGCTGAAACCACCGCCGCGTGGATGAACAAAATTATTGAGAAATGCATCATGATGGCGCCGGAGCAATATATGTGGCTACATCGCCGGTTCAAAACACGCCCTGAAGGCGCACCTTCCTTGTACTGACCCTTTGTTGCAGCCCGCGGGCTGCAACATCTCGCCCCCCTGTTTAGGTTTTACTGCTCTGCACATTGCAGCGACTATCAACCAGGCGCATAATTAGTCTGCTTACTTATTTTTACACGATAGCGCAAACAGCGCGCCACACTGCGGATCGCTATGTCACCCTCAGATGTCTCCATCAACTGGAAGCGTAATCTCACGGTTGCCTGGCTCGGTTGCTTTTTAACCGGTGCAGCATTTAGCCTGGTGATGCCTTTCTTACCCCTGTATGTCGAAAGCCTCGGCGTGACGGGACACGGTGCCCTGAACATGTGGTCGGGTCTGGTGTTCAGCATTACGTTTCTTTTTTCAGCTATCGCTTCACCTTTCTGGGGCGGCCTTGCAGATCGCAAAGGCAGGAAAATCATGCTCCTGCGCTCAGCGCTGGGGATGGCTGTCGTGATGCTGCTAATGGGGCTGGCGCAAAATATCTGGCAGTTTTTGATCCTGCGTGCGCTGCTGGGACTGCTTGGTGGGTTCATTCCCAATGCGAATGCGCTGATCGCCACCCAGGTGCCGCGCAATAAAAGCGGCTGGGCGCTGGGAACACTTTCAACCGGCGGCGTCAGTGGCGCACTGCTGGGCCCGCTGGCGGGAGGCTTGCTTGCCGACCAATACGGGTTGCGCCCCGTTTTCTTTATTACCGCCAGCGTGCTGCTGCTCTGTTTTATGCTGACGTTATTTTTTATTCGTGAGCATTTTCAACCGGTCAGCAAAAAAGAGATGTTGCACATTCGGGAGGTCGTCGGATCCTTAAAAAATCCAAAGCTGGTACTGAGTCTGTTCGTCACCACACTGATCATTCAGATCGCAACCGGATCCATCGCACCTATCTTGACGCTGTATGTGCGGGAACTGGCGGGTAACGTCGGCAATATCGCTTTTATCAGCGGCATGATCGCTTCCGTTCCCGGCGTGGCCGCTTTACTCAGCGCGCCAAGGCTGGGCAAATTAGGCGACCGCATAGGCCCGGAGAAGATCCTGATTGTCGCTCTGGTCATTTCCGTATTGCTGCTCATCCCCATGTCATTCGTCCAGACGCCCTGGCAGCTCGGCGTCCTGCGCTTTTTGCTGGGAGCCGCCGACGGCGCACTGCTCCCTGCCGTACAAACGCTGCTGGTCTATAACTCAACCAACCAAATAGCCGGGCGTATTTTCAGCTACAACCAGTCATTTCGTGATATTGGCAACGTGACGGGGCCACTGATGGGCGCAGCTATTTCAGCCAACTATGGTTTTCGCGCGGTCTTCTGCGTGACCGCGGGAGTGGTCTTATTTAACGCGCTCTACTCCTGGAACAGCCTGCGCCGACGTCGCGAAACCCAGCGCACGCAATGATTTTTGTGCATTCATACTTGCACTAGCGGAGAATCAACTATTATTTCCCTGAATACCTCATTAAATCAAAGGGAGACGCTGATGACCATGTATGCCACGCTGGAAGAAGCCATTGATGCTGCCCGTGAAGAGTTTCTGGCTGATAACCCCGACCTAGATGCGGACGACGCCAGTGTTCAGCAGTTGAACGTACAAAAGTATGTGCTACAGGATGGTGACATCATGTGGCAGGCTGAGTTTTTCGCCGACGAAGATGAGGAAGGCGAATGTCTGCCGATGCTGAGCGGTGAAGCGGCACAAAGCGTCTTTGATGGCGATTATGATGAGATTGAAATTCGCCAGGAGTGGCTGGAGGAAAATACCCTCCACGAGTGGGATGAAGGCGAATTCCAGCTTGAACCACCTCTGGATACCGAGGAAGGTCAGACAGCAGCCGACGAATGGGATGAGCGGTAATTACTCGTAGGGACCATGGTGGATGTCAAGGGGCAACAGCAGCGTATCAAACACCAGTGAAAAAGGCAGATCGATCAGGGTGACATAGCGCCATGCTGAATCCCGGACATCCCACTGCACGCCGGGATAGTATTGATTTCCGTGACCTTGCCCCGGGATCGTGCGGCTAATAATACTGCCGCAACCGCTCAGCAAGATGACCATGATTCCAACCGCAAGTATTCGCACCTGAACCCTCATTAACAACATTGTCATCCGCATAAAAAAATACCGGCACCAGGCCGGTATTTTCACATTTCAGGCGTTCTATTTCTTCCTGAGTGCCAGCGGGTTCAGGGTTATCCCCTGATAATAATTAACCCACGACGAATACTTATCCGGCGAGTTCCAGACGCGATAATGTAAACGCGCCATAGTCACCGGATCGCTCAACAGCACAAGGCGGCGATCGCGATTCAGTTTCTCAGGTGTATCGTTCAGCGCCTGCTCGACATGACGGTCACGGGCAATCTCCAGCACGTTACTGGCGCGGTGACGCGCGGTCGCCATCGCCGTAGCCAGTGCGTTAAATGACGGGTTAAACACCGCGTGCATAAAGCCGTCATCCAGCGAGCGATTGCGATTCATCACCAGGTAGTTATCCGTATCCACCAGCACCTGCGGAGGAGAATACTCCTCCGGGATCAGGAACAGCTTCCAGCGCTTGGTACGTAACCCTATCGTTGAACGGCTGGAAATCACCGACACAAACGGCGACAGGATCAGGGAGAAGACTATCGGTGCCAGCCAGAACAGGAAGCGCAGATCCAGCCAGGCCATACCGACCGCCCAGACCAGACCCAGCAGCAGCTGGGAGCCGTGACGCATAAACGCTTCACCCCACGGAGTAGAGTCATCATCACGCTGCGGCGAGTTCCAGACGACTTCCCAACCGAGGAAAGCACTGACCACGAAGACGGTATGGAACAGCATACGCACCGGCGCCAGTAGCACGGAGAACAGCACCTCCAGCAGCAGCGACAGCGTCACGCGGACAAAACCGCCGTACTCTTTCGTCCCTTTGCACCAGATGAGCAAAATACTCAGCAGCTTCGGCAGGAACAGCAGCACCATGGTTGAGGCAAACAGCGCAATCGCCAGTTCAGGACGCCACTGCGGCCACACCGGGAACAGCTGACGCGGCTGCAGGAAGTATTGCGGCTCCGTCAGCGCATGCACCACCTGCAATGCGGTTGAAAGCGCGAGGAACATAAACCACAGCGGGGCAGACAGATAAGACATCACGCCCGTCAGGAACACCGCACGGTGAACCGGATGCATCCCTTTGACCAGGAACAGACGGAAGTTCATCAGGTTGCCGTGACACCAACGACGGTCACGCTTCAGTTCATCAAGCAGGTTTGGCGGCAGCTCTTCATAAGAACCCGGCAGATCGTAGGCAATCCACACCCCCCAGCCTGCACGACGCATTAACGCCGCTTCCACGAAGTCATGGGAGAGGATCGAACCCGCAAACGAGCCTTCACCCGGTAGCGGTGCGAGCGCACAATGCTCAATAAACGGCTTCACGCGAATAATCGCGTTGTGACCCCAGTAGTGCGACTCCCCGAGCTGCCAGAAGTGAAGCCCGGCGGTAAACAGCGGCCCATACACGCGCGTAGCAAACTGCTGGCAGCGTGCATACAGCGTGTCCATACCGGACGCTTTTGGCGACGACTGAATAATACCGGCATTCGGGTTCGCTTCCATCAGACGCACCAGACCGGTCAGGCAATCGCCGCTCATCACTGAGTCAGCGTCCAGGACGACCATGTAGCTGTACTGATTCCCCCAGCGACGGCAGAAGTCATCAATGTTGCCGCTTTTACGCTTCACACGACGACGACGACGGCGGTAGAAAATCTGTCCTTCGCCCTGCACTTCAGCGATCAGCTCCATCCAGGCTTTTTGTTCCGCCACGCAGATATCAGGGTTGTAGCTGTCGCTCAGGATGTAGACATCGAAATGCGCAGCATTACCCGTGGCTTTCACCGATTCCCACGTGGCGCGCAGCCCCGCGAATACGCGGTCAACGTCCTCGTTACAGATAGGCATGATCAACGCGGTGCGGTGCTCAGGGTTTAATGCTTCATCCCCCACCGTTGACGCGGAAATACTGTACTTATCGCGGCCAATCAGCAGTTGCAAGAACCCCATCAGCGCGGTCCAGAACCCTGCCGATACCCAGCAGAACAATACCGCAAACAGAATCAGGATACCGGTCTGGAGCACATAGGGCAGCAATTGCATAAAGGAGACCCACAGGTCCTGCCCCATCATGTCTGCCGGATTAATGAACGCCCAGCCCTGGTACGGAAGAATGGTCTTCATATACCAGGTCGCAACGACCGTTTGCGCCAGCGTTAAGATAAGCAGCGTATAGCGGCGAATCGTCCCGACGGTACGCCATTTCTGTTCACTTTCTTGTTCTTCTTTCGTCAAACGAGAAAGATAACGCGGCGTAACATCGCGTCCACGCAGACGATCCCAAAAACGGCCTACCGGGTTGGTACGCCAGGGATCGGGAAACATAGATGTACGCGTAGCCTTCGGCATAGCCTGCAGCTGGTCGCGTCCTTCATCGTCTTTAATTAACTGCTCTTTGGCCAGAGAATCCGGCCAGGCTTGCTCAAGGCGAGCTTTAACAGACCCCTGCGGTGAATCGTCTTCGCGCGAGTAAGTACGATGCTCAGCATCCAGCGCCTGATGAACGGCGCGGATGTCAGTTTTCGGCAGTGCCGCTTTCTCGATATCCGAAAGCGGCATTGCGTCAATATACTCAGTTGTCTTATTCATTGGCAGGTAACTGGTAGCTCCAGGTTTCACTCAACGGCTGATCGGCATTGACCAACGCAGCACGCATTTCAGTGGTTTTCTTCGCATCTTTCACTTTCACGCGCAGCATCAGACGCCAACCCTTAGTGACCGGGTTATAACGCACGGTACTCTCAACGATTTCACCGTTATCACCAATGCTGGTTTGCGCGGTGACTGGGGTATCCTGCGGCAGTTTTTTCATATCTGCGCCGGCAAAATCCACGATAAATGCAATCGTGCCGTCAGGCTGACGAATGAGGTTCGATTGTTTGACATCACCGGTAGAACGACGTGTCTGCTGTACCCAGGCATTATCCGGCGCATGAAGTTTGTCTTCATCGCGGGTAAAGGTCAGCGTGTACTTGAAGTTCATCTCTTTGCCTGCTTCAGGCAGTTGGTCCGGCGTCCAGTAAGCGACGATGTTGTCGTTGGTTTCATCGTTGGTTGGGATTTCAACTAGCTCAAGTTTCCCCTTGCCCCAGTCACCTTTCGGCGTTACCCAGGCACTCGGACGCAGGTCGTAGCGGTCGTCGATATCTTCAAAACGCGAGAACTGGCGGCCACGTTGCAGCAGACCAAATCCCTGCGGGTTTTCCATCGCAAAACTGCTCACCGCGAGGTGTTTCGGGTTATTCAGCGGACGCCAAATCCACTCGCCGTTGCCAGCATGGATAGACAAACCGTTAGAGTCATGCAGCTCCGGACGATAGTTGGTCGCCGGAGACGGTTGGTTCGGCCCGAACAGGAACATACTGGTCAGCGGCGCAACGCCCAGTTTGCCTACTTTGTCGCGCAGGTAAACTTTGGACTGAACGTCCACCACCGTGTCACGGCCTGGCATAATCACAAAACGATAGGCCCCGGTGGCGCGTGGGGAGTCCAGCAATGCATAGATGGTTAAACGTTTGTCAGTCGGTTTTGGACGTTCGATCCAAAACTCGCGAAAACGGGGAAATTCTTCACCGGAAGGCAGTGCGGTATCAATAGCGAGGCCGCGTGCAGACAGGCCATAAACCTGACCGGCTCCCAGGACGCGGAAATAGCTGGCACCGAGCATGCTGACGATTTCATCGTTTTTATCTTTGCTGTTGATCGGGTACAGCACCTTGAACCCGGCGAAACCGAGATCTTTTACCGTGTCTTTATCATGCTGAACATCGCCGAAATTAAAATAATCCGGGTTGTATTTGATTCTCTTTACCGCTGTGGCGGTAACTTCGTTGATCTTGACCGGCGTGTCGAAGTACATACCCTGGTGGTAGAACTCGAGCTTAAATGGGGTCTTGAGATTGCTCCAGTAGGCTTTATCGTGATTGAACTGGATCTGCTGATAATCCGCATACTTCATGTCGCGGAAAACGGAGGGCAAGTTACTTTTAGGCGCCTCATAGCCTTTATCGGCTAAGGATTGAGCTTGCTTTGCCACATCATCAATACTGAATGCCCAGCTCGAAGATGTGTACAGCGTTAACATGACTGCTGCACCCAACCAACGCATTTTCATCATTTGTAGTTTATGTTTCATAATTAGTAAGCACTTCCCCCTTTGTGTGCTTATATTGATCCGATCCATTTTAATGGATAATCGGGTATTCCGACAACTGAATCCCTGTATTGTTCGCGCGCTGGCTCATGGTTTAATCAGGTTCATCTGCCTGTTTTCACTTTGCGTGCTTATCCTGGAGACAGGTTGTTGGACTTCGTGTAGGGTTGCCCTCGAATGTAACCATTATTCGTCTTAGGGATAAGACGAAAAGTCTGAGAATACGTAACTGTTTATGAGCTCTGTATCCCCTCCGCGTGAATATTTTCTTGACTCCATCCGCGCCTGGCTGATGTTGTTGGGGATCCCATTCCATATCTCATTGATCTATTCCACACACACCTGGCACGTGAACAGTGCTGAACCGTCGTGGTGGCTAACCTTGTTTAACGACTTCATCCATGCGTTTCGCATGCAGGTGTTTTTTGTTATTTCGGGTTATTTTTCCTACATGTTGTTTTTACGCTATCCATTAAAACGCTGGTGGAAAGTGCGTGTTGAGCGCGTGGGGATCCCGATGTTGACCGCGATTCCCTTGCTCACACTGCCGCAATTTATCATGCTGCAATATGTAAAAGGGAAAGCAGAGAGTTGGCACACGCTCAGCGGGTACGATAAATATAACGCCCTTGCCTGGGAGCTCATTTCTCATCTGTGGTTTTTGCTGGTCCTTGTGGTGTTAACGACCGTGAGCATGTGGGTATTTACCCAAATTAAGAAGCGTCAGGAAAGCCAGCAGGGAACGCCCCCTGCCCCAGCGTCAATGGTAAAGTTAACGCTAATTTTTGCCTTGCTTGGTGTGGGCTACGCCGTCGTCAGACGAACCATTTTTATTCTCTACCCTTCGATCCTCAGCGACGGCATGTTTAATTTTGTCGTCATGCAAACGCTGTTTTATGTGCCTTTCTTTATGCTCGGCGCGCTGGCATTCATTAATCCCAATCTGAAGGCGCTGTTCACCACCCCCTCGCGTGGTTGCACTCTCGGTGCAGGAGCGGCCTTTGTGGCGTACCTACTCAACCAACGTTACGGCAACGGCGACGCCTGGATGTATGAAACTGAATACGTGGTAACCATGGTTCTGGGGCTGTTGATGGTTAACGTGGTCTTTTCGCTCGGCTATCGTTTATTGAATTTTCAGTCAGCGCGCGTAACCTATTTTGTCAATGCATCGCTGTTTATTTATCTGGTGCATCATCCGTTAACGCTGTTTTTCGGCGCCTATATCACACCGCACATCTCATCCAATCTGCTGGGCTTTCTCTGTGGACTGCTGTTTGTGGTCGGGATCGCGGTGATACTGTACGAAATTCATCTCCGGATCCCGGTACTGAAGTTTTTGTTTTCAGGAAAACCGCCGGTTAAGCAGGACAAAAACAAGGCCGTCACTGGTTAGCTTGGGTTACGTCGTTCAGAGCAACCATTCAATCGGTAATATCGAGGCCAGCTTCACCAATACCCGCTTCCAGAATCCGGTGGCGGGTTCTTTTTTCAGCACCTGCTCATGACCCTGCTGGCGGTCAATCCAGTTAATCCGTCCCCAGCGATCGAGACGCAATTGCCAGGCAACATCATGCTGACTCTGCATAAAACGGTTATGAATCAGTGCAGCCAGGCTTTCGCTTTCAATCACAAATCCCATTTCCGTGTTGAGCAATGTGGAGCGCGGATCAAAATTAAGCGAGCCGATAAACACCTTACGCCCGTCAATACTGAAAGTTTTAGCGTGCAAACTCGAGCCCGAATTACCGGTTAATCCGCGATCGTGTACAGCCGTGGCGCGATCGCGTGTCGGTTTAAGCTCATATAATTCCACACCATAGCGCAGCAGTTTTTTTCGCCAGCGCGCGTAGCCGGCATGAACAATTGCCACATCATTCGCCGCCAGCGAATTGGTTAGAATGGCAATTTTGACCCCTTTTCTCACCAAACGCAGCAGTTGGGCCACGCCCGCCCGTGTAGGCACAAAATAGGCGGAAATAATATCAATACGCTCGGTAGGTGAGCCCATAATATCGAACAAGCGCTGAGGTAATAGCGAATGGCGCGGAGCCTTCCCCTCACCTTTTAGCGGGTCGTCGCTGAGCAGGCGTGTTTTGGCCCAAATCAGCGGCAACGCCCCCCGATCGAGACTGGCCATAAACTGGCTGGTTTCCAGCTTATTCAGGTAACGGCGAGTTATATCATCGTTATACCAGGACTCCGGCAGGTCAATACGCTGGGTAGGTTCAGGCTCTGACAGTGAGAGCACTTTTTTGAGTGTTGAAACGGACTGACACTGCCAGTAACGTTCAAAATCATCCGCAACCTCGGTCACCACCGGCCCAACGGCCATTACATCCAAATCTGAAAATAGCGGCTGTTCGCCTGCGCCAAAATAGGCGTCACCGATATTGCGCCCGCCAACCAACGTGACCACCCCGTCGGCGGTATAACTTTTATTGTGCATACGGCGGTTAAGTCGGGCGAAATCGGTTAAATAGCCCACCGCACGCAAGATGCGAAAAGAGAAAGGATTAAACAGGCGGACTTCGATATTCGGGTGGTTATCCAGTAATTGCAGCGTATCATCCAGACCCGGCGTGTTGTTGTCGTCCAGCAACAAACGGACCTGCACGCCACGTTTCGCTGCGGCCAGCAGTACCGAAAACAATAGCAGCCCGGACATGTCGTTCTCCCAGATGTAATACTGCACATCCAGGGAGCGTTCCGCCATTTCAGTGAGTCGATAGCGAGCGGCAAACGCATCCAGACTGTCATCCAGCGCAAGGATGCCGCATTGTTCAGGATGGCTGGCGCAAAGCGGAGTAATTGCACGCTCGAGCCGCGTCATATCAGGCTGGGTTATCATCGCCTTGCTGGGTGAGTAATCTGTTATAAAGTTGGGCCGTTTCGTCATCAAAACACACGAAGTAAATCTGCTCAGGTAGCGGCCGGCGGGTCGTGAACCTCAACACCGTGTTGACGGCGATTTCCGCTGCTGCTGCGCGCGGATAACCATACACTCCCGTGCTAATCGCCGGAAAAGCAATGGATTGATAGCCATTGGCTAAGGCCAGTTGCAGCGTGTTCAAATAGGCCTCTTCGAGACGTTCAGCTTCATGATGATCGCCCCCCTGCCACACAGGCCCCACGGTATGAATAACCGCTTTCGCAGGAAGATTGCCTGCCAGAGTGATGACCGCATGACCCGTTGGACATTCTCCCTGCTGTTGGATAACCTGTTTGCAGGCCTCCAACAATGCCGGTCCGGCAGCGCGATGAATTGCCCCATCCACACCACCGCCTCCCAATAGGGACGAATTGGCAGCATTGACGATCACATCAACAGCCATCGTCGTAATGTCGCCCTGTACCACATGAACACGCGATTGCATAAACTTCCCCTGACGAAACACCTTCTCTTCAGTGTACAGCAGGGTTTTCCAGGAAATCTCACTTTTTAACGAAACGGCTGCATATCTACGCCAGAACGACTTATTTATATTCAATGTTAAGAATAGCGAGGGTTTTCTGCTCATTGAGGTAGTGCATGTTAGCGCTCGCAATTTGCTTAACATTCTGCGGCACCAGAGTGACCTGTTGCGCATTAAAACGGCTACTTTGCATCTTGCCGTCGCGTATACATGACATTTCTATCTGTTGTTGCTGGGTGCTAACTTCACAAGGCGGTTCCACTATTTCACCGCGAAAATGAATAATCCCACCCGCTGAGATTTGTTGAGCACTTACGGATACTGTAAAAAGAGAAAAAACACCAATGCCAATACTCAGAATTCTGTTCGCTAAAGTACACATAAAGGTTCCTCAATGATTAGTCCTCTTGAGGGATCGGTATGATCCTTCACCGCTGCGATTAACGACCCGATAAAAACATCTTCACGTTTCTATATTCATAGAACAGCAATGCGCTCCCAGCCACACCCGACCTGCAAATACTTCAGTCCCTCAAGAATGACCGGATGAGTCTGTCCATTGTTGTGAGAGATGCAGCGATTGCCCATCCGAAACGGTGACAATAATTTTTACTGAGTCCTCAGCGGAAATATTAAAGCTCAGCTTAGTTAAATCAATCGGCCGATTAGCAGGGACCGAAAGGCTTGTTTTCTGCTGCGTTTGGCTTTGCCCCCCCTTCCCTTCACGTATCGCGAAGACTTGTACCTGACATTCACAGGGTTGCGTTAACGTTACCTGAGGAATAATGGTGTACATTTCGCCTTGCTGGGTTGTATTAAAGGTGATTTGATTTGACAGCGCGGCAATAAGTAATAGCGTATGCATACTATTCTCCCGAAAAAAAACAGGGCTTTCGCCCTGTTTATTCTCAGTCAGCAGACTGAATTAATGTTGGTTAGCCGTGACGTTGTTGCCAAAACCAACCTGACGAACCAGAACGTTGGAGTCAGACGCAGTCTGATTAACCACCGCACCGTTGCGACCACCGTATTGGGTCACGTTAATGTCCGCACGTTTAGCATTCCACTGATTGATGTCAGCGCTGTTGCTGAAGCCTGACTGTTTCAGACTAATGGTACTGTCATCAGCACCTTGTCCGACGGTTGCCCCGTTACCACGCCCATGCTGGGTGATGGTCACATCGGATTTACGTGCATCACTTTGCAGCGCATTCGCAATGTTGCCAGAACCATACTGGTAAATACTCATTGATGATTCTGGACCAAAATTATTACCACCACCATGGTGATTGCCGTTGCCGCCCCATTGCGGAACAACACCAGCCAGAGCACTGCCAGAAACTACGATTGCTGCGAATGCTGCCACTTTTAAAAGTTTCATGGTAAACCCCCATCGGATTGATTTAAAAGTCGTTCATGGATTAGCGTTGAGTCACGCGAATGGCCATTTGCGACTGTCTCTGCACCACAACTGCTGTTTTTTGTGTACCGTACTGGGTAATATTTGCTTTATTACCCGAACCTTTCTGGATAATAACGGCCGTATTACCGTAAGAACCTTGTTTTATACTCGCATCATTGGAACTACCCGCCTGATCTATATATGCAAGATTATATGATCCTGCCTGATCTATTTTCGCTCGGTTACTTGAACCATCCTGCGAAATGACCGACAATAGCTTCGAGCCCGACTGGCGTGTATTGGCACTGTTCCCAGCGCCTACTTGACCAATAATGGCTGCCTGATTAAATGAAGACTTACTTAATTCATTTACCGCAAAGTTATATTCTGCATTAGCCATGTCATAACTTGTTGCGGACACAATTCCAGGCACACCCAGCATTGTAAACATCATAAATAACAACTTGTTTTTCATGTTGTCACCCTGGACCTGGTCGTACATGAAGTTGAATTATTTACCACTCAAGTTTTGTTGTTAACATGACTTAAACTTGTTAATGCCACGTTACGATGAAGAGTATGTCCGTTGAAACATTTTAAATAACTCACCCGCGAGTGGTATTTTTATATTCAGATTCACCCCAAAGTACTAATTAACAGCCAATAACGCTGTTATCTGTATACATTTTATTTTGGCTTTAGCGTGAGATGTGCATTTCTATGCAGAAGCATAAAAAACCAATCTTCAGCGACTTCAGGCCCTCGCAGCGCGAGGTGTTGATAGGCCTTGGCGCAAGTCGTGACAAACATCATTTTTTTCTGTCGAAAATTACTCAACGTAAAGTGAGACAAAAACTTCAGAATTCATTAGAAAGCTAAAACGAAAGAACTATTAATAAACTTCTTATTTATCATGCAATTAATATAATTTGTATGATTTTTTAAATCTATGCAATAACAGTAAAGTGTACAACTTTCCTATCAAATCTAAACTCAATAAAAACCTTAAAATCACATTTTAATATATAAATTTACATTCTGTAACAAGTTTAACACTTGCTTTAAGATTTGTAATAGCTAGATTGAAATCAGTTGAAGTCCATTTGTTTTAATATTTTCACCCCTTTGGGTCGATATTTTATTTCTACACAGCAGTGCAGCATCTGTCAGTACTTCTGGTGCCTCTATTTTAGTAGAGGCAGCTGTCAGGTGTGCGACTATAAAAGTGGAGTTTCATCATGTTTAATGAAGTCCATAGTATTCATGGTCATACATTATTGTTGATCACTAAACCGTCCCTGCAGGCAACTGCATTATTACAACATTTAAAGCAATCGCTGGCGCTCACCGGAAAACTGCATAATATTCAACGTTCTCTGGACGATATTTCCTCCAGCTGCATTGTTTTACTGGATATGATGGAGGCAGATAAAAAGCTGATCCATTACTGGCAAGATAACTTAAGTAGAAAAAACAACAGTATAAAGACGTTATTGTTGAATACACCCGATGATTATCCGTACCGGGATATTGAAAACTGGCCGCATATCAATGGTGTATTTTACGTAGCAGAAGATGAACAGCGTGTGGTGGCCGGGTTACAAGGCGTTTTACGCGGTGAATGCTACTTCTCGCAAAAGCTCGCCAGCTACCTGATCACACATTCTGGAAACTATCGTTATAACAGTACAGAGTCAGCACTACTCACACATCGTGAAAAAGAGATCCTTAATAAACTGCGTATCGGCGCCTCAAATATTGAAATCGCACGCTCACTGTTTATCAGTGAAAATACGGTAAAAACGCATCTTTATAATCTTTTCAAAAAGATAGCTGTGAAGAACCGTACGCAGGCGGTCTCGTGGGCCAATGATAACCTCAGGCGATAATGCCATGAAACGCTATTTGAACTGGATTGTGGCAGCAAATTTATTCCTTGCTGCCGGGAATCTACACGCCGCTGTAGAAGTGGAGGTTCCCGGACTGTTAACCGACCACACTGTCTCTTCAATCGGCCATGATTTTTATCGTGCGTTTAGCGACAAGTGGGAAAGTGAGTACACAGGAAACTTAACCATCAATGAAAGACCCAGTGCACGTTGGGGAAGTTGGATCACCATAACGATCAATCAGGACGTTATCTTCCAGACTTTTTTATTCCCGACGAAAAGAGACTTCGACAAAATAGTCGTCTTCGCTCTGGCTGAAACAGAAGATGCATTAAATCGTCGGCAAATAGATCAAACACTATTAAGCACAAGCGATTTAGCGCGTGATGAATTCTAAAACATGATTTTGTCCGGAGGCTTTCATGCGTGTCAAACATGCAGTGGTTTTGCTCATGCTAATTTCACCATTAAGTTGGGCCGGAAACATGACGTTCCAGTTCCGCAATCCAAACTTTGGTGGCAACCCAAATAACGGCGCTTTTTTGCTGAACAGTGCGCAGGCGCAAAACTCGTATAAAGATCCAAGTGGTGACGATTTCGGTTTTGAAACCCCATCGGCCCTGGACAACTTTACCCAGGCCATCCAGTCACAAATTCTCGGCGGTCTGCTTACCAATATTAATACCGGTAAGCCGGGCAGGATGGTAACCAATGATTTTATCATTGATATCGCCAACCGGGATGGGCAGCTGCAACTCAATGTCACAGACAGGAAAACGGGCAAAACATCGACGATAGAAGTGTCGGGTTTACAAACACAGTCAGCCGATTTCTAAGCTATAGCTACGAAAGGAAAAAATCATGCAGCGCTTACTTATTTTGGTTGCAATATTCTTACTCAGCGGATGCTTAACAGCCCCGCCACAAGAAGCCGCTAAACCGACATTAATGCCGCGTGCCCAAAGCTATAAAGACTTGACGCACCTGCCAATGCCTACGGGCAAGATTTTTGTCTCGGTTTACAACATTCAAGATGAAACGGGTCAATTTAAGCCTTACCCGGCAAGTAACTTCTCAACGGCTGTCCCGCAAAGTGCCACGGCGATGCTGGTCACCGCATTGAAGGATTCTCGCTGGTTTGTACCGCTGGAGCGTCAGGGATTACAGAACTTGCTTAACGAACGAAAAATTATTCGTGCTGCGCAAGAAAACGGTACCGTTGCTGTAAATAACCGTATTCCGCTTCAGTCACTGACCGCCGCAAACGTAATGGTGGAAGGGTCTATCATCGGTTATGAAAGCAACGTTAAGTCTGGTGGGGTTGGCGCGCGTTATTTCGGTATTGGCGCAGACACGCAATACCAGCTTGATCAGATTGCGGTCAACCTGCGTGTGGTCAACGTCAGCACGGGTGAAATCCTTTCTTCGGTGAACACCAGCAAAACCATTCTCTCCTATGAAGTCCAGGCTGGGGTATTCCGCTTCATTGATTACCAACGTCTGCTGGAAGGTGAAATCGGTTATACCTCTAACGAACCCGTTATGCTGTGCCTGATGTCAGCCATTGAAACTGGGGTTATTTTCCTGATTAACGACGGGATTGATCGCGGATTATGGGACTTGCAGGATAAGAAACAGGTCGATAACGATATTCTGGTTAAATACCGTCATTTGTCGGTACCGCCGGAATCCTGATACTTAATATGAAAAGACAACGACAAGCGTGAGGGTAACCTCACGCTTTTTATTATTTACTGGTCAACGAAGGTGATTCTCGGTTTTCACGGCGGGACGCCAACCACAGTCCGCTGTTCTTCATTGCATAGCCAAACACCAGTCCCACTGCTAACGAAGGCAGAACCAGACGCCAGTCCCCCTGCCCTGCAAATGTTGCACATGCACCAATAAACGTACCCGGCACAAATGAAAGCAACCATTGCTTAGCCTGAATGCACATCAAGAAGGCAACAATCCCCGTAATGACATAGCCGATGATGTCCATATGCGGGGCAAGCGCACTACCGTTAATAATCACCAACGCCCACACCACACCGCTTAACAGCGTACACGCTGAGATCCACAGCCCTTTCAGCCCACTCTGCGGACAGGCAAAATAGGCTGTACAACCCAAAAAACCTGCCCAACTGAGTAAACCAAGAGAAACGGCCACCCATCCCCAGATACCGGAGAGAATGCCCGTTGTGATTGCAATAGAAAGAAGTATGTTCATGCCGCGCATCTTAGCAGAAAAACGGCATGATAATGAGATCGTGCACACAATTTATGCAAGCTGATAAATTGCGTTGCAGAATAAAGTGACTTAAATCACATTTACTCTTCGGTATCTTCCTGCAACTCGTCCCACATCGCGCCAATCGCATCGCGCGTCAGCGGCGCCATGGTACGCCAGAATGGGGAACTGGCATGCGCTTCCACTTTGCCAAGGAACGCGCCACACCACGGGAGCAGATAGTCAACGAATAACGTTTCCAGCGCTTCACTTTCATCTTCAGCAGACTGATCTTCAAGCCATGACGCAGCCAGCAGCAATGTGCCGATATGATCAGCAGGAGTATCCGACAGCGGCATGCCGCGCGCAGAAAGGAATGCGCGAACATCGGATTCCTTAGCACCTTCGACCCAAGCGCTGCGATAAGGTGGCACCGCACACTCTTCACCGACAAACAGCGCGTTATAATCTGCAGCCACCTGCGGCATATCACAGCTTTTCTGTAAGCGAGCCAGCAGTTCATCTTGCTCCAGTGGCCAACTTGCTGACAGTTTACCCTCACCGATCACGGTAAAAAGAGGAACCAGTAACGGGTCCTGCGGTTGGCGGTAAAACAGCGATCCCAGGACGCGACACAGGATAGAAAACTCGTTCATTGTTGTATTCCAGTTAGTTCACAATTAAAGTTCAGCAAATTCCGCGATAGGCTCCATGCCGCGCGATTCCAGAAACGCCAGCAGGCGTTTTGGCGATACGTTTAAAATTCTGTCCTCCGGGAAGTTCACATCATCCAGGATTTTACGGCATTCACCAAATTCCCCCAGCGTGAAGGCGGTATGGGAATCCGATCCTAACGCCACCCATCCACCGGCATCGCGTACCGCTGCGGCGACTGCGCGACAGTTGTCTTCACTGCCCTTACGTGAATGCAGGAATGAGGAGTTATTGATTTCCAGTGCTACCTGGTATTTCGCTGCCGCCTGTGCGACGGCGGTAAAGTCTAACTCATACTTTGGATTTCCTGGATGACTGATAATGTGCACATTACCACTCGCCATTGTGGCAATCATCGCCTGGGTATGCGTGTCTTTATCAACAGGTGCGAAAACCGGCTCATGGAAGCCTGCAATGATTAAATCCAGGGAAGTAAACATCGGACCGGAGCAGTCGATCTCGCCGTCAATATTTTTAATATTCGCTTCAATACCGCGGAGAATTCCCACCCCGTCCACCAACCTTGGCCAAATGCGCATATTAATAAAATGCCAGTGATGCGGGGCATCTGCCATGTCCGGCCCGTGATCGGTGATCGCAAACAGCTTGATACCTTTGCGTTTGGCTTCGGCGATGTAATCACTCAGGGTACTGTAGGCGTGGGTGCTGGCGACGGTATGCATATGCAGGTCAACGGGATACATAATTCTCTCCTGTAGTCATTTTTCGTCAAGGATAGCAGGTATCTCCACCATTAATACCCTAAATAATTAGAGCTGTAGGACGGTGTTTAGACGAAACCCGGCGGCTGGCCGGGTTGTTATCAATATCCCCTAACGCGATCGACTTGACCCGTTACGGCTTTCCCACTCTCAAGGTTTAAAATGGTGCGTGAGATATAGTCTACGGCCTCTGCAGGACGCGTCACGGCGGCAATATGCGGCGTCATCGCCACGCGCGGATGTTTCCATAGAGGGTTATTTTCCGGTAGCGGCTCGCTGCTGTAGACGTCCAGCATCGCGCCCTTCAACTTTCCGGTATTCAGCGCAGCCAGCAGATCGTCTTCCTTCAGATGAACCCCGCGAGCCAGGTTAAGCACGTACGCCCCATCCTGCAATTGATTCAGCAGCCCGGTGTTAATAATACCTACCGTTTCTGCCGTATTTGGCAGAAGATTAATCAGCACCCGCGTTTGGCTCAGGAACGCCGCCAGCTCTGCGGTACCGGCAAAGCTTTCCACACCGGGCCAGGATTTACGCGTCCGACTCCAGCAACGCAGCGGGAAGCCCCATGCTTGCAGGCTCTCAGCCACTTTGGCCCCTAATACCCCTGCCCCCATAATCCCGACAGTAAACTCTTCGCGGGTATACTCTTGCAGCGGTTGCCATTTCGCCTGACTTTTTAGCGCCTGATAGTCATCAAAGCGTCGAAACCAGTGCAGCACCTGACTCACCGCATATTCCTGCATTTGCAGACCCATACCGGTATCTTCCAGACGGAAAAGCGGGATTGACGCATCCAGCATTTCAGGGTGGGCTTTTAGCTTGCTGAGGATAGAGTCCACGCCGGCGCCCAACGCGAAAACAGCTTTTAACTTGCGACCTGCCAGCATATCAACCGGTGGATGCCAGACGAGGGCATAGTCAGCATGCGCATTATCACCCCGCTTCCATTCACGGACATTTGCGCCTGGGATTGCCTTAGCCAGTGCCTTCAGCCACCAGGCCGTATCGAATGTCGGGTGATAGAAAAGTATTTCCATATTAACTCCTGAGCAGTGTTATGCGGAACTTTCTCGCACTTATCATCATTTTCCAAGGAATATCAGAATAGCAAATTTTAGGATGCTGGCAAAAAAAGCAATTCTTGCTTATTTACGCCCCATGTTGCTTGAAGTTTGTGTAAATGCACGTTTTTTTTAAAAAGTAGATTGACGTCGGGGCGGTGTTTCCCCTACATTAGCGCCCGTTCCGCTAACGCAGGAACAACAATACGGTGAGGTGTCCGAGTGGCTGAAGGAGCACGCCTGGAAAGTGTGTATACGGCAACGTATCGAGGGTTCGAACCCCTCTCTCACCGCCATATTTGAAGAAGAGCTCGTACGCAAGTACGGGCTTTTTTTTCGTCTGTTGCAATATGGCGGATGCGATACGAGCATCTTATCCGGCCGACAACGCAAATCCCCGTAGGCCGGATAAGCGAAGCGCCATCAGGCATCCTGCAAAGAAGCGTGTCTGTGTTTTTTATATGCATATAAACGATTATCCCTGCTTATAAAAAAACAAAGCCCGGTTCCCCGGGCCTTGAAGACGCAGAACCTATCAGCTGTAAGCGTTAAGCGTCCGCTGACAAAGCGCCGAGCGAACGCAATCATCTTTATTGAAACAAACGATTCCAATCATGTCATCTTCTTCGAAGCGGGCCAGCGCATCGTTTAGCCCGGATCGAACATGCGCCGGTAAATCGCACTGGGTAATATCCCCGTTCACAATTACCGTCACATTCTCCCCGAGGCGCGTCAAAAACATCTTCATCTGCGCAGCAGTGACATTCTGAGCCTCGTCGAGAATGACAACGGCATTTTCAAATGTCCGTCCGCGCATATACGCGAACGGCGCGATTTCTACCTTCCCAATCTCAGGTCGCAGGCAATATTGCATAAAGGAGGCACCCAGACGTTTTACCAGCACGTCATACACCGGGCGAAAATAGGGAGCAAACTTCTCGGAAACATCTCCAGGTAAGAAGCCGAGATCTTCATCAGCTTGCAGAACTGGACGGGTGACAATGATCCGGTCCACATCTTTGTGGATCAGAGCCTCTGCTGCTTTTGCCGCGCTGATCCAGGTTTTACCACACCCGGCTTCACCGGTAGCGAAGATCAGCTGTTTACTCTCAATAGCATTCAGGTAGTGCGCCTGAGCCTCATTTCGCGCCGTGATAGGTGTGGCATCGCGACTGTCACGCGCCATACCAATCGCTTCTACGCCGCCCATCTGCACAAGCGAGGTGACCGATTCATCTTCACGTTGTTTATGGCTACGCGAATCCCGTCTCAGCACACGTTTTGCTTCACGACGAGCTTTGATCACTGCTTTTTGTCTTCCCATGGATAGCACCTTGAGTTGTAGGTATACATCACACGCGCCATCTTCGGCACGATTATGCGCACGAACATCTGAGGGTTGGCTTCCTTGTAAGCCATTGCTTGCCTACGAATAAGACACCACACACGGCTACGCGCACCGTATAAGGCGTCAGTAACAAGGATAAGATGTGGAAGAGAGAGGAATTTAGCGGTGACGAGATGGCTACCGGAAGAGAAACGTCCGCGTAAGGTGGTGATAATGTAAGAAACCTGTCCAATACAGGACGTTACCATTCGCGATCTCCATAGTGAATGACTATCACTGCCGGGAACTACCGCTGTTACATATAAGTACAACAGAATTTATTCTCAATGCAACAATATTTTTACTTATTGTTAACTAAATTCCATCTTATCGTTGGCAACAGTCTCTTACAGAGAGATGACAGAATTATTTCACTGCAGCACGTATCACGAAAATTAATTATTTCGTTCATCGCTGTATCAGGTCAACATGTGAGGAATTGCCCCGCACAGGCGCGGGGCACGGGTATCAGGCTTGTAGCAGAGATTGTCCGAGGTAGTGGTCCGGTTTTTTTACGCCCGGTAAAGCAAAGAAGTAACCGCCGCCAATCGGCTTAACGTACTCCTCCAACGCTTCACCATTCAGGCGTTTCTGTACGGCCAAAAAACCTTTCTGCAGATCGTGTTGATAGCATACGAACAGCAGCCCCATATCCAGCTGTCCAGATTGCGTCACACCGAGCGAATAGCTGTAGCCACGACGCATCATCAGGCTGGATTCGGTCTCTTTGGTCCGCGGGTTCGCCAGCCGGATATGGCTGTCGAGCGCAATCACCTCACCTTCAGGATCATTGGCATAGTCCGGTACATCATGCTCATGCTGCATTCCCAGCGGAGCGCCGGTCTGTTTATCGCGACCAAAAATGGTTTGCTGCTCTTTAAGCGGCGTGCGATCCCAGAACTCCACGCGAAACTGAATAAGTCTCACCGCCTGATAGCTGCCCCCTACCGCCCATGCAGGCTCGCCTTGATCGGCCGTGACCCACACCACGTTTTGCATCAGCTTTTCATCAGTACCATCCGGGTTCGCGGTCCCGTCTTTAAAACCGAGTAAATTTACCGGGGTTTCTTTGCCTTTACTGCGTGCAGCATGATCGGAGATAAATCCCTCTCGCTTCCAGCGCACGCTGAGCAAATCCGGCGTGTGCTTGATGATATCGCGCAACGCGTGAATAACGGTGTCCTGCGTGTTGGCGCAAATTTGTAACAGCAGATCCCCGTGGCACAGCGCCGCATCCAGCGAATCATTCGGGAAGCGCGTCATTTTTTGCAGCGTTTTTGGCATTTGTGCTTTCAGGCCATAGCGCTCATCAAACAGTGAATGGCCGACCGACAGCGTCATCGTCAGGTTGTCCGGGGCAATGTAAGCCCCCAGTATGCCGGAGTCCATTGGCGGCAAGCGCGGATTCGGCGTTTCTGGAGCCGGGCCGCCGGTGGTCAGGAACGCAAAGCGATGGGTCAATAAACGGAACAGACGTTCAAGATCTGCTTTGTCGCTGGCGAGGACATCAAATGCCACCAGCATCATCGAGGCCTGCTGCGGCGTCAGGATCCCCGCCTGATGCGGTCCATAAAAGGGCTGTACATCATCGCGCGCATTGGGTGACAGAGTGCCCGGCGCACTGTGCGGTTTTTGCGCATGCGCAACCGGACAGCCGCCCGCCAGTGCCAGCGCGCCGCCCAATGCTCCCATGCCCTTTAACAGACGTCGGCGTGAGGGTTCACTCACGCCGTTTTCATTATCTTGTTGCATGATGCTTAATCCAGACCCAGTACGCCGCGTAATTGCGACAAATCTTCTGCCAGCGTCGTAATCGGTCCTTTCAGCGCGTTGCGGTCAGCATCGGTCAGTTTGTCGTAAGTTTCAAACCCGTCTTTGGTGCGATACTTGCTCAGAATGCTATCGACTTTTTTGAAGTTCGCATCCACTTTTGCCAGCAGTTCAGCATTGGATTTTTGCAGTTGAGGACGCAGGAGATCGACAATTTTCTGCGCGCCATCGACGTTGGCCTGGAAATCCCACAGGTCGGTGTGGCTGTAGCGATCTTCTTCGCCGCTAATTTTACTGGCGGCCACTTCTTCAATCAGACCCGCCGCTCCGCCAACCACTTTAGACGGTGGGAAGGCCAGTTCACTGATGCGCGTTTGCAGGTCGATAACATCGGTGTTCAACTGGTCGGCGTATTTATCCATCCCCTTGGTGGTATTGTCGCCAAACAGCGCTTTTTCCAGACGGTGGAAGCCGGTGAATTTAGGATCGGCGGCCTTTTGCTCGTAATCATCTTCACGTGCATCGATGCTGCCATCGAGGTCAGAGAACAGCTCAGCAATCGGTTCAATACGTTCATAATGCTGGCGCGTCGGCGCATACAGGGATTTAGCCTTCTCGATATCCCCGGCTTTAATGGCATCTGTAAATGCTTTGGTCCCCGCCACCAGCTGTGCGGTTTCTGCGGTTACATAGGCTTTGTATTCGGTAATTGCACCGCTCAGGCTCAGCAGGGCGTCACTCTGTGCCGCATCTGCCGTTGCGCTGCCCTTGACGATCAGCTTCCCTTTCGGGTTCGTCAGCAGGCCGCAGGTCATATCATATTCGCCAGGTTGCAGGTTGGCGGTCATTTTCTGGCTAAAGCCCGGCGCAATATTTTCACGCTCTTCCACCACCATCACGCCTTTGAGGATTTCCCACTCCAGCGCTTTCTGACTGTGGTTCTGAATAATGAACTGGGTTTTTCCGGCATTAACCGTGATTGTCATCGGTTCACACTGTTTGTCGTTAACCGTGACATTGACCTTGGGAATATCTGCGGCGTGTGAGGCAAAAGCAGAAGTAAACAGCGCAGCCATACCCAGCTGCAGCGCACTACGGCGAAAGTTAATCGTCATGACCTATCCCTATAAATAAGTATGTTGTAACTAAATGATATTCTGCGTCGCGTTGTTATCAGGGTGCAGTACGAGACGCCGTAGAGCCTGAACGAGGCGGTAATGCAAACATAATCAGTGCCGGGATCAGGTAGATAAACCAGACGGCAACCTCACTGACACTTGGCGCTTCCTGGTAACCAAAAATCCCTTCCATCAGCGTGCCAAACAGCGAGTGCGTCGACAGCACGCTGCTCAGATCAAATGCCACATCCTGGAAATGATTCCATAACCCGGCTTCGTGGAACGCGCGAATGGCTCCGGCGGCAAGACCTGCGGCCACCAGCAAAATGAACAAGCTGGTCCATTTGAAGAAGGCCCCGAGATTCAGTCTGATCCCGCCGAGATATATCAGGTAGCCCAGAACGACGGACGTTGCCAGTCCCAGCATCGCTCCAACCGGTGGCCAGATACCCACATCCTGCTGAAAGGCCGCCAGCAGAAAGAAAACCGACTCCAGGCCTTCACGAGCGACGGCAAAAAAGACCATCATCACCAGCGCCCATCCGTGATGATTGCCACGCTGTAACGCGTTATCGACCGCCTGCTCCAGTTGAACTTTGACGTTGCGCGAAACTTTACGCATCCAGAAGACCATCCAGGTGAGGATCACCACGGCAATCACTGCCACGATCCCTTCAAACAGCTCCTGCTCTTTTTGCGGAAATTCACCGGTAGTTTCATTGATGAAAATCCCCAGCGCCAGGCATAGCGCCGCCGCCAGTAGAACACCAATCCACATTACGCCAATCCAGCGACCGCGCTGAGTCCGTTTCAGGTAACTGGCTATCAGGCTGACAATCAGCGCGGCCTCTAGGCCTTCGCGCAACATAATCAGAAATGGAACAAACATGCGAAGTACCCTTAAACGTTATTCTCAGTCAACTCGTGAAAAGAAAAGTAAATTACAGTGATAGTGATTATCATTACAGAAAAGAAAAACTCAAGAAGAATGTTTTGAGAATGATGACTTAATGTAAACAGTTAGTCTGATAAGGGTTACTTTGATTTTGCGAAGCGGCATAAAAAGCTCGCACGCGGCGCTATATTATTCAGTTAACGACACGTTTTCAGAAGGTATCAACATGTGCTGCCGGAGGTAATGAAGATGCTATCTCAGAGAAAGGTTCCGTTCACTTCATGTTCATCGTTTTTCTATGCCTTGAAGGCCAGTGAACGTGTCAAGGGTGCTATCGCCGCACCCTTGACAATCCCGGCTCCCGGCACGGAAAATTGTTGCTTCGCAATCCCCTCCGCTTATTCCTCCAGGCGACCGGGCCGGGCGCGAGGTAGCGTCCCTGCAAAACGCGCCCCGAACCCGCATCCCTGCGGGTTCTCCCGGCCTTGCGGAAACACGTCGGCAATTTTCAGCCGGACCAGCCCACACCTGACCACCTGCGCTTTTACTTGAATATCTCTGAACAGCAAAATGGATATAGCTGAAAGCCAGAGCGCTGAAGCGACACCCTGGTCCGGCTGAAAATTGATGAGGTGTTGACGGCTGACCGGGTCTGCCCGCAGGGATGCGGGCAGAGGGGACGGCCTGCTGGGACGCAGGCTCGGCCCCGACCCGACAGGCAGACGGAATAAGACGAATGAATCGCGCAGCGACGATTTTCCCGCCGGGAGCCTGGGTTGCAAGGGAGGCGGCGGTGAGCCTCCCTTGCACGTTCACGGGTATCTGCGCTTCAGAGAAATGACACTGCTGAGGTGAACGGAAACCTGAGCAAGAATCACATGTTCACCCTACATGCTTAACTGAACGGCATTGCCCGCACGCGGCGGGCTGTAGAAGCAATAAGTAGATTACTCAACCTGTAAACGTGACGGCGGTGCAGAATGATAATGCGCATCAGCTTCAGCAAAGCGTTTTTGCATTGCGGCTGAAGGTGCTTTACCCAGCAAGCTGAACACCACGATACCAATACTGCCGAACACAAAGCCCGGGATGATTTCATACAGGCCCAGCCAGGCGAACTGTTTCCAGACGATAACCGTAACCGCACCAATGATCATCCCCGCCAGCGCACCGTTACGGGTCATACGCGACCACAGTACGGAGAACAGCACCACCGGTCCGAATGCCGCACCAAAGCCAGCCCAGGCGTAGCTCACCAGACCGAGAACGCGGTTTTCCGGGTTAGCTGCCAGAGCAATAGAGATCAGCGCGACTACCAGTACCATGACGCGGCCAATCCACACCAGTTCTTTCTGGCTGGCATTTTTACGCAGGAACGCTTTGTACAAATCTTCCGTAATGGCACTGGAACACACCAGCAGCTGGCAGCTCAGCGTCGACATCACCGCCGCAAGGATAGCCGACAGCAGAATACCGGCAATCCACGGGTTGAACAGGATTTGCGCCAGTTCAATAAACACCCGCTCGGCGTTCTGGTTCACCGCACCGGCCAGTGCCGGATTGTTATTGAAGTAGGCGATACCGAAGAAACCAACGGCCACCGCGCCCGCCAGACACAGGATCATCCATGCCATGCTGATGCGACGTGCATGCACGATGCTATGGTGAGAATCTGCCGCCATAAAGCGCGCCAGGATGTGCGGCTGACCGAAGTAACCCAGCCCCCAGCCCATCAGGGAAATAATGGCGACAAAGTTCAGGCCTTTGAGCATGTCCACGTTCTCAATGCTCTTTTGTTTGATCACTTCCAGCGAGTCTTCAAAGCCGCCGACGCCAATAATCACCATCACCGGCGTCAGGATCAGAGCAAAAATCATCAGGCTGGCCTGCACGGTATCGGTCCAGCTGACGGCCAGGAAACCACCAATAAAGGTATAGATAATCGTCGCTGCCGCACCCGCCCACAGCGCTGTTTCATAACTCATGCCGAAGGTGCTTTCGAACAGACGCGCCCCTGCAACAATCCCTGAAGCACAATAGATGGTGAAAAACAGCAGAATAACCAGCGCGGAAATAATACGCAGCACGCGGCTTTTATCTTCAAAACGACCGGTAAAGTAATCCGGTAGCGTCAGAGCATTATTATTGAACTCGGTGTGTACGCGTAAACGTCCAGCCACCAGCTTCCAGTTGATCCATGCGCCTAATGTCAGGCCGATGGCGATCCAGCTTTCTGAAATCCCCGACAAGAAAATCGCCCCCGGCAGCCCCATCAGCAACCAGCCGCTCATGTCGGATGCCCCGGCGGAAAGCGCGGTGACAAACGGCCCCAGGCTGCGTCCACCCAGAATGTAATCATCAAAGTTTTTGGTTGAACGCCATGCAATAAACCCAATCAACAACATGCCAAAAATATAGACACAGAATGTCACTAACATCGGTGTGCTAATAGCCATCAAAACTCTCCAAAATTATGTATCGACAATGCCGTGGCTTGCCGTTTTATTACCCTGCCGGAACGTGGCAAAGATATCTATGTTGACCTGGGCGACCGTATCCTGCCGGAAGCAAGGATCATTCACAATCGATTTAACACACCATTTACATCAATTTTGATCTCGAGTAGATAGCATTTTTCTGGAGGTTGCACTCTCTCACACTTTTCGCGGTTGCACCTTTAAAAAGTGTTAACTGCCGCAGAGAAAAAGCGCTCGTATTTTTTACAGACACCCCAACAAATACCACATTTATTAACATTTCATTCATTTTCAAGCTTGCAAACCAAGTCACATTTAACACGGTTGCACAAAGTTGCAACATAGTGGATATTTCTCAGTAACTATCAGTCCCGTATTTCAGCACAACAGGAGTAAACGGCATGGGAACCACCACGATGGGGGTTAAGCTGGACGACGCCACACGCGAGCGTATTAAAACAGCCGCAACACGAATCGATCGCACGCCGCATTGGCTGATCAAACAAGCCATCTTTAATTATCTCGAAAGACTGGAAAATGACGATGCCCTGCCTGAGCTGCCTGCCCTACTGGCGGGTGCAGCCAATGAAGGTGATGACGCCTCGGCATACCAGAATGAAACTCACCAGCCTTTCCTCGAGTTTGCCGAGCAGATCCTGCCGCAGTCTGTTTCCCGGGCGGCGATCACCGCCGCGTATCGTCGTGCAGAAACCGACGCCGTACCGATGCTGATGGAACAGGCGCGTCTGCCGCAACCGATCGCTGAACAGGCTCATAAGCTGGCATATCAGTTAGCCGACAAACTGCGTAACCAGAAAACCGCCAGCGGTCGCGCCGGCATGGTACAGGGACTCTTGCAAGAGTTCTCGCTATCCTCTCAGGAAGGTGTTGCGCTGATGTGCCTGGCGGAAGCGCTGCTGCGTATTCCCGACAAAGCCACGCGCGATGCGCTGATCCGCGACAAGATCAGCAACGGTAACTGGCAGTCGCACATTGGACGCAGCCCGTCGTTATTCGTCAACGCGGCAACCTGGGGACTGCTGTTTACCGGACGCCTGGTCTCCACACATAACGAAGCCAGCCTCTCGCGCTCGCTGAACCGCATCATCGGTAAGAGCGGCGAGCCGCTGGTCCGCAAAGGCGTCGATATGGCGATGCGCTTGATGGGGGAGCAGTTCGTCACCGGGGAAACCATCGCCGAAGCACTGGCTAACGCACGGAAGCTGGAAGACAAAGGTTTCCGCTACTCCTACGACATGTTGGGAGAAGCAGCACTGACCGCCGCTGACGCGCAGGCCTATATGGTGTCTTACCAGCAGGCTATCCACGCGATTGGTAAAGCGTCTAATGGACGCGGCATTTATGAAGGGCCGGGGATTTCGATCAAGCTGTCGGCGCTGCACCCACGCTACAGCCGTGCGCAGTACGATCGCGTAATGGACGAGCTTTATCCACGCCTGAAGTCGCTCACCCTGCTGGCGCGTCAGTACGACATTGGCATCAATATTGACGCCGAAGAAGCAGACCGCCTGGAAATCTCCCTCGATCTGCTGGAAAAACTGTGCTTCGAACCTGAGCTGGCGGGTTGGAACGGGATTGGTTTTGTCATCCAGGCCTACCAGAAACGCTGTCCGTACGTGATTGATTATCTGATTGATCTGGCCACGCGCAGCCGCCGTCGCCTGATGATCCGCCTGGTAAAAGGCGCATACTGGGACAGCGAAATTAAACGCGCCCAGATGGACGGTCTGGAAGGGTATCCAGTGTATACCCGTAAGGTCTACACCGACGTTTCCTATCTGGCCTGCGCCAAAAAACTGCTTGCCGTGCCGAATCTGATCTACCCGCAATTTGCCACCCATAACGCCCATACGCTGGCGGCCATTTATCAGTTAGCGGGTCAGAACTATTATCCCGGACAGTACGAGTTCCAGTGCCTGCACGGCATGGGTGAACCCCTGTACGAGCAGGTTACCGGCAAAGTTGCCGATGGCAAACTGAACCGCCCATGCCGTATTTACGCACCGGTAGGGACCCATGAAACGCTGCTGGCGTACCTGGTGCGTCGGCTGCTGGAAAACGGCGCGAATACCTCATTCGTTAACCGTATTGCCGACACCACTCTGCCGCTGGATGAACTGGTCGCCGACCCGGTCGAAGCCGTAGAAAAACTGGCGCAGCAGGAAGGCCTGGCGGGTCTACCGCATCCGAAGATTGCGCTGCCACGCGACCTGTACGGCAAGGGACGCGAAAACTCAGGCGGACTGGATCTGGCGAACGAACATCGCCTGGCCTCGCTGTCCTCTGCCCTGCTCAACAGCGCACTGCAAAAATGGCACGCGAAACCGATGCTGGAGCATCCGGTGACTGACGGACAAATGACGCCGGTAATTAACCCAGCGGAGCCGAAAGATATTGTGGGCTACGTGCGTGAAGCCTCCCCGAATGAAGTGGAGCAAGCGTTACAAAGCGCGGTAAATAATGCGCCGATCTGGTTCGCAACGCCGCCGCAGGAGCGCGCCGCTATTCTGCATCGCGCCGCCGTTCTGATGGAAGGCCAGATGCAGCAACTGATTGGCATTCTGGTTCGCGAAGCAGGTAAAACCTTTAGCAACGCCATTGCCGAAGTGCGTGAAGCGGTCGACTTCCTGCATTATTACGCCGGGCAAGTCCGCGATGATTTTGATAACGAAACCCATCGTCCGCTCGGCCCGGTGGTCTGTATCAGCCCGTGGAACTTCCCGCTGGCCATCTTCAGCGGGCAAATTGCCGCCGCGCTGGCTGCAGGCAATAGCGTGCTGGCAAAACCGGCAGAACAGACACCGCTGATTGCCGCCCAGGGGATCGCCATTTTACTGGAAGCTGGCGTGCCGCCAGGCGTGGTACAACTGTTGCCCGGCCAGGGTGAAACCGTCGGGGCACAGCTGACGTCCGATGAGCGCGTACGCGGCGTGATGTTCACCGGTTCAACGGAAGTCGCCACGCTGTTACAACGTAATATTGCTCGCCGTCTTGACGCGCAAGGCCGTCCGATCCCGCTGATCGCCGAAACCGGTGGAATGAACGCGATGATCGTCGACTCCTCGGCGCTGACGGAGCAAGTGGTCGTTGATGTGCTGGCCTCCGCCTTTGACAGCGCCGGACAGCGCTGCTCGGCACTGCGCGTCCTGTGCCTGCAGGATGACATCGCCGAGCACACACTGAAAATGCTGCGCGGCGCGATGGCCGAATGCCGGATGGGCAATCCGGGCCGCCTGACCACTGACATTGGGCCGGTTATTGACGATGAGGCCAAAACCAATATTGAGCGCCACATTCAGGCCATGCGCGCCAAGGGACGTCCGGTATTCCAGGCTGCACGTGAAAACAGCGAGGATGCGCGGGAATGGCAAACCGGTACCTTTATTGCGCCGACGCTGATTGAGCTGGAGAGCTTCGACGAACTGCAAAAAGAGGTGTTTGGTCCGGTGCTGCACGTCGTACGCTACACCCGCAGCAATCTGGGCAATCTGATTGAGCAAATCAATGCTTCCGGCTACGGCCTGACGCTGGGTGTGCATACCCGTATTGATGAAACCATCGCTCAGGTCACCGGCTCCGCACACGTGGGTAACCTGTACGTCAACCGTAATATGGTTGGCGCGGTGGTCGGCGTGCAGCCCTTCGGCGGCGAAGGCTTGTCAGGCACCGGTCCGAAAGCCGGCGGTCCGCTGTATCTGTACCGTCTGCTGGCTAACCGTCCGGAAAATGCGCTAAGCATCACCCTGGCGCGCCAGGATGCCGATTACCCTGTCGATGCACAGCTCAAGGCGGCGCTGATCCAGCCGCTGGATGCCCTCACCGAATGGGCAGCCGATCGCCCGGCGTTGCAGACCCTGTGCCAACAGTTTGCTGAACTGGCGCAGGCCGGAACTCAGCGTTTGTTGCCTGGCCCTACCGGCGAGCGCAACACCTGGACGCTGTTACCTCGCGATCGCGTTCTGTGTATTGCCGATAACGAACAGGACGCACTGGTTCAGGTCGCCGCCGTGGCTTCCGTGGGCAGTCTCATCCTGTGGCCGGATGATGCTTTCCACCGCGATCTGGCAAAACGTCTGCCTGCCGCTCTTTCCGGGCGCATCCAGTTTGCCAAAGCGGATAATCTGACCGTACAACCGTTCGATGCCGTTATCTTCCACGGTGATTCCGATCAACTGCGCGCGTTATGCGAGGCGGTTGCCGCACGGGATGGCGCAATTGTCTCGGTACAAGGCTTTGCCCGTGGTGAGAGCAATATCCTGCTGGAGCGGCTGTATATTGAACGCTCATTGAGCGTCAACACCGCTGCTGCTGGCGGTAACGCCAGCCTGATGACAATCGGCTAAGGGTATGGTTAATTAAGGCTCCGGTAACGGCAATACCATTCAGTTAAGCATGTAGGGTGAACATGTGATTCTTGCTCAGGGTTCCGTTCACCTCAGCGGTATCATTTCTCTGAAGCTCAGGTACCCGTGAACGTGCAAGGGAGGCTCACCGCCGCCTCCCTTGCAACCCAGGCTCCCGGCGGGAAAATCGTCGCTACGCGAGTTATTCGTCTTATTCCGTCTGACTGTCGGGTCGGGGCCGAGCCTGCATCCATGCAGGCCGTCCCCTCTGCCCGCATCCCTGCGGGCAGACCCGGTCAGCCGTCAACGGCTCATCGATTTTCAGCCGGACCAGGGTGTCGCTTCAGCGCTCTGGCTTTCAGCTATATCCGTTTTGCTGTTCAGAGATATTCAAGTAAAAGCACAGGTGGACAGGTGTGGGCTGGTCCGGCTGAAAATTGCCGACGTGTTTCCGTAAGACCGGGAGAGCCAGCATGGATGCTGGCTCAGGGCGCGTTTTGCAGGGACGCTACCTCGCGCCCGGCCCGATAGCCTGGAGGAATAAGCGGAGGGAACCACGAAGTGGCAATTTTCCTGCCGGGAGCCGGGATTGTAAAGGGCGTGGCGGAAAACGCCCTTTACACGTTCACAGGAATCGGTGCCTCAGAAAAACGATGAACATGAGGTGAACGGAACCTCTCTCTGAGATAGCATGTTCATCACCTCCCCAACACTGGTTGATGCTTTCTGAAACTGAGTCGTTGAATGAACAGTATTACCGGTAACGGGGCCTTTTTTATGGAGTCAGAGAGAAGCATGAAACGAATTGTACTGACATGTGCGGCACTGCTGCTCAGCAGCCCGGCGCTGGCAGAAGACTGCACCAACGCGAACACCCAAACTGAGATGAACACCTGCGCTGCTGAGCAGTTTAAAACGGCGGATGCAAAGCTCAATGATACCTATCAGAATGCGCTTAAGCGTGCAGCGCCCACTCAACGTGAATTACTGAAAAAGGCGCAAGTCGCGTGGATAACTCTGCGCGATGCTGACTGCGCGTTAATCAGCTCAGGTACGGAAGGCGGCAGCGTGCAATCGATGATCGCGAGCCAGTGTCTGACCGATAAAACCCACGAGCGCGAAGCGTTTCTCGCCTCGCTGCTGCAGTGTGAAGAAGGTGATTTAAGCTGCCCGTTACCGCCCGCCGGTTAACGCACGCGGATCCCTTCGATAATCATCCGCTGGACGTTCTCAACCGTTTGGTTAAAAAAGGCTTCATCGCGTAGTGTCGCACCCGTCACTGCTTCCACCTGTGGAGCAAAGTCGGCGTAGTGCTGGGTTGAAGCCCAAATCATAAAAATCAGATGATGCGGATCGACCGGAGCCAGTTTTCCGCTACTGACCCACCCGGCAATCAGCGCGGATTTCTCATCAATCAGCGTTTTGAGATCTCCCGTCAACTCGGTCATCAGCAGCGGCGCACCTGCCAGCATCTCCATACAAAACAGCCGTGATGCCTGCGGGTAATCGCGGGAAACTTCCAGTTTGAGGCGGATATATTCTTTGATCGCCACCAGCGGCGCAAAGTCTTCACGAAAGGCCTTCAGCGGCGCCAACCAGATGTCGAGGATCTGGCGTAACACGGCAATATAGAGCACTTCTTTTGACGGGTAATAATAGAGCAGATTGGTTTTTGACACGCCCGCCTGCTCAGCCACCTGTTCAAGACGCGTTCCGTGGATCCCAAACTGGGAGAAGATATTTAGCGCCGCAGTTAAAATGGCCTGGCGTTTCGCGTTGACCGCCTGCGAGCGTTTACCTGTTTTTTTCTCTACGCCTTGAGCCATCCGCCCTCCCCTTGTTCTGAGGGCGTCAGCATAACAAATCATACGGTGAATGGATAAATTAAAGCGGCCACGGGAAGTAGTTACCGTGCATCCTTCAAACAAAAAAACCGCCGGACAATCCGGCGGCGGTGGCTTTGCGACGTCTGTCGTTGAACGCTCAGACGTCACGATATAGTTAACAGACAGCCTGGCAATTACGTTTTGTTATTGCCGTGGCTATTTTTGCCCCCTTTTTTGCCTGCCTCTGAAGCGCGTTGCGGGTCATTCTTGAAATTACCCCCGCTGTGCTGGCCACCTTTTCGACCTGCTTCTGATGCTCTTTCGCGGTCTTCCGCAAAGTTGCCGGAACCGCCTCGATGGTTTGCCATTACTGACCTCCGTCATTGATTAGACATCATATTGCATAGGTACTGAGGAGTGATACCTCACGCAAGCTGTGGGCAATGCCCTATGTTCGCTGCGTGGGATTAAGCATAGTGAAGACTGGCCTGACAACCGGCTAACGGTAATATTCTGCAACAGGTTTGCCGGTATTTGGCGAATAATCACCGCCGGAAATCAATAACCCTTTCTTATGACTAGCAAATCCAACCTGCTCAAAAATGTATCATTTTGCGACAAAATAGAACTGCCATTAAAATTGTTATAAATCAAAGAAATGATGGTGAAATTTGCACTCCTGGCAGTACGTCATATCTTTAAAGAGAGGTAGCGATTCGCTACACAGACGGTTAACTCGAGGAGTAGTGTAAAATGGCAAAAGTTCTGGTGCTTTATTATTCCATGTACGGACACATTGAAACGATGGCCCATGCAGTCGCAGAAGGTGCAAATAAGGTCGATGGCGCGGAAGTCATTATTAAGCGTGTGCCAGAAACGATGCAGCCTGAGATCTTCCTGAAGGCGGGCGGTAAAACACAAAATGCCCCTGTCGCGACCCCGCAAGAACTGGCTGATTACGACGCCATTATTTTCGGCACCCCTACCCGCTTTGGCAATATGTCCGGTCAGATGCGTACCTTCCTGGATCAGACCGGTGGCCTGTGGGCTTCTGGCGGCCTGTACGGCAAACTCGCCAGCGTATTTAGCTCAACAGGAACCGGCGGCGGTCAGGAACAAACCATTACCTCAACCTGGACAACGCTTGCCCACCACGGGATGGTCATCGTTCCTATTGGATACGCCGCGCAAGAGCTGTTTGACGTCTCGCAAGTTCGCGGCGGGACACCGTACGGCGCGACCACCATTGCCGGGGCCGACGGCTCTCGCCAGCCAAGTCAGGAAGAGTTGTCTATCGCCCGCTATCAGGGTGAATATGTCGCCGGTCTGGCAGTAAAACTCAACGGCTAATCTGCAACAGGAGGATTCGTATGCCAACTCAAGAAGCGAAAGCCCATCGCGTCGGTGAATGGGCGCGTCTGCGCAATACATCGCCGGAAATCGCCGAGGCTATTTTTGAAGTCGCCCATTATGACGAGAAACTGGCGGAGAAAATTTGGGAAGAAGGCAGCGACGAGGTGCTGATCAAAGCCTTCGAGAAAACGGACAAAGACTCACTCTTTTGGGGTGAACAGACTATCGAACGTAAAAACGTCTAGCATCATGACTCCCCCGTCTGCACGGGGGAGTTTCTTGTTATTTCACTCTACTTTGCCGCCGCATTCAGCACGCTATTGAATTTATCGATCGGGCAGAAGCCATTCGCATCTATCGGGCAGCCTTTCAGTTCCAGCGTCACGCGCTGCGCGGGTGATTTCAACGTCAACACCTGTGCATCACGCAGCTGCTGCGAGCTCTGATAAACATACTCGATTTTCATCAGATCCCGGTTAGCATTACTGTCATGCCAGCGCTGGAAGACAATCTTCCCGCCAATCGGCGTGCGTTCGTTCTGGTCATGCAGCTGATACGGTTTGAAATCCAGCGCGGTGAGTAATGACGCAATGTTGGAGTCGTGACCGACCAACACGGTAATTTTCGGCGCTTTTGTACGCTCGGTCACCAGTGCATTATCGATATATTTCACCAGCGGCTTGGCCACATTTTGCGCCACGGCCGGCGAGGTAAACAGGCTGTCCTGATAGCCATTCTTCAGCTTTGACAGCACCTTCCACTGTTGATCGGATTTGATCTCACCCCAGGCCACCTCATTTAGCGGGAACCCTTCGTAATATTGCAACGTGAACGCATCCACCAGCGAGTTACCAACCTTTAGCGGTCCTGAAACCCCTGGCTCCTGTTGGTACTTCGCAGTAAACGTGTCTTTGGCGTCGGTCAGTGAGCACTGCTGTTTTTCTTTACAGGACGGTGAGTCTTTGTAGTTTGTCATTTGCTCTAGCAACTGGTAGCTGTCGCTAAGCTGCATTTTGCTGCGATCTTTTTCCATCGCCTGCACGGCCTGCTGACTAAAGGCGGCAGAGTCGTCAGTGATTACCGGGTTGAAGGTGGGATCCATGGTGCCCATTTTTTCCTGATGGTGCACGGGAACATCGCAGCCCGGGAACGCGCCGGTCACAAAGAACTGCGCCGTTGCGACCGTACGCTGCAGGCTATTGGCGTAGGTATACACCGAGTCCGGGGCCGGACATTCACCGGATTTCACCATCCCCTGCTCTGCCAGCCATTCACGCATGTAATGGCCCATATAGATTTCCAGCACCCCGCCTTTGGTGGTGAGTTGACCGCCCGGCACATCCCATTGTGGCCACGGCTTCGGCGTCGATTGCTCCAGAACGCTGCCATTATTGGCTAAAGGTGCACGTAAGTTATGTCGGCTCATCATCAATACTTGCTGGAGTTGATAGCCCTCCGGCGCGGTCTGCGCCTGTGCGGCGGATGACAGTAATACGACCCCTGCCACGGCTGCGGCGATTAGCGATTTATTCATCCCTACGACCTCTTGTTGTTATCAATCACCACTGAGTGTGACAGAAACAAGACATTTTTCCGGGAACGCTTTCGCAAAAATGCAGGTGTAGTTAAGGGTTTATCTCAGCTGTAAAAAAATGCCGGGTTTCCCCGGCACGATATTCAGAACGTTTTTGCCCACCACAGCCGCAATTTCATGCCCCAGTAACTGGTCCAGCCGCTGGTTGTGGAGACCACGCGGCCTTGCGACATCACTACCAGTGTCGGCGTAACGCTAACCTCCCAACTGCGGGAGAGCGTGCCATCGGCGTCATTGATGACCGGGAAGTCCACGCCTTTGCGCGACAGCCAGCGAGACACTTCCGCTTCACTGCCGGAGCGTAACGCAATGGTCATCACGTTCTCGCCTTCCCGCTGCAACCGGGCAACATCCGGTGTGGTGAAGCGACAAACGCCACACCAGCTGGCCCAGAAATAGAGCAGCACAGGTTCTTGTTGACTGAGCGCCGCCAAGGTAACGGTTTCACCCTCCAAAGTCTGCAATGGCGTGCTGTCAAAAGCGGTGGGGAGCGTGGGCGCTCGCCACGCATCCATCAGCAACATCGCGCCCACAATCAGCACCAGTAAGATGAGCCCTTCGCGCAGCCAGCGGCGCAGTTCACTGAGCATTGGCCGCCGCCAGCTTTTCTTTGACCACAGCTTCCAGCGTTTCCCACGGTACGGCGCCTGGGATCAGTTCATCGCCGATAATCGTGGCAGGCGTACCGCGCACACCTACCAGCCGCGCCAGTTGCAGGTTGGTGCTCAGCGTTTCCATACTTTTATCATCCAATGTGACCGGGGTTGCCGCCGATTTCTCCTGCGCCTGTTTAATACTGGCAGCAGTATGGTAGCCTCTTTTCTGCATCAGTTTTTCATGTAACGCCTGGAACTGCTGCGGGTGCTCACGCCAGGTCATCAGTGCGGTGCGCGCCGACAGCACCGAGCTTTCACCTTTAAACGGCAGCGGTTTAATCACTACGGCTACGTCCGGGTACTTTTGCACAATTTTTTCCAGCATCGGATCCAGTTGCTTGCAGTACGGGCAGTTGTAATCGGTAAAGTTAATCAGCGTCAGTTTTGCCTGCTTCGCGCCAATGCGCGGACTGTCCGGATCGTTAAACAGCGCTTCCTGAATTAACGCTTCAATTTGCTTTTCCTGCTCCGGGGTAAACGGCGCGGGCTCTTGCGCCACACTGACGGCAGAAAACAGGGACAACAGCAGAACAATCAACAGTTTCATGGTGTAACTCCTTTAGCATCTACCAGCGTGTTTAACACCGCATCGCGGGTTAACAGCGTCGGCAACGCCTGGCCTTCCGGCATGCCGGGGCCATAAATTTGGTTAAACGGCACAGCAACCTGGCCGCGTTTTTTTAGAAATTCGGTAATTGCTTCAGAGGGCAGCGTCCAGTCACCGCGCAGTGCCACCACATCGGGCTGCTGCAGGGCGGCCTGCACGTCTTCTTTATTCAAGACATTGAATTTGTTGACCTTACAGGTAATACACCAGTCGGCGGTCACATCGATGAAAACACGTTTATGCTGAGCCAGCGCGTCGGTAATGGCCTGTTCACTAAGCGGCTGCCAGTTGACGCTCTCTTTGGCAGCACTTTGGCTGGTAAACCCCAGATGCGGGAGCAGCAACGTTGCCAGCCAGATGGCTGAACCGAGCATCATCACCCCGAGCAAACGCCGCAGGATAGTCATCCAGCGTCCCGGACGCGGTAAACGCAGCGCCAGACCCGGGCGCAGAGCCACCAGCAGCCACGGTAAACTCATTCCCAGTCCTAGAGCCAGAAACAGCCCCCACAGCGTGGGTAGTGAAGCCGTTAGCGCCACCGCCACAGCCGTACCCAGGAACGGCGCACTGCACGGCGTGGCAAGCAGCGTCGCAAACGCGCCCTGCCAGAAATGACCGGCCAGGCCATTGCCACCGTGGGTCGCCAGCGTAGTGGTCATCTTTGAAGGTAAACGGAATTCAAACAGCCCGAACAGGCTGGCACTGAACGTCAGCATCACCAGCACCATCACGCCGATAAACCACGGGCTCTGGAACTGGATCCCCCAGCCGAGTGCCTGATTGGTCATCCGCAGCACCGTCATCAGCGCGGCCAACGCCATAAAGGAGACCACTATTCCGGCCACCGAAGCCAGAAACTGGCGGCGAACCTGGCGACGGTTTTTCTCCTCGACGAGTAAAATTGAACCCAGCTTCATCCCAAGAACCGGCAGCACGCAGGGCATCAGGTTGAGGATAAGCCCGCCCAGAAGCGCCATCAACACCACCTGCCACAGCGGGAGCGCCGCGCTTTCTGCTGCCGGCGCGTCACCAATGACAAGACGACTTTCCTGAGCGACACCGTTATCTGCCAGCACCAGCGTGAGCGATTTACCGCGCAGATCCGGCGCACCCTCACCCCAGCTGTCATGCACCGGGATCGTGGCGCGCAGCGTTTCACCCTCCACGCGCATTGTCGGCATGCCAAAGTCCGCCTCATCGACAGTATCCAGGTACAACCCCGGTGTAGACCAGCCGCCCTTACGCTGCGCCTCGACGACCAGTTCTCCAGCGCGCGCCCCGGCGTGCAGAGAATCCGTCAGACCACTGGCAAGTGGGATCTGCCCCATGGCCTGTGCATAGTCATGGGCAAAGGTGGCGTCCAGGACAGAAGGCGTCACAGAAAAGGGATAATCTGTCAGCAGACAAACGTTGCTACAGGTCGACAGCGTCAAAACGCCGTTCAGCGTAGCCGGTGACGTACCGCGCACCACCATCGGGAACGTCACCCGATCGTGATAGCCCTGGGTAGTAATGTTGGCGACTTCAAAACGCGCAGGCGTGGGCCAGAACCAGTCCACGGTTGGCATGGCGCCCTTCCAGGCAATAGACGGCGCGACGCCGCCCTCGCCCGGTGAGCGCCAGTAGGTTTTCCAGCCATCCTCCAGTTTGACGTCCAGCAGCAGCCTGGTTTCCCCCTCGGCGGACGTATCGGCACGCAGCCGCACACTGGCATGGTCATTCTCGGCTGAGCGCAGCCAGCCGATATCAGCCGCCCAGGATACGGGCAGCCATAGCAATAACAGACAGAGCAGCGCCTGCCTGAAAACAGTCATCATATTTTTTCTCCGTGAATAATTATCTAACAGTCAGCAACGGCTGCTCTGTCATTCACGGAAGACGCAAAACCTGAGATGAACCCGCAGAGTGGGCGGCGAGATAGCTCGCGGTGGGAAAAACGGCAGACGAAAAACCCGCACCGGCGCCAGTAGCGACAGAAGCAGGCAAAGCACCAGAATGGCACCTTCAAACAGCACCGGAGGCGAAGCCAGCAATGACTTCGCACTCAGTTCGCAAGGGGTCACGGGTGAGGCGTCATCAGCCTCTATTTGCGCGCTGGCAACAACGGTTGCGGCAGTGGTGTTCATCTGCAACGCGTGCAGACCCGCCATGCGCTGCGCAGTGCATACCATCACTACGACACATGCCAGGCACAGGAACCACCATCCCATCCGTTGACGTTTTGCCATTTTACCCTCACTGATTGACGCGGTTATCTTAGCTACTGGCGAGGTTTTGGCAACCTTTACGCTGTAAAGTTATGTCGGTGCAGGACATTCATTCGCCCTGCGTGTATGTCATGGAAACAAATAATCGCCACCGTAAAATATAACGAGGGAAATATTTCGCTATTTCCGATAACTCCAAAAAATCCACCCAGACATTTAAATACGTTATTAAAAAGCATCCATGCGTAAATCAAAGTAAGGAGCAGCGCATTATAAAATAAATGCTTTATTATAATGATGGCGTAATGGACATCGCGTTCATTATAAACATCTTTGTTTATAATATGTTATTTAGAGTATATGAAAATGAAAAAATATCTACTCCCGCTGATCGGGTTGCTGTTTACCGTGAGTGCTCAGGCCGCAACATTTACCGATGGAAAAGAATTTATCACGCTGGAAAAAGCCGTACCGTCAGCGCCTGCTGCACTGAAGTTTTTCTCCTTCTACTGCCCCTCTTGCTATCAATACGATGAGGTCCTGGAAGTTACTGATAATGTGAAAAAAGCCTTACCTGAGGATGTTAAACTCACCGAGTACCACGTCGACTTTTTAGGTCCTCTGGGAGCCGATATGACGCACGCCTGGTCTGTCGCCATGCTGTTAAATGTAGAAGATAAGGTTAAACCTTTACTTTTTGATGCCGTACAGAAGAAACAGTCGATTAAAACCGCTGATGATATTCGCAACGTGTTTATCCAGGCAGGCGTGAGCGCCAGCGATTATGATGCCGCATGGAATAGCTTTGCGGTGAAATCACTGACCGCTAAACAGCAAGAATTGGCCAAAGCCGTCGATTTGAAAGGCGTACCGGCTATCTTCATTAACGGCAAATATATGATTAACCCGAAAGGATTAAATTCCGATAACGTGAATGCCTTTGTGCAGAACTACGCAGAGACGGTCCGTTTTCTTATTACCAAATCCTGATCATTAATATTGCACGACGCACCACCAACAGAAACCATCTGCTACCGTTGGTGGTGCACAATGTCCGATTCATGCCGTCAGGCGTCACTGTTTTCGTCCCTTTCATAGTTGGCATTCGCACTTTTCAGGATTACCCTAAACTTACGGTGATGCCTTTCCCGAGGGGTATCCTTCTTCATGGGTTGATTCATACGAGATAACACTATGGAATTAAAGGATTATTACGCCATCATGGGCGTGAAACCGACGGACGATCTCAAAACCATCAAGACCGCCTATCGTCGACTCGCCCGCAAATACCATCCTGACGTCAGCAAAGAAACCGACGCCGAAGCGCGTTTTAAAGAGGTTGCTGAAGCCTGGGAAGTCTTAAGCGATGAACAACGTCGTGCCGAATACGATCAGTTGTGGCAGCACCGCAACGATCCGCAGTTCAGCCGTCAGTTCCAGCAAGGTGAAGGTCAGAGCTACAACGCCGAAGATTTTGACGATATTTTCTCCTCCATTTTTGGTCAACACGCTCGCCAGTCGCAACAGCGCCACGCCCGTCGTGGGCACGATATCGAAATCGATGTGGCCGTGTTCCTCGAAGAAACCCTTGCTGAGCATAGCCGCACCATCAGTTACTCCCTACCGGTCTACAATGCGTTTGGCCTGGTAGAGCGAGAGATCCCCAAAACGCTGAATGTGAAAATTCCAGCAGGTGTAGGCAACGGCCAGCGCATCAGGCTGAAAGGCCAGGGCACGCCCGGTGAGAACGGTGGCCCGAACGGTGATTTGTGGCTGGTGATTCATATCGCGCCGCATCCGCTATTTGATATCGTCAATCAGGACCTGGAAATTGTCGTGCCCCTTGCCCCATGGGAAGCCGCACTGGGCACAAAAGTGACCGTGCCAACACTCACAGAGAGTATCCTGCTGACGATCCCACCTGGCAGCCAGGCCGGACAACGATTACGCATCAAGGGCAAAGGGCTGGTGAGTAAAAAACAGACCGGCGACCTGTACGCGGTGATCAAAATTGTGATGCCACCCAAACCTGACGACAACAGCGTCGCATTGTGGCAACAGCTAGCGGACGCGCAGAAGACCTTTGATCCACGCAAAGAGTGGGGGAAAGCATAATGGCTAACGTTACCGTCACTTTTACCATTACTGAGTTTTGCCTGCATACCGGCGTTTCCGCCGAGGAGCTGACTGAGATTGTCGGCCTGGGGATGATCGAACCCCGCGAAGATGAAAGCGCCCACTGGCAGTTTGACGATCGCGCATTAAGTGTCGTACGACGGGCTTTGCGTTTACGTCAGGAACTGGCGCTTGACTGGCCGGGGATAGCCGTTGCGCTCACGTTACTGGAAGAGAATGCGCAGTTGCGTCAGGAAAATCGCCTGCTGCGCCAGCGTTTGTCACGCTTTGTCACGCATTCATAACGTATTGAGATTAACGCCCGATTGATAACGTGAAATACCACGGGTAAGCGACGAATTCAGCGCTTACCCGTGTAGTCAGGATTTATCCGTCTTGCCGAACAGCAACGCCGTGTAGTGGGTGTTCACTTTGCCACTGCGTTTACCGTCTGGTCCAAAATATCGGTCATCCCGGCACAGACGCTCAGTGGTGTCGCAGAACAGACCGCCCTGGAAGGTAAAGGCCGTCGTGTCAAATTGTCCGGCCGCTGCCAGTTTATCACCCTGCTTCTTTCCGACATACTTCGTGGTCAGCGCCACCGACAAGCCGTGCTCATCCGCACAGATATATTTGTCGCACAGTACGCCCGCGACAGGGCTGTGTGGTCCGGTGGTCGCGGCGTACGCGGGCAGTGACAGGATACCAACTGCCAGCAGGCTACCAATTTTTATCATCATACTCTCCCTATATTCTTCGCCTGACATGATTAATATTGTACACCAGAAACCATCTATAACCATGAGCTACAATTATATTACTTTTAGATAATCAGCTGCGCGCTTGATGACAATAATGTGCAAAGGTTTACTATAAACCTGTCTTTTTTAGCAGGGAATTAAAATGAACAAAACAAAAGGCGTAATGATTCTGCCCCTGACATTCGCCCTGTCGGCGTGTGCTTTAAATACGATAGTGCAAGTATAACTCGCCATCACACATTGGGTGAACCTGAATTTAAATAACGCACTCTGTTACCTGTAATTCACTTGCTAAATCATTAGCCAAAAATAGGCTTTATCCTTCTTATGCCTGATCGCCTCATGCTATTTATCGATGACATCCCTCCCCTGCATACAATGCAAATTACTGTGTACGTCAAATTTATTCAGGGATTACTATGAACAGAAAACGCTTACTGCTGATACCATTGTTTTTTAGTGTCGCAATTATCACCGCGTGTGACAATCAATCCTCAGAAAAAAACATCACCAGAGAAGCCGAAGTTGGGATTATTACTCTGAAACCCTCTTCCGTTGATATTAAAAGTGAACTTCCGGGCAGGGCCGTATCGTTCGAAATTGCTGAGATCAGACCGCAGGTCAGCGGTATAATTATTAAGCGAAATTTTATTGAGGGTGATAAAGTCAGCAAAGGTGAATCGCTCTACCAAATTGATCCGGCGCCTCTGCAGGCAAAACTCGATGCGGCCAAAGGCGCTCTGGCAAAAGCACTGTCCACTACCAATAATCTACGTTTAACATTCCAGCGCCAGTCAGCTTTATTAAAATCCAATTACGTCAGTCGTCAGGATTATGACACCACGCGTTCACAGCTTAATGAAGCTGACGCTAATGTTGCCGTCGCCAGAGCGGACGTCGAGCAGGCCGCCATTAACCTTCATTACGCCAATGTCACCTCGCCTATCGATGGCATTAGCGGCACGTCTTCCGTTACCGTTGGCGCACTGGTCACCGCGAATCAGGAAAGCGCGCTGGTCACCATTCAGCAATTAGACCCGATTTACGTCGATTTAACCCAGTCGGTGCAGGACTTCTTACGCCTGAAAGAAGAAAAATCCAGTGGAAAAATCGCCCAGGAAAAAGGCCAGATCCCGGTTGAATTGATGCTGGAAAATGGCAAACCCTACCGCTATACCGGGGCGCTGCAGTTTTCCGATCCCGCCGTCGATAAAGTCACTGGCTCCGTGACCCTGCGCGCCATCTTCCCGAATCCTGACGGCGAGATTTTACCCGGTATGTACGTTACGGCTTTACTGGATGAAGGTCGCCAGCAGAACGTTCTAATGGTTCCTCAGCAAGGGGTTACCCATAACGAGCAGGGAAAGGCGACTGCCCTGATCCTCGACCAGAAAAACAGGGTGCAACTGCGCCAAATCAACGCAGTAAAAGCTGTCGGTAACCAATGGTTAGTGACCGCAGGATTACGTCCCGGCGACCGGGTTATTGTTTCCGGATTACAACGAATCCGTCCGGGAATGAAAGCCCGGGTTCTCTCTTCGCCATCAAACAGCCCTGACACGGTAACCGAACAGTAATATTTCAGGTATTAAGGACACCTTCTTCATGGCTAACTTTTTTATTGAGCGCCCGGTTTTTGCCTGGGTGCTGGCGATTATTCTGATGTTTACCGGGGGGATCGCTATTATGAACCTGCCGATCGCCCAATATCCGCAAATAGCGCCCCCGACGATTACGATTAACGCCGCCTACCCTGGCGCAGACGCAAAGACCGTAGAAGACTCCGTCACTCAGGTGATTGAACAAAATATGAATGGTCTTGATGGCCTGATGTACATGTCGTCCACCAGCGACGCGGCAGGCAATGCGTCAATTATCCTGACGTTTAAAACCGGCACATCACCCGATATTGCACAGGTTCAGGTGCAGAATAAACTGCAGTTGGCGATGCCCTCCTTGCCGCAGGAGGTTCAGCAACAAGGGGTCAGCGTGGATAAATCCAGTAGCAATATCTTAATGGTTGCCGGCTTTATCTCGGATAACAACAGCCTGAGCCAATATGATATTGCTGACTATGTTGCCTCAAACATTAAAGATCCTCTCAGTCGTACTGCCGGGGTGGGGAGCGTGCAATTATTCGGTTCACAATACGCCATGCGCATTTGGTTGGATCCGCAAAAACTCAACAAATATAGCCTCACACCGCAGGACGTTATTGCGCAAATTAAGATACAGAATAATCAGATATCGGGGGGACAACTGGGGGGGATGCCTCAGTCGGCAGACCAGCAGTTGAATGCGTCGATCGTTGTTCAGACTCGCCTGCAAAGTACCGATGAATTTGGCAAGATCTTTCTGAAAGTCCAGCAAGACGGTTCTCAGGTTCTGTTGCGTGACGTTGCGCGAATTGAGCTGGGGGCGGAAAATTATTCGACGGTCGCACGGTATAACGGCAAACCTGCCGCCGGGATCGCGATTAAGCTTGCCGCCGGCGCAAATGCCCTGGAAACATCCCAGGCGGTCAAAAAAGAGCTGGACAAATTATCGGCCTGGTTCCCGGCCAGCATGAAGACCGTTTACCCCTATGACACCACCCCGTTTATCAAGATTTCAATTCAGGGTGTTTTCCAAACATTGATCGAGGCAATTATCCTGGTCTTCCTCGTCATGTATCTATTTCTGCAAAATTTCCGCGCGACGCTTATCCCCACAATCGCAGTTCCCGTGGTTATTCTCGGCACATTTTCCATCTTGTCTGTCGCCGGTTTTACGATTAATACACTGACGATGTTTGGCATGGTGCTGGCAATAGGACTTTTAGTCGATGATGCCATCGTAGTGGTCGAGAACGTTGAGCGTATTATTTGCGAAGAAAAATTGCCGCCAAAAGAGGCAGCGCATAAAGCGATGAGCCAGTTGCAAAGAGCGCTGGTCGGTATTGCCGTGGTGTTATCTGCCGTATTTATGCCGATGGCCTTTATGAGCGGCGCGACAGGTGAAATCTTCCGTCAGTTTTCCATCACCTTGATCTCCTCTATGACGCTATCGGTATTCGTGGCGATGAGCCTGACACCCGCACTTTGCGCCACGCTGTTGAAACCCGCGCCTGAGGAGGAGAATACAAGAACACATTTTCTGTTCACCCATTTCAATCATTTCATGGAGAAGTGCACCCGGCACTACACGGACAGCACGCGTAAACTCTTGCGTTGCACAGGCCGTTATATGGTCATCTATTTGGTGATCGGGGCCGGCATGATTTGCTTGTTTTTACGCACCCCAACCTCCTTTTTACCTGAAGAAGATCAGGGGGTATTCATGACCACGGCACAATTGCCTTCAGGTTCAACGATGGTCAATACCCGCAAAGTCCTCGACGAAATAACAGATTACTACCTGACGAAAGAACGGAAAAATGTCGCGTCTGTTTTTACCGTTGGTGGATTTGGCTTCAGCGGCCAGGGGCAAAACAACGGGCTGGCCTTTATCAGCCTGAAGCCATGGTCAGAACGTGTTGGTGAAGAAAATGCAGTTACCGCCATTATTCAACGGGCAATGGTGGCTTTAAGCACCATTAATAATGCCGTGATTTATCCGTTCAATTTACCTGCGGTAGCAGAACTGGGAACCGCTTCAGGGTTTGATATGGAGCTACTGGATAACGGTAATCTCGGACACGAAAAAATGATGCAGGCACGCAATCAGTTGCTGGAGCTGGCCAGTCAGTCATCCGGAGAGGTCGCCGGGGTGCGTCCTAACGGGCTGGAAGACACACCGATGTTCCATGTTAATGTTGACGCCAAAAAAGCTGAGGCCATGGGCGTTTCACTCGCGGATATTAATCAGACCCTCTCCACAGCGTTTGGTAGCCGCTATGTCAATGATTTCCTTAACCAGGGCCGCGTTAAAAAAGTGTATGTCCAGGCTGATACGCCGTTCCGTATGCTACCTGGCAATATAAACCACTGGTACGTGCGCAACGCCTCCGGCTCTATGACCCCGCTTTCCGCCTTCTCAACCACCGAATGGACCTATGGTTCACCCCGTCTTGAACGTTACAACGGGCAGCCTGCGATGGAAATTCTGGGACAGCCGGTTGCCGGGAAAAGCAGCGGTGATGCAATGAACTTTATGGCATCCCTGATTAATAAACTCCCTGCCGGCGTCGGCTACGCGTGGACGGGTCTGTCTTATCAAGAGGCGTTATCCACCAACCAGGCCCCCATGCTATATGCCATTTCGCTCGTGGTAGTCTTTCTTGCGCTGGCAGCACTGTATGAAAGCTGGTCCATTCCTTTTTCCGTGATGCTCGTAGTGCCCATTGGCATCGCCGGTGCGTTGCTGGCTACCGACCTGCGTGGTTTGAGCAATGATGTTTACTTCCAGGTCGGCCTGCTCACCACGATGGGCCTGTCGGCTAAAAACGCCATTCTGATCGTTGAGTTTGCCGTCGAGATTATGCAAAAAGAAGGTAAAACACCGCTTGAGGCTGCCGTCGAGGCGGCGCAAATGCGTCTGCGCCCTATTCTGATGACCTCACTGGCCTTCATTTTAGGTGTAATTCCACTGGCTATAAGCAACGGCGCGGGTTCTGGTGCACAAAATGCCGTCGGTACCGGCGTAATCGGGGGCATGCTGGCGGCGACCGTACTGGCGATTTATTTTGTCCCGGTCTTCTTTGTGCTCGTTGAAAACACGTTAGCGCGATTTAAAACATCGCGCTGATATAAATAAATATAATATATCCGTATATGATAAACACTCTGGGGTTACATTATGTAATCCCAGAGTGTTTAAATAATCGATTAACAATGATTTAATGCATATTCTGAACATTCACCGCAACTTCAGAATATTTTCAGGCCTGAATGAAGTGCAACAGATCGTTATTAATCACCTCGGCATGGGTAGTATGCATCCCATGCGGATAACCTGGATAAATCTTCAGAACGCTGTTAACGAGCAATTTATCCTGCAACAGCGCTGCATTTTTATAAGGGACGACCTGATCATCATCTCCTTGCATCACCAAAACGGGTAGCGTAATGGCTTTTAAATCATCGGTCTGATCGGTTTCAGAGAACGCCTTAATTCCTTCGTAGTGCGCTTTTGCACTCCCCATCATGCCCTGTCGCCACCAGTTTTGAAGAGTTCCATTGGATATCTCTGCCCCTTCCCGATTGAATCCATAAAAAGGCCCGGTTGCCACGTCAAGATAAAACTGCGCGCGATTGGCGGCAAGCGCCTGGCGGAATCCATCGAAAACGCTGAGCGGTGTCCCTCCCGGATTATTATCTGTCTTAACCATCAGCGGTGGCACGGCGCTGATCAGCACGGCTTTCGCCACGCGACCTTGCGGTTGTCCGTATTGAGCGACATATCTTGCCACCTGCCCCCCTCCCGTGGAATGACCAATATGCACGGCATTATGCAGGTCAAGATGCTCTACCACGGCCGACACATCTGCCGCATAGTGGTCCATATCATGACCGTCGCTCACCTGATCTGAACGTCCATGCCCGCGACGATCGATGGCGATAACACGATAACCGTGATTAAGGAAGAATAACATCTGGTTATCCCAGTCATCTGCGCTCAGCGGCCAGCCATGATGGAATACGATAGGTTGCGCATCTTTCGCACCCCAGTCTTTATAAAAAATGTTTACACCATCTTTTGTTTTTACAAATGACATAGTTGTATTTCCCTCGAGAGGATATTCCGCCTAAAGATCGTTGATACCACATTGATCGCGCAACGTCTTACCAGCATGTTACACATCAACGCGAATGAACCTGCGTAAGGCTTAGTGAGTATAGTTGCAAAAAAAGAAACCTATTAATTTTGGTTTTACTGGATATATAACGTATGCCATCAATAAATCGTTAAAAACAAAGCGTTAATAGCCAACATCCACTTACCTGAAAATTAAAATTCACATTATTAATGAATACCACTCATAGCGCCTATCCTCCTGCTGACCATTATCTGCAAGCACAAACCCGTTAACATGGTCCTGTCTTTCAATATCCAGATGGTTCAGCATGCTTAACCTACAAGCACAAACGCAGTCAGCGACGGCTAAAAAAACCGGTCTTACTTTTATCCTTATCCTTAGCGCCTTAATGGCCGTGACCTCCTTATCAACCGATATCTATCTGCCGGCAATGCCCATAATGGCAAAAGATTTACACGGCGATGCTGAGTTAACCATCACCGGTTTTCTCATGGGTTTTTGCATTGCACAACTGATTTGGGGACCGATTAGCGATCGTTATGGGCGGCGTCTGCCGCTATTCATTGGTTTGAGTTTATTCGTTATAGGTTCAGTCGGCTGCGCGTTATCAACGGATATTGTACACATTGTCTTCTGGCGTGTTTTTCAGGCGCTAGGTGCCTGTACCGGCCCGATGCTGGCGCGCGCAATGATCCGCGACCTGTTTAGCCGTACTCGCGCAGCACAAATGCTGTCGACCCTGATGATCATCATGGCTATCGCGCCGATTGCCGGTCCTCTGATTGGCGGGCAAATGATTAAGGTCACCTCGTGGCACACCATTTTCTGGCTACTGGCGATAATCGGTACATTCATGCTGCTGTCGTTATGCTGGCTACCGGAAACCCTGACGGAAGACAAACGTTCCCAGGCTTCCATCTCCAGCGCCTTTCATCATTATTCCGCATTACTGACCAACACCAGATATATGCGCTTTACGCTATGCCTGACGTTTTACTACATCGCGGCCTACGCCTTTATCACCGGTTCCCCATTTGTGTACATCACGTACTTCGGCGTTGATCCGCAGCATTATGGCTGGTTATTTGCCATCAACATTGTGGGACTGATGGCCGTGAGCATGGTCAACAGACGCCTGGTTTATCGCTACCCACTGGAGGCGTTACTTAAGATTGCTGTCTTCATCGCTACCGTTGCCGCCATCGTGCTGGCTGTTACAACGGGTCTGGGCGCGGGAGGGATCACCGTGATTGTCGGAGCCGTATTCGTGTTCTTCTCAATGAATGGCATCATCGCCGCGACGTCTACGGCATGTGCACTGGACGCCGCGCCGAATGTCGCCGGTTCCGCATCGGCGCTAATGGGCGCGTTGCAATACGGTAGCGGCATCATCTCCTCGCTGTTGCTGCCACTCTTTAGCGATGGCACACCTTGGACAATGAGCTGGGTCATTGCGGTATTTACGACAGCCAGTGCCGTCATGGCACTGAGCATTCAGGTAAAAAATCCGCAGTAGCACGAGATACTGCTATTCCCCCAGAGAATGGCAAAACTCTTAGATTTACAGTGCTGTAAGAATTGTGGCTTCTATTTTCTCTGGGGTGGTGAACGGTGCAAAACGCTTGAGCGGTTTACCGTCACGTCCAATCAGGAACTTAGTGAAGTTCCACTTGATCCGCCCACCCAGCACGCCTGGCAATTCGTCTTTCAGGTAGCGAAATACCGGATGCGTTGCGCCGCCGTTGACCTCCACTTTCTCGAACATCGGGAAACTCACACCGTAGTTGATGTGGCAGGTCTGAGCGATTTCGTCGGCACCGCCGGGTTCCTGCTTACCAAATTGGTTGCAGGGAAACCCCAGCACCACCAGTCCCTGCGCGGCGTACTTCTTGTAAAGCGCCTCAAGACCTGCGTATTGTGGCGTAAAGCCACAATGGCTGGCGGTGTTAACGACCAGAACCAGCTTGCCAGCGTAGTCAGCCATAGAGATGAGCTGACCCTGCAGGCTGGTGGCAGTAAGTTGATGAAAAGTGGTCATGTCGGGATCCTCAGAGCAGACGTCGACATTGCCATGCAGCGGGTTGCTGCTGGGGTAATCGTCGCGGGTCGTGGCGAGGAGATCCGGCTCCCCATTGATTAACACCCTATTATACGAGCAATATCCGTTTCCTCATCATTCATTAGTTACGCCACTGCCATTTTGTTAATCTTCGTTACTGGTAATCAGAATGGATGTCAGGAAATGAGCGAGCAGATAAAGATAGATATTCCGCCACAGGATGGTCGTGGCTTTTGGGTTGCTAAAGGTCAAACATTCAGTGTTATTGACCCTGAAGGACAGCAGGTTGCGGACTTGTGGGCAATGTCTATCAGCGCTGGTGAAATTGACTGGCTAAGCACATCTCAGACGCGAGATATAACAGAGCGATTATTCCCCGCACCGGGAGAGTCTTTTTACAGTGAAAAAGCCAAACCCTTACTCACATTAGTGCAAGATAACTCACCATGCCCGCATGATATGCTGTTCCCGGCCTGCAACCCTGGACTTTACGAACGAGCAGGCCTGTATGATCACCCGAACTGTCGTGACAACATGCTGAGAGCACTGCAGGCGGCAGACATATCACTCCCCATCGTTCCCGATCCGGTCAATTTTTTCCAACGCTCAGAACCGCAGGCTAACGGTAAGCTTGAGGTATTGGCTTCGAACAATCCCCCCGGAGGAAATGTGCTATTACTCGCGGAAACAGATCTCTATGTGGTGGTTACTGCCTGTTCTGTTGATTTCCACCCGACCAATGGGGGCCACTGTACTGGTATCCAGATTATCGTTGGTTGAAATTCTGATAGATTAGGACTGGGCTATCACCGACTTCCAGGACGAGCACAGCAGGTGCAATAAGCCTTTCGGGGCACTTTTATTTGAGGTTAACGATGGAATTTATTCCTTATTTTTTATTTGCCGGAGCGCTGTTTCTTAATGCCGGCGTTCCAGGGCCCAGTATTGCTGCCCTTGTGTCACGGGTCATTACGAATGGCTGGCGAAATGTCATACCTTTCATCGCTGCAATGTGGATAGGTGAAGTGATCTGGCTCTCCATGGCTATGGCCGGGCTAACTACCCTCGCGCAAACATTCCAGTTCGGTTTTCATATTCTGAAATGGGTAAGCATCGCCTACCTTTGCTGGCTTGCGTTTAAAATGTGGCGCAAGCCTGTGAATGAGAAAACAGACGAACTTCCGCAACGGACATCTTCATGGTCAATGTTTAGCGCGGGTATGGCATTAACGTTGGGTAACCCCAAAATCATGGTGTTCTACCTGGCTCTTCTTCCGTCGTTTATCGATTTGTCAAAAGCCGGTGTAAGTGAATGGGCAATCCTTGCCAGCATTACGCTGGTGACATTGGCCGCGATCGATCTGACCTGGACGTTCCTTGCACACAGAGCACGCGTTTTATTACGGACTCCTAAAGCGGTGAGATTTGCCAATCGTATAGGCGCTGTTGCTATGGGCGGTGCCGCTGCGGCTATCGCTGCACGCAACTAATACCCTAAAAAGTCTGCTGGCCATTTGTCGGCAGATTTATTAAATCTGAGCGTCTGTTTCTGGCTCTGACCGGCCCTTGAGGCTGGCATTATCCGTAAAAAACCTTGTACCATTTTTAATGAAGGAGTTCGCATGCTAAAAGTCATCGCCGAAGATTTTATCAAACCTGAATGCGTCGACAACGTTCTCCCTTTATACCGCGAACTCATCGCGGCAACGAAGAAAGAGCCTCTGTGTATTGCTTATGATTTGTACCGGGATGAAAAGGATCTGGGGCATTTTATTTTCATTGAAGAGTGGCCAGACCGGGCAGCACTCGATGCACACTGTGCCAGCGAGCATTTTACTCGGCTTGTTCCTTTGATTGATCAATACGCACGTAAAGCGGCGCAGTATATCCTGATGGATGGTCGGGTGGAGCCGGAGAGATAAAGTCCGTTTCCGGCTCGAAGCCGACCAGCGTTGTTCCATAAGATTAATGAATCCATCTAATAAAGCTTAGTGAATTACTCCATCTAATCAAATAAATCAGTTTGCGTTATGCTGTTACTGGACAACAGTTGAAGGATAACGTCATGCAAACAGTCACACTGAATAACGGTATTAACATGCCCCTGTTGGGCTTTGGTGTATTCCAGATGACGGATGCCGCCGAGTGCGAGCGGGCGGTGATTGACGCCATCGAAACGGGTTATCGCCTGATTGATACCGCAGCCTCTTACCTGAATGAAACTCAGGTAGGCAACGCGCTAAAACAAAGCGGCGTCGCCCGCGATGAGCTTTTTGTGACCACCAAATTGTGGTTACACGATACAAACTACGAAGGTGCGAAGGCCCAGTTCGAGCGGTCACTGAACCGACTACAGCTCGACTATGTTGACCTGTATTTGATTCACCAGCCTTACGGCGATGTCCACGGCGCATGGCGTGCCATGGAAGAGCTGCAACAGGCAGGTAAAATTCGTGCTATTGGCGTGAGCAACTTCCATCCCGACAGACTGGCCGATCTTATTGCCTTTAATAAGGTCACCCCGGCGGTGAATCAGATTGAAGTGAACCCTTTCAATCAGCAGCTGCATGCCGTGCCGTGGATGCAAAGTCGTGGCATTCAACCTGAAGCGTGGGCCCCGTTTGCCGAAGGGAAAAACGGTCTGTTCCAGCATCCTGAGTTAACAGCGATAGGCCAGAAATACGGCAAAAGCGTCGGTCAGGTTGTCCTGCGGTGGATCTTCCAGCGTGGCATCGTGTCACTGGCAAAATCGGTGCGTAAAGAACGTATGGAAGAGAATATCAACATCCTCGATTTTGAACTGAGCGCGGAAGACATGCTGCACATCACCGCGATCGACACCGCAACCAGCGCATTCTTTTCCCATCGCGACCCGGCCAGAGTGGAATGGCTGGCTGGCCGTAAGCTCGACGTCTAATCCGCGACACAAACAGTGGTTTACTGTCGCAAACACGTTATCTCGGTCAATCCTGGCTCGACGTGTTGGCGACAGGACTCGGTTTCATGGGGCTAAGCCACGGCTTACATGACTAACACGCTGAATCTGTTTGCCTGACACGTTAAATGCCGCAACCAGAACCGAATAAAACGAAAAAACCCAAGTCGCATAACGACTTGGGTTTCGTATTTGGCGGAAGCGTAGAGATTCGAACTCTAGAACCCTTTCGGGTCGCCGGTTTTCAAGACCGGTGCCTTCAACCGCTCGGCCACGCTTCCAATGAGGCGCACTATAAACATCCCGAACGGACCTGTAAAGCACCAATGTGTTCGTTTGCCTGAAAAACAGTCAAAATGTTGTTAATCGACTGAAATAACAACAGATTGAACGTTTATTCAGCACAAATATGCTCTTCTGCCACTTAGTGTTTTTTGATGAACATATCTTTGGTGTAGTAATAGCCCCGGTTATCCGGCGCAAATCCCCCTACCCACGGCTTCACCAGATGTGCGCGAACATAGTGATAAATCGGAATGGCTGGCACATCCTCAGCCAAAAGCGCTTCCGCCTGCTGATAGTACTTGCCACGTTCTTCCACTGAACCTGCTTTCGCCGCATGACTCATCGCCTCATCATAGGCAGGGTTGCTGTACTGGGTCGTGTTCTCACTATCGCCGGTACGGAAAATATTCAGGAAGCTTGAAGCATCATCGTAATCAGCGATCCACGCATAGCGCACCACGTCAAAATTACCGGTGTGCATGGTGTCCAGCATCGTTTTCCACTCCTGGTTTTGCAGCGTCACCTCGACACCCAAATTTTTCTTCCACATCGACGATGCCGCAATCGCAATCCGCTGATGCGTTTCGAACGTGTTGTAGAGCAAATTTAATGAAAGCGGATGTTCAGGGCCAAAACCGGCTTCTGCCAGTAGTTTTTTCGCTTCCGCAATACGTTTATCCCGCGGCCACGACGCGTATTCTGGCGCGGATAACGTCACCCCGCCAATTTCAGGCTGGCTGATAACCCAGGCTTCCCGCTGCCCCTGCCCCATCACCTTTTGGGCAATGATGTCTTTATCCAGCGCCATATTCAGCGCCCGACGCACGCGCGAGTCGTTAAACGGCGCCCGGGTCGTATTAAACTGGTAGTAATAGGTTGATAACAACGGTGAGACGTGAAGCTCATTACCCATTGTTTTTTTCAACTGGGCAAACTGATTCACCGGCACGCTTAAGACAATATCGATTTCACCGGCCTTGTAGCGGTTAACATCTGCCGCTTCTGAGCTAATAGGCAGATAAGTGACTTTATCAATGACCGTGTGCGCGTTATCCCAGTAGTACGTATTGCGCACCGCGACAATTCGCTCATTCACCACCCACTGCGACAGTTCGTACGGTCCACTGCTGACAAAATGCTCTGGTCGGGTCCACTTGTCGCCATAACGGCCAATCAGTACCTTATCCAGAGGTACCAGTGACGGGTGCGCCAGCATAGCCAGAAACGCCGCCGTCGGTTGCGTCAGGGTAATTTCCAGCGTGGTATCATTCAGTGCTTTTACACCCAGCGTGGCGGGATCTTTTTTCCCCTGTGCGATATCGACAGCGTTGGCAATATGCATGTTGCCAGGGTAAGAGGCATACGGTGAGGCTGTTTGCGGTGAAACCAGACGCTGCCAGCTCCAGACAACATCCTGTGCGGTAATGGCAGAGCCATCAGACCAGGTAATACCCGGTCGTAAATGAAAGGTCCAGATGGTGTTATCTTTATTCTCCCAGGATGCCGCCAGTCGAGGCTCGATAGCCCCATCCTGACTGACGGCAACCAGACCGTCGAACATATCGCTGATTAAAGTAAATTCAACGTTGCTTTCAACTTTATGCGGATCCAACGATGCAGGTTCACTCCCGTTATTTCTCACCAGTTCCTGTTTTTCGGCCAATGTTGTTCCTGCAGGAACATTGGCAGCCCATACCGCACCGTTTATCGATATCAAACAGGCGGTCAACAGCGAAAACGTAAATACCTTCGATTTTTGTTGAGTCATTCCCTGCACCTTATTGTTCTGTTTTATGATGACACCGCAGTCACTCTTAAAGGGATGTAGGGGATAACGCAATATTTTTCAGTTACCTATCAGATATCGATCTGACATTTTCAAACATTAAGTGGTAACATCTGATTCAGGCACTTTTGCTGAAATAAAATGCTTAAGTCTGGCGGGTTAAAATGCGTAAAGATGGGTAAAACCGCTGTGTCATTACCCGCGATTTCATTATCCTCCGTCATTAATTACATCTGTCATAAGAGAGTGACTCATGGATCGTATTATTAGTTCATCGCGCGACCGTACATCGCTACTCAGCACGCATAAAGTGCTGCGTAATACCTATTTTCTGCTTAGCCTGACGCTGGCGTTTTCTGCCATCACCGCAACGGCTAGCACCGTGCTGATGCTGCCATCCCCGGGTCTTATCCTGACGCTGGTCGGTATGTATGGCCTGATGTTCCTGACCTATAAAACGGCAGATAAGCCGGTCGGTATTCTGTCAGCTTTCGCCTTCACCGGCTTCCTGGGCTACATTCTGGGACCGATGCTGAATGCCTACTTGTCTGCGGGCATGGGTGATGTCATCGGTATGGCGCTGGGCGGTACCGCGCTGGTCTTCTTCAGCTGTTCTGCCTACGTGCTGACCACCCGTAAAGACATGTCCTTCCTCGGCGGTATGCTGATGGCGGGTATCGTGGTGGTGCTGATTGGTATGGTTGCCAATATTTTCCTGCAGCTGCCGGCTCTGCATCTGGCTATCAGCGCGGTGTTTATTCTGATTTCTTCAGGCGCTATCCTGTTCGAAACCAGCAATATCATCCGTGGCGGTGAAACCAACTACATCCGTGCAACGGTCAGCCTGTATGTGTCGCTGTACAACATCTTCGTCAGCCTGCTGAGCATTCTGGGCTTCGCCAGCCGCGACTAAGTTGTCAACTCGCATTATCCAGCCCCGCTTATGCGGGGCTTTCTTTTTTGCTAAACTGCCGCCAGTTTGACTAACGCAGTGAAGGATTATGTTGATCTTTGAAGGTAGAGAAATCAGTACCGACAGCGAAGGCTATTTAAAAGACACTACCGAGTGGAGTGAGCCGCTGGCCGCTGCCATTGCCGAAAACGAAGGTATTACCCTGACGCCCGAGCATTGGGAAGTGGTGCGCTTTGTACGCGAGTTTTATCTGGAGTTTAATACGTCTCCGGCAATCCGCATGCTGGTAAAAGCGATGGCCAACAAGTTTGGCGAAGACAAAGGTAACAGCCGTTATCTTTACCGTCTGTTTCCGAAAGGTCCGGCTAAACAGGCAACCAAAATCGCGGGCCTGCCTAAACCGGTAAAATGTATTTAATAGCGGATACTAAATCCCTTTAAATCATCGCCAGGACGGTGGGGTTCGCTGAGAATTCTGTCTACCCTGGCGCTACGCGGGCCCCCAGCCTTTAACCACCTCATCAGTTGTTCCACCTGGTCGCTTTCGCCGCAGGCGACAATCTCTACGCTACCGTCATCCATGTTCTTTGCGTATCCGGTTAATCCCAACCGTTGTGCTTCATGCTGAGTGGTGTAGCGAAAACCCACGCCCTGTACCCGGCCGTGAACCCAGGCAATGATGCAGACTTTAGACATAGCGGTTCTCCTTATCATCGCGTTGCGCGTTGCAAATCCTCGAAAAACTCAGGACAATGGCGCCCATTTCTTTGAATCGACAGAATAGCAAATTATGAGTGTACGTTTAGTGTTAGCCAAAGGGCGCGAAAAATCATTACTTCGCCGCCATCCGTGGGTATTTTCTGGTGCCGTCGCCCGTATGGAAGGTAAAGCCAGCCAGGGTGAAACCATCGATATTGTTGACCATCAGGGTAAATGGTTAGCACGCGGAGCCTGGTCACCGGCGTCGCAGATCCGTGCACGCGTCTGGACATTCGACAAGTCCGAATCCATTGATATTGACTTCTTCACCCGCCGTTTGCAGCAAGCAAAGACATGGCGCGACTGGCTGGCGAAGAAAGACGGCCTGGACAGCTACCGTCTGATCGCCGGAGAATCCGATGGCCTGCCGGGTATCACCATTGACCGTTTTGGCCGTTTCCTCGTCCTGCAACTGCTCAGCGCCGGGGCTGAATATCAGCGTGCCGCGCTGATTAGCGCCCTGCAAACGGTGTTCCCTGAATGCGCCATTTATGATCGCAGCGATGTTGCAGTGCGCAAAAAAGAAGGTATGGAGCTGACCCAGGGGCCCGTCACGGGCGAACTGCCTCCGGCCCTGCTGCCGATTGAAGAACACGGCATGAAGCTGTTGGTCGATATTCAGCACGGTCATAAGACAGGTTACTACCTGGATCAGCGTGACAGCCGTCTGGCCACGCGTCGTTATGTACAAGACAAACGTGTCCTGAACTGTTTCTCCTATACCGGCGGTTTCGCGGTATCTGCGCTGATGGGTGGATGCAGCCAGGTCGTCAGCGTTGATACCTCGCAGGAAGCGCTCGACATCGCCAGACAAAACGTCGAACTGAATAAGCTGGATCTGAGCAAAGCTGAATTTGTGCGCGATGACGTCTTTAAACTGCTGCGCGCCTATCGCGATCGCGGTGAGAAGTTTGATGTCATCGTGATGGATCCGCCGAAGTTTGTGGAAAACAAAAGCCAGCTAATGGGCGCCTGTCGTGGCTATAAGGACATCAATATGCTGGCTATCCAGCTACTGAATCCTGGCGGTGTACTGCTGACGTTCTCGTGCTCCGGACTGATGACGACCGATTTATTTCAGAAAATCATCGCTGATGCCGCATTAGATGCGGGTCGTGATGTACAATTTATAGAGCAGTTCCGTCAGGCCGCCGATCATCCGGTGATCGCTACCTACCCGGAAGGGCTGTATCTGAAAGGGTTTGCCTGTCGCATCATGTAACTTGAAAAGTGGAATATTGCCCTTACATAGAGGGTATCTATTTCCCGGGAGGTGACTATGATTGCCAGCAAATTCGGTATCGGCCAGCAGGTCCGCCATTCCCTGTTAGGTTACCTCGGAGTGGTCGTGGATATCGACCCGGAATATTCGCTTGATGACCCGTCACCTGATGAGTTGGCGGTTAACGACGAACTTCGCGCCGCTCCCTGGTATCACGTGGTGATGGAAGACGATAATGGCCTGCCAGTGCATACGTATCTGGCGGAAGCACAGTTGAGCAGTGAGCTACAGGAAGAACATCCAGAGCAACCATCGATGGATGAACTGGCACGGACCATCCGTAAACAGCTTCAGGCTCCACGCCTGCGCAACTGACTTTAGCCGTTGCCGGATGACGATAAACTCATCCGGCAACGGCTCATTCTTATTTCGCCAGCCCCAGTCTCGGGATCTCGATAGCCGGGCAGCGATCCATCACCACAGCCAGACCCGCATCACGCGCCAGCACCGCCGCCGGCTCATTGATCACGCCCAACTGCATCCATAATGTCTTTGCCCCGATGGCAATCGCCTCCTGCGCAACACCCCAGGCCGCTTCTGAATTACGGAAGACATCCACCATATCCACCTTCTCCGGCACATCCGCCAGCGTCGCATACCCTTGCTGTCCCAGTAACGTTTTCCCGGCAACCTTGGGGGAAACAGGAATAACGTGATAGCCCTGATCGAGCAAATATTTCATCACGCGATAGCTGGGGCGGTCGGGTTTATCGCTTGCCCCTACCAAAGCAATCGTGCGGGTGGATGTCAAAATGCCAGCAATATCGGTCTCTTTCATCATCTTCCTCCAGGCTGTTTTGCAAAGTGTACGACAAACCTGACGTTGCAACCATTCATCCCATACCGGCGCATGAGAGCTAAACTGGAAATTATGTCTATATGTTAGTAAACATGATTGTCGAAAACTTTTGATACATCTTACTCAGGTATTTTCTGGACAGGAGAACCCTATGAGAGCCGGCATTGTGACAGCCTTGATTGCCCTGTGTTTGCCGGTATCCGTTTATGCGACCTCACTGCGTCTGTCAAGCGACATTGACCTGCTGGTACTGGACGGAAAAAAAGTCTCCAGCTCATTGTTACGCGGTGCCGAAAGCATTGAGCTGGAAAATGGTCGGCATCAGCTGGTTTTTCGCGTCGAGAAAACCATTCGCCTGTCCAGCCATGAAGAACGGCTGTATATCTCCCCCCCGTTGGTCATCAGCTTCGATACCCAATTAGTCAGTCAGGTTAATTTTCATCTTCCGCGTTTGGGCAATGAGCGTGACGCGGCACATTTCGATGAAACCCCTCGTGTGGAACTGTTGGATGGTGACGCCATGCCGATTCCGGTCAAGCTGGATGTGATGACCATCACATCCACCGCGAAAACCGTTGATTATGAACTGGAGACCGAACGCTACAACAAAGCGGCTAAGCATGCTTCATTACCACAATTTGCCACCATGATGGCCGATGACAGTTCGTTACTCTCCGGGGTTTCTGAACTGGATCGGGTGCCGCCTCAATCGCAAGCGCTCACCGAGCAGAGGTTAAAATATTGGTTTCAGCAGGCCGACGCGCAAACACGAAGTAACTTCCTGCAATGGGCAGAGAAGCAGCCCCCCTCATGACATTTATGTCCACGTACGCATTTTTTTTGTCTTTCTCTTGCAGCGTCAAGTGCTTCCAGTACTCTGTAGCAAGGTTAACTTGGGAGCGGTACTATGGAATTGACGACTCGCACATTGCCAGCGCGCAAGCATATTGCGCTGGTTGCACACGATCACTGTAAAAAGATGTTGATGAACTGGGTTGAACGCCACCAGCCACTGCTGGAACAACACGTTCTCTATGCGACAGGCACAACGGGTAATTTAATCCAGCGCGCGACCGGTATGGACGTTAACGCTATGCTGAGCGGCCCGATGGGCGGCGACCAGCAGGTGGGAGCGCTGATCTCTGAAGGGAAAATTGATGTGCTGATCTTCTTTTGGGATCCGCTCAATGCCGTGCCTCACGACCCTGATGTCAAAGCCCTTCTGCGCCTGGCAACGGTGTGGAATATTCCGGTAGCGACCAACGTGTCGACGGCCGACTTTATTATCCAGTCGCCGAATTTCAGCGACGAGACGGAGATCCTGATCCCCGATTACGCCCGCTACCTGGCTGAGCGCCTCAAATAATAGCCAGCAGGCGGCTGTCGCCGCCTGCTTTCAAGGTTTACGGCTAACTGGCACATCCCGCTGTTTAAGCTCATCGACAAAACACGACGGCGCGTCTTTATTAAACAGCAGCCATACCCGATGCCGTGCACGCGTAAGCGCCACGTAAAGCAAGCGTCTCTCTTCTGCATCAGGAAAATCTTCTACCGCCGGCAGCAGCGCCTCCTCCATAATTGACTCGCGGGCTGGTGCCGGGAAACCATCATTACCGTCATGAAGCCCGACAATAATGACGTAATCCGCCTGCTGCCCTTTACTGGCATGGATAGTCATAAACTCAAGCTGTAGCTTGGGCCAACGGGTCGCCGCCTTCTCCAGGCTGGCAGGTTTCAGATGATGATAGCGCGCCAGTACCAGAATTCGCTCCTCGGCTTTCGCAAAACCAGACAGCTTATCCAGCAGCGCATCCAGCTGGCTTTCATCCAACAGCGTCACCGCTTTTTTGTCACCAACCGTCAGGCTGTTAAGCGGTTTTGCAAGCTGATGCGGATTTTGCTGAATAAAACCGTTGGCTACCTCTCCAATACGGCTATTGAAGCGGTAAGTGGTATCCAAATCGCAGCGATCGCCCTCGCCAAAGGTGTGATGGAAGGCAGTAGTTAACGAAAGCTGTGCGCCACTAAAGCGATAAATAGCCTGCCAATCGTCTCCTACAGCAAACAAGGTGGTCTGTGAATTTTGCTGTCGCAACGCAGCCAGCAACGCTGCGCGCTGGGGGGAAATATCCTGAAACTCATCAACCAGAATATGTTTCCACGGGCTGATAAAACGCCCCTTTTGCAGAATGACGATGGCCTGATGAATTAGCCCGGAAAAATCAACGGCGTTTTCTTCTTTCAGGGCGCTCTTCCATGCCTTAAGCAACGGCGCCATGAGCTTGATACGTTTACTGAATAGATCGCGAATGTCCTCCGGCGCATTGGCAATCATTTCCGCTTGCGCCCCCCCGTGCATACGCATCAGGCTAACCCAACGATCCAGCCTCGGGGCCAGGCGACGCTGCTGTTTTTCATCATCCCAAAAATTACCTTCAGGTACTGACCACTGCATCTCTTCTTCTAACCATTGCCGCCAGCCTTTGGCCTGCGCCTTTTTCTCACTACACTGCTGACGCCAGGCGGTAATAAAAAGTTTATGGCGCGCGGGGGTATCGTTTTCAAGCTTGCTTACCGTTGGGACCTTTTTACTGCCCTGCTGAATGATGTGCAGCGCCAGCGAGTGGAACGTCCGGGCGGTGATGTCTTCTGTATGCAGTCGCTCACGAATCCGCTCATCCATTTCCTCGGCCGCTTTGCGACCAAACGCCAGAAGCAGAATTTGTTCGGCCACCGCGTCTCCCTTTGCCAGTAGCCAACCTGCACGTGCCACCAGCACAGATGTTTTGCCACTTCCCGCGCCCGCAAGCACGAGTAACGATTGCTCACCGTTAACCACCGCCCGGGCCTGAGCCGGATTCAGCGGCGAAGATTCAATCTGCTGGAAGAACTCGGCGTGCTCTGTCAGCATTGCGTCGGTATAGGCTTGATTATGCTGCAACCGGCAGGCTTCAATATCCTGCAACCATGCCTGACACTGGCGTATTGCCTCGCGACAGTTGTCAAACTCCTCCAGCCTTTCAACCGGCAACGGCAGCGCCGCGAAAGCGCGACGGATTTGCTGTTGCAGGCCTGCCGTTTGGTTGCGTGTCAGCCATTTATTTTCATGGGTACGGGCCGCAATCGTCTCGAGCTGCTCCTGCAAAACCGTGGCGGCGACCTCGCTCATTTCCTGGCTCCACTGCTGCCAAAGCATGTTGAGATGGCGATGAAAACGCTGAGTTTCTGCCCATTCCGTCCCATGCAGTCGCACAACCTTATCGCCCGGGAGCACAAATTCGAGTTCCCCCCATACGAGACCCCGTTTGCAATGAATAGCCAGTAATTGATTGAATGGAATAAGATACTCGTGACGATCGCCGGAAACTTTAACCCCGGCATTAAGAATAACGGCCCGATCGTACGGGTGTTGCGCCAGACGTTTTCCAATAGAAGTAGCTTTCAGTTCCATAAGGCTTAAGCGGATCCACACGAAGAGGTTTACTTATCAGTGTAACCGCCAGAGAAAACGTGCTCCAGCCCAAAAAAACGTTACAATTGCCGAATTCACCAAAAACCAGAGTTAACCGAGAGTTTATGCGTACAGTTCTGAATATTTTAAATTTTGTGCTCGGGGGGTTCGCCACCACCTTAGCCTGGTTACTGGCAACGCTGGTCAGTATCGTGCTTATTTTTACCCTGCCATTAACCCGCTCATGCTGGGAGATAACGCGCCTTTCTCTGTTTCCCTATGGCAACGAAGCCATTCATGTTGATGAACTCAACCCGGCAGGTAAAAATGTTCTTCTGAACACCGGCGGAACATTACTGAATATTTTTTGGCTGATTTTCTTCGGCTGGTGGCTGTGCCTGATGCATATTGTCTCCGGTATTGCCCAGTGCATCACGATTATTGGTATTCCGGTGGGGATTGCTAACTTTAAGATTGCCGCAATTGCACTCTGGCCCGTCGGTCGGCGCGTGGTCTCGGTAGAAACTGCCCGCGCAGCACGTGAAGCCAATGCGCGTCGCCGCTTTGAATAACCAGGACTGATGGCCTTTATGTTAAGTCCTCTGCTCAAACGCTATACCTGGAACAGCACCTGGCTGTACTACGTGCGAATTTTTATTGCACTTTGTGGCACCACCGCGCTGCCCTGGTGGCTGGGCGACGTCAAGCTGACTATCCCGCTGACGCTGGGCATGGTGGCCGCCGCGTTAACCGACCTCGACGATCGTCTAGCTGGTCGCTTGCGCAATTTGATCATTACGCTGATCTGTTTTTTTATTGCCTCAGCGTCCGTCGAGCTTCTCTTCCCATGGCCGTGGCTGTTTGCCATTGGATTAACGCTTTCAACCAGCGGCTTTATTCTGCTTGGCGGATTAGGCCAGCGCTATGCGACGATCGCCTTCGGCGCATTGCTTATCGCTATTTACACCATGCTGGGCACGTCACTGTACGATCAGTGGTATCAGCAGCCGATACTACTGCTCGCCGGGGCTATCTGGTACAACCTGCTGACATTGACCGGACATCTCCTGTTCCCAATCCGTCCATTGCAGGATAATTTGGCGCGCAGCTATGAGCAGTTAGCGCACTATCTGGAGCTGAAATCCCGTCTGTTTGATCCCGACATTGAAGATGAAAGCCAGGCACCGCTCTACGATTTAGCGCTGGCCAACGGGCAACTGATGGCGACGCTAAACCAAACCAAAGTGTCGTTGCTGACCCGCCTGCGCGGTGACCGTGGGCAACGGGGAACACGTCGCACGTTACACTACTATTTTGTGGCGCAGGATATACACGAACGCGCAAGCTCTTCGCATATTCAATACCAAACGCTACGCGATCACTTCCGTCACAGCGACGTGATGTTTCGCTTCCAGCGCCTGATGTCTATGCAGGGGCAAGCCTGTATGCAGCTGTCACGCTGTATTTTATTGCGCACACCCTACCAACATGACCCACATTTTGAGCGCGTTTTCACCCATATCGATGCAGCACTTGAGCGCATGCGTGTTAATGGTGCGCCTGCAGACTTGCTTAAAACATTGGGATTTTTGCTCGCTAACCTGCGTGCTATCGACGCACAATTGGCAACAATTGAGTCCGAGCAGGCGCAGGTCATTTCGCGCAATGAGTCCGAAAATCAGCTTGCCGATGACAGCCCACATGGGTTCAGCGATATCTGGTTGCGTCTGAGCCGTAACTTCACCCCCGAGTCAGCCCTATTTCGCCATGCTATCCGCATGTCGTTGGTGCTCTGTGTCGGTTACGCCATCATCCAGATAACCGGTATGAACCATGGATACTGGATCCTGCTAACCAGTCTGTTTGTCTGTCAGCCAAACTACAACGCCACCCGACATCGCCTGGCCCTGAGAATTATTGGTACCTTAGTCGGAATAGCGATTGGTTTACCCATTTTGTGGTTCGTCCCCTCTCTGGAAGGGCAGCTCATCCTGTTGGTGATTACCGGCGTGCTCTTTTTCGCCTTTCGCAACGTACAGTATGCCCATGCGACCATATTTATCACCCTGCTGGTATTATTATGCTTTAACCTGCTGGGAGAAGGGTTCGAGGTCGCACTGCCGCGAGTCATCGATACGCTGATCGGCTGTGCGATTGCCTGGGCTGCCGTCAGTTTTATTTGGCCAGACTGGCGTTTTCGTAATTTACCGCGGGTCATCGAACGAGCAACGGATGCTAACTGCCGCTATCTGGACGCTATCCTTGAGCAATATCATCAGGGCCGTGATAACCGTCTGGCATACCGAATTGCCCGCCGTGATGCACATAACCGTGATGCGGAGCTTGCTTCCGTGGTGTCGAACATGTCGAGTGAACCAGATGTTACAGCCCAAACGCGCGAAATGGCATTCCGTTTGCTGTGCCTCAACCATACCTTCACAAGCTATATTTCCGCCCTCGGCGCTCACCGGGAACAGCTGACTAACCCGGAAGTCCTGGCATTACTGGACGACGCGGTCTGCTATGTTGATGATGCGCTTCATCATCAACCCGCTGACGAGCAGCGCGTATACCAGGCTCTGGAAAGTCTTAAACAACGGATTCAACATCTTGAACCGAGCCAGGACACCAAAGAACCGCTGGTCGTACAACAGGTTGGATTATTGATTGCGCTGTTACCAGAAATCAGTCGGTTACAGCAACAAATCGCGGCATTACCCATTAGTAACCCGGTTCAGGCTTAAGTGAACTCACCCACTCAACCAACTCCCGGCGGCGAACCGCCGGGAGTGCTGCTTCATGTATCCCACTGATTGCGCCCTCAAGCGCATAAAGAATTTTCACTGTCAGCGATGGGTTAATTTGCAAAAGCTTTAGCCAACACATTTGAGCACCCAGGGTGCGTAATGTACCCTCATCGTTAATCCCGGCTTCACTCAGTAGGGTCTCCAGATGAAAGGAAATGTTCGGCAGTTCCCGTAACCGGTGTTGCGAAACACGCGTCTGTTTTTCTTTTACTGCGGCATCCAGCGAATATCGTGATAAAGACACCAACTGCGGATGGTTTCGCCACAGCGCATCATTAACTTGATAATAGTTGAGTATCACGGGACGTCCCCGCTTCATAAACGTCAACCAGACCGGGGAATGTTTGACACAGTACTGTACGCTTTGCTCACAGGCCCGCAGGTATAACTCACCGTCGGCAACCATTGCAAAGACCGTATCACCCACCGTCAGGCTATAACTGCCAAATAAAGAGCGGTAGCTAATTGTACCTAAAGAGGCCAAATATTCTTGTGATTTATAGATCCTGGCATAAGAGAGGTTTTTCATAAAAGTCCTTTTAAATCATAAGATAATGGAATGATTTCCAGTAACAGATCCGTTAATGACGACGATAGGCAACTTAGCCCCAAGGGGCAAGATGAATTTTATATTTCCCGCCACGACGGCTAAAAATTGCGAGTCTGTTTCCGAAAATAAGGTTGATCTTTAGTGATAGCAGGGTTACTGTATATCCATACAGTAACTCACAGGGCTGGATTGATTATGTACACTTCAGGCTACGCAAATCGTTCTTCGTCGTTCTCTTCAACATCAAGCAATAGTGCGCGCGTTTCTTCAGAAAATGCGACTGCCGGGCTTATCAGTGAAGTGGTCTATCGCGAGGACCAGCCCATGATGACGCAATTACTGCTATTACCCCTGCTTCAGCAGTTAGGGCAGCAATCACGTTGGCAGCTCTGGCTTACGCCACAACAAAAGCTGAGCCGTGAGTGGGTGCAATCAGCGGGGCTTCCATTAACGAAAGTTATGCAAATAAGTCAACTATCTCCCTGCCACACGTTAGAATCGATGGTTCGCGCGCTGCGCACCGGCAATTACAGCGTGGTTATTGGCTGGCTGACTGAAGAATTAACAGAAGATGAACATGCAGAACTGGTGAAAGCTGCAGATGAAGGGAACGCAATGGGATTTATTATGCGTCCTGTTCGCGCTCAGGCACTTGCGGGGAGACAGCATTCCGGGCTAAAAATTCACTCGAATTTGTATCATTAAGTAAAATTAGGATTAATCCTGGAATTTTTTTTCATACCTCAATCTGCCATTGAGATATAACGCATATTTTGTGTGAACGCCTGTCAGAAGCGGTTTTAGAGAAGTTTTGAGTTCAATTAATCAGCCATAAATGTTAAATATTGTGTATACAAGCCTTTTTTTTTCATATGCCTGACAGAGTTCACACTTGTAAGTTTTCAACTACGTTGTAGACTTTACATCGCCAGGGGTGCTCGGCTTAAGCCGCAGATATCGGTAGAGTAACTATTGAACTGATCCCCGGGTGAAGGATTTAACCGTGTTATCTCTCTGGAGATAGTCATGGCGAATTTTGGATGATAACGAGGCGCAAAAAATGAAAAAGACAGCTATCGCAATTGCAGTGGCACTGGCTGGTTTCGCTACCGTGGCGCAGGCCGCTCCGAAAGATAACACCTGGTATGCTGGTGCTAAAATGGGCTGGTCTCAGTTCCATGACGTAGGCAACAACCAGATCAACAACGCCGGTCCTACCCACGAAAGCCAACTGGGTGCTGGTGCGTTCGGTGGTTATCAGGTTAACCCGTACGTTGGTTTTGAAATGGGTTACGACTGGTTAGGTCGTATGCCGTACAAAGGCTACACCGACGGCACTCATCAAAACGGCGCTTTCAAAGCTCAGGGCGTTCAACTGACCGCTAAACTGGGTTACCCAATCACTGACGATCTGGACGTTTATACCCGTCTGGGTGGTATGGTTTGGCGTGCTGACGCTAAAAACAACGAAGGCTTTAAAGACCACGACACTGGCGTATCCCCAGTATTCGCTGGCGGCGTAGAGTATGCAATTACTCCTGAAATCGCTACCCGTCTGGAATACCAGTGGACCAACAACATCGGTGACGCGAACACCGTTGGTGGTCGTCCGGATAACGGCCTGTTGAGCGTTGGTGTTTCTTACCGTTTCGGCCAGCAGGAAGAAGCAGCTCCAGTAGTTGTAGCTCCGGCTCCGGCTCCAGAAGTACAGACCAAGCACTTCACTCTGAAGTCTGACGTTCTGTTCAACTTCAACAAAGCGACTCTGAAACCAGAAGGCCAGCAGGCTCTGGATCAGATGTACAGCCAGCTGAGCAACCTGGATCCGAAAGACGGTTCCGTTGTGGTTCTGGGCTTCACTGACCGTATCGGTTCTGACGCTTACAACCAGAGCCTGTCTGAGAAACGTGCTCAGTCCGTTGTTGATTACCTGATCTCTAAAGGTATTCCTTCTGACAAAATCTCTGCACGTGGCATGGGCGAATCTAACCCAGTTACTGGCAACACCTGTGACAACGTGAAAGCTCGCGCTGCACTGATCGACTGCCTGGCTCCGGATCGTCGTGTTGAGATCGAAGTTAAAGGCATCAAAGACGTTGTAACTCAGCCTCAGGCTTAAGTTCTCGTCTAATAAAAAACCCCGCGATGCGGGGTTTTTTTTCACCTGTGGTTCACCATAAAAACGTGGGTGCTCAGCACACCGAAGCCGACATCAGGCTATTCTTTTCCCAGCAGCGCTTGTAAATCCTGCTTCAATGTGGACATTTTGTTCGCGTACTTCTCTTTATGCTCAGCGTCTTCAATCAGCTGCACGATGGTTTCAGAAAGCGTTTTTCCACGCCGCTGCGCAAGCCCTGCTAAGCGCTGCCAAACCATGAACTCCAGATCGATAGATTTCTTACGCGTATGCTGATGCTCTGCATTAAAGTGCCGCTTACGCCTCGCGCGTATGGTTTGCTTCATACGATTTTGCAGCGCGGCATTCATGTGTTCTTCAATCCAGGTATTCACCCGAACCGGTTCATTTTCGAGGGTTAGCAATAAATCAACGGCTTCTTCGGCAGCGCTGGCTTCCACGTAACGGGTAATCAACTCCCCTTCACGATGCTTTTTCACCAGATACTTCCATTTCCAGCCGCTTTCAAGATTTTCAAGTTGTTGATATTTCATTGCGATCTCAATGTTACCGTGTAACTCTTATCAGAATATCAGCTTTTTGGGCATCTGAAGAAAAGAATATCCAGCCTGTGAACTGTCGCGCGTCATCATCCCCGTTTAGCGGTGCATTCCACGTGTGCAGTGCTGACGGTTACGGTATAATCTCGTTTTTTACAACAGACTAAAAAACATCAACTTTGACCATTACGAAACTTGCATGGCGTGATCTGGTTCCTGATACTGACAGTTATCAGGAAATATTTGCACAGCCGCACGTCACTGACGAAACCGATACCTTACTCAGTGATACTCAACCACGCTTACAATTTGCGCTTGAGCAACTGCTTCAGCAATGGGCGACGCCCTCCTTTATGCTGGTGAAAGCGCCGGAAGAGCTTGAGTATCTCAATCTTATCGCCACGGCTGCGCGCTCATTACATACGGATGCCGGAAGCTTAACCGGAGGTCATTACGACATCTCTGGGCACAAGATCCATTACCGTGCAGCACAGCACGCAGAAGACAATTTTGCGACCTTAACTCAGGTAGTCAATGCTGACTGGGTTGAAGCCGAACAACTGTTTGGCTGTTTGCGTCAGTTCAATGGTGAAATTACGCTGCAACCGGGACTGGTGCATCAGGCAAACGGGGGCGTGCTGGTTATCTCATTACGCACCCTATTGGCTCAACCCCTGCTGTGGATGCGCCTGAAAGCCATTGTCAGCCACGAGCGCTTTGACTGGGTAGCTTTCGACGAATCTCGTCCACTTCCTGTCTCCGTACCGTCTATGCCGCTGAAACTGAAAGTGGTGTTAGTCGGTGAGCGTGAGTCGCTGGCCGATTTCCAGGAAATGGAACCAGAATTAGCTGAACAGGCAATTTACAGCGAGTTTGAAGATAATCTGCAGATAGTGGATGCTGAAACCATGACCCTGTGGTGTCAGTGGGTCACGCATACCGCCATACGCAACAATCTTCCCTATCCCGCCCCTGACGCCTGGCAAACGCTGGTGCGTGAGGCCGTTCGTTATACCGGCGATCAGGCGACATTACCGCTTAATCCGCTGTGGATCATCCGCCAGTTCAAGGAAGTGGCCCCCCTTTGTGAAGGCGAAACCTGCAGCGCAGAACAGCTGGGTCTGATGCTGGCGCAACGCGAATGGCGGGAAGGTTTCCTGGCCGAACGCATGCAGGATGAGATCCTGCAAGAGCAGATCCTTATCGAGACGGAAGGCGAGCAAATTGGACAAATAAACGCGCTGTCGGTGATTGAGTTTCCAGGGCATCCTCGCGCGTTTGGTGAACCTTCTCGTATCAGCTGCGTTGTGCATATTGGCGATGGCGAATTTACCGATGTTGAGCGTAAAGCCGAACTGGGCGGAAATATTCATGCCAAGGGTATGATGATCATGCAGGCGTTCCTGATGTCGGAACTGCAGCTCGAACAGCAAATCCCCTTCTCTGCCTCGCTAACCTTCGAGCAATCCTACAGCGAAGTAGATGGAGACAGCGCATCCATGGCTGAACTGTGCGCATTAATTAGCGCCCTTGCCGATGTTCCTGTCAATCAAAGCATCGCGATTACCGGTTCTGTCGATCAGTTTGGCCGGGCGCAACCTGTCGGTGGCCTGAACGAGAAAATTGAAGGTTTCTTCACTATCTGCCAGCAGCGTGAATTAACCGGTACGCAGGGCGTGATTATCCCTTCAGCCAACGTCAGGCACCTGAGCCTACCGCCAGCCCTGTTACAGGCCGTTGAAGAAGAAAAGTTCACTATTTGGGCGGTGGATGACGTGACCGATGCGTTGCCACTGTTGTTAAATTTGGTGTGGGATGGCGAAGGCCAAACAACGTTGATGCAAACTATCCAGGAGCGTATTGCTGCGGCAACGCAACAGGAAGGTCGTCACCGTTTTCCATGGCCGCTGCGTTGGCTGAACTGGATTATTCCGAACTGATCGGACTTGTTCAGCGTACACGTGTTAGCTATCCTGCGTGCTTCAATAAGATAAGGCTTACAGAGAACATGGTAGATAAACGCGAATCCTATACAAAAGAAGACCTTCTTGCCTCTGGTCGCGGTGAGCTGTTTGGCGCAAAAGGCCCACAACTGCCTGCACCAAGCATGCTGATGATGGACCGTGTCATCAAGATGACCGAAACCGGTGGCAACTTTGACAAAGGTTATGTTGAAGCTGAACTGGATATCAACCCGGACCTGTGGTTCTTCGGTTGCCATTTTATTGGCGATCCGGTGATGCCAGGCTGCCTGGGTCTGGATGCCATGTGGCAGCTGGTTGGATTCTATCTCGGCTGGCTCGGTGGTGAAGGTAAAGGCCGTGCACTGGGCGTGGGTGAAGTGAAATTCACCGGTCAGGTTCTGCCGACCGCGAAGAAAGTCACTTACCGCATTCACTTCAAACGTATCGTTAACCGCCGCCTGATCATGGGCCTGGCAGATGGTGAAGTGCTGGTTGATGGTCGTCTGATCTACACGGCGAACGATCTGAAAGTAGGCCTTTTCCAGGATACGTCTGCGTTCTAATTGCGGACATCTGTTAGCCTGATAAGATGCTACAAAAGGCGAAACCTCCGCAATGCGGAGGTTTCTTTTATCTAAAGAGACAGAATCAGGCCATTAACACCCTATCCCCCATGGCTTCTCGCCAGCCTCCCAGCCAGTATGACCTTTGATTCAGCGTCTGATAGGGACACATTTCTTTTGAGCGTCCGGCGATGCCGGCCTGATATCCACGTTGATGTGCCCGTTCCAGGCGATCTCGTTTTTGTCTCTTCATGCCTCGTTTCCCTCATCTTTGGGTCTGGTGGAAAAGAAAACAGTGATTACTAAGTGTGCAATCACACTAAACGAATACCCCGAAACATCAGACTCGTCAATGCGCAAAATTCACGCCAGTGTCATATTTGTGAGCTACCCGGTAAATCATCTATACAAAAATCATGAGTCAGAACAGTTATATCAGTCGCGAAAAAAATAAAAAAAACCGCCCAGGGCGCTGAGCCGAAGGCGGTGTAATTTACAATTATTTAAGCTTAAGGAATGCGTTTCAGTTCTTGAGCGATAGCCGTCGCCTCCTGGCTCCATGCGCTGGCCAGTACCTTCACCATCTCATCATAGCCATCTTGTGTCTGCATGGCTTCGATGTGGAACGGGCGCTTAATCAGTTGTCCCTGGTGATTCAGCAACCATTCACCACTGACGATCACTTTACCATCGTAGCGGCCATGGAAGCCGGTTACCGTCACATTGAGCGTGTCCTGCGTACTGCCCAACGGTTGAGAGGCAACCACCCACCCTGGCAACTGCGTGCTCAGGTTGGCGACGAGAGTGTTACGCAACTGCTGATCTAACGGGCTGGCCCACAGATTACTGTTGGCAATAACGTACTTCACATCACTGGTTTGGTACACCACGCCATTACCTGCCAGGTAATCCGGTACCGCCACCTGCTCAACCCACAACAGGCGGTTCCCCTGGTTAGCGCTACTCTGTACGCCCCCTTGGGCGATAGGGAGCTGGTAATAGCTTTTATTCTCTCCGCTGGAGCTGCATGACGTCAGCCAGAGCGCCATCATCACCACTAGCCACTTTTTCATTGTTTCGCCCTCTTCGGCTCTGGATCTTTTTTGTCCTTCGCTTCAAACACCAGCGCGTTACTCTTATCGTTCAACGTTTTCAATACCGGCTGCAACTCACGCAGAACCTGATCAAGACGCTGCATATCTGCCACCATCTTGTTATAGGCCGCAGAACCTGGCTGGAAGCCCTGCATGCTACGATTCAGTTCGCGCAGTGTATTCTGCATATCCGCAGGAAGCTGCTGCATCGACTGGCTACCGGTGATCTTATTCATATTATCCAGCGTCGTTTGCAGATGTTTCATCGTGCGCTGGCTTTCTGAAAGTGTCGTGGTCGCCTGCACAATCATCGGATTCAGTGGCAGATTATTAATCTTATCCAATGCTTCCATCAAACGTTGCTGGATCTGCGCCAGACCACTGCTCACGGTCGGGATAATTTGGTAACCATTAAATTCGCGCACGCCCGTAATCGGTGGATCCTTCGGATAGAAGTCCAGATCGACATACAGCGCCCCGGTGACCAAATTCCCTGTTTTCAGGGATCCTCTTAATCCACGCTTGAGCAATTCGGCCAGATGGGTACCGACATCAGTATCTTCACCCAACTGCGCCTTAAGGCGTTCTGGTTCAATACGCACCAGCACCGGAATACGATAATCATCATTGAACACCTGACGCATATTCGGGGCAAAGAAAGGCACCTTGCTAACCGTACCGAGGCGAATACCACGGAACTCCAGCGGCGCACCAGGCTGCAACCCGCGAATCGAGTCTTTAAAGAACATCAGGTAATCAATGTGATCCGTATACAGCGAGTCCTGAATACTTTTTTGATCGTCATACAGGCTAAACGTGGCCTGTTGTGCAACCGGCTGGCCTTGTTCTAACCCCTCCGGCACATCAAAGCTGACTCCACCGCCAAACAGCGTGGTTAGCGATCCCATTTCTACACGCATCCCCGCTGAGGTGAGATCGACGGCAATACCGCTGTCCTTCCAGAAACGTACGTTGCTGGTGACCAGGCGATCGTTTGGCGCATTAATGAAAAGCTGATAGCTGATAGAGCGTTTTTGCGCATCAAAGGTGCTGGTCTCAACTGACCCTACGCGATACCCGCGGAACAACACCGGGTCTCCCGGGCTAAGCTGACCGGCTTTTTTGCTGTCCAAAATCACGCGGATCCCCTTCGCATCTGGCGGTGCCAGCGGTGGAGAGTCCAGCAACTGATAATTGGCGAGCTGGCTGCCTTTGTTACCCGGCTGCAGTTCAATATACGCCCCGGATAACAGCGTGCCTAAGCCACTGATACCTTCACGTCCCACCTGCGGCTTCACTACCCAAAAGACCGAGTCTTTATGCAGCAGCTTTTCCATACCAGAATTGAGGCGTGCTTTAATTTCCACATGCGTCAAATCGTCGGTCAGCGTGGCACTCTCAACGACGCCGACATCCACGCTGCGGCTCTTGATCGTGGTTTTGCCACCTTCAATACCTTCAGCATTGGTTGTAATCAGCGTGACGACCGGCCCCTGATGACTGTAGTGATAAAACAGGACCCACGCGCCGATGAGTGCGGTGACGATTGGGAATATCCACACGGGCGACCAGTTTTTAACCTTTTGCACTTTGGCTTCCCCACTTTTAGATTCCATGCTGTCAGGACTCCTCATGGCCTGGTTCTGGTTCACGGTCCCACGACAGACGTGGATCAAACGTCATCGCAGAAAACATTGTCATAATGACGACTAAAGCAAACATCAATGCACCCATTGCAGGATAAATGTTCATCAACCCTCCCATACGCACCAGCGCAGAGAGTACCGCAATAACAAAAACATCGATCATTGACCAACGACCGACAAATTCCACAACTTCATAAATGAAATGCATACGTTCACTGTCGCGTTTGCCGTGCCCTTTGGCATCCCAGCACAGCCAGGCAATGGCGATCATTTTTAGCGTCGGCACCAGAATACTGGCAATAAAGATGACCGCTGCCACCGGATAAGAACCTTCGCTCCAGATTAAAACAACGCCTTCAATAATGGTTGATGGCAGTTTTGACCCTAACAAATCGGTAATCATGATCGGCATAATATTGGCGGGCAGATACAGCATGATCGACGTGAACAGGAGTGCCAGCGTCCATTGCAGACTGTTTTTACGTCGCACGTAGCCCGTTGTCTGACAGCGCGGGCAGACCGGCTCGTCAGCGGGAAGAATCGCGGTACAACAGGAGCAGGAACGCAACCCCTGGTGAATACCGGGTACACCGGGTTTTAAGACCTGCTTAACCTCCGGCATTGGCGCGATATCATCCCACAGCCAGCGACGATCGACACACTGAAAGGCGCGCAACTGAAGAACGCAAAACAGGCACCACGGGATAAAGCTGCTCCCCACGCCGATATCGCCATAGGCCATCAGCTTAACAAAGCTCACCAACACGCCTGCGAGGAAAATTTCTGCCATTCCCCAGCTTTTTAACTGAAACAGAATCCGCGCCAGCCACGCTTTCAGCCGCCAGGGCATCTCAACCCGGTTCACCAGCAATAAGATGGTGAACAGGCAAAAAGCAGGAACCAACTGCACGAATAATAAAAAGAAGGTGCCAAGACTGGCGTAGTCTTCTGAAAACAGAACGCCGGGGATTTCCAGCAACGTGACTTCGCTGCTCACCCCTGCGACATTCATGTTCACAAAGGGAAAAAGGTTCGATAAAAGCAGCATGAACAATGCTGCGATAACATACGCGGTGGGACGCTGTCTTGGCGCGTCCCACGCAACGGTTAATGTCGTGCCACATCTTGGACATGCCGCTTTTTGACCATGCGTCAGGCTCGGTAATGCCACCAGCATGTCACACTGCGAGCACAAAATATGCTTCGCGGCATGGTGATGTTCGCACATATGCGCTCCTTTAATTATGCGCCATTCTTCAAAGACTCAAGATACTCCCAGCGCTCAAAGGCTTGCTCAAGTTCTTGTTCCGCTTCGCTCAGATTAGCTAATACCTGCTGCGTTTGCTCATGTGGCTGACTGAAAAAAGAAGCATCAGCAACCTGGGCCTGCAACGTTTCCAGTTTAGCTTCCAGCTCTTCAAGCTGCGCAGGGAGCTGCTCCAGTTCGCGCTGGTGTTTATAGCTTAGTTTGCTGGTGCCGCGTTTTACAATTTCTGCTTTAGGGGCAGCAACTTCCTCTGTTTTTTTGGCAACAGGCTGTTTAAACGCCACATACTGTGACTGCTGCTCACGTGCGTCATGGTAACCGCCTACATAACGACCAATTTTGCCGCCGCCTTCGAAGATCCAGCACTCGGTAACGGTGTTATCGACAAACTGACGATCGTGGCTAACCAGCAATACGGTTCCCTGATAACCGTCAATCAACTCTTCGAGAAGTTCCAGCGTTTCGACGTCGAGATCGTTCGTTGGTTCATCGAGAATCAAAAGATTGCTGGGCTTCAGAAAAAGACGCGCCAGTAACAGACGGTTTCGTTCCCCACCGGAGAGCGCACGCACTGGTGTCATCGCACGCTTAGGGTGGAACAGGAAGTCCTGCAGGTAGCCCAGCACGTGACGTGGTTTACCGTTGACCATCACCTCTTGCTTACCTTCCGACAGGTTATCCATGACGGTTTTATCCGGATCCAGCTCCGCACGGTGTTGGTCAAAATAAGCCACTTCCAGCTTGGTACCGACATGGATACGACCGCTGTCAGCCTGTAACTGACCTAACATCAGCTTGATTAGCGTTGTTTTACCGCAACCGTTAGGTCCAATTAACGCAATTTTGTCACTACGCTGTACCTGCGCCGAGAAGTCTTTCACCAGTTGTTTACCGTTAATCTGGTAATCAACATTCTCCATTTCAAAGACGATTTTACCCGAACGGCTCGCCTCTTCGACCTGCATCTTCGCGGTACCCATCACTTCACGACGCTCGCCACGCTCACGACGCATCGCCTTCAGCGCACGCACGCGGCCTTCGTTACGTGTACGGCGCGCTTTAATGCCCTGACGGATCCAGACCTCTTCCTGCGCCAGTTTGCGATCAAACTCCGCATTCTGTAGCTCTTCTACACGCAGCGCTTCTTCTTTCTCCAGCAGGTACTGATCGTAATTACCCGGATAGGTCACCAGCTTGCCGCGATCGAGATCGACAATACGCGTTGCCATATTGCGAATAAACGAACGGTCGTGAGAAATGAAGATGATCGTTCCATTGAAGGTTTTCAGGAACCCTTCCAGCCAGTCGATGGTTTCGATATCCAGATGGTTGGTCGGTTCATCCAGCAACAATACGCGTGGATTGCTGACTAACGCCCGGCCCAGTGCGGCTTTACGCAGCCAACCGCCGGAAAGCGATGCCAGTTCCATGTCTGGCTCCAGCCCAAGCTGTTCCAGTACTTCATTGATGCGGTTTTCCAGTTGCCACAGATTGTGGTGATCCAGCTGTTCCTGAACCTTCGCCAGTTCCTGCAGGTTTTTATCACTCGGATCGGTGATCACCAGATGCGAAATATCATGGTAACGCTTGAGATACACCGCCTGCTCTGCAATCCCTTCGGCAACGAAATCGTAGACGGTACCCTGCACGTTACGCGGCGGATCCTGCTGCAGACGTGCCACAACCAGATCCTGTTCATAAATAATACGTCCGTCGTCAAGACCCTGTTCACGGTTGAGGATCTTCATCAGCGTCGATTTGCCCGCGCCGTTACGGCCAACCAGACAAACGCGCTCGTTATCTTCGATATGCAGTTCAGCATTATCAAGAAGCGGCGCATCGCTGAACGACAGCCATGCACCATGCATACTGATTAATGACATTTATTTTTCCTTTCAGGCTGCGGTAATCAGCCAGCAATTGTGGATCTGACGGTTACGGGCAAAGTCCTGAGAAAGCGTTTTTTGGGTAATTTCTTGTGCTTTCAATCCCAATTCGGCCAGTCCGTCGAGATCCATACGGAATCCACGTTTGTTGTTAGAGAACATGATCGTGCCGTCTTTACGCAGCAGACGCTTCAGATCTTTCATCAGCGCCAGATGATCGCGCTGCACGTCAAACGAGTCTTCCATACGTTTTGAGTTAGAGAAGGTCGGTGGATCGATGAAGATCAGATCAAACTGTTCATTGGCTTCGCGCAGCCAGCCCAGGCAGTCGGCCTGAATTAAACGATGCGCGCGGCCGCTCAGCCCGTTAAGTCGCAGGTTACGTTCCGCCCACTCCAGATAAGTACGAGACATATCGACCGTTGTGGTGCTGCGCGCACCGCCAAGCCCGGCGTGTACGCTGGCGCTGCCGGTATACGAGAACAGATTGAGGAAATCTTTACCCTTGCTCATCTGGCCCAGCATGCGGCGCGCTATACGGTGATCCAGGAACAGACCGGTATCAAGATAGTCGGTCAGGTTAACCCACAGGCGCGCGTTGTACTCGCTCACCTCAATGAATTCACCCTTCTCATTCATCTTCTGATACTGGTTTTTCCCTTTCTGCCGTTCACGGGTTTTCAGCACCAGTTTATTCGGCGCAATCTCCAGTACCGACAGCGTGGCGGCAATGATGTCAAACAGACGCTGGCGAGCCTTCTGGGCATCAACCGTCTTCGGCGGCGCGTATTCCTGAACCACAACCCAGTCACCGTAGCGGTCGACTGCGACGTTGTATTCTGGCAGGTCAGCATCGTACAGGCGATAGCATTCAATGCCTTCCTGACGCGCCCATTTTTCCAGCTTTTTGATATTTTTACGCAGACGGTTGGCGTAGTCTTCCGCCACCGTGGCAGGCTTACTATCTGCAGTGGTTTCCGCGACGTGATAGTTTTTCTGTACGCAATCCAGCGGGCCGTTTTTGGCTTTAAACTGCTTGTCAGCGCGTAATTGCAGACTGCTGAACAAATCCGGTGAGGCGCTGAACAGCGACAGATTCCAGCCGCCAAACTGGTTTTTCATCGTGCGGCCCAGCAGGCTGTGTAGTGCGATCAGCGCCGGTTCGCTATCCAGACGTTCACCGTACGGCGGGTTGCTGATAACGGTACCATACGGACCTTGCGGTAGCGGGTTACTCAGTTTCGCTACGTCTTTGACGTCAAATGTCACCAGATCGGCAATCCCAGCGCGGCGGGCGTTGCTGCGCGCTTTTTCAATCACTCGGGCGTCGCTATCAGAGCCATAGAAGTGCGACGTATAGTCCGCCAGCCCTTTACGCGCGCGAACCTGTGCTTCCGCTTTCACCTCTTGCCAGACCGCTTCATCATGCTGCGCCCAACCGTTAAAGCCCCAGTAGCCACGGTGCAGACCGGGTGCGCGATCGGTTGCCCACATCGCGGCTTCAATCAGCAGCGTACCGGAACCACACATCGGATCGAGCAGCGGCGTACCCGGCTGCCAGCCAGAACGCATCACGATAGCCGCAGCCAGCGTCTCTTTGATCGGCGCCTGACCGGCACGATCGCGATAGCCGCGCTGATGCAGACCATCACCGCTAAGATCGAGGGCAATGCTGGCGGTATCTTTGTTCAGCCAGACGTTAATACGCAGATCCGGGGATTCGCGATCCACATTCGGACGGGCCATATTTTTACGGGTAAAGGAATCGACAATCGCGTCCTTTACTTTTAATGCGCCGTACTGGCTGTTACGAATGGTGTCGTTCAAGCCGCTAAAATGCACAGCAAACGTCGCTCCTGGGTTAAATATCTCTGTCCAGTCGATTGCCTGAACACCGAGGTACAGATCAAGATCGCTGTAGACCTTGCACTCTCCCATCGGCAGGATAATGCGCGAGGCCAGGCGGCTCCACATCAGGCTCTGGTAAACAAGCCGCGTGTCGCCCTTAAAATGGACCCCACCCTGAACCACCTGGCACTCCGCGGCGCCGAGGTTTTCCAGTTCAGTTTTTAACAGCTCTTCCAGCCCACGGGCCGTACTGGCAAACAGAGAATTCATAATGTCACTTTTACTCCAATAAAATTGCTGCGCATTATAGCTAATCTCGCGCCCTTGTCATAAAGTTGAAGGCTTATTTTCGTTCGAGGGGCTGTACAGTGGTAACGTTAACCCGACTTTTTGTTCATCCGGTTAAATCAATGCGCGGTATTGGGCTCACGCACGCCCTGGCAGACGTTAGCGGTCTGGCCTTTGACCGCATCTTTATGGTTACCGAACCCGACGGAACGTTCATCACCGCCCGGCAGTTCCCCCAGATGGTCCGTTTTACCCCTTCCCCTTTACACGATGGGTTGCACTTAACCGCACCCGACGGCAGCAGTGCGTTGGTCCGTTTTGCCGACTTCGCCACCCAGGATGCGCCAACAGAAGTCTGGGGAAACCATTTTACTGCACGTATCGCGCCAACAGCTATCAATCAGTGGCTCAGCGGTTTTTTCTCGCGCGATGTACAGTTACGCTGGGTTGGCCCACAGTTAACCCGCCGGGTCAAACGCCACGACGGCGTACCGCTCTCGTTCGCCGATGGTTTTCCTTACCTTCTGACTAATGAAGCCTCACTACGCGATGTGCAGCAACGCTGCCCGGCCAGTATCCGAATGGAACAGTTTCGCCCCAACCTGGTGGTCTCAGGGGCTAGCGCCTGGGAGGAAGACACCTGGAAGGTGATTCGCATTGGCGAGGTCATCTTTGATGTGGCAAAACCCTGCAGCCGCTGTATTTTCACCACTATCAGCCCTGAAAAAGGCCAGAAACATCCATCCGGTGAACCGCTGGCAACGCTGCAAACCTTCCGCAGCGCGGTGGATAACGGCGATGTCGATTTCGGTCAGAATCTCATTGCCCGCAACAGCGGCGTGATCCGCGTTGGCGATGAAGTTGAAATTTTGTCCACCGGGCCCGCCCGAGCTTACGGCGCGGTGGCTTCCGATGACACTGTTGCACAACAGCAGCAGCCTGATGCCAGCGTGCTTATCGACTGGCAGGGGCACACCTTTCGTGGCAACAATCAACAGGTGTTACTGGAACAACTGGAAAACCAGGGGATCCGGGTTCCTTATTCGTGCAGGGCGGGGATCTGCGGATGCTGCCGGATTCGGCTGGTAGAGGGCGAAGTCAGTCCGCTGAAAAAATCAGCGATTGGTGATGACGGGACGATTCTTTGCTGCAGTTGTGTGCCAAAAACAGCGGTCAGGCTGGAGAGTTAAACGGCCTGCTCAAGGCTGAAACTGTCGACAGGGAGTTGCGGTTTCAGTCTGTCATTCATAATTTTAATGGCGTCGCCAAGCTGCATGGTGCGCCCGGCAATAACCACGCCCGGCTGTGCCAACAGACACAGGGCCGCATTTTCCCCCGGCTCAACCACTAACAGATTGACCTGTTCCTCGGTATCGCTTAAATACACGCAGGCAGCGTCACCTATCCTCGGTGACCAACTCACAGTGTGCGCCACAAAGTGCCAGCTTTTTGGCATTTGCGGTTTTAGATAACGAATAGCCACCAGAGCATTGAGTACCAGCTCCGCTTTTTGCTCTTTGGCTAAATCCAGATCACGGCATTTTTCTTCAAAAGAAAAATAAAGCGCGGCATCATCAACGCAAAAACCGGACGGAGAGAATGCATCGGGTGTGAGCATTTTGCGCGCAAAACGCGAACGAAATAACATGCCATTGGCTAAATCGAGCATCATACGATCGTGCTCTTCATCATAATACCAGCGCCAGTTATCGTCGGGTTTAATTCGCATCAGTATCTCTCCATTCCTTAATCATCGTCGTTACGACAGTATCCTTTTGCCGCTTCGTTTATTGCCCTAATAATAAAAGCTCAGAATGTTTAAATAAGCAACAGTAAAGGAATATAAAACAACCAGGGCCAGAAATAAAGCCCTGGTTTGTGATTAAGGTAGTATTCAGATATTGGTGATGATTTCTTTAATCAACGGCGGGCCTTTAAAAATAAAGCCTGAATAAATCTGAACCAGGGAAGCCCCTGCGGCTATTTTCTCACGCGCAGCGATGACTGAGTCGATACCGCCAACCCCGATAATCGGCAGTTGCCCTTTTAATTCCCGGGACAACATGCGAATAATTTCGGTGCTTTTTAATTGTAACGGTCGACCACTCAGGCCACCCATTTGATCGCAATTTTTCATTCCCTGTACCAGGGCGCGATCGAGCGTGGTGTTGGTGGCAATGACGCCATCAATATTATGGCGAACTAAACTGTCGGCCACCTGGATCAGTTCTTCTTCAGAAAGATCCGGGGCGATCTTTACCGCCACCGGAACATATTTATGGTGGATCGCCTGGAGATCGTTTTGCTTATTTTTAATTGCCGTCAGCAAATCATCCAGCGCTTCGCCGTATTGCAGCGTGCGTAACCCTGGCGTATTAGGTGAGGAAATATTAATCGCAATATAGCCAGCATAAGCATAGACTTTTTCCATACAAATCAGATAGTCATCTTTGCCATTCTCTACCGGGGTATCTTTGTTCTTACCAATATTGATCCCCAGAATGCCGTCAAAATGCGATTTCTTAACGTTCTCTACCAGGTTATCAACGCCCAGGTTATTGAAGCCCATGCGGTTGATCAAACCTTCTGCGTCAACCAGACGGAAAAGACGTGGCTTATCATTACCCGATTGAGGACGTGGCGTCACGGTGCCTATCTCAATTGAGCCGAACCCCATTGCACCGAGTGCATCAATGCACTCCCCGTCTTTATCCAGCCCGGCGGCAAGACCGAGCGGATTCTTAAACGTCAGCCCCATGCAGGTCACCGGTTTTGCCGGTACTTTCTGGCGGACAAGCGCTTCGAGCGGCGTGCCCGTAATGCGACGTAATTGCTGGAATGTCAATTCATGAGCGCGCTCTGGATCGAGCTGAAAAAGGGCTTTACGAACGAAGGGGTAGTACATGAACTCTCCTGGATTCCCGGTGTGCAAACCGGGGGCGTATTATGTGCGATCGTGAACAAAAAGGGAATTGACCTGCGGCAATAAAACGCAAACGTTTTCTTTCTTCTCCTCCTTTTATGCAGTTTTCAGCTTTTCTATCCCGCATAAATCATTTCGATAAACAAAATCTCTCTGCCAGACTGCACAAATTGTTATCAATGTTAAATAAAAACGAATATTTGGTTATAAGGAGAGAATATAAATATGCGCGTTATCACTCTGGCGGGTAGCCCACGCTTCCCCTCTCGCTCCAGCGCCCTACTGGAATATGCGCGAGAAAAACTGCATGGACAGGATGTCGAGGTCTATCACTGGAATCTGCACAATTTTGAGCCCGAGGATCTGATCTATGCGCGCTTCGACAGTCCGGCACTGAAGACGTTTATCGAACAGTTGCAGGATGCAGACGGACTGATTGTCGCCACGCCGGTCTACAAAGCGGCCTATTCCGGCGCATTGAAAACCTTGCTTGACCTGCTCCCCGAACGTGCACTGGAAGGCAAAGTCGTGTTGCCACTGGCCACCGGCGGCACCGTAGCACATTTACTGGCCGTCGATTACGCCCTGAAACCGGTACTCAGCGCACTGAAGGCCCAGGAGATCCTGCACGGCGTTTTCGCCGATGATTCGCAGGTTATTGATTATCAACATAAGCCGCAGTTTACGCCGAACCTGCAATTACGCCTGGACAGTGCACTCGAGACCTTTTGGCAGGCGTTGCAGCGTCGTGATGTCCAATTTGTGCACGTGAACACGCTGCGGGGTACCGCCCATGCTTAATTTACTCAAACGCCATACGCCGTGGCTGGCGCTGACCGGACTGCTGTCTTTATCCACGCTGGTTCACGCCGCAGAGACCGCGCCAGACGCCCTGCGCATTGGCTATCAGAAAGGCAGCGTCAGCATGGTGCTGGCTAAAAGCCATCAGTTGCTGGAAAAACGCTACCCGCAAACAAAAATCTCCTGGGTAGAGTTCCCAGCCGGCCCGCAAATGCTGGAGGCGCTCAATATCGGCAGCATCGATCTGGGCAGCACTGGTGATATCCCGCCGATTTTTGCTCAGGCCGCCGGGGCCGATCTGGTCTATGTCGGCGTCGAACCGCCAAAACCGCATGCAGAAGTGATTTTGGTACCGAAAGACAGCCCCATCCACACCGTCGCAGAGCTTAAAGGGCATAAGGTCGCCTTCCAGAAAGGCTCCAGCGCGCACAATCTGCTGTTGAGGGCCTTGCAGCAGGCCGGGTTGAAGTTTACCGATATCCAGGCCACCTATCTGACGCCCGCCGATGCGCGTGCCGCTTTCCAACAGGGGAATGTGGATGCATGGGCAATTTGGGACCCTTACTACTCCGCCGCCTTGCTGCAGGGTGATGTACGCGTACTCAAAGACGGTACCGACCTTAAACAGACCGGATCGTTTTATCTCGCTGCACGTCCTTATGCCGAGAAAAACAGCGAATTTATTCCTGGCGTGCTGGACACCTTCAGCCAGGCCGATGCCTTAACGCTCAGCCAACGCCAGCAGAGCATCACCCTGTTGGCGAAAACGATGGGGCTACCTGAGCCGGTCATAGCGTCCTATCTGGACCATCGTCCGCCAACCTCCATTACGCCCGTCAGTGCTTCTGTTGCCGCATTGCAGCAACAAACTGCCGATCTGTTTTATGACAATCGGCTGGTGCCGAAAAAAATCGACATTCGCCAGCGTATCTGGCAACCCACTCAGCAGACAGGAGCAAAATTATGAGTCTGAATATGTTCTGGTTTTTACCCACGCACGGTGACGGCCATTATCTGGGAACAGAAGAAGGTGCACGCCCGGTCGATCATGGTTATCTGCAACAAATCGCGCAAACGGCCGACCGCCTGGGATTTACCGGGGTACTGATCCCGACAGGCCGCTCCTGTGAAGATGCCTGGTTGGTTGCCGCCTCAATGATCCCGGTCACCCAGCGGTTAAAATTTCTGGTCGCGCTGCGCCCCAGCGTGACGTCCCCTACGGTGGCGGCACGCCAGGCGGCGACGCTCGACAGACTGTCCAACGGTCGGGCGCTATTTAATCTGGTAACCGGCAGCGATCCACAAGAGTTAGCAGGTGATGGTGTTTTTCTCGATCACACTGAGCGTTATGAAGCCTCCGCTGAATTTACCCAGGTATGGCGACGCTTGCTACAGGGCGACACCGTGGATTTTAACGGTAAACACGTTCACGTCCGTGGGGCAAAACTCTTTTTCCCGCCCGTGCAACAACCCCATCCGCCACTGTACTTCGGCGGGTCTTCCGACGTCGCGCAGGAACTGGCCGCAGAGCAGGTTGATCTGTATCTGACCTGGGGTGAGCCGCCCGACTTGGTGAAAGAGAAGATAGAGCAAGTACGGGCAAAAGCAGCGGCGCTTGGGCGTAAGATCCGCTTTGGTATTCGCCTGCACGTGATTGTGCGCGAAACCACCGCAGAGGCATGGCAGGCAGCGGATCGCCTGATTGCCCATCTGGATGATGACACCATTGCCAAAGCCCAGGCCGCTTTCGCCAGAACCGACTCTGTGGGCCAGCACCGAATGGCAGCGCTGCACAACGGCAAGCGCGACCAACTGGAAATTAGCCCGAACTTGTGGGCGGGCGTTGGACTGGTACGTGGCGGGGCCGGGACCGCACTGGTGGGGGATGGTCCAACAGTGGCGGCACGGATTAATGAGTATGCCGCGCTGGGTATCGACAGCTTTGTGTTGTCCGGGTATCCACATCTGGAAGAGGCGTACAAGGTCGGCGAGCTACTGTTCCCGCATCTGGATGTCTCGATCCCAGAAATACCGCAGCCGCAACGCCTGCATCAACAAGGTGAAGCCGTGGCGAACGAATTTATTCCGCGTAGCGTCGCGCAACGCTAAGGAGCCCGATGATGGCAACGCCGCAAAATAAGTGGTTACTTCGCTTTGCTCCGTGGTTTTTACCGATTGGTCTGGTGGCGCTCTGGCAGTTGGCATCATCCATGGGCTGGCTGTCCACCCGCATCCTGCCCTCTCCAGAAGGTGTAGTAGAAGCTTTCTGGACGCTTTCCGTCAGCGGCGAGCTTTGGCAGCATCTGGCGATCAGCACCTGGCGGGCAGCGATCGGCTTTTCTATTGGCGGATCGATTGGCCTGACGTTGGGGCTGATAAGCGGCCTGTCACGCTGGGGGGAACGGTTGCTGGACACCTCGGTGCAGATGCTGCGTAACATACCGCATCTGGCGCTGATCCCTCTGGTCATTTTGTGGTTCGGTATTGATGAATCCGCCAAGATCTTTCTCGTTGCCCTGGGTACCTTGTTCCCGATTTACATCAATACCTGGCACGGGATCCGCAATATCGATCGCGGGCTGGTGGAAATGGCTCGCAGCTATGGGTTATCCGGTATTTCACTGTTTATCCATGTGATCCTGCCCGGCGCTCTGCCCTCGATCATGGTCGGCGTACGTTTTTCCCTCGGACTGATGTGGCTGACGCTTATCGTGGCGGAAACCATTTCGGCTAACGCTGGCATCGGCTACCTGGCAATGAATGCCCGCGAATTTCTGCAAACGGATGTGGTCGTGGTGGCCATCATTCTCTACGCCCTGCTCGGCAAGTTGGCCGACATCAGCGCGCAATTACTGGAACGTAGCTGGCTACGCTGGAACCCGGCTTACCATGCGAAGGAGGTCACCGTATGAATACCACCCGTTTAAATCAGGGAATTCCGCTACTGCTTAGCGGCGTAACAAAACGCTACGGCGCCAATACAGTGCTCAATCAGCTAGATTTGCCTGTTCCAGCGGGGCAATTTGTTGCCGTGGTGGGCCGCAGCGGCGGCGGGAAAAGTACCCTGCTGCGTCTGCTGGCCGGTCTGGAATCGCCCACCTCAGGGGAATTGTTCGCCGGCACCGCGCCGCTGGCGGATATTCAGCATGATACGCGAATGATGTTTCAGGACGCACGCCTGCTGCCGTGGAAATCGGTCATTGATAACGTAGGACTGGGCCTTAATGGCCACTGGCAAGATGCAGCCCGGGATGCGCTGACGTCTGTTGGTCTGGAAAATCGGGCGCAGGAATGGCCTGCCGCCCTTTCCGGTGGGCAAAAACAGCGCGTGGCGCTGGCACGGGCACTGATTCATCGTCCCGGATTACTGTTGCTGGATGAACCACTGGGCGCGCTGGATGCGTTAACCCGTCTGGAAATGCAAGATTTGATTGTCTCGCTGTGGCAAAAGCAGGGATTTACCGTACTGCTGGTCACCCATGATGTCAGCGAAGCGGTGGCGATGGCCGATCGCGTGTTGCTGATTGAAGATGGAAAAATTGGTCTGGATTTGACGGTAGATATTCCACGTCCACGCCGACCAGGTTCAGTGCGCCTGGCAGAACTGGAAGCAGAAGTGTTGAATCGGGTGATGCAGCGTGGCGAGGCTCAACAGTCAATCCGACTGCATGGATAAACATTCAGGACATTGTAGGCCCGGTAAGCGTTTGAGCCACCGGGCATTTTGCCGGATGGCGGCTTTACCGCCTTCTCCGGCCTACAAAACGACAGGTCAACGTCTCAGGCTAACGCTTTGGTTATCTTCTCGAACAGATCGCCGGACAGATTCTCCAGACCTTTCAGTTGCTCAAGCGCCGCACGCATCTTCGCCTGGCGTTTGGCATCATAACGTTTCAAGCGGATCAGCGGCTCAATCAGACGTGAGGCCACCTGCGGGTTACGGCTGTTCAGCTCGGTCAGCATGTCGACCAGGAACTGATAACCGCTACCGTCTTCCGCATGGAACGCCGCCGGGTTGCTGCCCGCGAAAGCGCCAATCAAAGAACGAATACGGTTCGGGTTGCTCATGCTAAAGGAACGATGCTGCAACAGGCCGCGTACCGTTTCCAGCACGTTGTCCGCCGGGCTGGTGGATTGCAGGATAAACCATTTATCCATCACCAGACCGTCATGATGCCACTTGTCGTCATACGCCTGCATCAGCGCATCGCGACACGGCAACTGCGCCGCTACCGCCGCAGACAGGGCCGCCAGCGCATCAGTCATGTTATTGGCTTCACGGTACTGCTTGCTCACCAGGGTATCTGCCAGATGCGTTTCGCCGAAAGCCAGGAAACGCAGACAAGCATTACGCAGCGTGCGTTTGCCAATATCGCCATGTTCAACGCGGTATTCTGCAAGATGGTTGGCGTTATACACGGCCAGGAACTCATCTGCCAGTTCGGCAGCCAGCGTACGGGTTAACGCCTCGCGCACGTCGGTAATCGCCACTGGATCGATAATCTCAAACAGCTCGGCAATTTCATTCGCCGAAGGCAGCGTCAGGATTTCTGCCGCCAGCGCCGGATCGATTTTCTCATCCAACAAAATGGCACGGAACGCATCAGCCACGTGCACCGGCAGCGACAGCGGTTGCCCTTGCTGATGGCGAGCAACGTTCAGCTTGATATAGGTGGCCAACAGGCTTTGCGCCGCATCCCAACGAGAGAAATCGTTACGCGCGTGACGCATCAGGAAGGTTAACTGCTGATCGCTCCATTTATATTCCAGTTTTACCGGTGCAGAGAATTCGCACAGCAGCGCCGGAACCGGCTGGAAGTAGACGTTATCAAAGACAAAGGTTTGTTCCGCCTGGGTGACGTTGAGCACAGAATTCACCGGATGCCCGCCTTTTTGCAACGGGATCACTTTGCCTTCGTTGTCGTACAACTCAATGGCAAAAGGAATATGCAGCGGCAGTTTTTCTGCCTGATCCGGTGTAGCCGGCGTACGTTGGCTTATCGTCAGCGTGTACTGTTCGGTGGCCGGGTTATAGTCATCACGTACGGTCACAATCGGCGTACCGGACTGACTGTACCAACGGCGGAAATGCGAGAGATCGACGTTAGACGCATCTTCCATCGCCTGCACGAAATCATCACAGGTCGCTGCGCTACCATCATGGCGCTCAAAATAGAGCTGCATTCCCTTCTGGAAATTCGCTTCACCCAGCAGGGTGTGGATCATCCGGATCACTTCTGCGCCCTTTTCGTACACGGTCAGGGTATAGAAGTTGTTCATCTCAATGACACTATCCGGGCGGATAGGATGCGCCATCGGGCTGGCATCTTCGGCAAACTGCAGACCGCGCATGGTACGCACGTTGCTGATCCGATTAACGGCACGAGAGCCAAGGTCGGAGCTAAACTCCTGGTCGCGGAACACGGTTAAGCCTTCTTTCAGGCTCAACTGGAACCAGTCGCGGCAGGTCACACGGTTGCCGGTCCAGTTGTGGAAGTATTCGTGGCCGATCACGCGCTCAATATCGAGGTAATCTTTGTCGGTGGCGGTATCGGTACGCGCCAGCACGTATTTGGAGTTAAAGATGTTCAGACCTTTATTCTCCATCGCGCCCATATTAAAGAAGTCCACCGCGACAATCATGTAGATATCGAGGTCATACTCAAGGCCAAAACGCTCTTCATCCCACTTCATGGAATTTTTCAGCGAGGTCATCGCCCACGGTGCGCGATCCAGATTGCCGCGGTCGACGTACAGCTCTAACGCCACTTCTCGCCCGGAACGGGTGGTAAAGGTGTCACTCAGAACATCGAAATCACCGGCTACCAGGGCAAACAGGTAGCATGGTTTCGGGAACGGATCCTGCCACTGCACCCAGTGACGACCGTTGTCCAGCTCGCCCTGAGCAATGCGGTTACCGTTAGACAGCAGGAACGGATAGCGGGTTTTATCGGCGATAATTTTAGTGGTAAACCGTGCCAGCACGTCAGGACGGTCGAGATACCAGGTAATATGGCGGAAACCTTCCGCTTCGCACTGCGTGCACAGCGCTTCGCCGGACTGATACAGGCCTTCCAGTGCGGTATTCGTCGCCGGACTGATTTCATTCACGATACGCAGCGTAAAACGTTCCGGCAGGTGGCTGATGACCAGCGCCCCCTCTTCTTCTTTATACTCTGTCCACGGTTCGTCGTTCACGTGGATTGACACCAGGGTCAGATCCTCGCCATTCAGGCGCAGAGGGGCATCAGACGCACCATGACGGACAGCCTGGCTCACGGCAGTGACCACGGTTTTTTCAGCATCCAGGTCAAAGGTCAAATCAATATCAGTAATCTGGTAATCCGGCGCACGGTAGTCGTGGCGGTATTTGGCTTGTGGCTGTTGTGTCATAAAAAACCTTTAGCATCTATGGTAGAGTCTCGGGTTCAGTCTATTCCTGTTGCGTAAATCGCGCTACGCAGAATGTTCATCTTTTCAGGCACAAACACCCTTTTTGCTACATTTATATAACACGAGGCACGAATTGCCCTCGACCAGAAAGTCAGCTTATGGTGTGATCGGGGTTCAATAAATCGCTAAACAGGGTATACTCCAGCGGTTTTCTTAGTTGTTTATTGTACTAAACGCTCCCGTGAGAGGATGCTACTGCGCACCTATGACACAATTCGCTTCTCCTGTTCTGCACTCGCTGCTGGATACAGATGCTTATAAGTTGCATATGCAGCAAGCCGTTTTTCACCACTACTATGATGTACAAGTAGCGGCTGAATTTCGTTGCCGTGGCGATGACCTGCTCGGTATTTATGCCGATTCTATTCGCGAGCAGGTGAATGCTATGCAGCACCTGCAACTGCAGGAGGACGAGTACCAGTGGCTCTCCGGCCTGCCTTTCTTTAAAGCTGATTACCTCAGCTGGCTTCGCGATTTCCGCTATAACCCGCAGCAGGTATGCATCACCAACGATAACGGTAAGCTGAATATTCGTTTAACCGGCCCGTGGCGTGAAGTTATCATGTGGGAAGTCCCGCTGCTGGCAGTGATTAGCGAGCTGGTGCACCGCTACCGTTCGCCAGAAGTCGGTGTGCCGCAAGCGCTGGATGAACTGGAAGGCAAACTAGTCGAATTCTCTGCTTTAACGAAAGATGTCGATATGTCCCGCTTCCATCTGATGGATTTTGGTACGCGCCGTCGTTTTTCGCGTGACGTGCAGCAGGCGATTGTTAAACGTCTCCAGCAAGAGCAATGGTTTGTGGGCACCAGTAACTACGATCTCGCCCGCCGCCTGTCATTAACTCCAATGGGGACTCAGGCACACGAATGGTTCCAGGCTCATCAACAAATTAGCCCTGAACTTGCCACCAGTCAGCGCGTCGCACTTGCCGCCTGGTTGCACGAGTACCCTAATCAACTCGGCATTGCGCTGACCGATTGCATCACCATGGACGCCTTTTTACGCGATTTCGGCGTTGAGTTTGCGACCCGCTATCAGGGTCTGCGCCATGACTCTGGCGATCCGCTGGAATGGGGTGAAAAAGCCATCGCGCATTACGAGAAATTGGGTATCGATCCACTGAGCAAAACGCTGGTGTTCTCCGATAATCTCGATTTGAAGAAAGCAATCGAACTGTATTGCCACTTCTCTTCTCGCGTGCAGCTGAGTTTTGGGATTGGCACGCGCTTAACCTGCAATATTCCTCAGGTCAAGCCGCTGAATATCGTTATCAAGCTGGTCGAATGCAACGGCAAACCGGTGGCGAAGTTGTCCGACAGCCCGGGTAAAACCATTTGCCATGATAAAGCGTTTGTCCGCGCGCTGCGCAAAGCCTTCGATCTTCCGCATATCAAAAAAGCCAGTTAATCTCTCCAGGGAGTCGTTTCGACTCCCTTTTCGCGTTTATTTCCGAAATCTTTCACTCCAGCTACGAATTCTGCTTGTCTGATTGCAGATGCCAGGTAACATAGGTATCCCCCCCATTTACGGGTGGACATGTGTTTATATATCCGACTATTAACAGAGAGACTATTATGAGCGTAGTGCCTGTAGCCGACGTACTCCAGGGCCGCGTAGCCGTTGACAGCGAAGTCACCGTGCGCGGATGGGTGCGTACCCGCCGAGATTCAAAAGCTGGCATCTCCTTCCTCGCCGTTTATGACGGTTCCTGCTTTGATCCTGTACAGGCCGTCATCAATAATTCTCTGCCCAATTACAATCAAGACGTATTACGTCTGACGACGGGCTGCTCGGTTATCGTAACGGGTAAAGTCGTTGCGTCTCCAGGACAGGGACAGAGCTTTGAAATCCAGGCAACCGAAGTTGAAGTGACCGGCTGGGTTGACGATCCTGATACCTACCCAATGGCCGCTAAACGTCACAGCATTGAGTACCTGCGTGAAGTGGCGCATATGCGTCCGCGCACCAACATGATTGGTGCAGTCGCGCGCGTTCGTCATACGCTGGCGCAAGCGCTGCATCGCTTCTTCCACGAGCAGGGTTTCTTCTGGGTATCCACTCCGCTGATCACCGCCTCCGATACCGAAGGCGCCGGTGAAATGTTCCGCGTTTCAACGCTGGATCTGGAAAACCTGCCGCGTAACGATCAGGGTAAAGTCGATTTCGATAAAGACTTCTTTGGTAAAGAAGCGTTCCTGACCGTTTCAGGTCAGCTGAACGGCGAAACCTACGCCTGTGCCCTGTCCAAAATCTATACCTTTGGACCGACCTTCCGTGCAGAAAACTCCAATACCAGCCGCCACCTGGCTGAGTTCTGGATGCTGGAGCCGGAAGTTGCGTTTGCCGATCTGAACGATGTTGCGGGCCTGGCTGAAGCCATGCTGAAGTACGCGTTCAAAGCCGTACTGAATGAGCGTGCAGATGACATGAAATTCTTCGCTGAACGTGTCGACAAAGACGCGATTTCACGCCTGGAGCGTTTCATCGAGGCTGATTTCGCGCAGGTGGATTACACCGACGCGGTAAGCATTCTGGAAAACTGCGGTAAAAAGTTCGAGAACCCGGTTTACTGGGGCGTGGACCTGTCTTCCGAGCATGAACGTTACCTCGCGGAAGAGCACTTTAAAGCGCCGGTGGTGGTTAAAAACTACCCGAAAGACATTAAAGCGTTTTATATGCGCCTTAACGAAGACGGTAAAACCGTCGCGGCAATGGACGTACTTGCTCCAGGAATCGGTGAGATCATCGGTGGTTCCCAGCGTGAAGAACGTCTGGACGTGCTGGATGCCCGTATGCTGGAGATGGGGTTGAACAAAGAAGATTACTGGTGGTATCGCGATCTGCGCCGCTACGGCACCGTTCCGCATTCCGGTTTCGGTCTGGGCTTTGAACGTCTGATAGCCTACGTTACTGGCGTACAAAACGTGCGTGATGTTATTCCGTTCCCGCGTACACCGCGTAACGCCAGCTTCTGATCCTGAATGATTCTGCCAAAGGCCAGCATTGCTGGCCTTTTTTATATCCATCACCCATACACCGTTTTTCACTTTAGACAGACTCGCCATTCTCCCTGAATACAACCTCTTACTCCATTTGTCCTGTTACGTAATGTTTCTCTGCAATACATATGCACAAAAAATAATCAGCCCTTTTATTGTGGATTAGCATTTTCTGATTAAATAGACCATTTTTTAACCACTTGCATGGCATTCTGGATGGCTAAAAATAGTCAACTGTAAAAATCGAACTTTACATTATTCGCACAGAAAAACGCCGTTATGATAATTAAATATAAGAAAATCATATAAATAGAAATGAAAGTGCTGTTTTTTAGCGCGGAGACAACTGAAGTTTGAAGTTGTTCACAAAGTTGCATAAAAATAACATTTAGTTACACATTTTTTCTTTTTGAAACTAAATCTTTATCTTTGTAGCACTTTGACGGTAGCGAAACGGTTGTTTGAATGGAAAGATGCCTGTCAGACACATAAAGACACCAAACTCTCATCAATAGTTCCGTAAATTTTGATTGACGGAATTTATTGGCGGCAGTGGCAGGTGTCATATAAAAACCGATGAGGGTAATAAATAATGATGAAGCGCAATATTCTGGCAGTGGTTATCCCTGCTCTGCTGGTAGCCGGGGCAGCTAACGCTGCAGAAGTTTATAACAAAGATGGCAACAAGCTGGATCTGTACGGTAAAACCGTGGGTCTGCACTATTTTACTGACAACGCTGGTGACGATGGCGATCAGACTTATGCTCGTCTTGGTTTCAAAGGGGAAACTCAGATTAATGCCGATCTGACTGGTTACGGTCAGTGGGAATACAACTTTGCCGGTAACAATTCTGAAGGCGGCAGTGACGCTCAGAACGGCAACAAAACCCGTCTGGCCTTTGCGGGTCTGAAATATGGCGACGCAGGTTCTTTCGATTACGGTCGTAACTACGGTATCGTTTACGATGCACTGGGCTACACCGATATGCTGCCAGAGTTTGGTGGTGATACTGCATACAGCGACAACTTCTTCGTAGGTCGTGTTGGTGGCGTTGCAACCTACCGTAACTCCAACTTCTTCGGTCTGGTTGACGGCCTGAACTTTGGTGTTCAGTATCTGGGCAAAAACGAGCGTGACGGTAACACCAGCCGCTCTAACGGCGACGGTGTGGGCGGTTCTGTAAGCTACGAAATGGATGGCTTCGGTATCGTCGGTGCTTACGGCGCAGCTGACCGCACCAACGCGCAGGAAAACTCTGCCTACGCTAACGGCGGTAAAAAAGCTGAGCAGTGGGCGACCGGTCTGAAATATGACGCCAACAACATCTATCTGGCAGCAAACTACGGTGAAACCCGTAACGCTACCCGTTTCACCAACGGCATCAACAACGTGAGCGGTTTTGCTAACAAAACTCAAGACTTCTTTGTTGTCGCTCAGTACCAGTTCGATTTCGGCCTGCGTCCGTCCATCTCCTACAACAAATCTAAAGCGAAAGACGTAGAAGGTATCGGCAACGAAGATCTGGTGGACTACATCGAAGTAGGCGCAACCTACTACTTCAACAAAAACATGTCCACCTATGTTGACTACAAGATCAACCAGATCGATTCTGACAACAAACTGGGCGTGAACTCTGACGACATCGTGGCACTCGGTATCGTTTACCAGTTCTAATAGCAGACCTCTTTGCTAAATGCCTAAAAAACAGGACTTCGGTCCTGTTTTTTTATGTCCATCAGCGGATTCTTGCGTCTTCAAAAAACACTCTATCTTTTCGTCACTAACGGTTGGCATTTTGTAAATCTACCGTTAACCTGATAGCGGACTTCCCTTCTGTAACCACAATGGAACCTCGTCATGTTTGAGAACATTACCGCCGCTCCCGCCGACCCAATTTTGGGCCTGGCTGATTTGTTTCGTGTCGATGACCGCCCAGGGAAAATCAACCTCGGGATCGGTGTATATAAAGATGAGACAGGCAAAACGCCGGTGCTGACCAGCGTGAAAAAAGCCGAGCAATATATACTGGAAAATGAAACCACCAAAAACTACCTTGGCATTGACGGTATTCCGGAATTTGGTCGCTGCACTCAGGAATTACTGTTTGGTAAAGGTCACGCACTGATTAACGACAAACGCGCACGTACCGCGCAAACCCCTGGTGGTACCGGTGCATTGCGTGTGGCGGCAGATTTCCTGGCAAAAAACACCTCAACGCAGCGCGTATGGGTAAGTAACCCAAGCTGGCCGAACCATAAAAGCGTCTTTAACTCCGCCGGTCTGGAAGTTCGTGAGTACAATTATTACGACGCGGCCAGCCATTCATTAGACTTTGATGCGCTACTGGCAAGCCTCAGTGAAGCACAGGCAGGTGACGTGGTACTGTTCCACGGTTGCTGCCATAACCCTACCGGTATTGACCCTACGCTGGAGCAGTGGCAAACGCTGGCACAGCTGTCGGTAGAAAAAGGCTGGTTACCACTGTTCGACTTCGCTTATCAGGGCTTTGCTCGTGGTCTGGAAGAAGATGCCGAAGGCCTGCGTGCATTCGCCGCGCTGCACAAAGAGCTTGTTGTCGCCAGCTCTTACTCCAAGAACTTTGGCCTGTACAATGAGCGCGTGGGTGCCTGTACGCTGATTGCTGCCGATGCCGACACCGTTGACCGTGCGTTCAGCCAGATGAAGTCCGTCATTCGTGCCAACTATTCCAACCCACCGGCCCACGGTGCATCGGTTGTCGCCACCATTCTGAGCAATGATGCCCTGCGTGCTATCTGGGAGCAGGAACTGACCGACATGCGTCAGCGCATTCAGCGTATGCGTCTGCTGTTTGTGAATACATTGCAGGAGAAAGGGGCAAACCGTGACTTCAGCTTTATCATCAAACAGAACGGCATGTTCTCCTTCAGCGGTCTGACGAAAGAACAGGTTCTGCGTCTGCGTGAGGAGTTTGGCGTTTACGCTGTCGCTTCCGGGCGCGTGAACGTCGCGGGTATGACGCCTGACAACATGGCGCCGCTGTGCGAAGCGATTGTCGCCGTGCTGTAAGCTCACCTGAAAAGAGAAAGCCCGCATATTCGTGCGGGCTTTTTTTTGCCGGATAGCGGCTAGCGCCTTATCCGGCGGACGGACTGGATTTACCAGACCGGCATTTCATCCTGCAGGAACGGATTGTGCTGGCGTTCATTCCCCAGCGTTGAAAGCGGACCGTGACCAGGAATAAACGTCACGTCATCGCCCAAGGGTAATAACTTGCGTTTAATCGAGTCGATCAGCTGGCTGTGATCCCCGCGCGGGAAGTCGCTGCGTCCGACTCCACCTTTGAAAATCACATCGCCTGAAATCAGCAGCTTTGACTGTTCATCAAAGAAGACCACGTGCCCCGGCGTGTGGCCCGGACAATGCAACACCTGTAACGTCACGTTGCCAACGCTGATGCGATCGCCTTCGTTTAGCCAGCGATCGGGCGTTAACGGCTCGCAGTCACCCAAGCCAAACATGCGGCTCTGCGAAGGCAGTCCCTGTAGCCAGAACTCATCTTCTTTTTCCGGACCGATAACCGGTACACCATAATGTTGCGCCAGTTCAGACGCCGCGCCCACGTGGTCAAGATGACCATGTGTGAGCAGGATCTGCATAAGCGTCAGACCGCTGGCATCCACTTCCTGTTTGATTTTCTCGGCATCGCCGCCGGGATCGACCAACGCGGCAAGACGCGTTTGTTCACACCAGATCAGCGAGCAGTTCTGAGCGAATGCAGTGACCGGAATAATACGATAGTTCATACAGCTCCTGTTTCATTAAGCGACGGCTCACCAGTGCCGTGCAGGCCCGGTGTCAATATGCACAAAGTTACTGCGTGGGTAGTATCCTACACCACCTGCGCGCATAGATAACGCAGCTTTGCGAATATTACTTAATGCAACGCCTTCAATGTGGAAATCCATGGCCTGCCCTTTGGTATGGTAACTTTTCTTTGCCACACCGCGGCTGCGCGCGCGTAATTCGTTGTTGGTATCGACAGAACGATAGCCGGAGATCAGCTGTACGGGTTTACGCGTGCCGAGGAGGCCTTGCAGACGGAAGAGTTGATCGAACAATCCCGGATCGATGGACTTGACTTTATTCGCGCGAAAATCACGGAAAAAGTGGTTAAGTTTTGCTAATTCGTCCTGAATATAGCCCCTGCCATCAAAAAACTCAGCTTTAATTGACTCACCGGTATGCAGGTTATTCAGAGTCAATATACGCGGACGTGGGGTGGAGAGTGTAGCAAACGCAGGCGTGGGCAGGATGGCGGCGCCGAGGGCAACGCCACCAAGCGCCAGCAGTTTGCGGCGATTAGCGTCAAATTTGTCCATGGTATTAAGGTCTACAAGGTCAATGTTATCGTATGTATGCTCTAGCGCACGCGGGAAACCTTACCGGGCTAACTAGTCTGCGTCAAGGCTCCCAACCCCAGGAAATACGGGGCCTGTAGCCATTTCACCCCGTTTCCAACATAACTTACGACAATCATTTTCCTCGAACTGCTTCATTTATCTGATTAATTGTTCCACTTTTGACACAATTTGTGCACTGGATCGCGCAGTAAGATCGTAATTGTAAATATCTGTACGATATTGCGTACGCCCATCGGGTCCAACAAATGCGGTCAGATAGTAAAGATTAACCGGAATATTTTGGCGAATATTCACGTAGCGCGTATCCCCTTGTTTCAGGGCATCCGAGATCCGCGAATCATTCCAGCCCGCATCCTGTAGCAGCATATTCGCCAGTTCCGAGGCCTTATTCACGCGCACACAACCAGAGCTAAGCGCCCGCGTATCTTTCTGGAACAAATTATGATTCGGCGTATCGTGCAGATAAATAGCGTCTGAACTCGGCATATTGAATTTATAACGTCCCAACGAGTTGCGCGCACCCGGCGCTTGCTGGAAGCGGAACGGCAGATTTGACGGCGTAATCGTCGCCCAGTCCACCTGCCACGGATCGATAGTTTCTTTACTGTTCCAGCCACGCATCACGGTATACCCGTGACGTTCGAGATAGCCCGGATCGTTCCATACCTTAGGCAAAATGTCTTTGCGCGCCAGCGTCGGCGGAACGTTCCACGGTGGGTTTACGACGACGTTATTCAGCGCGCTGCTCATCATCGGCGTTTTACGGTCAGGACGTCCCACAATAACCCGTGAATCCAGCACCTGATTACCGTTTTGATAATAGACCAGCGAGTAAGCCGGAATATTAACCATAATCCCGGTAGACATCTCACCCGGCAGCAGGCGTAAACGCTGGATATTCAGTGCCAGCACACCCGCGCGCTGCGCGGGCGTCACGTTCAGCCAGTCACGCGTTGCCGGACCAATTGCACCATCGGCCCCCAATCCCTGCCATGTCTGAAAACGCTTTACCGCCGCAACCAGTTCACTGTCGTAAGCACTACGCCCTTCTCGGGCAGATGTACTGACTGTCGCATCCAGCATGCCGGTACGCTGCAAAATTTCGCGCAGGGCCGGAATATCATTACTCCATTCACCTGGGCGCAGCGTGGCTGTGCTGGTTAACTGTGGCCACGGACGTGAATCGCCCACCAGCTTCAGCAACGATTCATGCATCGCCGCGTACTGCGGGTGCTGCGGCGTCAGACTGGCTATAAAGGGGGTTAACTGGCCGTTATCCAATGCCACCTGCCATTGATTAATCACTGAAATGGGCGGCGTAGTCAGCGCGTAAGGCTTGTCGCTGTAGAGCCAGCGATTACCTTTGACCGGGATATTGGCAATAAAGTGAAGGTAGCCCATCATCGCGTCAGAAAGAACGGCATCCCGCGCCAGGCCCGTTACGCCTGGGTCGGTCAATAAAGCCACCCAATTAGTGAACTGCGGCTGAAAACCGGCAATCGCCACCTCGGCGAGCTGTTGCTGAAAGGCTTTGACCGCATCGCGATTTTCCCACATCGGTTTCATATCGCGGGCGGCGTACAGCAACTCCAGTTGGCTCATGTAAACCGGCGTATAACCTACTGGAAGTTGAGAACGTAATTCTGCGCGGGCATTATCCACAGACGCGCCATCCGGCAGCGCCTGAATACCCGCCATCACGGCTGTGGCGAAAGATTGTCCCTGCGGCTGCGATAACGCGGTTGGCTGCTCGCTGACGGTCGCTGAGCTGTCGCCAGGGATCATTTCAGGCTCATCGGCCTGCGCATTGAACAGCGGAGCGAATGTTACGGCCAGGCACAAACTGATTGCCGACAGCCGACGACCACACATTTTATTAAGCAACATCCCTTGCCCCCTGTTTTCTTTATCATACTTAAATAGCCAGGCCGTCTGTATTCTCCCGATTATCTCGGGGCGGGCCTGTAAAACGCCAATACGCTCTGAAGTATGACGAGCAAGCCCGGTGACGCGTCGGGCTTATCTTCAGTATATAAACATCAAATCGTTTTTGCCTAACCTAATGTAAAGAAATATAAAGAAATTACACCTGGCATTGAGTACTTTTCAGAAAAGAAGAAGGCGGCCCTTTAGCCGCCTTCCTGACTTAACTTGCCTGCGATGAGGCATCTTCCGTTCCGGGCAGCGGTTCAGGAAGCTGCGGTGCAAACCCGCGCAGACCCACTACATGAACGTGCTCAGTATTCTGGAAGACCTTACGCACCAGTTTATAGGTGGTGCCTTTCTCCGGGCTGATGTTCTCCGGCGCGGCGATAATAAGCTGCATCTGCAAACGCTCGCACAGTTCAAACAGGGTCGCGATAGAGCGTGCATCCAGTCGTGCGGCCTCATCAAGGAACAGCAGACGACACGGGGAAATATCTTTCCCACGCAGTCTACGTCCTTCATCTTCCCAGCTTTGTACCACCATCACCAGAATCGACATCCCGGTACCGATCGCTTCACCCGTTGACAGCGCACCGGACTCAGCACGCAGCCAGCCGTCTGAACCACGGTTAACTTCAACTTCCATTTCCAGATAGTTGCGGTAGTCCAGTAGCTCTTCACCAATGGTTTGCGGCGTGCGCTGCCCCATGTCAATCTGCGGATTCAGACGCTGATACAGCTTCGCCAGCGCTTCCGAGAAGGTCAGGCGGTTACTGTTAAACAGATCCTGGTGCTGCTCGTGCTGCTCGGACAGGACATCCAGCAACGTGGCGTGGGTTTCACGCACGTTAACGTTCAGACGAACGCTGTTAACCTGACCGAAGGAGACGTTTTGCAGACCCTGGTTCAGCATACGAATACGGTTTTGCTCGCGCTGGATAGTCTTACGGATGATGTTCGCCACGCTGCGGGAGCTGATCGCCAGCTTCTGCTCACGCGAGGTTAACTCTTCCGTCAGGCGGCTAAGCTCAATTTCCATTTGCTCGATGGCTTCCACCGGATCGTCGGTGCGGATAATATCTTGACGAATACGTTCGCGCAGATGCTGGTAGACCGCCACAAAGAACTGGATTTTGCGTTCCGGACGCTTCGGATCTTCGGACATGCGCAGTACGTCACGCAGGTGTTCGTTATCCGCCACCGCCAGACGTAGCGCACCTAACGCCTTATCCGACATTGAACGTAATTCATCCCCGGAAAGATAAGCCAGCTCGCGACGGTGCAGACGACGTTCAACGCCATTGTCTTTCACCATGCGCATCACGGCGCACCATCCGGCTTTCGCCATGACCACCTGCTCACGCATTTCAAAATAATCACGTTCCAGCTTACGCAGCCTGCGGGTCAGGTTATCCATTTCCGCTTCGCAGAAAGTCAGTGCTTTTTCCAGTTGGTTACGGCGCGCACGGTTGTTGCTGAGCTGCGCGTGCAGCTCATCACGACGGATACGCGCTCGTTCTTCCGCTCCGCTGTCGGCGCGAACGCCAATATCCTGCAACTCGCGCTGTAAATCGTTGAGCAGCTCTTTTTTGGTGTCATACGAACTTTTCAGCGACGCCATTACCTGGCTGTACTGACTTAGCTGTGCAACATGACTGCGCAAGGCTTCACGAGCACGGGTACGTTCAGCTTCTGCGTGCTCCAGACGTTCACGTAGCTTCTCGTTCAGATCGCTGTTACCGCTGAGCATATCTGCCGAGTCGGAATAGCTAAAGTGCGCGCGGCGCTGGACGACTTCAGTCAGCGCAAACGCCTGCTGACGCGCGTCACGCTGCATTTGCTGCGAGTATGCGTAGTCTTCTTTTAACTGTTCAAACTGCTCGGGGTCATTTTGCAGAACCGAAACCATCGGCTCCAGTTTGGCAAGCTGATTACCATGCTGCTGAACGAAACGCGCGGCCTCCTGGGCTTCATCCAGACGTTCGCGGATTTCGTCTACGCGGTCAGCTAAGGTGTCGTCGGCCAGCAGATTCAAACGCGGCAACAGGCGGTTAAGGGCTGAGACGCCCTCTTTCGCCTGTTCAAACTGCATGCGTTGCTGCTGGTTATCATTTTCATGATTGGTCAGCGCACGCTCCAGCTCAACACGGCGGCTGTTCAGTTGGCGAATTTCCGCCTCGGGATCGGATTCAAACGCCACCGATAGATGGCTGCCGATGAAGCGGCTAAACGCCTGGTGCAGACGTTGCGTTTTCTGGACGTCAAAAGAGAGCGTGGCGAAGCGTTCGGACAGCCCTTCACGTTCGGCATGCAGGGTTTCTATGCGACTTTCCCGCGCGGCGCGACCAAAAATCGGTACCGTCGGGAAGCGGGAATAACGCCACTGACGCTCGGCGGTTTTCACCACCACTGCGCCTTCCAGTTCATCCACGCTGAAGACGCTGTCATCAAACGACTGCGGGTCCCCTTCGATGAAATAGAGATCTTCCGGGCAATCCGTCAGTCCAGACAGCTGTTCGGTGACCAGTGACAGATCCGGGACCACGATGGCATGGCGCGACGGGCCATACAGCGCGGAGAAGTACGGGGCATCTTCAAGGCTGACGTCATCGTAGATTTCTGACAGCAGCACGCCACCAAAACGTTCGGCCAGTGCGTTGAGGCGCTGATCTTCTGCGCCCCCCGGCTGACTTAAGCGTTCTATCTCTTCATCTACCGCGTTTTTACGTGCACCGACTTCATCACGCTCAACAATGGCTTCGCGTTCGCGCTCCAGCAGTTGTTGCAGATATTCGGTGACCTCCTGGCTGGAGGTAAACTCTTCACCGCACTGCTCGCTGAGCTGGTTGAGGCTATTTTGCGCCGCCAGCCAGACAGGGGCACGCTGCATTAAATGCTGAATGCGGGATTGCAGCTGTTCCTGCTCCTGACGCAGAGTCATACGCTGTTCGCTGGCAGACGACACGCTATCAGACAAGGACGCGATGCGGGCTTCCAGCTCCTGGTGCAGGGCTTCCAGCTCGTCGATGTCGAAGTGTTTACCCTGACGCTTACAGAATTCAGCCAGCAAACGCTCGGCCTCCTGCTGTTCGCGCAGACGCTGTTCCAGCTCGCTCAGCCGCATGCGCAGCGGTTGAACCTGCTCCGCCAGATGCCGTTGCTCAACGCCTTCACGCAGCAGCTCACGCGCCACGCTCCAGGCTTCGCCGCGCGCCAGCGGGCCGTTAATCGCCGCCACCAGCTGATAGGCTTGTTCGAACTGGCTGTGCGCGGTTTGCGCCACGCTCATTTTTTGTTCGAGCGTCAGTAGTTTTTCCGTGGCTTCCTGCTCTTTCGCCTGGAAGGTTTCCAGCCACTCCGCTGCGGAGTCTGGCGTCAGATCCGGTAAATGACAGATCTCTTTGGCCCGGCTCAGTGCCTGAATCGCCTGAGTATACTGAATCGCACGCGTTTGCTGGACGTCAAGCGCCTGCTGATAATCGGCAAGCTGGTTTTTCAGCTCATCCACTTCCAGCTCGGCGGCTTCCGCCCGCGCTTCGTTGTCTTCCTGGCGATCGGCAGCTTCCGCCACCACTTCATTTTGTTCTTCGAGACGGATCTGTAACTCTTCGAGATCCGCTTCATAACGTTCAATTTTTTCCTGCTGACGCAGCGCGGTTTGCACCAGATTCAGGTGATCGCTGGCCGCCTGATAATCGGCTTCAAGGTCGCCTTCGGCGCCATTATGCTCGCCCAACTCACGCGCCATATCCACGTGCTTATACTGCTCTGCCGCCAGTTGTTTACGTGACGTGTGCAGCTCACGACGATATTCCAGCGCTTTATCCAGGTGAATACGACGTTCGTTGGCATGGCGCATATAGTCCGCCGCCACGTAGTTGGTCGCTTCGCTGATCAGGTGCTTAAACAGGTCGCGGTCAGACTGGGTCACGCGTATGGCTTCCAGCGTCATGCGGTTTTCACGCAGCGCGGCTTCCATATCCTGGAACGCTTTACGCACCCCGCCGTTTTCCGGCAGCAGGTAGTCACGAAGCGAACGAGTGATGGCGCTGGAAATCCCGCCATAAAGCGAGGCTTCAATCAGACGATAGAATTTGCTTCGATCGGAAGCGGAACGCAGACGACGAGCGATGATGCCCAAATCGAACATCAGCGAGTGATAATCCGTTATCGAGTTGAATTGCTTAAACTGGACGCCTTCCATCTCCTCAAGCTTATCTTTCAGCTCTGCAAGAGACAGGACGCGCGCTTGACGCTCGTTCAACGTTTCTGTGACCAGTTCGGTTGGCTGTACCGACATCGGCAGCCCCTGAATGGCGAACGGTTTGATATCCACTTTACGATCGCGCCCGGCGACCTGTTGCAAGCGCACGCCAACCACTACGCGTTGATGACGCGAATTCAGGACGTCGAGCATCGAGTAACAGACACCCGCTTTGAGCTTACCGTGCAGGCCTTTATCGCGCGATCCGCTGGTCGCACCGGCTTCGGTGGTATTACGGAAATGCAGTAAGGTTAAGTCCGGAATCAGTGCTGTAACAAATGCCGCCATAGTGGTGGATTTACCGGCACCGTTTCCGCCGGACAACGTGGTAACCAGTTCATCCAGGTCAAACGTGCGGGCAAAAAAACCATTCCAGTTGATCAGCGTTAGTGAGCGAAATTTACCGCGTTCAATCATTATTCTTCCTCTCCACTGTCCGGCTGATTCTCTTCTGGCTCATCGTTGAGTTGCAGATTATTTTCAACCGACATCGCCTCACCATCACGAATTAAACGACGCTGCGCTTCGCGTGGATCGTCACCGCTGCGCACATCCGCGCCAAAGCGGAACACCGATTCCGTAATGCGGAATTTGCTACTGTCATGGCCCATAAACCACACCATGCCTAAGCGGCGCAGGCGGTTTAATGAAGAACGTACTTTTTCCTGCAGCTTCTGACGGTCAACGTCCGAGCCGGTGGAGCGGTTATTCACCAGCCTGAGCAATTTAGCTTCGTCCGCCAACGTCAGCAGTTCGTCGTACAGTTCTTGCTGGGTAAAAATCCCTTCATTGGCCAGACGTTCCGGGCTGAGATAGAGATAGCAAAGAATTTTACCAACCATCATGTCCAGTTCAGACAATACTGAGCGCGGAATAAGCGTGGTCGAGCGCGGACGAAGGTAGAAAAAACCCTCCGGGGCGCGAATGAGCTCCACGTTATAGCGGCTGTAAAATTCTTCAAAATATTCCTGAAAGTCCATCAGGAAGGCATGATTATCCAGCTCATCCAGCCCGATATGTCGGCCCGAACGTAATGCGCTGTCCAGCGCCGGAAATAACGGATTCGCCAGCGCCTGCGCCAGCTTAACCGGCATCACTTTTTCAATATTTGTCAATGACATGCGCCTGTACCTTGGCTCCGTAATCATTAATCGGCTGCCATTTGGCTGGCAGTCCGGTGAAATCTGCTTGCGCTACGCCAAGGCGTACCGCCTGATCGATAACAATACGCGCAACGTCGAAGTGACGCGCGCGCGGATATTGCGCCAGATACTCGCGCACTACCAAACCGAGATCCAGTGGCGTTTGTCTGGATTTATAGATAGCCAACTGTTCTTCGATGATCGCTGCCAGCTGTTCACGGATCTCGTTAAATTCTTCATACTCAAGGTCCGGCGGCAGTTCCCCAGTGACCTCTTCATCACGCAACACCATCTCTTCGTCACGCATGTCCAGCAGACGATCGGCATTGGCATAGGTCAACGCCCACGGATCGTCAAAGTAAGTCTGGACAGACTGGCGCAAACGCTGAGCAAAGACGCGGTTTTTATCCATATCAATCGCGGTACGGATGAATTTATGCACGTGGCGATCGTAGCCGATCCACAGATCGATGGATTGCTGACCCCAGCTTATAATACGGTCAAGCTTGCTCTGTAAGTCGAACACCAGACGGTCAACGAAATGCAGATCGTCATGGGTCATGGTGGAGTCCTGAATACGCAGCAGGTTAGCCTGTAGCTTATCCCCCGCTGCTTCCAGCGTGTCCTGAAGTTCACGCAGCGTGCCGGAGGTTTCAGACAGCAGCATTTCGCAGCTGGAAATCGCCGCCCGCCAGTCTTTATTCAGCAATTGGGCAATGTCGTCTTTCACCTGCTGCTGCTGCTCATCCATAATGCGCTGCGTCAGGTCGATGCTGTCGAAGATTTCCGCCACCGAATATTTCAGCGGTGCGTACACATTGCGGTGCCAGTGGAACTCATCGCCGCCTTCTTCGGCCGCATCTGCCGCGCGCTTCAGTTCCCCAGCCACAATTGAGAGCTGCATGGAAAGGCGCAGCGTCGAGAACTCACGCTGGCGGATGTAATAATCGGTGATGCCAATCCCCAATGGCGTCAGACGATAAATGGCGTTTCCTTCAGCCTGCTCGCTGGTAAAGCGGTTCAGCAGACGTTGACGCACCATATCGTTGATCGCGTTGTTGGCGCGCACGCCGATGGTTTCGCTGGTTTGCTCAAACGCATCACTGACATGGCGGAATGCATCCACCAGTTCGCCTTCACTCATCTCACCGTCAAGCCGCTCACCGTTCAGCGTAGCCACAGCCAGCAGAAAAGAAAGTCTGTCTACCGGCAGAGAGATGGAAAAGTCATTTTTTCTGGCCCAGGCAACCAGTTCGGGGACTGTCTGGGAAAATTCACTCATAGGTTATCCTTGCATCTGCGGTTTGCGCGCGGTGACATGAATATAACGCCCAAGGCTGATAAACGGCTCCTGGCGACAATAGCGCGTTTCTATTTCTGTTAAAGCGTCAAAACAGTCATGCTGTTTTTGTTTATCACGCAGATAATCATGAAACACCCTCACGCCCGTTTTACCGGTTATCTCCCAGCCGATCTCCTCCAGCCAGCCATAGACTTGCTGAGGGTCGCGCGGGAAATCGGGAGACAACGTGCGCCGTTTCTTTTTATACATTCCCTGCTGTACATAGCCGAAATTACCGACCAACACATTACGCATCAACAGACCGTTTGCATTGTAGAACATCAGCGATAAAGCACCGCCCGGGCGTAACATCGACCACAGTGTTTTTAAGACAGCTTGCGGGTCAGCCACCCATTCCAGCACAGCATGAAACAATATCAGATCAACCTGAGAATCCAAATGCTGCGGAATGTCCTGAGCGGCACAATGTATAAAATGCATGTTGTCGCTCACACCTTGCTCTTCTGCCGCCCGTTGCGCTCGCGCCACCATTTCAGCAGAAAGATCGCACAAGGTGACGTGATGGCCCCGCTGCGCCATCAGAATGGCTGTCTGCCCTTCTCCGCCACCCGCATCAAGCACACGCAACGTTAGGCCCGCGTAGTCGGCAAGCAGCGTGTCCAGATCCTGCCAGAGAATCGTCTGACGAAGCTGACCTTTGGTGGTACCGTAAATGTTACGGGAAAACTTCTCGGCAATATCATCAAAATTGCGATCCCGCATCGCGCGCTCCACATGCTGGCTTAAGGGTGACTAAGTAAAACCGCTATTTTGTCACACCCACGCCGAGAATGAACCTTTCTGGTGTAATATCCCTGCTGATCTTCTGCTGTATGGTTAAAAAAGGAACCAAAAAGGATGCTTTTTACGCTGAAGAAAGTGATTGGCGGTATGATGCTGCCGCTTCCGTTGATGCTGCTGGTGATGGGGATAGGGCTGGCGCTAGTGTGGTTTAGTCGCTTTCAGAAAACAGGGAAAGTGTTTATTAGCCTTAGCTGGCTGGCACTTTTGCTGCTCAGCTTGCAGCCCGTCGCCGATAGTCTGCTAAAACCGATTGAGGATACCTATCCCACCTGGCAGGATACGCAGAAAGTCGAGTTCGTTGTGGTACTGGGCGGAGGTTATACCTGGAACCCGCAATGGGCGCCGAGTTCAAATCTAATCAATAATAGCCTTCCGCGCCTCAATGAAGGTCTGCGTCTGTGGCGAGCTAATCCGGGATCGAAGCTGATCTTCACCGGCGGCGTGGCAAAAACCAATACCGTCAGCGCTGCGGAAGTTGGTGCCCGCGTGGCGCGGTCGCTGGGGGTTCCCCGCAGTGAGATAATTACCCTGGATGAACCTAAAGATACCGAAGAAGAAGCCGCCGCAGTGAAAAAAACAATCGGTGACGCACCATTCCTGCTGGTGACCTCCGCATCACATTTACCGCGCGCGATGATCTTCTTCCAGCAGGCCGGACTGCATCCGCTCCCAGCGCCCGCTAACCAGCTGGCGATAGACTCTCCGCTGAACCCGTGGGAGCGCGCCATTCCGTCTCCCGTCTGGCTGATGCACAGCGATCGCGTCGGCTACGAAACGCTGGGAAGGATCTGGCAGTGGTTGAAGGGCTCATCAGGCGAGCCAGGGCAACAGTGATTTGGTTGCCAGATCAAAGTTAGACCGACTGAAACGCCCGGTATTGACCAACTGGGCGACTTCATCCCACAACACATACAGCCAGCGTCGCCAGATGAACGACTCCGCCACGGGCGCGCGTTGCAGATATTGCCACAACAGGCTTTCCGCCAGCGCATTATCCATCAGCCGGAACAGCTCAAACTCTCTTGGCGCCCAGAGCATTAATCCCGGCCCGACCATTGCCAGGAGCTGATCGCTACGGGCATCTTTGAGCATACTGCGCAAACTGAAATTGCCGTGGATCAGAACGCAGTTATCGTTAAAACCTTCGAACAGGCTGGGCAGGCACTCTCGGGTACGAAACAAAATCCGTTTGTCCTGCATCGTTAACCCGGTATTGCTGAACTGGTTGAGGGTGCTCCACAACACCTCCACACGTTGACGATACCAGGATGGCCAGAAATTTTCCTGGGTATTATCCACCTCACCAACACATCCGCGACTGTCCTGGCGATGCCATGACAGCATGCCTTCTACAATCTGATCTTTTAAATGTTCCCAACGCTCGGGCGTTCTGGCAGGTGCTTCCACCGGCACGCCGCGTAAGCGCTCAAGTAGCAGCACGTCCGGGCCAGGATGTTCCTCGTGCGTCAGGACACCATAAATGACCGGCATACGTACCGTACCACTGCGCGCCAGCATGGACGTTTTCCATGCCAGCTGCTGTGCCATACCCGGCGTAGTGAAACTTCTCGCCATCAGCGGCATCGGGTTTCCCTGGCTGTCATACAATGCCCACAGCGCTGTATCCGCTTTTTCATTCACGCATTCTATACGACTGAGTTTTTCACCCAGTAAATGACTGAGTTCGGCACGCAACTGTTCCATTTCAGATGGCCCTCATAAATGCGACTGCTTTCATAATGAGCGTCGTGCAGACGGATGTCACCCGGATGAGATCAATTGATGAACAGAAAAGTGGAAGAAAAGAATCAAGATACGACACTCCTCCCACTAATACTCGTCAGATATCAATCTGTAGTGAGGGGAGTGTGATTAGAAAAACTAACGCATTTCGGCGCGAACGCGCTCGAGATCTTCGGCGGTATCAACGCCTGTGCCGGGTACTTCTTTCGCCACAGCAACGTGAATTTTTTCGCCGTACCACAGCACGCGGAGCTGCTCCAGCATTTCAATATGCTCAAGCGGACTCGGCTGCCAATTAACATAGCGACGGATAAAACCGGCGCGATAGCCATAAATCCCCAGGTGACGCAGGAAAGTATCACCGACGGTTTCAAGACTTTTGGCAAAACGATCGCGATCCCAGGGAATAGTTGCCCGTGAGAAATAGAGCGCATAACCTTCCGAATCCAGTACCACTTTTACCGCATTAGGATTAAAGGCTTCTTCCGTGGTGTGGATCGGCGCGGCAAGCGTTGCCATACCGACCTGCCGCTGCGCCAGGTTCTCTGCTACCTGCCGAATAATGACCGCCGGGATCATCGGCTCATCACCCTGCACGTTCACAATAACGGTATCGTCGCTAAAACCACATTTCTCGACGACTTCCGCCAGGCGCTCCGTTCCGGACTGGTGATCGGCGCGCGTCATGCACACTTCCCCACCCACCGCTTCGACTGCGCGAGCAACATCTTCATGATCGGTAGCAACAATAATGCGATCGGCACCGGACTCGCGCGCACGCTCCAGAACATGCACGATCATCGGTTTGCCGTTGATATCCAGCAGTGGCTTACCGGGCAGGCGCGTAGACGCATAGCGCGCGGGAATAATGACCACAAAACTCATGATTTACTCTCATCCGCCGTCAGGGCGCGAGCTTCCGTTTCCAGCAACACGGGAATACCGTCTCGCAGTGGGAACGCCAGGTTATCCGGCTTACAAATAAGTTCCTGTTTTTCCTGGTTGTACCAGAGTTTTCCATTGCATACCGGGCAGGCAATAATTTCAAGCAGACGATGATCCATAGTTCCTCCAGATGGACCGGATTGTGAATCCGTAAATATTAACATATTCGTTTAGCGGGCTGGGGCTATTTCCCAGCCATCGCGGCAGTCGACAAATAAACTGTCAGGATAGCGTCCCAGCGTAACGCGTGTCGCCTGTTGCCAGCGCGCAAAATCATCGATGGCCTGGAACACGCCCCTTTGCAGGGTAATTCCCGGTTTGACGCCATCCTGCAACCATAGTGAGATAATCTCCAGCACGCCCGTTTTACGGTGCATTTTAGCATCCATACGCCCCACCAGTTGCCCACGATGCAGCAAAGGCAAAACAAAATAGCCGTACTGCCGTTTCGGCGCTGGCGTATAGCACTCCAGCCGATAGTTAAAATCAAACAACTGCTCCGCGCGTTTACGATCCCAGACCACCGGGTCAAAGGGAGATAACACAGCACTGTGGGTGGCTGTTAATTTGCCCGCCTTTGCCTGTTCAAGCAATGGTAGAAGATCGCTATGGAGCCACATAGGCCCCAACCTTTCGACATCGACAGGGATGATTTTCCGTTGCTCTGCGCGCACATCACGCCAGTTTTTGAGTTCTGGACGCTTCAATCGATAGTAGTCCGCCAGCCACGGTTCGCGGAAAATACCGAGGCTGCGCGCACTGTTGTCCAGCATGGCCGTTTCCGCTTGCGTCTGCGAAAGCAAGTCTCGTTCATCATCCCAGTACGGCATAACCCGATGCGTTACATCATAGACCCGCTGGAAATTACGCCGCTCCACCACCATCACCCTACCGGCGGTGAACAGTCCTTCAAGATGACGTTTCTGCGGCTTCCATTCCCACCACCCGCTGGTTCCCTTGCGCGGATGCTCAAAATCGGCTGAACGCACCGGTCCATTTTGCTGAATGTGATGAAGCAATTGTTCAATCTCATGGACATGCTCATGCATCCAGGCGGCTTTGTACTTCCAGCCCATATTCTCTGGGGCAAGCATACGATGGCGAATCAGCATAAAGTCGCTGCGCGGTAAGAAGCACGCCTCATGCGCCCAATATTCCATCAACTCGCCACGTAGTAGCGAGTCATCCAGCCACTGCGGGGAATAGTCGCCCAGGCGACTGAACAGCACCAGATAAGGGCTACGCGCGACAATATTAATGGTGTCTATTTGCAGTAAAGACATACGCGTAATGATCGCGAGAATATCTGCCGGGGTCGCCCGACGACGTGTTTTTTTCAGCAGGCCCTGTGCTGCCAGGTGAAGATGACGAGCATCCGTCAGGGAAAGGTGCGGCAACGACATGGATAACCTCATCAATCAGTCGCTGCCGCAGCGTGAAACCGTTAACGAGCCAGCGAGGTTAATCTATCAAGTAATACGTCAGGCTGGTCACCCGACAGATGCGCATCAACAGGGAGGTACCACCAGTTATCCTCGGCAAAGGCGCGACATTTCACCGCGTCTTTTTCCGTCATCACCAGCGTTTGTCCGGCAACTAATAATGCACTGACGTCACTGTAGGTCAGAGACTGATGGTCTGCCAATGGGACACATTTCTGTGGGTTAGCCCCGCATGCCGCCAGGGTGGCAAAGAAACGCGGGGGATGGCCAATCCCAGCCATAGCAACAATATTGGGTAACAGCGCAACGTCGCGGCGCTCGCCGGTGCGTAAATTAACGGCCAGCCCCGGCTCAAGGCGCATCGGAATTTCTCCCGCCTGTGGAATACCACCGTTGACGATAGCCGCATCCACCGATTTAAGCCGATCCGCTCGCTCCCGCATAGGCCCCGCGGGAAGCCACCAGCCGTTGCCAAACCGACGTTCACCGTCAATCACCACGATTTCAACATCGCGCGCCAGGGCATAATGCTGCAGACCATCGTCCGTGACGATAATCTGCACGTCATGATGAGCAAGAATGGCTTTTACCGCATCGGCTCTTACCGGAGAAACAGCAACCGGCACGCCGGTACGCTGGAAGATCAGTACCGGTTCATCGCCCGCTTCTGCCGTCGTGGTGTCCGCCGTCAGCAACAGCGGGTACGCCTGCGCTTTTCCGCCATAGCCGCGAGAAACTACGCCCACACGAATGCCGCGTTGCTGCAGGTGTTCAACCAACCAAATAACGACTGGCGTTTTACCATTGCCGCCAGCTGTAAGGTTTCCAACTACTACAACCGGCACCGGTGCGCGCCATGCACGTTTAAGCCCAAGCGTATAGCATAAGCGGATCACCCCGCCCACCAGACCATATAGCCAGGAGAGCGGAAGTAACAACCGCCACAGCGGCGATTCACCGGACCAGATGCGCGCGATCATTGACCAAATTGCATTTTGTGTAATTGCGCATACACACCGCGCTGTTCGAGCAGTTCACTATGGGTGCCGCGCTCAACAATCAGCCCATCTTCCACAACGACAATCTCGTCCGCCTGTTCGATGGTCGAAAGACGGTGCGCAATGACCAGCGAGGTGCGGTTCTTCTGCAGTTCATCAAGAGCCGCCTGGATAGCGCGTTCGGATTCGGTATCCAGCGCCGACGTCGCTTCATCCAGGATCAGGATCGGGCTGTCGCGTAGCAAGGCACGGGCGATAGCAATACGCTGGCGCTGACCGCCGGAAAGCAGCACGCCGTTCTCGCCGATGACCGTATCCAGACCATCATCCATCTTGTTGATGAAGTCCATGGCGTAGGCCATACGCGCCGCTTCTTCAATCTGTTCGCGGCTGTAGATATCCGTACGTGCGTAAGCGATGTTATTGGCAACCGTGTCGTTAAACAGGTGCACGTTCTGCGAGACCAGCGCAACCTGATCGCGCAAGGACGCCAGGGTATATTCACGCAGATCGTGTCCGTCCATCAGAATTTGCCCTTCATCAATGTCATAGAAGCGCGTAATCAGACTGGCGATGGTGGATTTACCTGAACCTGAACGCCCAACCAGCGCAACGGTTTTTCCTGCCGGAATATGTAGGTTGATGTTACGCAGTGCAGGCACTTCACGACCCGGATAGGTAAAGGTGACGTTACAGAACTCTAAATCGCCGGTCGCACGTTCGATAACGCGTTTACCTTCGTCTTTTTCCTGTTCGCTATCCAGAATAGTGAACAAGGTCTGGCACGCCGCCATACCACGTTGGAACTGGGCGTTGACGTTAGTCAGAGACTTCAGTGGACGCATCAGAGCGATCATTGAGGAGAAGACCACCGTGATGGTCCCTGCCGTCAGGTTTTCCATGACGCTGGGGAAACTGGCTGCATACAATACGAAAGCCAGCGCCAACGACGCAATCAACTGAATGATTGGATCGGAGATAGAAGACGCGGAAACCATCTTCATGCCCTGTAAACGCATCTTGTTACTGACTTTATCAAAACGTTTGGTTTCGACTTCCTGACCACCAAAAATCAAGACTTCTTTGTGGCCTTTCAGCATCTGCTCCGCACTGGTCGTCACTTGCCCCATAGTGTTTTGCATATTCTTACTGATGCTACGGAAACGCTTGGAAACCACGCGGATCGCAATCGACACAATGGGTGCCAGCACGATCAGAATTAATGACAGCTGCCAGCTGTAATAAAACATCATGATAAACAGGCCAATAATCGAGGCCCCTTCACGCACTACGGTGATCAGTGCGCCAGAAGACGATGACGCAACTTGCTCTGAATCATAGGTAATACGAGACAGTAACGTACCGGTTGATTGTTTATCAAAAAAAGCGACGGGCATGCCCATCATATGACCAAACAGGCGGCGGCGTATGGTCATTACCACTTTGCCTGACACCCAGGAAATACAGTAGCTGGAGACGTAGCTGGTTAAGCCACGTACTACCATCAGTCCAATGACCACCAGTGGCATCCACATCAGCACCGAGCGATCGGCTTTACCAAAACCATCATCCAGTAATGGTTTAAGGAGCGATAGCATGAAGGTATCGCTGGCCGCGTTCAGGACTAACGCTATACCCGCCACGATCAGACCCGATTTAAAAGGCGCTATGGTCGGCCATAGTCGGCGAAACGTCTGCCACGTAGAGAGATCTTTATCGTTATGCATTCAAAAAACCAGCATTTGTTAGAATAGCCGTATATTCTACCCGTTATCCTCCGGCACGCCAAACCACTGATGATACCAACGAGGTAAAATCTGATCCCGCAAACTGCGTATCCGCCAATTTCCCGGGAAAAAGTCTAGTGTAACCTGCCCCTGATGAGGCGTGTCCAACCGTTGGTAACTCTGCTGCTGATAGCGTTGCTTCACTTTCCAGGAAGGCAGACGCCAGGCGTTATAGCGTGAAGCTGAGGCTACCGCCACCTGCCCAGCAACCCGCTGAACAAACGCTAATGACGATGAAGTATTGCTGCCATGATGCGGTACCTGAATAAAAGTGGACTGCAGATGCTGCCAGTAATGACTTAGCATTTTTTGTTCTGCAGGAGATTCAATATCACCGGTCAGCAGAAAACTGCGCTTGCCGTCGTCAACTCTCACCACACAGGAATGGTTATTCCCCCGATCGTTAGTCCCACGGAGCGGCCAGTGAGCGCTGAACGTTAATCCCTGCCATTGCCAGCTCTCGCCGCGAAAACAGGGTAAATGGCCTTTCCATCCTAGCGGGCTTCTCACCCACATTGCTGGCCAGGTTTTCAGTAACGAGTCCATTCCCCCCCGATGGTCCAGATGTTCATGGCTCAACACGATCCCTTCAGGTGTCAGGTTGTGCCAGCGTAACCAGGGGATGATCAACTGCTGTGCGCTATCACCCCCAGGCCATGCCAGCCCGGTATCGTAGAGGATTGCTTTACCATTACGGGCGATGACCATTGCCAGTCCTTGCCCAACATCCAGCATATACACCTGCCACACTTGCGTTCGCGCAGGTCGCCAGAATGGCAAGCTCAACAAAAGCACTGCCGAAATGCAGACCACCGGTAAGGTACGCCATGCATTCAGTCGCCATGCAACGAGCATCACCCAGGGCGATAACGAAAGCCATTGCCAGCGTTGGTCAATGTTGATCCAACCTTCTGGCAGACTATTGAGCGCCCAGAATAAGAGTGCCAGCGAACGATCGGCCAGATACCAGCACCCGGTCTCGACAACCAGCGGCCCGGTTAAGTGCACAATCATACCCGCGAGTATCAGCGGGACAGAAACAAACGTGACCAACGGTACGGCAAACAAATTGGCCAGAAATGAGGTCAGGCTGATACCGTGAAACAGGGCGATTTGCACTGGCAGAAGCAGGAGCGTGATACCTAACTGGAGATGCGCCAGCTCGAGAACTACGCGTCCCACACGGGAGAGTGACCATTCGGGCAGTGGAAACCATTGATACCAGAATATCAGTGCCGCAACGGCAAACGCGGACAACCACAGGCTTTGTGAGAGAACAGCAACGGGATCAACCATCACAATTGCAGCCAGACAGCATGTCCAGACAGCCCACCCACTCCACTGCCGCCCGCTCAGTTTAAGCGCACCCCAGACAATCAGTGCAACCACGGTGCGTAATGCGGGAGGCTGTAGCCCTGTTAACCATGCATAAAACGTCGCACAGGCGATTCCGCCCACCAGCGGAACCTGCCAGGCGATCCAGCGGGTTGGCATAAAAAATTGCCCACCGCGAATTAGCCCGGCGGCTAAAAGCGCGGCAAAGGCAATATGTAGCCCGGAAATAGCCATCAAATGCGCCGTTCCGGTGTCGCGCATAATGGTTTTCACCTCTTGCGAAACAGAGAGTCGCTCCCCCATTCCCAGGCCCAGTATCACCTGCTGCCAGGGATAAGCGGATAACGTTGTATTCAACGAAGAGAGATAACGGGCACGCAGGCTACACTGTGGCGAAATGACACTTGCCTGCAGGAAGCGTCCCGTCAGCGGTTGATGCTGTGCTAACGCATAGCGCTGGCTATCAAATCCCCCTTCATTTAATTGGCCGTGTACCGCGCGAACCTTAAGCGTCATTGCCCATTTCTGACCCGCACAAACCTCACCAGGCAAGTATTGTCCATACAGTACGATCCCCTGCGCCGGAAATATTCGTCTCCCCTGCAGGTGGGTAATCTGTCCATAGTGCGTGGTCATATGGTCAGTGCCGGTTATTTGTACTATGGCCTGTTGAGTGTTAGCAGGGAGCGTATTGCCCGCCCAGGTAGCGTCTTTCGCCGCCAGTATTCCCCAGAGAAAGAACAACAGCGTTAACCCGGCATAATGCAGATACTTGTGCGGAATAAGACAGAGCACACACGCCAGGCAAAACAGGCCGCTGACGTACAGCATTTCGGGCAGTGAGGGTAATACCGTAAGCGGGAGAATACCGCACAATGCACACGAACTGACCGTTGTTATTTTCACAAAACACCTCCCTGTTACAGGAAGTGTGCAGGACAACGCAGCGGTTGTCTGGCAGCAATTTTTCGTTTTCCGGCGTGTGTTCTGCTGTTATTACGCGAAGGATGTAATGTGCAATTTAACTGAGAGGCGGGTTCCAATATGGGCAAGCAGAAATGAAAAAAGCACCCCTACAGGTGCTTTTCTCGACGTTAAGTTTTGTGAAAAACTTAGCCGTAAATATTGGCGCGATCGCGCAGCTCTTTACCCGGTTTAAAGTGCGGAACATATTTTCCTTCCAGATCCACTTTATCGCCAGTCTTCGGATTACGTCCGGTACGTGGTGCGCGGTAATGCAGAGAAAAACTACCGAAACCGCGGATTTCAATACGCTCGCCCTGCGCCAGAGTCGAGGCCATATGTTCCAGCATCTCTTTTACCGCGTCTTCAACCGCTTTCGCGGGAATGTGAGGCTGCTGGGTTGCAAGTCTTTCGATCAATTCTGACTTGGTCATGATTCCTCCGGTTCCTTAAAGGCAAAATTAGCTGCTGCATTGATTAAGGGCGGCCGTAGCCGCCCTTTGTCATTGATTACAGGACGAATCCTGTAATCTGTCAAGCTACTCGTTACCCTTTGTGCTGTTAATAGCACAAAGGATTTAAAGCACTCGATATTACTCGCCTTTAGCTGCTTTGAAAGCTTCAGCCATTGCGTTGTTAGAGAAGTTTGCATCTTCCTGTTTGTTAACAGTTGCGATTGCATCTTTCTCATCAGCTTCGTCTTTAGCACGAACAGACAGGCTGATTGCACGGTTCTTACGATCAACGCCGGTGAATTTAGCTTCAACGTCGTCGCCTACGCTCAGAACCAGAGTTGCATCTTCAACGCGGTCACGTGAAGCTTCAGAAGCGCGCAGGTAACCTTCAACGCCGTCAGCCAGTTCTACGGTTGCACCTTTAGCGTCAACTGCAGTCACTTTACCGTTTACGATTGCGCCTTTCTTGTTCAGTGCAACCCAGTTGTTGAACGGATCTTCTGCGAGCTGTTTAACGCCCAGAGAGATACGCTCACGTTCTGCGTCAACCTGCAGAACAACTGCTGCGATTTCGTCGCCTTTTTTGTATTCACGAACTGCTTCTTCGCCTGCAACGTTCCAGGAGATGTCAGACAGGTGAACCAGGCCGTCGATGCCGCCGTCCAGGCCGATGAAGATACCGAAGTCAGTGATAGACTTGATTTTACCTTCAACACGGTCACCCTTGTTGTGGGTTTCCGCGAACTGCTGCCATGGGTTGTTTTTGCACTGCTTCAGACCCAGGGAGATACGACGACGTTCTTCGTCGATATCCAGAACCATAACTTCCACTACGTCGCCAACGTTAACAACTTTGGACGGGTGGATGTTTTTGTTGGTCCAATCCATTTCGGAAACGTGAACCAGGCCTTCAACGCCTTCTTCGATTTCAACGAAGCAGCCGTAGTCGGTCAGGTTGGTCACGCGACCAGTCAGTTTGGTACCTTCCGGATAACGCTTAGCGATAGCTACCCATGGATCTTCGCCCAGCTGTTTCAGGCCCAGAGATACACGAGTACGCTCGCGGTCGAACTTCAGCACTTTAACAGTGATTTCGTCGCCAACGTTTACGATTTCGCTCGGATGCTTAACGCGTTTCCATGCCATGTCGGTGATGTGCAGCAGGCCGTCAACGCCACCCAGATCAACGAATGCACCGTAGTCAGTGAGGTTCTTAACGATACCTTTAACTTCCATGCCTTCCTGCAGGTTTTCCAGCAGCTGATCGCGTTCTGCGCTGTTTTCGGATTCGATAACGGCACGACGGGAAACAACGACGTTGTTACGTTTCTGATCCAGCTTGATTACTTTGAATTCAAGCTCTTTGCCTTCCAGGTGCAGCGTGTCGCGGACCGGACGAACGTCTACCAGGGAACCCGGCAGGAACGCGCGAATACCATTCAGCTCAACAGTGAAGCCACCCTTGACTTTGCCATTGATAACACCAGTAACGGTCGCAGCTTCTTCGTAAGCTTTTTCCAGCGTGATCCAAGCTTCGTGACGTTTAGCTTTTTCACGGGACAGCAGAGTTTCACCGAAGCCGTCTTCTACTGCATCCAGAGCAACGTCAACTTCGTCACCAACCTGGATTTCCAGCTCGCCCTGGGCGTTTTTGAACTGCTCTGCCGGAATGGCAGACTCAGATTTCAGACCGGCGTCAACCAGTACGATATCTTTGTCGATAGCAACAACAACACCACGAACGATGGAACCCGGACGGGTTTCAATTGTTTTTAAGGATTCTTCAAATAGTTGAGCAAAAGATTCTGTCATGTTTAATCTTCAGGTTTCATATTTAACGTCCACCTGGCTCCATGCCGGATGGGGTTGTTTAACATACCCGCTAACACTCCATTGCTACGGGGGTACTGCAAATTCGGTCGCACTTAAGCGAGTGCCAGTTTTTGGCGCGCGTATTGTAACGCTTTTTCAATCACTTGCTCAATGCTTAATCGGGTTGAATCCAAAACTAAGGCATCAGCAGCAGGAACTAACGGCGCTACCGCACGGTTTCGATCGCGGTCGTCGCGTTCTTCGATCTCGGCCAAAAGGCGTTCAAAGTTAACACTAAAGCCCTTCTCCTGCAACTGTAGCATACGTCGATGCGCACGTTCTTGCGAGGAAGCGTCCAGAAAAATTTTCACCGGCGCGTCAGGGAATACCACGGTCCCCATGTCGCGTCCGTCAGCGATTAATCCCGGCGCTTCACGGAAGGCGCGTTGACGACGCAACAGCGCTTCACGCACACGGGGAAACGCGGCAACCTGAGAGGCGGCGTTTGCCACTTCCTGAGTGCGGATTTCACCGCTAACATCTTCACCTTCAAGGATAACTTCCAGATTGCCGTCTGTTGAGATAAAACGCACATCCAGATGTGACGCCAGCGGGACCAGCGCATCTTCAGAGGCGACATCAACATGGTGATGTAACGCCGCAAGCGCCAGTACACGATAAATCGCGCCAGAATCTAACAGATGCCACTGCAATGCTTCCGCCATTGCTTTGCACAAGGTGCCTTTACCTGCACCGCTTGGGCCATCAATGGTAATAACCGGGGCAATTGCCGTCATCTTTTTCTCCTTAAACAGGCATACGTTAACGTAAACGCCGCGCATTATACGCGCCAACGTCAACGATCGTTATCTTTGTGTGAAAAATACAGAATCATTGAAGCTGAGTGTAGAATAAATGGGCAATAGAGGATGTCAGAATGTGCCGCACGTGGTAGTGCGGCCATCAAATCAGGCAGGTGTACTAATACGTGCCAACTGTTCGAAATAATCCGGGAAGGTTTTGGCCGTGCATTTAGGGTCAAGAATAGTGACTGGCGTGTCAGACAGCGCCACCAGCGAGAAACACATCGCCATGCGGTGATCGTTATAGGTCGCAATATCAGCAAATGTTAACGTAGCAGGTGGCGTGATACGGATAAAATCATGCCCCTCTTCCACTTCAGCGCCCACTTTACGCAGCTCCGTCGCCATCGCAAATAAACGGTCTGTCTCCTTGACTCGCCAGTTGTAGATGTTGCGAAGAATCGTGGTGCCTTTCGCAAACAGCGCCGCGGTAGCAATCGTCATCGCCGCATCCGGAATGTGGTTCATATCCATATCAATGGCGTGTAATTCCCCGTGCGTACAGGCAATGAAGTCATCTCCCCACGTCACGGTCGCGCCCATTTTTTCCAGCACATCGGCAAAGCGAATATCGCCCTGCATGCTGTTGCGGCCAATCCCGGTGACTTTCACCGTACCGCCTTTAATCGCTCCGGCTGCAAGGAAATACGAGGCCGACGACGCATCCCCTTCCACCAGGTATGCGCCAGGGGACTGGTACTGCTGTCCACCTTTGACAACAAAATGTTGGTAGTTCTGGTTCTCAATCTCAACGCCAAAGGTTTTCATCAGGTTTAGCGTAATATCGATGTAAGGTTTTGATACCAGCTCGCCTTTAATTGCGATCGTCGTATCCTGCGGCGCCAGCGGCGCGGTCATCAGCAACGCGGTGAGGAACTGGCTGGACACGCTGCCGTCCACGTCAACCTGGCCACCGATAAAACCACCGCGCAGTCGTAAAGGCGGATAGTTTTCCTGCTCAAGGTAATCAATGTTTGCGCCCCCCTGGCGTAGCGCATCGACCAGATGGCCAATCGGGCGCTCTTTCATACGCGGTTCACCCGTCAGCACAATATCGTTGTGCCCCAGACACAGCGCAGCCGCCAGCGGACGCATCGCGGTGCCGGCGTTGCCAAGAAACAGTTCGACTGCACCTTCGGCCTGTAACGCGCCGCCGTTACCGATGATTTCGCAGCGGGTACGATCGGCAGAAAGGGTATAACTAATCCCTAACGCATTCAGCGCGTTAAGCATATGGCGGACATCATCACTGTCCAGCAGGTTGGTCAGGACAGTGGTGCCATTTGCTAATGCAGCCAGCAGCAAAGCGCGGTTAGAAACACTTTTAGAACCAGGCAGATTGATGGTGCCATCTACCCGCGCAATGGGTTGTAACGTCAGGGATTCCATGAAACTTAACTCTCAAAAACAGATATAAAAACCCCACAGGCTGGCTGTGGGGATGAAAAATAACAGCAGATTAGCCGCGGCGACGCTCGAAATCGATCATGAAATCGGTCAACGCTTTCACACCTTCAAGCGGCATTGCATTGTAGATAGACGCGCGCATCCCACCGACCACACGATGCCCTTTCAGCGCATGCAGACCAGCAGCAAAAGACTCTTCCAGGAACAGTTTATCCAGTAAGCTGTCAGCCAACTGGAAAGGAACGTTCATGCGCGAGCGGTTAGACTTCGCAACATCGTTACGATAGAAGTCACTGTTATCAATGACGCCGTACAACAGTTCCGCTTTTTGCTGGTTAATTTTGTCCATTGCGCTGACGCCGCCTTGTGCTTTCAGCCACTTAAAGACCAGACCAGAGAGGTACCAGGCAAATGTCGGCGGCGTGTTAAACATCGAGTCATTGTCGTTCAGGACGGTGTAATCGAGGATCGACGGGCAGGACACGTGCGCTTTGCCGAGTAAATCTTCACGTACGATGACGATCGTCAGACCCGCTGGGCCGATGTTTTTCTGCGCGCCAGCGTAGATTACGCCATAGCGGCTAACATCAAGCGGTCCAGACAAGATGGTGGAAGACAGGTCAGCGGTCACCACAACGTTACTGGCAAAATTCGGCGTCTCATCGATTGCAATACCATCAATGGTTTCGTTCGGGCAATAGTGCAGATAAGCCGCATTGTCAGAAAGCTGCCATTCACTCATTGGCGTGACCGCCCGCAGGCCGTCAACGGTGACTTTGGCATCAATCACGTTTGGTGTGCAGTATTTCTTCGCTTCTTTAATGGCGCTGGCTGCCCAATAACCGGCATCGACGTAATCTGCCGTGGTCTTATCGCCTAAAATATTGAGCGGGATCCCGGCGAACTGACCGCGACCACCGCCATGGCAGAACAACACTTTGTAGTTGGAGGGAATGCTGAGGAGATCGCGAAAATCCTGCTCTGCTTCCTCTGCGACCTGGATAAACTCTTTACCACGGTGGCTAATTTCCATCACCGACGTGCCAAGACCATTCCAGTCGCGGAGATCCTGTTGAGCCAGTTTAAGTACGTCCGCCGGTAGCATTGCCGGACCTGAACTAAAATTGAAGACCTGAGTCATTTCCCCTCACCACGTTGTGTTGTTATCCGGTCAACATCCTGTCGTTGGCAATAATTCCTGTGACAGACATTGGGTATATGTTTTTCCTGTGGATATCGGTTTTATCATTCAGCGACACGCGCCGCAATGGGTAATACGGGTCAGGGGAAAAATGTGTCATTCGTCACACAACAGAATCTATCGGATTGACGGCTCAAAACCGATATTTTCGCTGTCAGGTGACCCGTTTTGCCCGACTGGCCTTCGTCCATTCTGGATTTGCACAGCGCGGACATAATTGATGATCCCCAGCGCGCATGTGAATAACTTCACTACAGCGTACGCAGGCATAATCCCCTGCCGCCGGTACCACCTTAAAGCGTTGCGTACAGTGTTTAGGCAGAATGCTGAGACCGGGTTTGACGTCTTCATCGGCAAAGAAATAGACGCTGATTTGCCCGTTTGTCTCCAGAATAGCGAGCTTCACCTGCCCTAATTGCTCCACACCGTTCAGCCGCAATTCCATAAAAAACTCGAATTCCGTCATATTGGCGTTATTGAGCTTCGACCATGACAGTTCGCCGTCTTCGATGATCACCAGCGGTTTACCCTCCAGCAGATCCTCCAGCTTTTCACTGTGTGCCATCAGCCACATCACTAAGCGATACAGCAGCGCCAGGGTAATGAATACCACCAGCACCGGTAGCAGCGGAACATCGTCATAAAACGCCACATCCCCCGCTGCCGACCCCAGCGTCAGGATAATCAACACTTCAAAAAGCGACATCTGGCGTACACCACGCCGCCCCGTGAGCTTTAAAAACAGAAAAACCAATATAAAGGTATACAAGCTGCGCAGCGCCACCTCACCCAGAAACTCCATGGGCACTTTATCCAGCGCCATACGGTGTAAATCGAATGCTTTCATTTTGTACTCTTAACGTGGGTTATCGTGTGAAAGCATAGTCAACGCTTTTATTTGCGTCACCGCAGTGGCGGCGATAGCGCCATTCATATAAAACCCGTATCATTGCGCGCTTTCCGTACGACAAAAGTGATTTTCATGACGCAAACATTTATTCCCGGCAAAGATGCCGCGCTGGAAGATTCCATCGCCCGCTTCCAGCAAAAATTACTCGACCTTGGTTTCCAGATTGAAGAAGCCTCATGGTTAAACCCCGTTCCTAACGTTTGGTCTGTGCATATTCGCGATAAAGAGTGCGCACTGTGTTTCACCAACGGTAAAGGCGCGACGAAAAAAGCGGCGCTGGCTTCCGCGCTGGGCGAATATTTTGAGCGTCTGTCCACCAACTACTTTTTTGCCGATTTCTGGCTGGGTGAAACTGTCGCTAACGGTCCATTCGTGCATTATCCGAACGAAAAATGGTTCCCGTTAACCGAAGAGGATGACGTTCCAGAAGGTCTGTTGGATGCCCGTCTGCGCGCGTTCTACGATCCGGAAAATGAACTGACCGGCAGCATGCTGATCGACCTGCAGTCAGGCAATGAAGAACGCGGCGTTTGCGGTCTGCCGTTTACCCGCCAGTCTGATAACCAAACCGTGTACATTCCGATGAATATCATTGGCAACCTGTACGTTTCCAACGGAATGTCTGCCGGTAACACCCCAAATGAAGCACGCGTTCAGGGGCTGTCTGAAGTCTTTGAACGTTATGTGAAGAACCGCATTATCGCAGAAAGCATCAGTCTGCCGGAAATCCCAGCCGACGTGCTGGCGCGTTACCCGGCTGTGGTCGAGTCCATCGCCAAACTGGAAGCCGAAGGGTTCCCAATTTTCGCCTATGACGGCTCGCTGGGCGGCAAATACCCGGTTATCTGCGTAGTACTGTTTAACCCAGCTAACGGGACCTGCTTTGCGTCATTTGGCGCCCACCCGGACTTCGGCGTGGCACTGGAGCGAACCGTCACTGAACTGTTGCAGGGCCGCGGTCTGAAAGATCTTGATGTCTTTATGCCCCCGACCTTTGATGATGAAGAAGTGGCTGAGCATACCAACCTCGAAACCCACTTCATCGATTCCAGCGGCCTGATCTCTTGGGATTTGTTCAAGCAAGATGCCGATTATCCGTTCGTTGACTGGAATTTCTCCGGCACTACGGAAGAAGAGTTCGCCACCCTGATGGCTATCTTCAAAACCGAAGATAAAGAAGTGTATATCGCTGATTACGAGCATCTGGGCGTGTACGCCTGCCGCATCATCGTTCCGGGGATGTCTGATATCTATCCGGCTGAAGATCTGTGGTTAGCGAACAACGGTATGGGCACACATCTGCGTGAAACCATTCTTTCTCTGCCGGGCAGCGAGTGGGATAAAGAAGACTATCTCAGCCTGCTCGAACAACTGGATGAAGAAGGTTTTGACGACTTTACCCGCGTACGTGAGCTGCTGGGTCTGGCAACAGGTTCAGACAACGGCTGGTCTACGCTGCGTATTGGTGAGCTGAAAGTGATGCTGGCACTGGCCGGCGGTGACCTGGAGCAGGCACTGATTTGGACCGAATGGACAATGGAGTTTAACGCATCGGTCTTTAGCGCCGAACGCGCCAACTACTACCGTTGCCTGCAAACGCTGCTGCTGTTGTCGCAGGAAGACGATCGCCAGCCGCTGCAGTATCTGAACGCTTTTGTCCGTATGTACGGTGCCGATGCGGTTGAAGCGGCGAGTGCGGCATTAAGCGGAGAAGCGCCTTTTTATGGCCTCCAGTCCGTCGACAGCGATCTGCAGGCTTTCCCGGCGCATCAGTCTCTGCTGAAAGCCTATGAAAAACTGCAGCGCGCAAAAGCAGCATACTGGTCAAAATAATGGCAATTAGCCTGCTCTGAGTAGGCTTCAACAATTGACTACGCTATATTACGGGGCGCATTTTGTGCCCCGTTTTTTTATTTTTGCTTAATCAAAAATAAATGTAAAAACAAGGTTAAAAATTAGTAGTTGATATTAAAAAAAATAGCTTGATAGTGTTGCATTTTATCTCAATTACTCCATTTTAATTAACCGCTCAACGGGAGGCGAAAGGAAAAAATTCAACTCACTTTATAATTTTTAAAATTTATTTTTACTATAATAATCAAAAAGTTACTCCGTAATCGCATAAAAACCATGCGTCTTGCGGGCCTATAAGCCAGGCGAGATATGATCTATATCAAATTCTCATCTATAATGCTTTGTTAGTATCTCGTCGCCGACTTAATAAAGAGAGAGTTAGTGTGAAAGCTGACAACCCTTTTGATCTTATACTTCCTGCTGCTATGGCCAAAGTTGCCGAAGAAGCAGGCGTCTATAAAGCAACGAAACATCCGCTTAAGACGTTCTATCTGGCAATTACTGCCGGTGTGTTCATTTCAATTGCCTTTGTTTTCTATATCACCGCCACGACCGGTACTGGAACAATGCCTTTCGGTATGGCCAAGTTGATCGGTGGTATCTGTTTTTCCCTGGGACTGATTCTTTGTGTTGTCTGCGGCGCTGACCTCTTTACTTCAACCGTACTGATTGTCGTCGCTAAGGCCAGTGGACGTATTACCTGGGGCCAACTGGCAAAAAACTGGCTCAACGTTTATGTTGGCAACCTGGTAGGTTGCTTGCTCTTTGTGCTACTGATGTGGCTTTCCGGCGAATATATGACCGCTAACGGCGCATGGGGGCTAAATGTCCTGCAAACCGCCGATCACAAAGTGCATCACACCTTTGTTGAAGCCGTCAGCCTCGGTATTCTGGCAAACCTGATGGTGTGCCTGGCCGTATGGATGAGCTACTCAGGCCGTAGCCTGATGGACAAAGCGTTTATCATGGTATTGCCGGTCGCAATGTTTGTTGCCAGCGGTTTTGAGCACAGTATCGCAAACATGTTTATGATCCCTATGGGTATCGTAATACGCGATTTCGCCACACCGGAATTCTGGACCGCTGTCGGTTCTTCTCCGGAGAATTTTTCACACCTGACCGTGATGAATTTCATCACCGATAACCTGATTCCGGTTACGATCGGTAACATTATCGGCGGCGGTTTGTTAGTCGGGTTGACATACTGGGTCATTTACCTACGTGGTAACGATCATCACTAATTTGTTGATGCCCATTACACGTAGTAAATAAAAAATCCACTTAAGAAGGTAGGTGTTACATGTCCGAGCTTAATGAAAAGTTAGCCACAGCCTGGGAAGGTTTTACCAAAGGTGATTGGCAGAATGAAGTAAACGTCCGTGACTTCATTCAGAAAAACTACACTCCGTATGAGGGTGACGAGTCCTTCCTGGCTGGCGCAACTGACGCGACCACCAAGCTGTGGGACAGCGTGATGGAAGGCGTTAAACAGGAAAACCGTACTCACGCGCCTGTTGACTTTGACACCTCCGTTGCTTCTACCATCACTTCTCACGATGCTGGCTACATCAACAAGCAGCTTGAGAAAATCGTTGGTCTGCAGACTGAAGCTCCACTGAAACGTGCGATCATTCCGTTTGGCGGCATCAAAATGGTTGAAGGTTCCTGCAAAGCGTACAATCGCGAACTGGACCCGATGCTGAAAAAAATCTTCACCGAATACCGCAAAACCCACAACCAGGGCGTATTCGATGTTTATACCAAAGACATTCTGAACTGCCGTAAATCCGGTATTCTGACTGGTCTGCCAGATGCGTATGGCCGTGGCCGTATCATCGGTGACTACCGTCGCATTGCGCTGTACGGTATCGACTACCTGATGAAAGACAAGTACGCTCAGTTCGTCTCTCTGCAGTCCGATCTGGAAAATGGCGTAAACCTGGAAGCAACTATCCGTCTGCGTGAAGAAATTGCTGAACAGCACCGCGCACTGGGTCAGATCAAAGAAATGGCGGCTAAATATGGCTGCGATATCTCTGGTCCGGCTACCAACGCTCAGGAAGCTATCCAGTGGACCTACTTCGGCTACCTGGCCGCTGTTAAGTCTCAGAACGGTGCAGCAATGTCCTTCGGTCGTGTATCCACCTTCCTGGATGCATACATCGAACGTGATATCAAAGCAGGCAAAATCACCGAGCAAGACGCTCAGGAAATGATTGACCACCTGGTCATGAAACTGCGTATGGTTCGTTTCCTGCGTACGCCTGAATATGATGAACTGTTCTCCGGTGACCCGATTTGGGCAACTGAATCAATCGGCGGTATGGGCGTTGACGGCCGTACTCTGGTTACCAAAAACAGCTTCCGCTTCCTGAACACCCTGTACACCATGGGTCCTTCTCCGGAGCCGAACATCACCGTTCTGTGGTCTGAAAAACTGCCTCTGAACTTCAAGAAATTCGCCGCTAAAGTGTCTATCGATACCTCTTCTCTGCAGTATGAGAACGATGACCTGATGCGTCCGGACTTCAACAACGACGATTACGCTATCGCTTGCTGCGTAAGCCCGATGGTTGTTGGTAAACAAATGCAGTTCTTCGGTGCGCGTGCAAACCTGGCGAAAACCATGCTGTACGCAATCAACGGCGGCGTTGATGAAAAACTGAAAATCCAGGTTGGTCCGAAATCTGAACCAATCAAAAGTGACGTTCTGAACTTCGACGAAGTGATGGAACGTATGGATCACTTTATGGATTGGCTGGCTAAACAGTACGTCACCGCACTGAACGTCATCCACTACATGCACGACAAGTACAGCTACGAAGCCGCTCTGATGGCGCTGCACGACCGTGACGTTGTTCGCACCATGGCGTGTGGTATCGCAGGTCTGTCCGTTGCTGCTGACTCCCTGTCTGCAATCAAATATGCGAAAGTTAAACCGATTCGTGACGAAGACGGTCTGGCTATCGACTTCGAAATCGAAGGCGAATACCCGCAGTTTGGTAACAACGACTCTCGCGTTGATGACATGGCGGTTGACCTGGTAGAACGTTTCATGAAGAAAATTCAGAAACTGACTACTTACCGTAACGCTATCCCGACTCAGTCTGTTCTGACCATCACCTCTAACGTTGTGTATGGTAAGAAAACCGGTAACACCCCAGATGGTCGTCGTGCTGGCGCACCATTCGGACCGGGTGCTAACCCAATGCACGGCCGTGACCAGAAAGGTGCTGTTGCCTCTCTGACCTCCGTTGCTAAACTGCCGTTTGCTTACGCTAAAGATGGTATCTCTTACACCTTCTCTATCGTTCCGAACGCACTGGGTAAAGACGACGAAGTTCGTAAGACCAACCTGGCAGGCCTGATGGACGGTTACTTCCATCACGAAGCGTCCATCGAAGGTGGTCAGCACCTGAACGTGAACGTCATGAACCGTGAAATGCTGCTGGACGCGATGGAACATCCTGAGAAATATCCTCAGTTGACCATCCGTGTATCGGGTTATGCAGTACGTTTTAACTCCCTGACTAAAGAACAGCAGCAGGATGTTATTACTCGTACTTTCACTCAGACCATGTAATTGGTTTTGACTGAAATCACGCGTTAAATGTCGTACAATAAAGGCTCCACGTAAGTGGGGCCTTTTTAGCAACTAAGTCTCTTTCGTCAGCTATCTATACTTATGGATGACTGCCAAAACAGACTCGACACAGTTAATAACTGTGCACTCACTCTGGCCCCGGATGGGCCACATCTGGAGATACACCGCAATGTCAGTTATTGGTCGCATTCACTCCTTTGAATCCTGTGGCACCGTAGACGGCCCGGGCATCCGCTTTATTACCTTCTTCCAGGGCTGCCTGATGCGCTGCCTGTATTGCCATAACCGTGATACGTGGGACACGCACGGTGGTAAAGAAGTCACCGTCGAAGAATTGATGAAAGAAGTGGTAACCTATCGCCACTTTATGAACGCCTCCGGTGGCGGCGTAACGGCATCCGGTGGTGAGGCTATTCTGCAGGCCGAATTCGTTCGTGACTGGTTCCGCGCCTGTAGAAAAGAAGGTATTCATACCTGCCTCGACACCAACGGTTTTGTCCGCCGCTACGATCCGGTGATTGATGAACTGCTGGAAGTCACCGATCTGGTGATGCTCGACCTCAAACAGATGAACGACGAAATTCACCAGAACCTGGTCGGTGTGTCTAACCATCGTACACTGGAGTTCGCACGCTATCTGTCTAACAAAGACATCAAGGTGTGGATCCGCTACGTCGTCGTACCAGGCTGGTCTGACGATGACGACTCAGCACACCGTCTGGGCGAGTTTACCCGTGATATGGGCAACGTCGAAAAAATCGAATTACTGCCTTACCATGAGTTGGGTAAACACAAATGGGTGGCGATGGGCGAAGAATATAAGCTGGATGGCGTTAAGCCACCGAAGAAAGAAACCATGGATCGCGTGAAAGGTATCCTGGAACAGTATGGTCATAAAGTGATGTATTGAGTTTACATCCTTGTAAAACGGCTGCCTAACATGGTGGCCGTTTTGTTATCTGCACTTACCTCTTCGGCAAACGGGTCACAACACAGGAAAGGACGTCATGCGGTTATTCATCTCAGGAGTGTTACTGTTGTCTGCCCAGGCCGCAAATGCCGCCAGCAACTGCGATATTAATGCCATCATCCAGCACGCCTGGCCGGATGCCAGGACAACGTCGCAAGGCACCATCACTCAAGATAACCGGGTCATTACCACCCACAGTGATTCACCCCAAAGCGCGATTTGCCGCATCTGGCCAGCGCACCCTGAGCTGACGCTGGCCGCTGTACCATTAATGACACAGCAGTATAGCGATTACGATAACGTCGGCGATATGGAGCTTCTGGTGCTCGATTCCACCACACTCGACGTAAAACAACGATTACGCCTGCCAGAGAGAATGAGCGACGATGCCATTCGCATCACCGGCCTGGCACTTGATACCGCTCGCTGGAAAGTTACGCCTGAACAGACCGCATTCGGCTTGCGTATCTCCCGCACCGGCAGTTCTCGGGTCAATCCATTTAGTGAAACGGCACTTTCGCTGTATGTCATCGACAATAATCAGCTCCGGCCAATACTAAACGGTATCGTGCTGGAAAATAGCAGCGGAGAATGGGATGGCAACTGCGAGGGAACCTTCAGCGACAGTAAACGCAGCCTGGCGCTGGATACCGGTTCGCAGAATGGGTATGTTGATATTCGGGTAACCGAGAAAAGCGTGGCATCCACGAGCTATGTTGATGCCAATGAGCAATGCGCAGCGAAAGATAAACCGGGTAAAGCCAACTGGTTACTGCGCTATGACGGTCACCAATATACCATTCCCGACGAACTTGCCCCGCTGTCCTGAGCCGCCAGAAGGAGATAGCCTGGCTATCTCCTTCTTATTATCGCTCGTTTAACTCTTTCTTCTCGCCAGCAGCGGGAAAATTAAGCCCAATCCGACCAGTACAAACGGTGTCACAATGTTCAGCGTCAGCTGGAAAGTCCACTCCGGGGTAAAGGCTTCCATTTTTGGAAAAATCCCGGTAACGCAAGCAAATGCAGTGAAGGCAAAACACCATCCTCCGACGGTTAATGCCAGCGTTTTGTTGCGAATAAAGACATATTCTGACTTATATTTCTGCGCCAGCCGAATAACGGCAATAAATGCCACGAACACCCATAAATAACGCAATGGCATAACAACTGAGTTGAGATTCAGCAACCATTTATACAAATTATTCATGTCACCAATACCCAGCGTCGGCAACATAATCAGAATCGCGACTAATACTAACGTCAATATATAACCGTTCACCGGTGTGCCGGACGCATTCGTACGGCACAAACGCGCAGGAATATATCGACTGTCCGCATCACCCAGCAGGACTTTAAGCGGCGCATCGATAGAAAACACCAACGCAGCAATCTGCCCCAGCGTGTTGGCAACCGCATAAATGACCATCAGCGTGTTACCCATCCCGTAATACTCGCCCAGTTTCTGGAAAGCATAATATTGACCATTGGTCATTAAATCATCGGGAATATGCCGGGAGTCAAACATCATCCCCATTGCCAGCGAGCCGAGAATTGCACATACCGCCACCATAATCGCCAGAATCAACATCCCTTTCGGGAATTCTTTGCCTGGATTGCGAGTCTGGTTAACGTAAGGTGAAATTTTTTCCGCGCCACCCACCGCGAAGACCAGCATCGAAATCGTCGTGATATAGGTAAAATCAATATGCGGAATGAACGATTCCCAAGTGATGTTGGTGGTAGCAATCTCAACATCCGTAATTGCCGGCGCGGTTACCGCCATCACGACATACAGAATCGACATCACAAACATCGCAATTCCCGCCACGGAACCCACAATTTTCAGTGACTTCATCCCACGGGATGCAACCCACATGAAGAAGACAAACAGCGCCAGCGTCAGCCCCTGTAACGCCACGACGGTGTATTCTTTAATGAGTGACCCATCCCCCTTCAGCGCCCAGCCCAGGGCAATCAGGATAGCCTGCGGTTTCTGCGCCAGGTAAGGAATATGCACTACCCAGTAAGTCCATGCGGCAAGGTAAGCCAGCCCCGGCCCCATGGTGTGTTTAATCCAGGTACTGACGCCACCTTTCCCCTCTTTAAACGTGGAGCCAAGCTGCCCGACGATCAGTGCGTAAGGGATAAAATAGAGCGCAAAAATAAAAATCCAGGAGGAGACAACGACTAATCCCTGATTAGCATAGTTGTTTACAACGTTGCCAAACCCCCAAACGGTAATAAACGACATCAAGGCGATGTTGTACCATCGCAACTGTTTTTCCTGTGCACCGGCCATACGCGATCCTTCGTGGGGTTATTTTAAATATCAATAAATGAGGCGAGGGATTATGCGCGGTAAAATGAACGGGCGGAAATGGCAGAATGTAAAACTATAACCTTCTGCACAGTTTATTTTTCAGCAAAGATGAGGGGGAATTAAATACGGTGGATTCTCACCAAACATACATAATTTGTATGAATGGAAACCCACCGTAATCGTTAAATAGCTTCAGATATGTGCCACGGAATTGGGCTTGTGTCCTGTTTTACGCAGCAGCATCAGTAAATAAATAAACGACACGCTGGCGATCATGATAAACAACAGGCTATCTGAGAAGTTCTGCATCAGCATCGCGGTAAATGACGGCCCCAGCAGGCTCCCCACGGTATAGCTTAATAACAATGCCTGGTTCATGGCAACCAGTTGATGATGTTCCACTTTTTCGCAGGCCCAGGCCATTGCCACTGGATAGAGCGTAAAACCGGCCGCACCTAACATGAACAACGCAGGGGCCATTGCCGCCTGATTCAGCATCGCAATGCTACCGAGGATCACCACAAAGACCTGAACGCGTAAAACCAGCAGGCGACCTAATTTATCCGCCAGACGACCAATCGGCCATTGTCCCAGAATACCAGCGCTGACCATCACCGCCATCCAGAAACCAATGCTGGCGTTACTGGCCCCCTGATGATTAAGGTACAGCGGCATCAAGCCATACAACGAGCCCAGCACAATACCGGAGATAATGCAGCCATTCACGCCCAGTCGCGCCTGACGAAGTCTCAACATCGATGCTATCGGCGTCGAATGTTGTTCCTCGCTTTGCTGATTCATAATGCGGGTAAAGAGCAGTGGTAATACGCCTGCCAGAATCGTGCCAGTAACCCACGGCAAAACGCTCATGAGATCTGTCGAGACTTTACTGACTAACAGCTGCCCTAAAAACGTTCCCACGTAATAGACCATCATATAGGCAGCCAGTAAGCGTCCGCGGTTACGAGAGGTCCCGCTGCACATCAGCGCGCTTTCCACCACCACCCAAATCATGGCACAGCCGACACCGGCGATAAAACGCCAGGTCATCCAGCTCCAGAATCCCACCATCACACCCAGCCCAATACACCCCACGGCGAAGATAAACGAGGCAATGTAATAGCTGCGGTTGAAGCCAAGATGTCTGATTAAATACCCGGTCAGCAACGTCCCCACCAGATTACCGGTGAAATAAGACGAACTGACCACACCCACCTGCCAGGTCGGGAGATTTTCATGGGCGAGCCAAAGCGGGACGAGCGTGTTTAACACGGCGATCGCCAGGGTCAGCAGCAGTAGCCCGCACAGCAATAGCATAACGGGTCGGGTATAGGTAGACATGAATAAAAACCGTGAGGAAGTTCAAATTTCATGCGCATCATGCCACTGCCAAAAACATTGTCAATCGGCGCAATCAGGGGTCTGAGGCGCTTTCATGACGATCGATTCGTATTACTGATTCTTAATATGAATGGATAAAAAAGAGGAAAACACATCTGTTTGTTTTAATTGATCTAAAACAAAATTATCGCGTTTCGTTCAGTCGAAATATTTCATGGATGTATCGCATTTTTTATTTGCCGAATGGCGCCGTTAGCTGCGCCATTCGGCATTCTTTAGATCAGCTGGCAACCGCCATGCCCACGGTCATATGCAGACCGTAGAACACACCGCGCCCGATCAGTTCACCGACAAGCAGCAAAATAAACGCCACTGACAGTAACGGTACGGCCGGTTGGTAGCCTTTAACCTGCGGCACAACCCAGCAGCACAGCGCCAAAGCCAGTGCCGCAATACGCCACGCCATCAGCGAGCCGTAGTCCGGTACCAATGCAGATGCCTGCTGAACAGAACTGTGAATAGTCGCCAGTTCAGTGCCCTGCATTACCGCCATGATAGCACTCACCACCAGCGCAAATATGGAAATCGCCGGCAGCAGGCGCATTGCCCAGCCGTCTACTCCAGCCACGCGCAGCAGCAGATAACCTAACAGCGGCCCCCCCAAAAACAGCGTCAGGAAGAAGCCCAGCGGCGTCCAGAGGCTGTACCAGGTTGGGATCGTATCAATGGTGTTATACACCCGCACCATCATCCAAACGAAAACCACGCCCAGTACCATAGTGACGATTAGCCACAGAGTACGTAACGCAGACGGCATTTTTTTCAATGTCGCCATCAGCCAGCCGATACCGCCCACCGCGAAGAACAGCGAACCGCTGGCAATTTCGTTACTCAGTGCAGAGGCTCCGATACGGTTAAGGGAGTTAAAAGCACGCATCGGCGATCCCAGGTGCAGCATGGAGGCAATAAAGCCGATGCCCATTAACACCCACAGGCCCAACATACAGGCAACGACGCGCTGCTGTGCGTCGGGACGTAAGCCCCCTTTCATCAATGCCAGCGCCAGAACAATAAAACCGCCAACCACGCACTGCCCGAAGACCGTGAAGATCATCAGCGGCCACTCATGCCATCCACTTCCCATCTTACACCTCCTTCGGATTAGCCAGATAACCCGTGGTATCCCCGGTCGGGCGGCTATTGGCATTAGGTTTGATTACAATGCTAGGTTTGGTGAAATGTGCGCCCGGTAGTGGCGCAACCGCCGCCAGCTCACCGTGTTTTTTGCGCAGTTCATCAATCGGACCAAAATCCAGCGCGCGCAATGGACAAGATTCGACGCAAATCGGCTTTTTGCCCTCGGCCACACGGTCGTGGCAGCCATCACACTTGGTCATATGCCCTTTGGCCGCATTGTACTGTGGCGCGCCGTAAGGACAGGCCATATGGCAATAACGACAGCCAATGCACACATCCTCATCGACGACCACAAAACCGTCTTCACGCTTGTGCATCGCGCCACTCGGACATACCTTGGTACACGCCGGGTCTTCACAATGGTTACACGCAATGGACAGGTAATAGGCAAAGACGTTCTGGTGCCAAACGCCGTTGTCTTCTTGCCAGTCGCCACCGGCGTATTCGTAAATACGACGGAAGCTGACATCCGGGGTTAAATCTTTGTAGTCTTTGCAGGCCAGTTCGCAGGTTTTGCAACCGGTGCAACGGCTGGAATCAATAAAAAATCCATACTGGGTTGTCATCGGTTACTCCTTACACCTTTTCAACCTGAACAAGGTTCGTATGTGACGGGTTCCCCTTCGCGAGCGGAGAAGGACGCTGGGTCGTCAGCACGTTGATGCAGCCGCCCTGATCCACACGTTTCATATCCGGGTCATACCAGGCTCCCTCACCTAGCGCTACCACGCCCGGCATCATACGCGGCGTCACTTTCGCCTCGATATGCACCTCGCCACGCTCGTTAAAGATGCGTACCTTGTCGCCGTTGCTAATACCGCGTCGTTGCGCGTCCAACGGGTTGATCCACATTTCCTGGCGGCAGGACGCTTTCAGTACATCCACGTTGCCATAGGTCGAGTGAACGCGAGATTTGTAGTGGAAGCCCGTCAACTGCAGCGGGAATTTATCCGCCAGCGGATCGCTTAAACTTTCAAAGCCCGGGGCGTAAACTGGCAATGGATCGATCACATCGTCTTCAGGCAATTCCCAGGTAGCCGCAATGTCTGCCAGCGCCTGAGAATAAATTTCAATTTTGCCCGATGGCGTTGTGAGCGGGTTGGCTTGAGGATCCTCACGGAACGCTTTGTACGCCACATGATGTCCTTCTGGATCGCGCTGTTTAAAGATTCCCTGCTTGCGGAACTCTTCAAACGTAGGCAGTTCAGGTATCGCTTTGCGCGACTGTTCATACAAATGACGCATCCACTCTTCCTGAGTACGGCCTTCCGTAAACTGCTGCTCAACGCCAAGGCGTTTCGCCAGTTCACTGGTCATTTGATAGATGGTCTTGCATTCAAAGCGCGGTTTGATGGCCTGATCGGTGAAAATCACATACGACATATTCCCGCAGGAGGCATCCAGCGCGAAGTCCATTTGTTCAGACGCTGTGCAGTCCGGCAGCAAAATATCCGCGTATTTCGCCGAGGACGTCATGTGGCAATCAATGACGACAATCATCTCGCACTTCTTATCATCCTGCAGGATTTCATGCGTGCGGTTGATATCAGAGTGCTGGTTAATCAGACAGTTACCAGCATAGTTCCAGATCATCTTAATGGGCACATCAAGCTTATCTTTACCGCGAACACCGTCACGCAGTGCCGTCATTTCCGGGCCGCGCTCAATGGCGTCCGTCCACATAAACATCGAGATACTGGTTTCAACCGGGTTTTCCAGCGTCGGCATACGTTCAAACGGCAGATCATAAGAGCCTTCACGCGCACCGCTGTTGCCACCATTAATACCGACGTTACCGGTCAGGATAGCCAGCATAGAAATAGCACGGGTGGCAATTTCACCGTTGGCGTGACGCTGTGGTCCCCAACCCTGACTGATGTAGGCAGGTTTGGCGCTGCCAATTTCACGTGCCAGCTTAACGATGCGTTCCGCAGGAATACCGGTTATCTGCGCGGCCCATTCCGGGGTCTTCGCGATACCGTCTTTACCCTGACCTAAAATGTAAGCCTTATAGTGGCCATTCTTTGGTGCGCTCGCCGGGAGAGTTTTCTCGTCATACCCCACGCAGTATTTATCGAGGAACGGTTGATCAACCATATTTTCGGTAATCAACACGTACGCCAGGCCATTGACCAGTGCCGCATCGGTGCCCGGACGAATCGGGATCCATTCATCTTCACGACCCGCACCGGTGTCCGTGTAGCGCGGATCGATAATAATCATTCGCGCATTGGATTTCTGCCGTGCCTGTTCAAGGTAATACGTCACCCCGCCACCGCTCATGCGGGTTTCACCAGGGTTATTACCAAACAGAACAACCAGTTTACTGTTTTCGATATCAGACGGACTGTTACCGTCCGCCCAGCCGCCGTAGGTATAGTTCAAACCAGCCGCGATTTGTGCAGAAGAGTAATCCCCGTAGTGGTTCAGATAACCACCACAGCAGTTCATCAGACGAGCGACCAGCGTTTTACCCGGTGGCCATGAGCGTGTCATGGTTCCGCCCAGCGTACCGGTGCCGTAGTTCAGGTAGATAGACTCGTTGCCGTAGTCTTTGATCAGGCGCTGCATGTTGGTGGCGATGATGTCATAGGCCTCATCCCAACTGATGCGCTCAAACTTACCTTCACCGCGCTTACCCACGCGCTTCATTGGGTATTTCAGCCGATCCGGATTATAGACACGACGGCGCATAGAGCGGCCGCGCAGGCAGGCTCTAACCTGGTGCAGGCCGTCATAATTGTCATCGCCGGTGTTGTCGGTTTCAACATATTTGATTTCACCGTCCACCACGTGCATACGCAGCGGACAGCGGCTACCGCAGTTCACCGTACAGGCGCTCCAGATCACTTTCTCATTGATCTGCGCCGGATTAATGGCTTCTGCAGCATTGGCAATACGGGTAAATGGCAGGGTAAACGCGCTGCTGGCCATCGCCAGCCCGCCTATCGCCGTCGTTTTGACCAAACCGCGACGACTCACCTCAGCTGCCAGCACGGCATCGGGGATCTTAGTTTTCATAGTGGCTCACTCTGCTGCTCACAATAAATAAACAAACGCTGTATAGATACTTATATATCGATATTATCGTTATACAGACTGATAAATAGTGAATTTGCGTAAAGACAGAGATAAATACTGACTTTCATTCGAAGGTAGTATTACCACTAATGGGGTAAGGGTTATTGTTCAACGTCAAGCAGGCATAAAAAAAGCGCCCGCAGGCGCTTTTTTAGCAGGGAAAGCTAACTTATCCGATGTATTCCAGGCCATTCATATACGGACGAAGTACTTCCGGAACCTGAATGCGGCCATCGGCCTGCTGGTAGTTTTCCATTACGGCAACCAGCGTACGACCAACCGCCAGACCAGAGCCGTTCAGCGTATGCACCAAACGGGTCTTCTTGTCGGACTTGCTGCGGCAACGTGCCTGCATGCGACGCGCCTGGAAATCCCACACGTTGGAGCAGGAAGAGATTTCACGGTAGGTATTTTGCGCCGGGATCCACACTTCCAGATCGTAGGTTTTGCATGCGCCGAAGCCCATGTCACCAGTACACAGAATGATCTTACGGTACGGCAGACCCAGCAACTGAAGGACTTTCTCGGCATGACCGGTCATTTCTTCCAGCGCGTCCATCGAATCTTCAGGACGAACGATCTGCACCATCTCAACTTTATCGAACTGGTGCATACGGATCAGACCACGGGTGTCACGACCATAAGATCCCGCTTCTGAACGGAAGCATGGGGTATGCGCAGTCATTTTGATTGGCAGCGCATCTTCGTCAATGATCTCATCGCGCACCAGGTTGGTCAGCGGAACTTCTGCCGTTGGGATCAGCGCATAGTTGCTGCTGTCGGCTTCTTCGTCCAGCGGACGGGTATGGAACAGATCGCCGGCAAATTTCGGCAACTGACCCGTACCGTACAGCGTGTCATGGTTAACCAGATACGGAACGTAGTTTTCACTGTAGCCATGCTGTTCAGTATGCAGATCCAGCATGAACTGGGACAGCGCACGGTGCATACGCGCAATCTGCCCTTTCATGACCACGAAACGCGAGCCGGTCAGCTTAACAGCGGCGGCAAAATCGAGCCCCGCGTGCATTTCGCCCAGCGTAACGTGATCGCGAACGTCAAAATCAAACTCACGCGGCGTGCCCCAGCGGCTGACTTCGATGTTGTCATTTTCATCTTTACCGACCGGGACTTCGTCCGCTGGCAGGTTAGGAATGGTTAGCGCAATATCGCGAATCTCAGCCTGCAAGGTATCAAGTTCAGCTTTCGCGGCATCCAGCTCTTCGCCCAGTTTGTTCACTTCCAGACGTAAAGACTCGATATCTTCCCCGCGCGCTTTTGCCTGGCCAATGGATTTCGATCGAGAGTTACGCTCTGCCTGCAGATTTTCAGTTTGTACCTGCAGAACTTTACGACGCTCTTCAAGAGCGCGCAGCTTATCTACGTCCAGCTTAAAGCCCCGGCTTGCCAGTTTTTCAGCGACTGCGTCTGGCTCATTACGCAGCAGATTGGGATCGAGCATGCTTATCCTGTGCTTATCGAATTAAAATGGGAGAAAGTGACCACAGCCTGCAGTCACAGGGATACATTGCCAACATTACCGCAACGATCGCGCTAACGGTAGCGTTTTATAGGGCTATTTTGATCCTGTCCGGCAAGCCAGGCGAGCTTTTCGCCAATCTTACCCTCAAGACCTCTGTTTGTCGGGCGATAATAGCGTGTTTGTGCCAGTTCCTGCGGGAAGTACTCTTCGCCGGCAGCATACGCATTCGGCTCGTCGTGCGCGTAGCGATATTCCTGGCCGTAGCCCATTTCTTTCATTAACTTCGTCGGCGCATTACGCAGATGCACGGGTACGTCGTAATCCGGACGATCGCGTGCATCTGCCAACGCCGCTTTATAGGCGGTATACACCGCGTTACTCTTCGGCGCGCAGGCCAAATAAACAATCGCCTGGGCAATCGCCCGCTCACCTTCCGCAGGTCCAACGCGAGTGAAACAATCCCATGCCGAAATCGCCACCTGCATGGCTCGGGGATCGGCATTACCCACGTCTTCAGAAGCGATCGCCAGACAGCGGCGTGCAACATACAGCGGATCGCCCCCAGCCGTAATGATGCGTGCGTACCAGTAGAGGGCCGCATCCGGCGCGCTTCCGCGTACTGATTTATGTAATGCCGAGATAAGATCGTAAAAACGATCGCCTTTATTATCAAAGCGTGCGCTACGCTCTCCGGCAATCTCTGTCAGCAATGTGGGTTGTAAAACGCGTTTTCCGCTGGCGTCGACTTCCGCCATATCGGCCATCATTTCCAGCGTATTTAGTGCCCGACGCGCATCGCCATTCACCAGCTCGGCAATGGCCCGACGGGTTTCATTCGGCAGAACAATATCCTGGCCGCCGTAGCCTCGCGCTTTGTCCGCCATCGCCTGATCCAGTACCTGCTCGATATCGTCGGTAGTGAGCGATTTAAGCAGATAGACGCGCGCACGCGACAGTAATGCCGAGTTCAGTTCAAACGAGGGGTTTTCAGTCGTGGCGCCTATAAACGTAATGGTGCCATCTTCAATATGCGGGAGAAAGGCGTCCTGCTGACTTTTATTAAAGCGGTGGACTTCATCCACAAACAATATAGTGCGCCGACCGGCGTTACGATTCTGACGCGCACGTTCAATCGCTTCACGAATTTCTTTCACACCCGAGGTGACGGCCGAAATGCGTTCAACGTCTGCGTTCGCGTAGCGGGCGATCACTTCAGCAAGAGTCGTTTTACCCGTGCCAGGAGGACCCCATAAGATCATGGAGTGCAGGTGCCCGGCCTCGATGGCGCGTGGCAAGGGCTTACCTGCAGCCAGCAAATGCTGCTGGCCGATATACTGCGCTAAATTTTCTGGCCGCATACGCGCGGCCAGCGGCTGAAAGGTATTATCAGAAAAATCGAGCGACAGATTACCCACTCACACGCCTCTACTTACGTTGATCGTCTACCGTGACACCCTGCGGAGGGGTAAAGGTGAATTTGGATGGTTCGATTGCGCCATTCTGCTGAGATTTCAGCTGATAGCTACTGCGCTGATCGTCCTGCTCGACGGCGCTAAACTGATGGATAGTGCCGTCGCGTCCCACATTGATGGTGAACTGCTTCAGATTGCCGCTGCTGGTTTTCGGAGTCAACACGAAGTCATCACCGTTTTGCTTGATGTTGTACTGCTGCCAGTCGCTGGACTGGTTGCGCGCAATCAGCATAAACGGCGTATTACCCGTGGCATCTTTCAGCCAGGTTGCCGTGGCCTGTTCGACAAACGGATTAAAGAACCACAGCGTTTTACCGTCGGAGACCAGAATGCTTTCATCAGGCTGTGTCATATGCCAGTTAAACAGGTTCGGACGTTTAACCCACAGGTCGCCCTGACCTTCCTGTACCGCTGCGCCGCTACCATCGGTCACCTTCTGAGTAAAGCTGGCATGGAAGCTACTGACTTTATCCAGACGACTTTTCAGGTCACTGGCGGCGTCAGCCCAGACGCTGCTCACCACAAAGCTCGACAGTAATGCACAGGTGATTGCGATCTTTTTCATCGTTATTCCTCAAAATTCGTCACTCCCGACGGGGAGATCCCTCTGCTATCCATTCCAGGCCAAAAATCAGCATGAGGAAAGTAGAAAATACTGAATTACTTAACTTTGCAATCAATCGAAGGGCGGCGGCGCCAGCACTTCACGATTACCATTATGCCCTTGCTCACTGACAATCCCCTGCGCTTCCATCTGCTCGATGATACGTGCCGCGCGGTTGTAACCGATGCGGAACTGACGCTGGACGCCGGAGATGGAGGCTTTGCGTTTTTGGGTAACAAAATTCACCGCCTGATCAAACAGCGGATCCAGTTCTTCCCCATTGTCAAAACCACCGCCGCCGCCTTCGCTTTCGCTATCAGAAGTGATGCCCTCAACGTATTGCGGACGGCCGCGCGCTTTCCAGTCTTGAACAACGGCATGAACTTCTTCATCACGCACAAAAGCACCGTGAACACGCACCGGAATTGTCGAGTTTGGTGCGGAATAAAGCATATCCCCCATCCCTAACAGTGATTCAGCACCTGACTGATCAAGGATGGTACGCGAATCAATTTTACTCGACACGGTAAAGGCAATACGGGTCGGGATGTTGGCTTTGATAAGCCCGGTAATCACATCAACCGACGGACGCTGGGTCGCCAGCACCAGGTGGATCCCCGCCGCACGCGCTTTTTGCGCCAAACGAGCGATCAGTTCTTCCACTTTTTTACCGACGGTCATCATCAGGTCAGCAAATTCATCGACCAGGACAACGATATAAGGCTCTTTTTTCAGCACCGGATGGGTAACATCCATGCTATCGCCCGGTTTCCAGTACGGGTCCGGGATCGGACGCCCCATACGATCCGCTTCTGCGATCTTCTCGTTGTAACCCGCCAGATTACGCACGCCCAGCGCTGACATCAGTTTGTAGCGGCGTTCCATTTCATTGACGCTCCAGCGCAACGCGTTGGCAGCATCCTTCATATCTGTAACCACTTCCGTCAACAGATGCGGAATGCCCTCATAAACCGACAACTCGAGCATTTTTGGGTCGATCATAATGAATCGCACATCTTCCGGCTGTGCCTTATACAGCATGCTGAGGATCATAGCATTGACCCCAACAGACTTACCGGAACCCGTGGTACCCGCCACCAGCAGATGCGGCATCTTCGCCAAATCAGCCGTAACCGGTTCGCCGGCAATATCTTTACCGAGCACTACGGTCAGCGGAGAAGGATTATCACGGAATTTCGCGTTATCCAGCACTTCGCGCAGGTAGACGGTCTGACGTTTTTTGTTCGGTAATTCCAACCCAACATACGGTTTACCTGGAATAACCTCCACCACACGAACCGCAGCGGTCGACAGTGAACGCGCCAGGTCTCGGGAGAGGTTAGAAATCCGTGCAGCCTTAACACCCGGAGCCAAATTCAGTTCAAAACGGGTTATCACCGGGCCCGGTGAATAGTTCACCACATCAGCCTTAATACGGAAATCTGCTAAGCGCGCTTCCACCAGTCGCGCCATTTGCTCCAGCGCGAAGGTGTCCACCGGTTCAACTTCACTCGGTGGCGGGGTGAGCAGATCCAGCGATGGCAGCAGCGTGGTTGGACGCTGAACAGGACGACTGTCGCCATTGCGCATCAATAATGGATGGATCAGGCTATCCTGCGGCTGCGGTGTAACAGGCTGTGACGGTTGCTGATAATGCTGCTGCGGCGCAACAGGTTGTGGCGCCTGCTGATAATGCTGCTGCGGTGCAACAGGCTGTGGCGGCTGCTGATAATGCTGCTGCGGCGCAACAGGCTGTGGCGCCTGCTGATAATGCTGCTGCGGTGCAACAGGTTGTGGCGGTTGCTGATAATGCTGCTGCGGCACAGGCTCCGGTTCAGGCATAACGCTTGGGGTAAACAGCGGCTCATGCGGGCCATCATCCACCAGTGCTTTCATCGGCGAGAAAGCAAAGTCATCTAACGAGAACGGATTAGCGCCCGCAGGCTGTTCGCCGGAATAGCGCTGCTGCTGGGAAGAAGCAAACTGACGGGCCAACTCCGCTTCTGCTGCAGACTCTTCGTCCTCAATCTGATGCGTATTGTCCTGATACTCTTCACCATAACGATGCTGCTGCGACTGGGCGAACTGACGCGCCAGCTCATCCTGTTGCATCGCTTCAATTTCATCGTCGGTATAATCCGTATCAAGCTGCTCTTCTCGCGCTTTCTCTTCGGCCATTCGTTGCGACGGTAGTTTGATACCATATGAAGCCAGCTCACGACGCGTTGGCACACGGACGCGATTTGGACGCGGCAACTGCGGACCAATGCCTTCTTTCACCTGTGGACGCGGCGCACCGCTACCCGCCAGACTAAACACAGGTGCAGCAACAGCAGCGGCCCCAGCGCCCATTGCGGCGTTTTTCACTCCGGCAGCCAGCGGCGCGACGGCCGCGACGGATTCAACCGGCGGTATAGATGCGGCAGTTGGCATTGATGGCATTGACGGTTTAATTCGCTCAGGTTCCTGCAGTGGTTCAGGAATGGGCTGATACCAGGCCGCGAGCTGTTCACGCTCACGCGCGCGCTTTTCTTCCACCTCTTCAAAGTAATAGAGTGGCGGACGCGCCGGTTTCGTCTCTTCCACAACCGGTTCAGGCTCGACAACCGGCGGTTGCTCAACAACAGGCTCCTGCACGAAAGCAGGCGGCTGCTGAGACGCAGGCTGCTGGAATGTGGATTCCTGCTGGTAAGCCGGCTGCGGGTGATAAACAGGATCCGGTGAAGGAACCGGCTGCTGTACCGGCTGTTGCTGCCAGCTTTGTTCTGGAACAGGCGGCTGCCACTGCGGCTGCATTTGCGGCTGCGGAGCTACCTGCTGTTGGTATTGAGGTTCGACAACGGGCGGCACAGCATATTGCGGCTGAGGCTCAACCGGTGCGGGCTGCTGCCACGGCTCATAAGGCTGTGCCGTCGGTTGAGTATATTGTGCAGGCTGCGGATAACCTTCGTAGGCAGGAGTCACAACCGGCTCAGCCACCTGTGGCGCTGGCGCAGGTTGCCATGCAGCAGTCGGTGCAGGCTGAACAGGAACGCCACCGGAAACCAGCGGAGCTTGCATTAAAGGATCGGCTGGCGCACTCCAGGCCTGCGCGGTCGCCGTGGCTGCTGCTGCGGCTGTCACAGGCTCAGTCACCGAGTGACCACTTAGCAGCGGGTCGAACTCATCATATTCAGGCAGCGTCGCGCGATTACCCGAGAACAGAACATCATTCGGATCGGCGGCAACACCACGGGCGCTGTATTCAATTTCATCTTCGTCATCCATCCGTTTACCGGAGAACAGCGCAGCATCGGTATGACGACCAAGCGGATTGGTGAACTTCTCGGCCAGCCGCTTACGACGTGCTAATGCCCCACGAAGAATACGCGCCCGGCGTGATTCATGCGGTTTTCCTTCGGCGATGTCGACGGACTCTTCATCGTCTTCATATTCTTCGTCATCGACCCATGTATCGTCACGACGAGTGCGGTTACTGGCAAAGGTCAGGATATTGAGTAACCAGCCGCCCAGTTTTTCCGCAATGCTCACCCATGACCAACCGGTAAACAACGTCAGACCTGCCGCCCAGATACACAATAGTGTGAGTGTTCCCCCGCTGCTATGCAGCAGAGGTTGTAGCGTGGTACTGAGCAGACTGCCAATCACGCCGCCAGACGCGAAATACCAGATATCATCGGCATTGATTGCCGCCAGTCCGCAAGAGGTAAGAATGAGCGCCAGAACGCCAATGATGCGCAGCGATACGGCGAAATAGTCAACGTACTCGTCACTGGCCTGATGTCGCCAGGTAAACCAACAGCCCCCAACAATGATCACAGGTAGGGTGTAGGCCATGATGCCAAAAATAAAGAACAGCGTGTCCGCCAACCATGCTCCGGGTATTCCCCCAAGATTGTGGATAGGCTCGTGCCACGCGGTTTGCGACCAGCTGGGATCCGAAGGGTTAAAGCTGAGTAAGGCAGCCATCAACCAGACGGCAAAAAGGGCAATAAGGATCAGTAGCGCTTCCAGAAGTCGGCGCCCGCTGCTTAACTTCGTCAATGTGACGTCTTTGTCTTCAGTGTATTCCTGGCTCAAAAACGGCTCTCCAGGTTTCAGGCTTTTCCTGCCCGATGCTAAAACGGACAACAGCACCGGGTTGCCCCGGCACTGTTGCTGTATGGATTAACAGGAGTGTAATCAAACTACGTCGATTTTGCACCTGTTCCGTGTTAGCGCGTCTTAATTACCAGACGATTGCTCTGTTTAACTTCTTCCATTACCACGTAAGTACGTGTGTCATTCACGCCAGGCAGACGCAGCAGGGTTTCCCCCAATAGCTTGCGGTATGCTGACATATCCGGTACGCGTGTTTTCAGCAGGTAGTCGAAATCACCGGAAACCAAATGACACTCTTGAATTTCTTCAAGTTTTTGCACTGCAGTGTTGAACTGCTCAAAGACATCCGGTGCGCCACGATTCAGAGTAATCTCAACAAAAACCAGAAGTGATGCATCCAGATAATGCGGGTTTAACAGCGCCGTATAGCCCTGAATAAATCCCTGTCTTTCTAACCGACGCACACGCTCAAGGCAGGGCGTTGGTGAAAGTCCCACTCGTTTAGAAAGCTCGACGTTAGAAATACGCCCATCCTTTTGCAGCTCATTAAGAATGTTACGATCGATACGGTCGAGATCTTTGCCAGGGCGCTTCTTACTATCTACCATTATTATTGTCTCTCTGTATTCCTTCCCTACTCCTGCCTGACCCTTCTAACATCACTGTTCAGAGTCGCTACCCATCACAATACCCGAAACCCAGAGGGATTTACGGTGTGAAATGTCTGGGTTTATGGTGAGAAGACCGTTGCCTGTCGGCGGCTATCGACATCACGAATGGCATCTGTCCACACCATGCGTAGATTTCGCTAACTCGGTAAACATGGTATCTGGATGCATGATTATGCAGCACACACACGACACAGTTTTTTTCTTCCTTGAATGTTTTCGCAAAACAGCAGGGGATTGTCAAAGCAAAACATCGATTTTTAGTACAACATGCCAGTTATTCATTGGGAGTGATGGAAAATCGTCATTTTATCGCCTTATAACTGGCCGATTTTAAGTAGAAATCGTTATGTCCCGTCATACTTCATGTTACCTGTGCGTTGGTTGACGTCCTTGCCGCCTGTCTGGCCGATCATCGGCTCCCGCTATTGCACAAATTGTTAACAAAATTGCCATACTCTTTTTTTACGCCTGCAAATTCCCTACAATCCAGTCATTGCCTGCCAACAACTATGGGGATCTCATGGGCACGACCAAACACAGTAAACTTCTTATTCTGGGTTCAGGCCCTGCCGGGTATACCGCTGCGGTCTATGCTGCACGCGCAAACCTGCAACCGGTACTGATTACCGGTATGGAAAAAGGGGGTCAGTTGACCACGACGACGGAAGTCGAAAACTGGCCTGGCGACCCGCACGATCTTACGGGCCCACTGCTGATGGAACGTATGCATGAGCATGCGACAAAATTTGAGACGGAAATCATTTTTGATCACATCAGCAAGGTTGATCTGCAGAACCGTCCGTTCCGTCTGACCGGCGACAGCGGCGAGTACACCTGCGATGCGTTGATTATCGCCACCGGCGCTTCCGCTCGCTACCTTGGCTTACCGTCTGAAGAAGCGTTTAAAGGTCGCGGTGTTTCTGCCTGTGCGACCTGTGACGGTTTCTTCTATCGCAACCAGAAGGTAGCGGTTATCGGCGGTGGCAACACGGCTGTAGAAGAAGCGTTGTATCTGGCGAATATCGCCTCTGAAGTGCATTTGATTCACCGTCGCGACAGCTTCCGTGCAGAAAAAATCCTTATCAAGCGCCTGATGGATAAAGTCGAAAACGGCAACATCGTGCTGCACACGCACCGTACGCTGGAAGAAGTGACCGGCGATCAGATGGGCGTCACTGGACTGCGTCTGCGTGATACCCAAAACACCGATAACGTCGAGTCTCTGGACGTTGCAGGACTGTTTGTCGCCATTGGTCACAGCCCGAACACCGCGATTTTTGAAGGCCAGCTTGAGCTGGAAAACGGCTACATCAAGGTTCAGTCCGGCATTCACGGTAATGCGACGCAAACCAGCATTCCAGGCGTGTTCGCGGCCGGTGACGTGATGGACCATATTTATCGCCAGGCGATTACCTCTGCAGGTACGGGTTGTATGGCAGCCCTTGATGCAGAGCGTTATCTCGACGGTCTGGCTGACGCCTGCAAATAAGTTTTACAAATCAGTAACAAAAGTAAAAAAGGCGACTATCAGTCGCCTTTATTTTTGCCCCGTTGTAACATTGTCCTGCCTAAAAATTCCTATAACTCACCTGCTAAGCGAGCAATGAATAAAACCCGTCAAAAAGAGCTAACACGCTGGTTAAAACAGCAAAGTGTCATTTCCCAGCGTTGGCTGAATATTTCACGCCTGTTAGGCTTCGTCAGCGGCCTGTTAATTGTCGCTCAGGCCTGGCTCCTGGCACGCATTCTTGATCACATGATCATGGATAATATTCCCCGCGAAGCCCTTCTGCTCCCTTTCATCGTATTAGTGCTGATTTTCATCCTGCGTGCATGGGTGGTCTGGCTACGTGAGCGGGTCGGTTTTCACGCGGGACAGCACATTCGTTTTGAAATTCGCCGTCAGGTTCTGGACCGTCTGCAACAGGCAGGCCCCGCGTGGATCCAGGGTAAACCAGCCGGAAGTTGGGCCACGTTGGTGCTCGAGCAGATTGACGATATGCATGATTACTACGCGCGTTATCTGCCGCAAATGGCGCTTGCCGTCTGCGTCCCCATTTTGATTGTCGCGGCCATTTTCCCGTCTAACTGGATAGCCGCCCTTATCCTGCTTGGCACTGCACCGCTAATCCCCATGTTTATGGCAATGGTCGGTATGGGCGCTGCTGATGCTAACCGACGTAACTTTCAGGCGCTAGCCCGACTCAGCGGTCATTTCCTCGACCGCTTGCGTGGTATGGAAACGTTAAGAATATTTGGTCGCGGCGAAGCGGAAACAGAAAGCATTCGTGCGGCATCACAAGATTTTCGCCAGCGCACCATGGAAGTTCTGCGCCTCGCGTTCCTCTCCTCCGGCGTACTGGAATTTTTCACCTCGCTGTCCATCGCGCTGGTGGCGGTTTACTTTGGCTTCTCGTACCTCGGTGAACTCAACTTCGGCCACTATGGCGTTGGTGTTACCTTAGCCTCTGGATTCCTGGCACTGATTCTTGCGCCTGAGTTTTTCCAGCCCTTGCGCGATCTGGGCACGTTTTATCATGCCAAAGCCCAGGCCGTCGGTGCCGCAGACAGCCTGAAAACGTTCATGGAAACGCCGCTGGCGCATCCTGAACGTGGCGACATTGAGCTGGCCGTAAAAGAGCCGGTTTCGATTACCGCAGAAGATCTGGTTATCACCTCCCCGGAAGGTAAAGTGCTTGCTGGTCCACTTAACTTCTCGCTGCCAGCCGGTCAGCGCGCGGTACTGGTGGGACGTAGCGGCTCCGGTAAGAGCTCGCTGCTGAATGCCCTTTCTGGTTTTCTCTCGTATCAGGGTTCGCTGAGAATTAATGGTTTTGAGCTTCGCTCCCTGGCCCCTGACTCCTGGCGAAAACAGCTGTCGTGGGTAGGACAGAACCCACAGCTTCCTGCCCCAACGTTGCGCGATAATGTGCTGCTGGCACGTCCAGATGCCAGCGAGCAACAGCTTCAGGCCGCGCTCGACAGCGCCTGGGTAAGTGAGTTTTTACCTCTACTGCCTCAGGGCGTGGATACCCCGGTCGGCGATCAGGCCGCCCGACTTTCCGTCGGGCAAGCGCAGCGCGTTGCCGTCGCCCGCGCCTTGCTCAATCCGTGTCAGCTAATGCTACTGGACGAACCCGCCGCTAGCCTCGATGCGCACAGCGAGCAGCGCGTCATGCAGGCGCTGAATGCAGCATCACGCCGCCAGACCACGCTGATGGTCACGCACCAGCTTGAAGACCTTACCGAGTGGGATGCCATTTGGGTCATGCAGGACGGACAGATCGTCGAGCAAGGCACTTATGCTCAACTGAGCGCAGCCAACGGGGCTTTTGCAACACTGCTGGCTCACCGTCAGGAGGACATCTAAATGCGCGCTTTGCTACCTTATCTGACGCTGTATAAACGTCATAAATGGATGTTAACGCTGGGAATTATTCTGGCGATCATCACGCTAATAGCCAGTATCGGCTTGCTGACACTTTCCGGTTGGTTCCTCTCCGCTTCCGCGGTGGTTGGCGTCACCGGGATTTACAGTTTTAACTATATGCTCCCCGCTGCCGGCGTGCGCGGTGCGGCGATCACCCGTACCGCAGGTCGTTATTTCGAGCGACTGGTCAGTCACGACGCGACATTCCGCGTGTTGCAGCACCTGCGTATTTATACATTTAGTAAGCTGCTGCCACTCTCTCCGGCGGGTCTGGCCCGTTATGGCCAGGGTGAACTGCTTAACCGCATCGTTGCGGATGTCGATACGCTTGATCACCTTTATCTGCGCGTCATCTCTCCGCTGGTTGGGGCATTTGTCGTGATTATGGTGGTGACGCTGGGTCTGAGCGTGCTCGATCTCACGCTGGCCATCACCCTCGGTGGCATCATGCTGCTGACCTTGTTTATTTTGCCTCCGCTGTTTTATCAGGCCGGAAAACGCACCGGGCAAAACCTGACGCACCTGCGCGGGCAATATCGCCAACAGCTGACATCCTGGCTGCAGGGCCAGGCCGAGCTGACCATTTTTGGCGCAAGTGTTCGCTATCGAGCACAAATGGAAGCCACAGAGTTACAGTGGCACGAAGCTCAGCGTCGCCAGTCCGAATTAACGGCGCTGTCTCAGGCCCTAATGCTGCTGATTGGCGCACTGGCCGTCATCGTGATGCTCTGGATGGCCTCGGGCGGCGTGGGAGGCAATACCCAGCCAGGTGCGCTGATTGCGCTGTTTGTGTTCTGCGCACTGGCCGCATTTGAAGCCCTGGCCCCGGTAACGGGTGCATTTCAGCACCTCGGTCAAGTGATCGCCTCTGCCCTGCGCATTACAGAACTGACGGAACAAAAACCGGAAGTCACTTTCCCCGACGCAGGATCGACAGTTTCTGAGCCGATTACCCTCACGCTGCGCGACGTTTGTTTCAGCTACCCGGGCCAGGCGCAAAATGCGCTGGATACCCTCTCCCTGCAAGCAAAACCCGGCGAGCATGTTGCGATTCTCGGCCGCACCGGCTGTGGAAAGTCCACCCTGCTACAACTGCTGACCCGCGCCTGGAACCCGCAACACGGTGAAATTTTGTTTAACGACCGTCCGATTTCAACTCTGAGTGAGTCAACGCTGCGTCAAAGCATCAGCGTCGTGCCGCAACGTGTGCACCTGTTTAGCGCCACATTACGCGACAACCTGCTGCTGGCCGCGCCGCAGGCCAGTGATGACGCATTATCCGAAATACTGTGCCGCGTTGGTCTGGAAAAACTGCTGGAAGATGATGGTCTCAACGCCTGGTTAGGTGAAGGGGGTCGTCAGCTTTCCGGCGGCGAACTCCGCCGTCTGGCAATCGCTCGCGCGGTACTCCACGATGCCCCGCTGATGCTGCTGGATGAACCTACCGAAGGACTGGACGCTACCACCGAAAGTCAAATGCTTGAATTGATTAGTGATGTCATGCGAGATAAAACGGTATTGATGGTGACGCATCGCCTGCGCGGGCTATCGCGTTTTAATCAAATAATAGTGATGGACAACGGACACATTATTGAGCAAGGTAATCACGCAGATCTGTTAGCCAGGCAGGGGCGTTATTACCAGTTTAAGCAACGTCTGTAAGCTATTATTGAACGATCGACTCGCGTAGTGGAGTTTCGCTGTCATGCGCCTGGTGCAACTGTCCCGCAATTCTATCGCCTTCCCGTCACCGGAAGGCGCGTTACGCGAACCTAACGGTTTGTTAGCGCTGGGTGGCGATCTCAGCCCTGCCCGTCTGCTTATGGCGTACCAGCGCGGTATTTTTCCGTGGTTTTCTCCTGGCGACCCAATCCTTTGGTGGTCGCCCGATCCGCGCGCCATTTTGTGGCCTGAGACATTTCATCTTAGCCGTAGCATGAAGCGTTTTCATAAACACTCACCTTATCGTGTCACGTTAAATTACGCCTTTGGTCAGGTGATTGAAGGTTGTGCCAATGACCGCGAAGAAGGGACCTGGATAACGCGTGATATTGTTGACGCTTACCACCGCCTGCATGAATTGGGGCACGCGCATTCCATTGAAGTGTGGCGGCACAATGAATTAGTCGGCGGTATGTACGGCGTTTCGCAAGGCACGCTCTTCTGCGGTGAATCAATGTTCAGTCGTCAGGAAAATGCCTCGAAAACCGCGTTGCTTGTTTTTTGCGCTGAATTTAGCCAGCAGGGTGGGAAGTTAATTGACTGTCAGGTGTTAAATGGACATACAGCGTCGCTGGGCGCCGTCGAAACGCCGCGTCGGGAGTACCTTGAACACTTGAGCAGACTGCGCCAGCAGCGGTTACCCAGCCATTTTTGGGTACCGCGGACGTTATTTTTACCTCAGGAGTGAATGTTTTCGGCACATTTTTTGTCGGGGTGTTATAATTGCGTCGCAGAGTTGGTTTAGCCCATTACCCCGCCGCCGTTAAGGAACAGTTCGCGTCAGGCAACGCCTATCGTTTATCTCATCGTTCCCTTACACGTTGCGCTTTAAGTGCGGCTTTGCCGTGTGTGGATAGAGTAATGCGCCAAACTTGATTTGCTGTATTTTAATCGCGCAAATCTTTACTTATTAAAAGAACTTCGGCATTATCTTGCCGGTTCAAATTACGGTAGTGATACCCCAGAGGATTAGATGGCCAAAGAAGACAATATTGAAATGCAGGGTACCGTTCTCGATACGTTACCTAATACCATGTTCCGCGTAGAGTTAGAAAACGGTCACGTGGTTACTGCACACATCTCCGGTAAAATGCGTAAAAACTATATCCGCATCCTGACGGGAGACAAAGTGACTGTTGAACTGACCCCGTACGACCTGAGCAAAGGCCGCATTGTCTTCCGTAGTCGCTGATTTTTTTCACGCCAGACTGGCGTCCAGATAATAAAAGGTCGGTATATCCGGCCTTTTTTGTGGGCCAAATTTGAGGCTTTAGTCCTCAATCATGCGTGCATATTCTTCCGTCAGGAAATCCACTAATGCGCGCACCGAGGGCAATAACCCCCTACGCGATGGAAAGACCGCGTGAATAATCTCCCGCCTCGGTTCCCAGCCATCCAGCAATGCCACCAGCTCCCCTGCGGCTAATTGATCCTTGACCATTAACTGCGGGAGTTGCACCACGCCTACCCCGGCAACCGCGGCCTCGCGCAGCGCCAGCATATCTGTGGTGATCATACGCGGCATAAAATGTACTTCCGCGCGGGCACTCTGTGGGCCAAACAACTCCCAACGATGAACATGTTTCCCCGCCGCCAGACTCAGCCCGGGCCAACGGGTCAGCTCTGCTGGGGCGTGTAATGTCCCCATCTGCTCAACCAATCGCGGACTGGCATACAGCCGGTGCCCCCTGTCAGCAAGCACCCGCATGACCAAATCACTGTCTTCAAGAGGACGAGGTCGGACGCGAATCGCCACATCCAGACCTTCTCCGACGACGTCGACGCGGCGATTCGTGGCTTCAAGCTGTACTGCAACATCCGGATAACGCGCCATGAACCGGGCCAGCATGGGGCCGATATGGACATGCAACAGCGTCACCGGGCACGTCAGTTTAACAATGCCACGTGGCTCAACCTGCAACGCCGCAATGGCATCCTGCGCCGCCTGCGCCTCCACCAACATCGCCTTACAGTGTTCGTAAAAGGTCTGTCCGACCTCCGTGACATTAAACTGTCGGGTTGTTCGCTGAATCAAACGCACCCCCAGTCTCTCCTCCAGTTGCGCAATACGCCGACTGAGTTTGGATTTGGGCTCATCAAGCGCACGGCCTGCTGCTGCGAATCCTCCCTCTTCGACAACATGCACAAACCATGCGAAATCATTGAGATCCAGCTTCGTCATCTTATTGTCCTATTAATGAGACGGTGAGGACTATTTTAGCCACTACTCAGCTCGCTGTCATGGATATAAGCTTATTCACATCAAGATAACGCCACTGAGGAGATACATATGAAACACGTAACAGGCGTCTATACCGCACCTCGCCCACACTGGGTTGGCGATGGATTTCCAGTTCGCTCGATGTTCTCTTACCAGTCTCATGCTGAGCAGCTCAGTCCGTTCCTGCTGCTGGATTACGCGGGTCCGCATACCTTTACACCGGGTAATGAAAAGCGCGGCGTCGGTGAGCACCCGCACCGTGGTTTTGAAACAGTGACCATTGTTTACAGCGGTGAAGTTGAACATCGCGACTCAACCGGGCGCGGCGGCATTATCGGTCCAGGCGATGTGCAGTGGATGACAGCAGGGGCCGGGATTTTACACGAAGAATTTCATTCGCCGGAATTTACCCGTAAGGGCGGCGAGCTGGAAATGGTCCAGCTGTGGGTCAACCTGCCAGCCAAAGACAAAATGACCGTGCCGGGTTATCAGGGCATCAGCAGCGACGTTATTCCCACCGTCGACCTGCCAGATAACGCAGGTACCGTGCGCGTGATTGCGGGCAGCTATCAGGATACGAAAGGCCCCGCGCATACCTTCTCACCGTTAAATGTGTGGGACATACGCCTGCAAAGTAATCGCCCGGTCACGCTGTCCCAACCGGAAGGATGGAGCACTGCGCTGGTGGTGCTGAAAGGCACGATCACCATCAACGGTGCCACCTCCGCGGGTGAGGCGCAGCTGGTGGTATTAAGCCAGCAGGGTAAAACCCTACATATCGAGGCCAGTAGCGACGCCAGCGTGCTGCTGCTGTCAGGCGAACCGTTAAATGAACCCATTGTCGGTTACGGTCCGTTTGTGATGAACACAAAACAAGAGATCGCCGAAGCCGTACGCGATTTCAACTCCGGCCGTTTTGGCCAAATCTAAAGCGAAGGAGAATACGATGTCCAGTCCTGCAAATTTTAATGGTTCACGCCCGGTTATCGACGTAGATGATGCCGTGATGCTGCTTATCGATCACCAGAGCGGTCTTTTTCAGACCGTCGGTGATATGCCAATGCCCGAACTGCGTGCCCGTGCCGCTGCGCTGGCAAAAATAGCCACCCTGGCGAAGATGCCGGTGATCACCACCGCCTCCGTTCCACAGGGACCCAACGGCCCGTTGATTCCGGAAATCCACGCCAATGCGCCCCATGCTCAGTACGTGGCGCGCAAAGGCGAGATCAACGCCTGGGATAACGAAGACTTTGTTAAAGCCGTCAAAGCAACGGGTCGTAAAACGCTGATTATCGCCGGTACCATTACCAGCGTTTGCATGGCTTTCCCGGCCATCAGCGCGGTAGCGGAAGGGTATAAAGTGTTTGCCGTCATTGACGCTTCCGGCACTTACAGCAAGATGGCGCAGGAAATCACGTTGGCGCGAGTGGTACAGGCAGGCGTGGTGCCAATGGATACCGCAGCCGTTGCGTCTGAAATACAGCGGACCTGGAACCGGGAAGATGCCGCTGAATGGGCGGAAGTGTATACCAAAATCTTCCCGGCCTATCAGCTGCTGATCGAAAGCTACAGCAAGGCTCAGGAAGTTGTCACCAGCGGTGAAAAACTGGACTCTCAGCGCTAATCATGTTCTCTGCGCCTGTCCGGGCGCAGAATATGTCTATTGCGTAACCAAACGAGAGTGAAGACGTAAATTCTGCTTGACCGTTTTAGCGCAACTCCCTATAGTAGCGCCCCGTTGCCCCCCAAGCGGTCAGGCAGCAATACAATACGGTGAGGTGTCCGAGTGGCTGAAGGAGCACGCCTGGAAAGTGTGTATACGGCAACGTATCGAGGGTTCGAACCCCTCTCTCACCGCCACATTTGAGAAAGAGCTCGTACGCAAGTACGGGCTTTTTTTTCGTCTATTGCATTTACCGAATGCGGCCAACAACCCGCATCCATCCTTAGACCTGACAAGCGAAGCGTCATCAGGCATTCCCTGCGAAGAAAAGAAACTATTGTCGGCTGAGCAGCGTCAATACTTCATAGTGCGCGGTGTGCGGGAACATATCGAAAAGTTGAACCCGTTCTATGCGATAGCCTGGCAGCTCGCCAATATCCTTCGCCATGCTTTGCGCATTACAGCTGGAGTAGATGATAAACGGCGGTGCCATGTGGGAAAGATAATCACACAGGGGTTTACCAATGCCCCGACGCGGAGGGTTCACCAGCACCAGATCCGGAACGTCTTCCTGTGCCGTCGCGAATTGGGTCGAATCGAGCGCTTGAAAGTGCAGATTCTGTAACCCCAACGTCTGCGCAGATTGTTTCGCACAGGCGATCGCCTCTGGTGCGATCTCGATACCCGTCAGTTTCATCTGCGACGTAGCGCAATGCAGGCCAAAACCGCCAACACCGCAAAACAGATCCCACATATGGTTGACCGAAAGCTGACGCACCCAATCGCGAGCCGTGGCATACAAACGCTCAGCCACTACCGGGTTGGTTTGAAAGAAACTCTGCGGGCGGATCCACAGCGGTACATCATTAAAACGTTCAGCCAGCGCCTGCTGCTCCGTCAGGAAGATTTCTGTCTCCCCTTCCATAATCGCCATATGCACTGGTTGGATATTGACCGTTATCACCTTTAACTGCGGTAACTGCGCCTGCAGCCACGGCAACGCCGCGCGCAGTTGGCTCAGCTTGGCCTCTGAGCGTAAGACAAAACGCAGCATCATACCGCCGTCAAACTGGCTTTCCGTTAACAGCACATATTTCAGTTCGCCCCGCTTACGCGCTACGTTGTAAGGCGTCAACCCGGCACGGGCGATAAAGGGTTTTAGTGCGGCAAATACCGGCGCAAATGAGGCAGGATAAAGCGGACAGTCGCACAAATCTTCAGGTGTACCGTCACGATGCAGCATGCCCAACAGCGGTTTTTCCACGCTACCGCTCACCACCATTTTGGCTTTATTACGAAAAGCGCTCTCCGGGCCAACGACGGGCGCGCACCACTCCCCGACCGAATAGTCGGCAAGAAGAGTCTGGAGATCGGCCATTTTTGCACGGAGTTGATCGCCAACGGGCTGTGTTATCCACTGACAGGAACGACAGCGATCGGCGTCATAAAGAGCGCACTGCATAAGAAAACCTTCAAATTAACCGGGGCGAAGATTATACACATTATTGCAGACGGAAGAACCGTCGACTGGATGCCGGAACAAACAGCAACAACAGCACCAGCATATCCGGTAATTTCTGCATCACCAGCGTGCGAAAAATTTCACGCTTCGATTCACCCGCAATACTGAACAGCTCGGGATAACCATAACCTAACGATGCCGCCCACAAATAACCGGAGGCCACCACCTGGGTAAACAGATAAATCCAGCGCGCCCAGTTACGTCCTTTGACCAATGAAAAGGCACAGTAAATTTCGATAAACACCAGTATCAGACTGCTTAAAAACACCAGCGTTAAATTCCAGGTCTGCACGCTACGCTGGATAAATGCCATTGTCCCGCTCACACCCAACGTATTGAAAATCATCAACAGATCGAGGCCGCGGATCATAATAATAGCGAGCGCCGCCACCTGCACTAAAGCAGGAACGTTTAAGCGAGCATGTGATGTGGATGATTTCTTAAAAAATCCCAACGCGTCGTCTTCCGTGAAAACGGTGCAGCGCCACATGCTGCACCGAGTAGAGGTTGGCAGATTTTAGTTTTTTCAGCCGCGTCTTGCACGCTGGATATCGCGCAACCGCTGCTTTTCTGTCCGGGCCATCAGGTACCACGCGATAAATCCGATAATTCCTACCACGCCAAGAATCAGCGTCGCCAGCGCGTTAATTTCTGGATTAACCCCCATACGTACGCTGGAGAACACCAGCATCGGCAACGTCGTCGCCCCAGGACCGGAAACAAAGCTGGCGATCACCAGATCGTCAAGCGACAGGGTGAAAGCCAACAGCCAGCCGGAAATCACCGCCGGCATAATCATCGGCAGCGTGATGACAAAGAAGACCTTCAGCGGCGTGGCGCCAAGATCCATCGCCGCTTCTTCGATGGAGTGATCCAGTTCGCGCAAACGCGAGGAGATAACGACCGCCACATACGCCGTACAGAAAGTGACGTGCGCCAGCCAGATGGTTAACATCCCGCGATCTGCCGGCCAGCCAATAGCATGCGCCATGGCAACAAACAGCAACAACAGCGACAGGCCGGTGATGACATCCGGCATAACCAGCGGCGCTGTTATCATAAAGGCAAAGCCATTCGAACCCCGGAAACGACCAAAGCGCACCAGCACCACCGCAGCAATCGTGCCGAGGATCGACGCCATCGTCGCCGCACAAGCAGCAATGGTCAAACTCATCCCGACAGCGCTTATCATTGCAGTATCGTGGAGCAATTCACCGTACCAGCGCGTTGACCACCCTGCCCAGACCGTCACCAGTTTGGAGCTGTTAAACGAATAGATAACCAGCATCAGCATCGGCGCGTACAGGAAAGTGAACCCTATGACCAGGATAAAAATACGCCACGGTGAGCGAACGACGGGTAAATTATTCATCCGTGTTCCCCCACACTTTTTTGCTGATATTTATGGAACCACATGATCGGCACAATCAATAACAGCAGCATAATAATGGCCACAGCCGACGCCACCGGCCAGTCACGGTTATTGAAAAACTCCTGCCACAACACACGGCCAATCATAATGCTGTCCGGCCCGCCCAGCAGTTCAGGGATCACAAACTCCCCGACCGCCGGGATAAACACCAGCATTGAGCCTGCGATGATCCCGCCTTTGGTCAACGGCACGATCACGCTAAAGAACGTTTTCAGCGGTCGGGCCCCAAGATCCAGCGCCGCTTCCACCAGCGAATAGTCGATACGTGTCAACGCGGTGTAGATCGGCAGTACCATAAACGGCAAATATGCATAAACAATCCCGATATAGACCGCCAGATTGGTGTGCAGGATCGTCAGCGGCTGATCGATAATTCCCAGCCACATCAGAAAATTATTCAGGATCCCGTTATTTTTCAGGATCCCCATCCAGGCATACACGCGAATCAAAAACGAGGTCCAGGAAGGCAGGATCACCAGCAACAGCAGAATATTCCGCGTTGACGGTTTGCTGTGTGCCACAGCCCATGCCAGTGGATATCCCAGTAGCAAACAGCAGATCGTCGAAATCCCCGCCACCTGCAACGACTGCAGGTAAGCATCAACATACAACGGGTCAGCCGTCAGTTGCAGGAAGTTGCCAACATTGAGCGTGATGGAGAGCTGGTCGTCTGCCCATGAGATGAGGTCAGAATACGGGGGTATCGCCCGCGCCATCTCAGAAAAAGAGATCTTAAAAACGATTAAAAATGGCAGCAAAAACAGCAGAATCAGCCAGATATACGGCAGCGCAATCACCACCTTGCGCCCATGCCTCATCTGCATCCGCGACATAAACAGCGTGAAACGGCTCGCGTTGTCCACGCGCGCCGGAGGTTCAAGTGTACGCATTTTCACTCCTTAAACCGTCAACACTACGCAACTGTCCGCATCCCAACACAAACGCACCTCATCGCCCCAGGTCGGTAGCCCCTTACGGTAGCGATGTTCGTTTTGTAGCTGGGCACTCAACATCTGGCCGCTTTTTAAACGCACGTGGTACACCGACAAATCACCGAGATAGGCAATGTGCACCACTTCCCCCACCGCAAAGTTATAGCCATCTGCCGGTGGAGTCTCACAGAGCATAATTTTTTCCGGACGCAGCGCGACGTACACCGGGACGTTATCAACGATGGAGGCATCAGCATCGACTTTCAGCGGATGGACCAGCCCCGGAGAGTCAATGATCAGGCCGTCTTCCTGACGCGCTTTCAGTAGCCCCTCGAACACGTTTACCGAGCCAATAAATTCCGCGCTATAGCGGGTGGTCGGGTGCTCGTAAATCTCTTCAGGTTCGCCGATTTGCACGAACTTGCCGCGATTCATGATCGCAATACGCCCCGCCATCGTCATGGCTTCTTCCTGATCGTGCGTTACCATCACACAGGTCGCACCCACACGTTCGAGGATATCGACCACTTCCAGTTGCATGCGGTCACGTAGCTTTTTATCCAGCGCCCCCATCGGTTCGTCCAGCAGCAGCAGTTTAGGACGTTTTGCCAGGCTGCGCGCCAGCGCCACACGCTGTCGCTGACCGCCGGAAAGCTGATGCGGTTTGCGTTTGGCAAATTCCTGCATATGCACCAGGCCCAGCATCTCGTTGACCCGGCTGGTAATTTCAGCTTTCGGCAACTTGTCCTGCTTCAGGCCAAAGGCAATGTTCTGCTCCACCGTCATATGTGGGAACAGCGCGTAGGACTGAAACATCATATTAATCGGGCGCAGATACGGCGGGACGTGTGCTAAATCGACACCATCGAGCATAATTTGCCCGGTGGTCGGCAGTTCAAAGCCCGCCAGCATGCGCAGCAGGGTTGATTTGCCGCAGCCGGAGGCACCCAGCAGGGCAAATATTTCGCCTTTGTAGATAGTCAGGCTGACGTCATCGACGGCGTGCTGGCCATCGAAAGACTTGGTCAGATTACGAATTTCAAGCAGCGGGGTTAGCGCTTTGCGGGTCTTCGCCTGTGGGCGGGGGGTCGCATCATTCACGTGAGTGCTCTCCGGCATAAAACAAAGAAACAGTGCAAATAACGCACCAGCATGGTGCGTATTGCCGGGTTATGAGTGTTCAGGGTTCGGGTGTCCCGGCGGACTTACGCGCCGCCGGGTCATCTCCCTGACGCGGGTTATTTCCCGCTTTTCACCTTGGTCCAGGCACGAGTACGGACACGATCGATCTTCGGATCCTGTACTTTCAGAGTGAACAACTTGGCTCGCACATCGGCCGGCGGGTAAATCCCCGGATTGTCACGAACTTCAGGGCTGACCAACGCCGTCGCCTCTTTGTTCGCGTTGGCGTAGAACACGTGGTCGGAAATATGGGCAATCACATCCGGACGCAGCAGATAGTTGAGGAACTGATACGCTTCGTCTTTATTTTTAGCATCCGCAGGCATGGCGAAAACATCGAAGAACGCCATCGCCCCTTCTTTTGGAATTGAGAAGGAAATATTGACGCCATTTTTCGCTTCTTTCGCGCGATTAGCGGCCTGCCATACGTCCCCTGCCCAACCAATTGCCACGCAGCTATCACCGTTTGCCAGATCGTTAATGTATTGAGAAGAGTGGAAATAACGAATATTAGGACGCAGCTTCAACAGCAGATCTGTTGCCGGTCCGGTGTAATCGTCCGCTTTGGTACTGTTGGGGTCTTTACCCAAGTAATTCAGCACGGTGGCAAACACTTCTTCGGGGGCATCAAGGAACGAGACGCCGCAGCTTTTGAGTTTTTCCAAATTTTCCGGCTTCAGGATCAGATCCCAACTGTCGACCGGCGCATCCGCGCCCAGCACCGCCTTCACTTTATCCACGTTGTAGCCAATACCGGTGGTTGCCCACATATACGGCATCGCAAACTTGTTGTCTGGATCGTGTTTCGCCACCAGCTTCAGCAATTCGGGATCGAGGTTTTTCCAGTCTGGCAGTTTACTTTTGTCCAGCGGTTGGAAAACACCCGCAGTAAGCTGACGCTCAAGGAAGCTGGCGGAAGGAACGACAAGGTCAAAGCCAGTGCTACCCGCCATGAGCTTACCTTCCAGTACTTCATTGGAGTCGAACACATCATAAACCACTTTAATGCCGGTCTCTTTTTCAAAATTAGCCACCGTGTCGGGGGCGATATAATCAGACCAGTTATAAATATGCAGCGTTTTTTGTTCAGCAGCGAGCGTGCCGGCAGAGAGGGATATCAGAGCACCCGCAACCAGGCCTGATAACCATTTTTTATTTAAGGCGGTCATAATCTCTTTCCTTCTGAAAGTTCGTTAACAAACGAACAAAAAATTCACACTCTATGATATGCAAGAAACGTGCATATTCTTTCATTCAGCACAAATAAGAAAAGAGGCTTCCCCTGTGCCGCTATGGCTCGCTGATAATCGCGGAATCATTCAACATGCATTGCGGTCGCATGCAGCCCATAAAGGGTTCATTGAAGGATGACGTTTATAAGCCTCGCCAGAATAACTTTAGCCAGGATTCGAGGATATAGCCCAGTTAAAAAAACGTCTTTTATCAATTTTTTATGCAGGATTTATCTATGACATAAGGCAGAAGGCGTGGAAGTTAGGTGAATAATTCTTTAATAAAAGGTTAAATGCAGAATAAAAATAGGGTAATACGCAACCGCTCTGGCAGCGGCTGCGCTTTTGGCATCATTGCTCAGGAAATATTAATGGAGGAAATGGGTCTCAGTACCGCTGTTTTGCACATCTTCTTCAGCGTTAAATAACAGTTGATGCGCCCCGGCTTCAAGGATCACCATGGATATCTGCTCTTCGCTCTGGCGAACAAAACATTCGAACTGCTCAAACGTGACGCCCGGCACAACGTATAAAGACTGGCAAACCACCAGCTTTGGCAGATTATCATCCTGCATGTCCAGAAAGGCTTTCACCGTCAGCGAACTGGCATTAATGGATGACAGATCGGCAGCCAACGGCAGCAACGCCGATGGCCTGACTTCCGCCATCGCAGAGAACAGTATGACGTTATCCACCAAATCAATTTTCGCATCAAAGATGCCGTCAAAGTTTTGCATATGAGGTAAATGCAGCGCCTGACAGGTATCGCATTCAAAAAAACTCATGCCCAGGTCGTCGAGCCATTGACGCAACGTATCCAGAGTGGGAACGACCAGTGATGTCATAATAATGTGCGACCTCTTTCGATGAAAAAATTACCGGCACAGCTTACGCAAAAAGACCGCGTCATACCACGATCGCCATCGATATTGCGTTCAGCCGCCGATTTTAAGACAAAATTCCGGAGTTGCATGACGTTCGATCCACTTGATCATCCGTCCGGCAATATCAACCCCCGTGGTTTTCTCCACGCCTTCAAGCCCCGGAGAAGCGTTAACTTCCATGACCAGCGGCCCGCGGTCTGCGCGCAAAATATCAACGCCAGCCACATCCAGGCCCATGGTTCGGGCGGCTTTTATCGCGATGTCCCTTTCACGCGTCGTAATATTGGCAATACTGGCCACGCCACCGCGATGGAGATTAGAACGAAAATCGCCCTCTTTAGCCCGACGCTCAATAGCAGCCACTACCTCGTCCCCTACGACAAAACAGCGAATATCCCGCCCTTTGGCCTCTTTAATATATTCCTGCACAAGGATATGTGCGTTCAGTCCTCGAAATGCATCCACGACGCTCTCCGCGGCCTGACGCGTTTCGGCCAGCACCACACCGATACCCTGCGTGCCTTCTACCAGTTTCACCACCAACGGTGCGCCGCCGACCATATCAATCATGTCGCTGGTATCGTCCGGTGAGTGCGCGATTCCGGTAATCGGGAGATCGATTCCCTGACGTGCCAGCAGTTGCAATGAGCGCAGCTTATCGCGCGCACGGGTGATCGCCACTGACTCATTCAACGGATAACTCCCTAACATCTCGAACTGGCGCAACGCCGCCGTACCGTAAAAGGTAATCGCCGAGCCGATTCGTGGGATGACCGCATCAAAATGAGGGAGCTGGCGGCCCTTGTAATGAATCGAAGACGCCGCCGGACTAATGTTCATATAACAGGAAAGGGGATCGATAATTTCAACCAGGTGACCGCGCTGCATCGCCGCTTCACGCAGGCGCTTACAAGAATAGAGCGTTCCGTCCCGGGACAAAATGGCAATTTTCACCCTGCACCTCTCTGAAAGACCTGCTGAAAGCCGGCGTATCATACACCGGGTTAAAATCTTTAGCGCGTAGCCCATCCCTGTTTGTGCAAATATTCCAGAATAAAGGGGCGATTTTCTTTGATGATGGTGCGGCGAATATGATCGCTCCAGGTATCACGACGCGTGTTGCTGCCACGGGTCAGATAATACTGCGCAAGCTGTTCATCATAGTGAGCCAGGGCGTCCTTATCGAGCGGCTGGTATTGATTTTCATGCACCACAATGGCCGCAGGCAGCCGTGGCTTGATATCGGGATTATCTGCAGGCCAACCGAGACACAGACCAAACAGCGGCAGAACATGCTGCGGCAGTTTCAGTAACTCAGTTACCGATGCGATATTGTTGCGCAGTCCGCCAATATATACACCGCCAAGCCCCAGCGACTCTGCAGCCGTCAGCGCATTTTGCGCCATCATCGCCGTGTCAACCACGCCCAGCAGCAGTTGTTCTGCCAGTCCCAGCTGTGCGTCAGGGCAAATCTGTAAATGACGGTTAAAATCGGCGCAGAACACCCAGAATTCGGCAGCCTTCGCCACGTGCGGCTGCCCACCCGACAGCGTCACCAGCGACTCTCGCAGGGCCTTATCCGTCACCCGAATAATCGTGCTGCACTGTAAAAAACTGGAGCTCGAGGTGCCTTGCGCGGCAGCTATAATCGCCTCACGCTGCGCATCCGAAATCAACGCCTCGGTGAAATGGCGAATAGAACGGTGGCTGCGAAGTAAATCAATGGTTGGAGTCATCTCTTTTTTCTCTGGCTGAACGGGAAGATACGCTGGATGTTCGCGACATCAGCTGCGGCGCCAACAGTTGCGCAATGCGCCACATTAAAAACACAGCGGCGGGAAGCATCAACAAAACCCCCAGAAAAATCATCACCACACAGGCCAATGGACTGTTAAGCGGCGCGGGTAAGGTGAGGTAATCGTTAAGCGACAATAGCGCCAGCGCTAACGACACCATACCGATCGTTTCCAGAATCAATATGCTTTTAGGTAACACACCCACAGTGCGCATACGTGGCCTCCCGGCGAAGTGGCTCGTAGTATAAAACGTTCCGAGTTCTCATGTTTAACAGATATAGCGTAGATGTATCAAAGCAACAGGCCGAACCTACTTTCCATCCGACATAAATCGCGGCATCATACAGTCATTCGCCATCTGGCCTGATAAGTTCGAGGAGAGTGAGATGTTTGCTGTTATTTTTGGTCGCCCAGGGTGCCCGTATTGCGTGCGCGCAAAAGAATTGGCAGAAAAATTAAGCAATGAGCATGAAGATTTTAACTTCCGCTACATTGATATTCATGCTGAAGGGATCTCAAAAGCCGATCTGGAAAAGACGGTTGGTAAGCCGGTAGAGACCGTACCGCAGATTTTTGTCGATCAGAAACACATCGGCGGCTGCACGGATTTCGAAGCATGGGCAAAAGAGAATGTGAATCTGTTCGCCTGATTGCCGTCTCTACGCCCTCCACTGGAGGGCGTAATCAGTGTTTTTTCCGCTGCTGGTGCTGATTAAATAGGCTACTGATAAACAGAAAACACAATGCGCCAAGCGCGCACCAAAACACCGCACTAAACAACCATGCAAGCTCTTGCCACAGCGAACGCGTAGGCATAAACACAAATCGCATCAATAACAAACAACACGGTGCCGCCAGCATTGCACCGAGAAGAGGTCTAAGCACCTCACGACGATGGGAAAAAAAGCTGGCCGCTGCTCCTGGCAATATAAAAAACAACAACCCAACCTCAGGATGCCCAGCCGCCTTAAATGCTCCTTTCACGTTCAGCGTCAATGAAAGACACACCACAATAAAAAGCACAAAGCAGCAGATCGCACCCGCCCAACCTTGCCTATGTTTCAATCGTTCCTCCTGACACTCTCTATCGAACACTCTTTTCGCCCAAAGGCGTCCAGTCAGATAAAGTCGTTCGGCATTCCATGCCAAAAACGCACTCACACGATTCTTATAGCCGTTGAAACGTAATGAGATTAAACTAGCCGCATATATCGTCATGCTGCTTTATTTGGGGCTGTGTACGATGCTGTCGCCCCTTAATTTCTGGCAAAAACATTAGCGTAAATTGCCATTTCTTTCAATAGCTTACTAGTAAACAAGAAGTTAGTCTCCGTGAATATAAACGTCGCAGATTTGTTAAATGGGAATTACATCCTGTTATTATTTGTGGTCCTGGCGCTGGGGCTGTGTCTGGGGAAATTACGCCTGGGTACAGTCCAACTCGGTAATTCCATTGGCGTTTTAGTAGTCTCCCTATTATTAGGCCAGCAGCACTTTAGTATTAACACTGATGCTTTAAATCTCGGCTTTATGCTGTTTATTTTTTGCGTCGGCGTCGAAGCTGGTCCCAACTTTTTTTCGATTTTTTTTCGCGATGGGAAAAATTACCTAATGCTTGCTCTGGTCATGGTCGGCAGCGCAATGCTGATCGCCCTGGGACTGGGTAGGCTATTTGGCTGGGACATCGGCCTGACAGCTGGCATGCTGGCAGGTTCAATGACCTCCACGCCGGTGCTGGTCGGCGCGGGTGACACATTGCGCCATTCAGGGATGACAGGAACACAGCTGTCAACGGCTCTTGATAACCTGAGCCTCGGTTACGCACTGACCTATCTGATCGGACTGGTCAGCCTGATTGTCGGCGCACGCTACCTGCCAAAACTGCAGCATCAGGATTTGCAAACCAGCGCCCAACAAATCGCCCGTGAACGTGGCCTCGACACCGACGCCAACCGTAAGGTCTATCTGCCTGTGATCCGCGCCTATCGTGTCGGTCCGGAACTGGTTGCCTGGGCTGATGGTAAAAATCTGCGTGAGCTGGGTATCTATCGCCAGACCGGTTGTTATATCGAGCGTATCCGTCGCAACGGCATTCTGGCTAACCCGGACGGCGACGCCGTACTGCAGATGGGCGATGAAATTGCCTTAGTGGGCTACCCGGATGCACATGCCCGCCTCGACCCCAGTTTCCGTAACGGCAAAGAAGTGTTCGATCGCGACCTGCTCGATATGCGCATCGTCACCGAAGAGATTGTGGTGAAAAACCACAATGCCGTCGGTCGTCGTCTGGCGCAGTTAAAACTGACCGATCACGGCTGCTTCCTTAACCGCGTGATCCGTAGCCAGATTGAAATGCCGATTGATGACAACGTCGTGCTCAATAAAGGTGATGTGTTGCAGGTCAGCGGCGATGCCCGCCGCGTAAAAACCATTGCAGACCGTATCGGCTTTATTTCAATTCACAGCCAAGTCACCGACTTGCTGGCCTTCTGCGCCTTCTTTATCATCGGCCTGATGATTGGGATGATCACCTTCCAGTTCAGTAATTTCAGCTTTGGCATCGGAAACGCAGCTGGCCTGCTGTTTGCCGGTATTATGCTTGGCTTCCTGCGCGCCAACCACCCGACGTTTGGCTACATCCCACAGGGTGCGCTGAACATGGTGAAAGAGTTTGGCCTGATGGTCTTTATGGCGGGCGTTGGCTTGAGCGCGGGCAGCGGTATTGGCAACGGCCTCGGTGCAGTCGGCGGACAAATGCTAATAGCGGGCCTGATTGTCAGCCTGGTGCCGGTGGTTATCTGTTTCCTGTTCGGCGCTTACGTATTGCGCATGAACCGCGCCCTGCTGTTTGGCGCCATGATGGGCGCACGAACCTGTGCACCGGCGATGGAAATCATCAGCGACACCGCGCGCAGCAACATCCCTGCTTTAGGTTATGCAGGCACCTATGCTATTGCCAACGTCTTACTGACGTTGGCGGGGACACTGATCGTCATCGTCTGGCCTGGCCTCGGTTAAAATTTACCCTTTTATGAAATTTTTTTGCAGATAAGCAGAACTTTTCTTCAAGGTGTCAGTCATAACTATTGCCACTGCTTTTCTTTGATGTCCCCAATTTGTGGAGCCCATCAACCCCGCCGTTTTGGTTCAAGGTTGATGGGTTTTTTGTTGCCTGAAATTTGCCGCCCTTCCTGGCCCTTCGACCAATTTGCATCATGCCGGTTATGGCACATACTTTTACACGGTGCTTTTGGTGATGGGGTGCGCAATGTTACTTGCAGGCAAAGTCGCGGTGATTTTCGGGGGCAGCGGTGCAATAGGGTGTGCGGTTGCGCAGGTGATGGCACGCGAAGGGGCACATGTGTTCCTGGGTGCACGTAGCCAGCAAAATCTCGATCAGGCAGCGAGCCGCATTCGCGCGTCGGGTGGCTCGGCCGACACCTTTATCATCGATGTGCTCGACGAGCAGTCGACAGCTGAGCAGGTTATGCACCTTGTTCAGAACACCGGGGGGATTGACGTGGTGGTCAACGCCACCGGCTTTATGCACGATCAGGGTAAACAAATTGACGCATTATCCCTGGCGGAGTTTATGCGCGGCATCATCCCTTTTCTCACCGCACAATTCACGATCTCTAAAGCTGTCTCGCCACATATGGGCGGTGAGCGAGCAGGAACAATTATCACCGTTGTTGCCCCGGCGGCGTCCATGGCGATACAGGGACATCTGGGCCACATCGTTGGCTGCGCGGGAATCGAGGCATTTATTAAAGCGCTCGCCAGTGAGCTTGGCCCACAGAATATTCGCGTCCTTGGCGTGCGATCGCATGCCATTGTTGATGCAGTGCAAGCAGGGTCTTATACCGGAGAAATATTCGCCGCAAAAGCGCAGTCAATGGGGTTAACCGTCGAGCAATGGCTTGGTGGAGCCGCACAAAGTACGATGCTTAAGCGTCTGCCAACGCTGGCACAAATCGCCGAGGTCACAACGTTTCTGGCATCAAACCACGCCAGTGCGATGACCGCGACGGTAATAAATGTCACCGGGGGCGCAACCGTCAGTTGATAAGCTGTGTCAGTACTACGACAGCCCGGCGATGCGCTCAACCATCACCAGGATATCGTCTCGCTGCAGCGGTTTTTTATCGGTCACAAAATGCAGCGTCATGCCTTCAATAAAGGCATCCAGCGCACGGGCCGTGGCGGGGTCAAACCACTGCTCTAAGGTTTGTTGACTGCGTTGCATCCAGTTTTGCATCACCGTTTTCAACGCCGGTTTACGGCTGGCGAACGCGTACAACTGGTACATAATCTCCATGTTATCCGGTGTGGTGACCTGCGAACTGTAAATCATCTCGGTAATGGCATGACAGGCCTGTGGCGCATCCATCACGTCCATAAAAAATGCCTGATATTGCCGCGACATAGTTTCGGTAAAATGACCGAATGCCTCCATCAGAAGCTCATCGATTCCCGAAAAATAATAGGTCATTGAACCCAACGGCACCTGCGCAATCGTTGCAATCTTACGATGCGTAACTGCATGAATACCATAAGTTATTACTGCGTCCAGCGTAGCCTGAACTATTTTTTCCCGCCGTTGTGGATCGTTCGCGCGTCGCACCGCATTTCCTCTTCTTGCATTTGTGTACAAATGTACACAACCTTGCTAATGTTGTCTCCTTTCCTCATTTCTTTGGCTCGAATTCATGACTGGCATCTCATCACGCAAAGCCTTAAGACGCCGAACCTGGGCGCTGTTTATGTTTTTCTTTTTACCAGGATTATTAATGGCTTCCTGGGCAACGCGTACCCCAGCCATCAGAGATATCCTCTCCGTTTCTACCGCTGAAATGGGGGCAGTATTATTTGGACTCTCTATTGGTTCGATGAGTGGCATTCTTTGTTCGGCCTGGCTAGTGAAACGATTTGGCACGCGGAAAGTGATCCGCACCACCATGTCATGTGCGGTTGTTGGTATGGCGATCCTTAGCGTGGCGCTATGGCTACATTCCGCCTGGCTATTTGCGTTTGGGCTGGGGGTTTTTGGTGCCAGCTTTGGTGCCGCAGAGGTTGCCATTAACGTCGAAGGTGCAGCGGTTGAGCGTGAGATGAACAAAACCGTGCTGCCGATGATGCATGGTTTTTATAGCCTCGGCACCCTGGCAGGCGCAGGCGTCGGGATGGTGCTCACCGCCTTTAGCGTTCCCGCCAATGCGCATATTCTGCTGGCGGCACTGGTGGCTATTGCGCCAATATTTATCGCCATCAAAGCGATTCCTGACGGCACCGGTAAAAATGCCGCTGACGGTTCTCACTCAGCCGAAAAAGGGCTGCCCTTTTACCGCGATATCCAGCTGCTGCTCATCGGCATCGTGGTACTGGCGATGGCATTTGCCGAGGGTTCCGCTAATGACTGGCTTCCGCTCCTGATGGTAGACGGACACGGATTTAGCCCGACCTCAGGCTCCCTGATTTATGCCGGGTTTACGCTGGGCATGACCGTCGGACGGTTTACCGGCGGCTGGTTTATCGATCGCTACAGCCGCGTCGCGGTCGTACGCGCCAGTGCGTTAATGGGCGCGCTGGGTATTAGCCTGATTATCTTTGTCGACAGTTCGTGGGTCGCAGGTGTGTCCGTTATCCTGTGGGGACTCGGTGCGTCGCTGGGCTTCCCGTTGACTATTTCAGCCGCCAGCGATACCGGCCCCGATGCACCAACCCGCGTGAGCGTTGTAGCAACCACCGGCTATCTGGCCTTCCTGGTCGGGCCGCCGCTGCTGGGCTATCTGGGTGAACACTATGGCCTGCGCAGCGCCATGCTGGTGGTGCTGGCGCTGGTGCTGGTTGCGGCCATCGTCGCGAAGGCTGTCGCCAAACCAGACGTTAAAAATACCCCTGTGACGGAGAACAGCTAATGGCTATTAAGTTAATTGCAGTCGACATGGACGGCACCTTTTTAAGTGACCAAAAGACCTACAACCGTGAACGGTTTATGGCGCAGTACCGTCAGATGCAAGCTCAGGGGATCCGCTTTGTGGTCGCCAGCGGTAACCAGTACTACCAACTGATCTCTTTTTTCCCCGAGCTGGCCGAGGAAATCTCTTTTGTGGCGGAAAACGGCGGCTGGGTCGTTAGCGAAGGGGAAGATGTGTTTAACGGCGAGCTGGCTAAAGACGATTTTCAGACCATAGTGGATCATCTGCTAACGCGCACCGACATTGACATTATTGCCTGCGGAAAAAACAGCGCCTACACCCTGAAGCACTACAGCGACGAGCTAAAATCCGTCGCCGCCATGTACTACCACCGCCTCGAATTTGTTGATAATTTCAACAATATCAACGATGTATTATTCAAATTTGGGCTAAATATCTCTGAAAAACAGATCCCACAGGTTCAGTCTGCACTGCATGACGCGATTGGCGACATTATGGTTCCAGTGCATACCGGCTACGGCAGCATCGATTTAATTATCCCTGGCGTACATAAAGCAAACGGTCTGCGTCTGCTGCAACAGCGCTGGAATATTCGCGATGAGGAAGTCGTGGCGTTTGGTGATGGCGGTAATGATATTGAGATGCTGCGTCAGGCGGGATTCAGTTTTGCGATGGCTAATGCCAACGATACCGTGGCCCGTGCGGCAAAATATCGTGCGGGGTCGAATAACGAAGAAGGCGTACTGGATATTATCGACCTGGTGCTAAAAAACGACACACCGTTTACGCAATAACATCTCAGCACAGACGGCAACAAAAGAATGGCATGATCTCTTCATAATCCGCGTCACATTAACCCGCTGGATAAATATCTCCAGTGAATATTTTCAGGTGATCTGATGATGAAGAAAAGTGTACTAATAGCGGCAATATTGCTGGGGTTTGCGGGAACTGCACTGGCGCAAAGCGTCACCGTTGATGTACCAAGCGGTTATAAAGTTGTCGTGGTTCCTTCTTCCGTGAGCGTTCCCCAGGCGGTCAGCGTGGCCACTGCGCCACAAACGGTTTATGTTGCTCCTGCACCCGTTTATCGTGCACATCCTTATGCACGGCATGTCGCCAGCGTAGGCGAAGGGATGGTTATTGAGCATCAGATTGACGATCACCACTAAGTTCGCGTAAAGCCCGGGCAGCCGTCAACGCCTCATCGATTTTCAGCCGGACCAGGGTGTCGCTTCAGCTCTCTGGCTTTCAGCTATATCCGTTTTGCTGTTCAGAGATATTCAAGTAAAAGCGCAGGTAGTCAGGTGTGGGCTGGTCCGGCTGAAAATTGCCGACGTGTTTCCGTAAGGCCGGGAGAACCAGCATGGATGCTGGCTCAGGGCGCGTTTTGCAAGGACGCTACCTCGCGCCCGGCCCGATAGCCTGGAGGAATAAGCGGAGGGAATTGCGAAGCAACAATTTTCCTGCCGGGAGCCGGGATTGTAAAGGGCGTGGCGAAGAACGCCCTTTACACGTTCACAGGAATCAGTGCTTCAGAGAAACGATGAACATGAGGTGAACGGAACCCTTTCTCAGAGAGAGCATATTCATCCCTCCCCCCGCCGCCAACATATGTTGATGCTTTCTGATACCGAGACGTTAACTGAACGGTATTACGGATAGCCGGGCTTTATCCTTCCCGTGAATCCCCTACCCGCTTATCTTTCAGGAAAATAAACATCAGCGCCAGCCACAGTATCCCGCTGGCCAGATTAAACAGGCTAAACAGGCCGTTACCGCCGAGTAAATAAGCATGTTTGCTCAGCTCAATACCAACGGTAAAAATCAGCATCTGCAGCATGCCCATCGCGGCGGAAACTGTCCCTTTACTCATGTCGCTGGCAAACAGCGTCAGGCGTACCAGCCCGGCATTCGCCACGCCAATCCCAAACGCATAAACACTCAGCCCTGCCGTCATCCACAAATAGGCATGGGAAGAAACCACCGTGGCCGCCGCGGCAATAATCAGCCCCACGGCGATCGGCCAGCCGCCCATAATAATCAGCGACCGTACCGTGCGTCGTGCGGTCAGGCGCGCCAGCACGAGGTTACCGGCGATCAGCGCACCAAAAATCGGCACCTGTAGCAGACCATATTCATAGCTGCTCAGCTGTTCACCGCTAATAATGATAATCGGGGATTGAGCGATCCACGCCAGCAACGGCAGACTGACAAAGCCCAACGCCAGGGCACCAGCGACAAAACGCACGTTCTTCAGCACCAGCTTGTAGTCTTTGCCCAGCTCTTTAATCGACAGCGTTTCACCGAGTCGGGTCGCGGTTTCAGGCATCGCGCGCTGCAGGCCAACAAAGGCGATGGCGGCCAGTACCGCAAACAGCACAAACATCCCTTCCCACGGCAGCACGTGCACCCAGGCCGCGCCGACCAGCGGGCCCAGCAACGGGGCAATCAGCGCCACGTTCGCCATCAGGGCGGTAATTTTAATGCATACCGCCTCTTCAAAGGATTCCTGAATCGCGGCATAGCCCACCGCGCCAATAAAGCACAGGCTAATGCCCTGCAAAAAGCGCAGGAAAGTGAATTGTTCAATGTTCTGCGCAAACAGCGTCGCAAGGCAGGTAACAATGAACCACACCACACCGGTTAACATCACCGGCCGACGACCAATACGATCCGACAGCGGTCCTAATAACCACTGCAAAAACATGCCGCCTGCCAGGTAAGCGGTCATGGAGGTGGGAACCCAGTCTAATCCGGCCTGATATTGCTCCACCACCGCCAGCATACCGGGCTGGATCATATCGTTGCCGATATACGTAGAGAATTCGTAAAGCACCAGACAGAGAGGGAAAAGTAATGCCTGACGCCCCAGTCGGGCGCCTGAAGATAAACGGTTGTGCATGCAGTCTCTTAACCAATGAAAAAACGCGCAAAGTGTAATAAATGCGCCGGACTGGTGATAGTGAATTATGTGATTTGGCCGCAAAATGCGCACATTTTTACACTCAGTTTCACAATGCTCTTTTGCTTTAAGGTTAATTTAAGTTGAACCCGTTATCATGCTCTATAGACGTCATTAATTATCTTAAAAATAGTCATTTAGCTGACAAATAAGACAACACCGCTTTTTATCCCGCTAAAGCGAACTTATGCTCTGCCTGATGGGACTCTTTTAACTGCTGTCGTGAATCTGGATGTTATGCTGGAAAATCTGAACAACTCGCTATTTTACCTGATCAACGCCACGCCGGACTCTGCGCAATGGGCGATCGCGTTTGCCGTCTTTATTGCTAAAGATCTGATCAGCATCGTGCCGCTGTTAGCTGTAATCCTGTGGCTTTGGGGCCCGCGTGACCACGTGACGACTCAGCGCAAACTGGTGATCAAAATGGCGCTGGCAATAATTGTAAGCCTGGTCATTTCATGGCTGATAGGACATCTGTTCCCGCACGATCGCCCGTTTGTTAACCACATCGGCTACAACTTCTTGCACCATGCACCTGATGACTCTTTCCCAAGCGATCACGGCACCGTTATTTTCACCTTTGCACTGGCCTTTATATTCTGGCATCGCCTGTGGTCTGGCGCCTTGTTTATGGCGATTGCCGTGGCGATCGCCTGGTCACGGGTGTACCTCGGCGTACACTGGCCGCTGGATATGCTGGGTGGGTTCCTGGCAGCGTTAATCGGCTGCCTGAGCGCCCAGATGATCTGGCAACGGTTCGGCACCTCGCTGTATTCCGCGTTGCAAGCCTGCTATCGCACCTGCTTCGCCCTGCCGATCCGTAAAGGCTGGGTGCGTGACTAATCCACGGTAAAAAGAGTAGTATTAAGCGCGCGATATGAAACGCTTATTCTACTCACCAGGGGAACTATGGAAACACGACGCGACGAGCGTATTGGTCAATTGCTGCAGGCGCTGAAACGCAGCGATAAATTACACCTTAAAGAAGCCGCGACGCTACTTGGCGTATCTGAGATGACCATCCGTCGCGACCTGAATAATAACGATGCCCCGGTCGTGTTGCTGGGGGGATATATTGTTCTGGAACCCCGTAGCGCCAGCCATTACTTAATCAGCGACCAAAAGTCCCGGCTGGTGGATGAGAAACGTCGCGCGGCCCAACAAGCTGCGAGCCTCGTTCAAGCGCATCAGACGATCTTTTTTGACTGCGGCACCACCACGCCGTGGATCATTGAAGCTATTGATAACGATCTGCCTTTCACCGCGATTTGCTACTCGCTGAATACCTTTCTGGTACTCCAGGAAAAACCGCTGTGTCGCGTCATCCTGTGTGGCGGTGAATTCCACGCCAGCAACGCTATTTTCAAACCACTCGATTTCCAGGAAACGCTGAATAACCTGTGCCCGGATATCGCGTTTTATTCTGCGGCTGGCGTACACATTGACAAAGGTGCAACCTGTTTTAACCTGGAAGAACTACCGGTGAAGCATTGGGCGATGTCGATGGCGCAGTATCATGTACTGGTGGTGGATCACAGCAAGTTTGGTAAGGTGCGTCCCGCTCGGATGGGTAATCTGAAACGCTTTGATAGCATCATTAGCGATACCCGTCCTGACGATGAGTTTGTTGATTACGCAAAAGCGCAGCACATTAAGCTGGTGTACTGAAATGACATTGCCGGACGCACAAACGCTGTCCGGCAATAACGGTGATTAAGAGAACCAGCCACCAAACCACTGGTGGAATTTCATCATCACAAAGTCCCACATCCGGCTAAAGAAACCGCCCTCTTCAACGGCCTCCATCACCATCAGCGGACGCTGTTCAATGGATTTCCCGTTCAGCTGGAAGTCGATCGTCCCGACAACCTGGCCTTTCTTCAGTGGCGCGGTTAATTGCGGTTCGGTCAGTGTAAAGCTGGCTTTCAGATTTTTAAGCTGACCGCGCGGAATAGTCACCGAACCGGCTTCGCCTGCGCCCAGGTTAACTTCACTCTTATCGCCGAACCAGACGCGCTGGGTCACAAAGGTGGCATCCGGTTTAATCGGCGTGACCGTTTCAAAGAAGCGGAAGCCCCACGTCAGCAGCTTCTCTGACTCATTGAATCGAATACGGTCGGTTTTCGCTCCCAGCACTACCGAGATCAGGCGCATATCGCCCTGGGTGGCGGAAGCCACCAGGTTATAACCCGCGCCCGTCGTGGTGCCCGTTTTCATCCCGTCCACGTTCAGGTTGGTGCTCCACAGCAGGCGGTTGCGGTTCGGTTGGCGAATTTTATTAAAGGTAAACTCTTTTTCTTTATGAATGGCGTACTCTTCCGGCACATCGTGGATGAGTGCTTTACCGAGCAAGGCCATGTCGCGCGCGGTACTGAACTGCCCCGGCGCATCCAAACCATGCACCGTCTGGAAGGTGGTATTCGTCAGTCCCAGCTTTTGCGCATAGCCGTTCATCAAACCAATAAAGGATTCCTGGCTGCCAGCCACGTAATCTGCCAGCGCGATACATGCATCATTACCCGACTGAATAATAATGCCTTTGTTCAGATCGGAGACCGCTACCTGATCGCCGGGTTTCAGGAACATCACTGAAGACCCACGCAGAGCCGGGTTGCCCGTCGCCCAGGCATCTTTTCCTACGGTAACCATGTCGTTCAGGTTAATTTTCCCGGCCTTCAACGCCTGCCCAACCACATAGCTGGTCATGATCTTGGTCAGACTGGCTGGATCCAATTTCTCATCAGCATTGCCCTCCGCCAGCACCTTGCCGCTGGCGTAATCCATTAAGATCCACGCGCGCGCATCCACGCTCGGCGGCGCGGTGGGTTGCTCTACCGCCTGTGCGGTCGGTGCCAAAAGGAATAACAGCGCTGAACCTGCGGCGAAACTGCGAAGGGAAGAGAAGTATTGCGTCATAAATGCCACCCGAGTATCCATTCCAAAAAACCACGTCATAACACACCATGTTTACACAAACTGCATCGGCCAAACCCGCGCAGAAGCGGCCTGATGGATGACGTGTAAAATAAGTGCGGTGAGTAATAACGCACTAACGAGCTTAAAGAAACCGTAAGTTGGTAAAGTTTTTAAAGTTTATGCAATAACACTGCGCTGCGCCGCTTTCATCACGATTTTTTTACGTGTTGTTGCGTAAATATTAGGTTTACCCCACCATGTAACGGGTTTAATACCGAATGCAGCCATCAAGCTGCTCAATGATTACGCGGGGTTACTATGATTACACTGTGGGGTCGCAATAACTCGACCAACGTGAAAAAAGTGTTGTGGACGCTCGAAGAACTGGAACTGCCGTATAACCAAATACTGGCGGGCGGGCAGCACGGTATCAACCGAGATGCTGACTACCTGGCGATGAATCCAAACGGTCTGGTCCCCCTGCTACGCGATGATGAAACCGACGTTTTACTGTGGGAATCCAATACCATCGTCCGCTATCTGGCCGCCCAATACGGGCAAAAACGGCTGTGGATCGATGCCCCGGCAAAACGTGCAGAAGGCGAAAAATGGATGGACTGGGCTAACCAGACGCTAAGCCCTGCTCATCGGGTCATCTTATTTGGTCTGGTCAGAACACCGGCAGAACAACACGACCAGGCGGCCATTGACGCAGGCGCGAAGGTTTGCGACAACCTGTTTGCCATGCTCGACAACGCGCTGGCCGACCAACCGTGGTTCTCCGGGGACGAGTTTGGTACCGGCGATATCGCCATCGCCCCGTTTATCTACAACCTGTTTAACGTTGGCCTGAGCTGGACCGAACGTCCTCACCTTGAGCGTTGGTACCAGCAGCTTACCGAACGTCCAGCGTTCCAAAAAGCGGTGATGATCCCGGTCAGCTGATGCTGTAGCGCTGCGGCTACCGGGGGCTCACCTTCAGTAGTTGCCCGTCGGACTCGTCGGTTAACACATACAAATAACCGTCTGGTCCGACACGCACATCGCGGATCCGCTGTCCTCTTTCGCGTAAAATACGCTCGTCCTCAGTAACCTGATTCCCGTTAACGCTTAAAACGATCACATCCTGGTCTTTTAACGCGCCAATAAACACCTTCTGCCGCCACTGCGCAAAGGTATCGCTATTGTAAAAAGCCATCCCGCTGACCGCCGGCGACTTTTCCCAGTAGAAAACAGGCTGTTCCGTACCCTCAACAATTCCACCTTTAGCCTCAGGTATTTTTAAACCGCTGTAGTTCATCCCCCAGGTCGCTAACGGCCAGCCGTAGTTTTTGCCTTTCTCGGGGATATTAATTTCGTCGCCACCGCGCGGGCCATGTTCGTTGAGCCACAGCGTGTCATTCCAGGGATTCATCGCCATCCCCTGTGGATTACGGATGCCATAGGACCAAATCTCAGGTCGAGCACCGGCCTGGTTCACAAATGGATTATCCGGCGGAATGCTGCCCTCATCGGTCAGTCGCACCACCTTACCCTGCAGCTTGTCCAGATCCTGAGCGGTAGCGCGCTGGTTATTTTCACCCAGACCAATAAACAGGTGGCCTTTACCGTCAAACACCATGCGGCCACCAAAATGGTTACCGGTTGAAAGTTTTGGCATCTGGCGAAAAACCGTCTGGAACGCCTGCAGATGTTTGAGATCGTCGCTCAGTCGTCCATAACCGACTGCCGTACCGGCCTTACCCTCATGGTCGGCTTCAGCAAAGCTGAGCCAAATCCGCCGGGAACGTTCAAAATCCGGGGCGAGCACCACATCGAGTAACCCCCCCTGACCGTGCGCCCAAACCTTTGGTACCCCGGTTAGCGGATCGGAAAGTCCTTCCCCCGCCTGCCATAGTCGCAACTGTCCACCCCGCAGCGTGAGTAATATGCCGCGGTTGTCAGGTAAAAAGGCCAAGGACCAGGGGTGATCAAGTTTGGTTTGCAGCACCTCAACCTTCAGCGCAGACGGTTCAGCACTGGCGTGAGGGGCAAACAGTAACAGTGGGGCCGCACAGAGCAAGAGTCGCCGCATAACACCTCCTTAATGGCTCTGCATAAAGCGTAGCCAGCAAGGGGCAATTTCCCGCAACTTTTACACAATCTTAACGAAAAGGGGGAGCGCCCTCCCCCGGATTCAGACATGTTCCAGCGTTGAGTACATTTGCAAACACTGGATACTCAGCGTCAGCGTTGTCAGGCAGTTTTCCAGTTTCTCTGCGTTAACGGCGATAAAGGTCGGACAATCGTGATGTCCGCTCATCAGACAAACAGCCGCGGCGGCTAACGCGCCTTCAGCACGGCGCAGGGCATTCCACTCTTCCTGGTCAAGATGCATACCGTGGAGCTGTGATTGGTCATCATGCAGTTCGCGATTCAGTGCAAAAAAATTATCACGCAGACGATCGCTCTCACTCACTGACATATAGCCTTTCGCTTTCCTCAACAACAGATAAGCGGCGAGATCGATACGGGCGTTTATCAACTTGTTGAGAAGATCGGTTCTCAGTCTGTCAACGACCATACTTTGTTCCTCCTCTTTCCAACCATGGTGCAACTTAATAGTATGGTCGTTTTTTGAACAAATTGATGCTCCACGTCAATAAACCATAATTGATTAACATTATTTACAATGTTACAACGCACAGAGAAACCGTCTGTTTCTGACGTAGCGATAATTTTTTGCTATACCTGATGGGGTTACTGTCGCGACACGGATGATGAGGGGTCTATGTCAAAAGCAAATGATGCCGAGAAGATACGCACGCTATCAAAGATAGACCTGAATCTGCTCACCATTTTCTGTTTAATTTATAGCGTAGGGAGCATTACCCGCGTCGCCGATATGCTGAATATTTCTCCCTCGGCTGTCAGTCAGTCGTTAAAAAAACTGCGCGAACTGATGGGAGATAATCTTTTTGTTCGCAGCGGCAATGCGTTATTACCAACCGTCTATTCCGACGAGCTTTACGACAATGCAATCCCGATTATTGATAAACTGTCGCTGCTAATGCCACATACTTCCCCGGCATCCAGAAAAAGGCTCACGCTGTATACGGAATCGTTTATTTCACCGATCGTTATTCCCGACGTTACGGAAAAAATAATCAGCAATAACGCGGATATCAGTCTCCTGCATCTTACCGCTGATTTAAATGAGCAGAGTATTATCGAGCTGCTCACGATGCGGCAGGCTGATGTTGTTTTTTCTACCTTTTCCGTGGAATCAGGCAGTATTTCCTGTCACAAAATATGTGATATGCGGCTGGTACTGGCAGCGTCACAAAATAATACGTTGTATGGTCATTCGATCAGTGAGGAAATGTTCAGAAGTGCCAATCTGGTGGGCTACAACACTAAAAACGAGAAAATAATTTATCACCGCAGCATCGTGGATAAAAAATTCAGAACCGGGGATCGCTGCCTGCTAACCTCTTCTTTTACCGCGATCCTCACGATTGTCGCGAATACCCAATGTTTAGGGGTGATCCCGGAAAAAGTCTTCGCCACGCATGCGCCACTTTATGGCCTGAAAAAAATCAATACGCCGTTCCCGTTACCGCAATTCAGTATTTTTGCCTCATCGCGCAAAGAAACCAATACCCATAAGCTCCTGGCGCCAATTCTCGCCGATTTACAAGCATCCTCCCTGTTCTGAAAACCAGGGAGAACACCCGTTGTGATTAAGGGTTAGACATGGATCCGGGTAATACGCCAAATATTATTGGCGTATTCCTGTACCGTTCTGTCCGACGAGAAGTACCCCATATTGGCAATATTATGCAGCGTTTTCGTCGTCCACTCACGGGGAGTACGATACAACTCATCCACAGAGTCCTGGCAATCAACATAGCGGCGATAATCCGCTAACACCTGATAATGGTCACCAAAGTTGATCAATGAATCGAGGATGTTGCGATACCGCCCAGGCTCCTGTGGACTAAACAGGCCGGTGCCAATTTGCGTCAGTGCCTGATGCAGTTCGGCATCATTCTCAAAAATCGTTCTTGGGTTATAGCCGTCACGTCGTAAGGCGTCGACTTCCTGCGCCGTATTACCAAAGATAAAGATGTTATCTTCGCCGACATATTCCTGCATTTCAATATTCGCCCCGTCCAGCGTGCCAATGGTCAACGCACCATTTAAGCCAAACTTCATATTGCTGGTACCGGAAGCCTCGGTCCCTGCCAGTGAAATTTGCTCGGAAAGGTCAGCCGCCGGAATAATTAGCTGCGCCAGGCTGACGCTGTAATCCGGGATAAACACCACCTTCAGCTTGCCGCCGATTTGTGGATCGTTATTCACCCGCTGTGCCACGTCATTTATTAAGCGAATAATCTGTTTCGCCATGTGGTACGACGAAGCAGCCTTACCGGCAAAGATATTCACACGAGGAACCCAGTTTTCATCCGGTGCAGCTTTAATACGGTTGTAGCGTGTAATCACGTGGAGTACGTTCAATAATTGACGCTTGTACTCGTGGATACGCTTCACCTGTACATCAAACAGGGCCGCAGGATCCACCACCACCCCGTACTGGGTGGCAATATGGTGCGCCAGCCGCTGTTTATTTTTGTGTTTCGCGCGATGCACCGCGTCGTTCACGCTTGGATAATCAATATACTGTTTCAGATCAGCAAGCTGCATCAGGTTAGTGCGCCAGTTCTGACCGATATTCTCATCCAGTACGTTTGCCAGCGGCGGGTTCGCCAATGCCAGCCAGCGACGGGCCGTCACGCCATTCGTGACATTAGTAAACCGCATCGGGAAGATACGCGCAAAATCAGCAAACAGTGATTCCGTCATCAATTTTGAATGTAATGCCGACACGCCGTTCACTTTATGACTGACCACGACGGCCAGCCAGGCCATCCGCACCACCCGGCCATGCGATTCATCAATTAACGAGACCCGTTTAAGCAGCTCACTGTCATCATGATATTTATCCGCCACGGATTTCAGGAAGCGATCGTTAATTTCAAAAATAATTTGCAAATGGCGCGGCAGGATCCGGCTCAGCATCTCTACCGGCCATGTTTCCAGCGCTTCACTCATCAAAGTGTGGTTGGTATAGGAGAAAATCTGACAAGTCACGTCAAACGCATCATCCCATGCAAATTGATGATTATCGATTAACAGACGCATCAATTCCGGGATCGCCAGAACCGGGTGGGTATCATTAAGGTGAATCGCGATTTTATCAGCCAGATTATGATAAGTTTTGTGCAGTTGATAATGCCGGCTCAATATGTCCTGAATGGTCGCTGAGGCCAAAAAATAAGCCTGGCGTAGGCGCAGCTCGCGCCCGGCGTCGGTGGAGTCATCTGGGTACAGCACCCGCGAGATCTTTTCAAAATGGTATTTATTTTCCACTTCAACGGTAAAATCATCATTCAGATTTACTTTGCCTGAATTAACTTCACTATTAACCTGCACATTCCACAAGCGCAATGTATTGGTGCTGTCGGTGTTATAACCTGGGACAATCTGGTCATGCGCTACGGCCAGAATATCCTCGGTCTCAATCCAGCGGACTTTGCTGCCTTCCTGCTGAACACGACCGCCAAAGCGCACTTTATAGTGGGTATTATGACGCTTAAATTCCCACGGGTTTCCGTATTCTAGCCAGTAGTCCAGCGACTCCTTCTGCACCCCATTAACGATATTTTGTTTGAACATACCGTAGTTGTAGCGGATACCGTAACCGCATCCCGGTAAACCCAACGTGGCCAGCGAGTCAAGGAAACAGGCCGCCAGACGTCCGAGACCACCATTGCCAAGCCCTGGATCGTTTTCTTCGTCAATCAGCTCTTCCAGATCCAGCCCCATGGCCTCGAGCGCGCTGTTCACTTCGTCATAAATCCCCAGAGACAGCAGCGCATTCGACAATGTACGCCCAATCAGAAACTCCATCGACAGGTAATAAACCTGACGGGCATCCTGAGAGAATTGCGCCCGGTTTGAACGATGCCAGCGTTCGACCATTCGATCGCGCACGGCATATAGCGTAGCGTTTAACCATTCACGTTTAGTGGCAATGGCCGGATCTTTACCAATGGTAAATAAGAGTTTATTGGCAATATCATCCCTGAGTTTATCAACATCAATTTCGGCGGCTGTAGGAAGTGGGGAAATATACATATCAGCGTGACCTCGCAGAATCGGACAGGGGCAGAAAAATAAAATAAAAATAAAGCACAAATAAATTTATGAGCGTTGATTCTTTTGCGGACTCACTTCATGACGAGTAATAGAATGAAGTTCATTCATTAATAATCGCCAGCTTAAACCGGTGGCGAGCGAAATATAATATAAGCTCACACCATTAGCATAAAGGGTTCTCGCCATTTTAAGTTTTGACTGCAAAGCAATATCTTTCAAATTTAACCTCATGAATAACGCTCGACATATTAAATTTAGAAGACTTCTTCTCTATAGCCAAGAAGTGACACTTAAAGCCGGAATTAGACTCTCTAAATACCTTGCTCCTGCCGATAAGCCAATTACCGGTACTCCCCATTTTGAGCGTCCGACTTATGAACATCAGAGATAGATGTCACGCGATGGCATCTGTATAATCCCCCGATTACGAGCAATGTACAGTATAAGAAAATGGCAAAAATTGGTTTTATTTCACTAGGTTGTCCGAAAAACCTCGTTGATTCTGAGCGCATCCTGACTGAACTTCGTACCGAAGGTTATGACGTGGTGCCGAATTACGACGACGCGGATATGGTTATCGTTAACACCTGCGGCTTTATCGACAGCGCGGTACAAGAATCACTGGAAGTGATTGGCGAAGCGCTGAACGAGAACGGCAAGGTGATTGTCACCGGCTGTCTGGGCGCGAAAGTCGATCAGATCCGTGAAGTTCACCCGAAGGTGCTGGAAATCACCGGACCGCACAGTTACGAGCAGGTTCTGGAACACGTTCACCATTACGTGCCAAAACCAAAACATAACCCGTTCCAGAGCCTGGTTCCTGAGCAGGGCGTCAAGCTGACGCCGCGTCATTACGCCTATCTGAAGATCTCTGAAGGGTGCAATCACCGCTGCACGTTCTGCATCATTCCGTCCATGCGCGGCGATTTGGTCAGCCGTCCCATCGGCGAGGTACTCAGCGAAGCCAAGCGTCTGGTTGATGCGGGCGTCAAAGAGATTCTGGTTATCTCCCAGGATACCTCCGCTTACGGCGTGGATGTGAAGCACCGCACCGGCTTCCATAACGGTGAGCCAGTGAAAACCAGCATGGTTGATCTGTGCGAGCAGCTGTCAAAACTGGGTATCTGGACTCGTCTGCACTACGTCTATCCGTACCCGCACGTCGATGATGTCATCCCGCTGATGGCGGAAGGCAAAATCCTGCCGTATCTGGACATCCCGCTGCAGCATGCCAGCCCGCGTATTCTTAAGCTGATGAAGCGCCCAGGTTCGGTAGACCGCCAGTTAGCGCGTATTAAGCAGTGGCGTGAAATCTGCCCTGAACTGACCCTGCGTTCAACGTTTATCGTCGGCTTCCCGGGTGAAACCGAAGAAGACTTCCAGATACTGCTCGATTTCCTGAAAGAAGCACGTCTGGATCGCGTCGGCTGCTTTAAATACAGCCCGGTAGAAGGTGCGGGGGCCAATGCGCTGCCGGATCAAATCCCGGAAGAGGTGAAAGAAGAACGCTGGAACCGCTTTATGCAATTGCAGCAGCAGATCTCTGCTGAACGCTTGCAGGAGAAAGTCGGCCGAGAAATTCTGGTCATCGTCGATGAAGTTGATGAAGAAGGCGCGATTGGTCGCAGCATGGCAGACGCCCCGGAAATCGACGGCGCGGTGTATATGAATGGCGAAACCAACGTGAAGCCTGGCGATATCATCCGCGTGAAAGTCGAAAACGCAGACGAATACGATCTGTGGGGCAGCCGCGTTTAACTCATCGTCACCCAACAGTAGGCCGGATAAGGCATTTACGCCGTCCTCCGGCCTACTGTTTATCCTTTAATCTTCGGGTCCAGCGCGTCGCGCAGGCCATCACCCAATAAGTTAAACGCCAGCACCGTCAGGAATATTGCCACCGCCGGGAATATCGCCACGTGTGGAGCAATCACCATATCCGCCCGCGCTTCGTTGAGCATCGCGCCCCACTCCGGCGTCGGTGGCTGAGCACCCAATCCCAGGAACGACAAACTCGCGGCGGAGATGATCGACGTCCCGATGCGCATGGTAAAAAAGACCACGATCGACGAGACCGTCCCCGGCAAAATATGGTTGAAGATAATGGTCGTATCGCTGGCGCCAATGCTGCGCGCCGACTCAATAAACGTCTGCTGTTTGAGCACCAATGTATTCCCACGCACCAGTCGCGCAAAGGCTGGAATGGAGAAGATAGCGACGGCAATTATCACGTTAGCAATGCCGCTGCCGAGCACCGCCACCACCGCTATCGCCAGCAGAATACCCGGAAAAGCGAATAGCACATCGCAGATACGCATAATCAGCCGATCCCACCAGCCTTCGTAATAACCTGCCAGCAGACCCAACACCGTACCTATGGCCGCACCAATAAATACGGCAAACACCCCTGCCGCCAGCGAAATTTGCGCGCCAACCAGCACACGGCTAAAAATATCCCGCCCCAGCGAATCGACGCCAAACCAGTGCAACATCGACGGTCCATCATTGAGGCGGTCATAGTCGAAGTAATTCTCGGCATCAAACGGCGTCAACCAACGGGCAAATATCGCCACCAGAATCAAGGCCAGCACGAATAACCCGGCGATCATCGCCACACGCTGGCGACGAAAACGCCGCCAGAACTCGTGCCACGGCGTGCGGATCTGTTCAGGCTTAACGAGCGGCATTGCATTTAAAATCGCCTGTCGGCGCCAGTTAAAAAATCGCATCCTTACTTGTACCTGATAGCCGGATTAATGGCGGCATAGAGCACATCCACCACTAAGTTAATAAGAATAAACTCCAGAGAAAATAACAGCACCTCGGCCTGAATCACCGGGTAGTCTCGCATTTCAACCGAGTCCACCAACAATCGTCCGAGCCCTGGCCAGTTAAAGACTTTCTCAACCACAATGGAGCCACCAAGCAAAAAGCCAAACTGCAGCCCCATCATCGTGACAACCGGGATCATCGCGTTACGCAAACCGTGTTTTAACACCACCCAGGTTTCACTCACCCCTTTTGCCCGCGCGGTGCGCATGTAATCTTCGCTGAGCACATCGACAAACGAGGCGCGGGTAAAACGCGCCAATACCGCTGCCACCGCCGCGCCCAGCGTGATAGAGGGCAGGATATAATGCTGCCAGGAATCCGCGCCCACGGTGGGTAACCAGCCAAGCTCCACGGAAAAAATCTGCATTAACAGCATGCCGAGGGCAAACGCCGGGAAGGAGATCCCGGTGACCGCCAGGGTCATACTCAACCTGTCCGGCCAGCGATTGCGCCATACGGCGGCGATGATCCCTGCCGTCATGCCAAACAAGACCGCCCACGTCATGCTGGCAATCGTCAACCAGAATGAGGGCATAAAGCGGCTGGCAATCTCTTCAGCAACCGGACGACGCGACACCATCGAGGTGCCAAAGTCACCTTGCAACACGTTCGTCATGTAATGCCAGAACTGAATATGCAGAGGCTGGTCCAGACCCAACTGCTGGCGCACCAGCTCAATCACCTCAGCGTCGGCCTCCGGTCCGGCAATCAACCGGGCCGGATCGCCAGGCAGCAAATGAACAAATAAAAACACCAGCACCGCGACGATAAGTAGCGTTGGAATCAACCCCAGCAGGCGCTTGAAAACATAATTAAGCATCAGACTCCCTTCGGCGGCCCCCGCTGTTCAGGGGCCGAATGAATAGCTTATTGCAAATCCGCATCATCAAAACTAAATCCGGTGTCCGGCATAATCCAGAATCCGGTCAACTTGGTACTGTGCGCAGAGATCAGTTTCTCCACCACCAGCGGGATCCACGGCGACTCTTTCCAGATGATATCCTGTGCATCTTTGTACAATCGCGCTTTTTCGCTCGGATCGTTCGTTTGCAGCGCCGCGGCTAAATCGCTGTCCACCTGCTTGTTACTGTAAAACGCCGTATTAAACAACGTTGGCGGCCAGTTTTGCGAAGCAAACAGCGGTGATAATGCCCAGTCAGCTTCGCCCGTCGACGCCGACCAGCCGGTGTAGAACATCCGTACCCCGCTCTCTTTCTGCGCCTTACCTTCAACTTCTGCCGCCCGCTGTCCGGCATCCATCGCCGTCACCTGCGCCTTCACGCCGACCTGCGCTAACTGCTGCTGGGTAAATTGCAGTACTTTCTGCGCGGTGCTGTGATTATGCGATGACCACAGCGTGGTGGTAAAGCCGTTGGGATAACCCGCCTCTTTCAGCAACTCACGGGCTTTCGCCGGATCGTAAGGCCACGGCGTATAGCTTTGCGCGTAGGCTATCGCGGGCGGCAGCACGCCGGTCGCCGGTGTGGCGTAACCGGCAAATGCCACTTTTACCAACGCCTGGCGGTTAATGGCATAGTTCAGCGCCTCACGCACCTTCGGATTATCAAACGGTTTTTGCGTCACGTTCATGCTGATATAACGCTGCATGATCGACGGACTGGCAACCAGTTCCAGGTTTTTGTTCTTCGCCAGTAATGCGGCCTGCTCGTAAGGGATCGGGAAGGCAAATTGTGCCTCGCCGGTCTGCAACATCGCCGCACGGGTGTTATTGTCGGTCACCGGACGCCAGGTAATCGTATCAAGCTTCGGCAGGCCCTGCTGCCAGTAACCAGCGAACTTTTTCACCTTCACAAAATCGGTCTGATTCCAGGTTTCAAGCTGATAAGGCCCGGTACCCACCGGATGGAAGCCGATATCTTTACCGTATTTCTTCAGCGCCGCCGGCGATATCATTGCCGTTGCCGGGTGCGCCAGGATATTAATAAACGCCGAGAACGGCTGTTTCAGCGTGATCTTCACCGTCGTCGCATCAACGGCCTCGGTGTTAGCGATATTTTTATACAGGTTATAGCGTTTAAGATGATTTTCCGGATTGCTGGCTCGCTCAAGGTTAGCTTTCACCGCCTCTGCATTGAAATCGGTGCCATCCTGAAACTTCACCCCCTGCCGCAGTTTGACGGTATAGGTTAAGCCGTCATCGGAAACGGTATAGCTTTCTGCCAGCACATTTTTCAGCTTCATCTCTTTATCAAGACCGAAAAGCCCCTGATAAAACGACTTCGCCACCGCCTGCGACAGCGTGTCATTCGCGTCATAGGGGTCGAGCGTAGTAAAATTAGATCCTACCGCCACCACCACGTCTTTAGCCGACCAGGCAGGGGACGCAGCCAGTGCAGAGGCAACCCCCAGCGCAACCAGCCATTTACGAGCAACAATTTGTCTCATGTTATTCTCCTGAACCCTGCCTGTTATAGACGCGAAAGCGCATTTTCCACCTGCGGACGCGCAACATAATGCCCTGGCCCCACTAACTGGAGTGACACCGGGGAAATCTCTTCTCCGCGCTTGCGGATATTGCTGGGGATATCATCCGACAGCAGCACCCGCTGCTGCCGCTGATGAGAGGGATCGGCAACCGGAACCGCCGCCATTAATTTGCGGGTATACGGATGCTGCGGATTTTCAAACACCGCCCGACGGGGACCAATCTCGACAATCTGCCCCAGATACATCACCGCCACACGGTGGCTGATACGTTCGACCACCGCCATATCGTGAGAAATAAACAGGTAGGCGATGCCCATTTCCCGCTGGAGATCGAGCAACAAATTAATAATCTGCCCACGAATCGAGACATCCAGCGCCGAAACTGATTCATCGGCAATGATCACTTTTGGATTGAGCGCCAGCGCCCGGGCAATACAGATACGCTGACGTTGGCCACCGGAAAACTCGTGCGGATAGCGCCAGGCGTGTTCAGGGAGTAGCCCCACCCGCTCCAGCAGCCAGGCGACCCGTTTTGCCGCGGCGTCCCCTTGCAGTAGCCCGTGCACCCGCAGCGGCTCGAGAATGGAATAACCTACCGTCTGACGCGGGTCGAGCGACGCATAGGGATCCTGGAAAATAAACTGAATACCCCGACGGAGCGGCTGAAGCTTGCTGCTGGCCAGCGTGTCTATCCGCTGACCGTTAAAGGTAATCTCCCCGTGCTGAGACTCCACGAGTCGCAACAACGCCCGTCCGGTAGTAGATTTACCACAGCCGGACTCCCCGACCAGCGAGAGCGTTTCGCCTGGCCACAGATCAAAACTGACGTTTTCCACCGCGTGCACCTCGCGGGTCACGCGATTGAGAATGCCGCTGCGCAGCGGGAAACGCGTCACCAGATTACGCACCTGCAGGATCGGCTCGCCCGCCACCACCGTGTCCTGTTCAGTCTGCGGTTCACGGTGGTCGGGGTCCTGCAGCGAAATCAACGGGAAACGGCGCGGCAGTTCATGTCCGCTCATGGCCCCGAGCTGCGGCACGGCAGCCAGCAGCGCTTTGGTATAGGGATGTTGCGGGGCGTGAAAAATCTGTTCCACGCTGCCCGTTTCTACAGCTTCACCCTGATACATCACCAGGACGCGGTCGGCAATATCGGCAACCACGCCCATATCGTGGGTGATAAAAATCACCCCCATGGCCATGTCCTGCTGTAATACTTTAATCAGCTGCAGGATCTGCGCCTGAATGGTGACATCCAGCGCGGTGGTCGGCTCATCGGCAATCAATACCGCCGGACGGCACGACAGCGCCATCGCAATCATGACCCGCTGGCGCATACCGCCAGAAAGCTGATGCGGAAAGCGCGATAAAATGGCCCTCGACTCCGGTATCCGCACCTGGTCGAGCATCCGTTTGGCCTCTTCCATCGCCGCCTCACGGCTAGCCCCCTGATGCAAACGAATCGACTCGGCTATTTGCTCGCCGACGGTGAACACCGGATTGAGCGACGTCATCGGCTCCTGGAAGATCATCGCGATATCCGCCCCACGCACATGGCGCATCTGCGACGCGCTCTGTTCGCCCAGTTCAATCACCTGCCGGTTGCGTCGCCGAAGCAACATCTCATCGCAGCTCACCTCTCCGCCCGCCTGTTCAATCAGGCGCATCAGTGACAGCGCGGTGACCGACTTTCCTGAACCGGACTCGCCAACAATCGCCAGCGTTTCCCCTCGCTTGAGGCGAAATGACAAATTGCGTACCGCACTGACCCGCTTCTGCTCCTGCGCAAACGCAATGTTCAGATTGCTAACCGCCAGTACATCGTTGGCGTCAAGCTCATCACTGTGTGGCAACGGTATCTCCTTTCTCCCGGTAAATACCGGTGGTTGGCGTATCGCCAGCGTATCCCCAGGCACGGTACATGCCTTCACTGTTAAACGGTAAGGCCACGTTACCTTCATGATCGACGGCAATAAGCCCGCCGCTACCGCCGAGCGCCGGTAATTTTTCCATGACTACGCGTTCGCAGGCCTCTGACAAGCTCAGCCCGCCATAATCCATCAGCGCGGCAATGTCATATGCTGCCAGCGCGCGTATAAACACTTCCCCGGTTCCGGTACACGAGACCGCCACGCTGGCATTATTGGCATAACAACCGGCACCCACTAACGGGCTATCCCCGACGCGCCCCGGCAGTTTGTTGGTCATGCCACCGGTCGAGGTCGCCGCCGCCAGATTACCGTACTTATCCAGCGCCACCGCGCCAACGGTGCCCATTTTGCTGCCCTCATCCAGCGGCGTACCGCCGTGATCGAGCACCGTTTCCCCCGCTGTACGTGCGGCCAGTAGCTGAGCATACCGCTCTGGCGTCGAGAAAATATCCGCACTCACGTGATCCATGCCCTGCGCATGGGCAAAATTCTCTGCCCCTTCGCCTATCATCATAACGTGCGGGCTTTTTTCCAGCACCAGACGGGCCGCGAGGATCGGGTTACGCAGGTGGCTGACGCCAGCGACGGCGCCTGCCTGCAGCGTATTTCCGTCCATCACGCAGGCATCCAGCTCATGGGTTTCATCACGGGTAAATACAGCGCCAATTCCGGCATTAAACAGAGGACACTCTTCCAGTAAGCGTACGGCTTCAGTCACCACATCCAGCGCGGTTTGGCCCGCCTCCAGCATTCGTTGCCCTACTTCAACGATATCTGACAATGCCTGTATATAACGCAATTCCTGTTCCTGACTCAGCTGCGCGCGGGTGATTGCGCCAGCGCCGCCGTGAATTGCAATGACTGCTTTGCCCATTTTTATCGTCCATTTAGGTGGCAGGAAACGTGGTTATAAATAGCAGAATTTCGGTGAGTTATTGATTCGATTTTCGAATATAGAAAGATGCAGACGTCATGTAAAGATAAAGGCCTGCACCTAAGACTGAGGTGGCATACTGTCTGCGTCTGTTTTCTGACATAATGATCGCATTCGATTTTGCCTCGCAGGAGTCTTCTCATGGAATTTACCGCCGGACTGATGCCGCTCGAAACGGCACTTTCACAAATGCTGTCGTCGATTACCCCACTCACCGCCGTTGAAACACTGCCGCTGGTGGAATGCTTTGGTCGCGTGCTGGCAACCGACGTCGTCTCACCGATTGATGTGCCGGGATTCGATAACTCGGCAATGGACGGTTACGCGGTGCGTTTAGCGGATTTGCAATCCGGTCTGCCGCTTGCTGTCGCAGGTAAAGCCTTTGCCGGTCAGCCTTTTCATGGGGAATGGCCTGCGGGAACCTGCATCCGCATTATGACCGGCGCACCGGTGCCCGCCGGCTGCGAAGCCGTGGTGATGCAGGAACAAACAGAACAAACTGATGACGGTATTCGTTTTACCGCAGAAGTTCGCGCCGGACAAAATATTCGTCTGTGCGGTGAAGATATTGCTCACGGCGCGGTGGTGTTTGCCGCAGGGACGCGTCTGACAACCGCTGAGCTCCCGGTGCTGGCCTCGCTCGGTATTGCCGATGTGCAGGTTGTGCGTAAAGTGCGCGTGGCGCTATTTTCTACCGGTGATGAGCTACAGCTGCCAGGCCAACCGCTGGGTGACGGCCAGATTTATGACACCAACCGCCTGGCCGTACACCTGATGCTGCAACAGCTGGGCTGTGAGGTCATCAACTTAGGTATTATCCGCGACGATCCTCACGCCCTGCGCGCGGCGTTTATCGAAGCCGACAGTCAGGCCGATGTGGTGATAAGCTCCGGCGGTGTATCGGTCGGGGAAGCGGACTACACCAAAACCATTCTCGAAGAACTCGGCGAAATTGCCTTCTGGAAACTGGCGATTAAGCCGGGTAAACCGTTCGCGTTCGGTAAACTGAGCAACAGCTGGTTTTGTGGCCTGCCAGGTAATCCAGTCTCTGCAGCCCTCACCTTCTATCAGCTGGTGCAACCGCTGCTGGCAAAACTGAGCGGAAATACCGCCAGCGGATTACCCCCACGCCAGCGCGTACGGACCGCATCACGCCTGAAGAAAACGCCTGGCCGTCTGGATTTCCAGCGCGGCGTATTGCAGCGTACGGCTGACGGCGAACTGGAGGTCACCACCACGGGTCATCAGGGCTCGCATATTTTCAGCTCTTTTAGCCTTGGCAACTGCTTTATCGTTCTGGAACGCGATCGCGGCAACGTTGAAGCCGGAGAATGGGTAGACGTCGAGCCATTTAACGCGCTGTTTGGAGGCCTGTAATGGCAGAACTCAGCGACCAGGAGATGCTGCGTTATAACCGGCAAATCATCCTGCGCGGCTTCGACTTTGACGGTCAGGAAGCGTTAAAAGAAGCGCGGGTGCTGGTCGTAGGACTCGGAGGACTTGGCTGCGCCGCAACTCAGTATCTGGCGGGCGCAGGCATCGGGCATTTAACCCTGCTCGACTTTGATACCGTGTCGGTTTCCAATCTTCAGCGACAGACGTTGCATAGCGACGCGACCGTCGGGCAGCCAAAAGTGGAATCGGCACGCGATGCGCTGGCGCGGATTAATCCACATATCACCCTCACACCGGTGAATGCGCTGCTTGACGATGCTGCGATGCATGCGTTGGTTGTAGAGCATGACCTGGTGCTGGATTGCACCGATAACGTCGCCGTGCGCAATCAGCTGAACGCCGCCTGCTTTACGGCAAAAGTGCCACTGGTGTCCGGTGCGGCCATTCGTATGGAAGGACAAATCACCGTCTTTACGTATCAGGAGGGTGAAGCCTGCTACCGCTGTTTGAGCCGCCTGTTCGGTGAAAACGCCTTAACCTGCGTGGAGGCCGGCGTGATGTCACCGCTGATTGGCGTGATCGGGTCGCTGCAAGCGATGGAAGCCATCAAGTTACTGGCAAACTTCGGTAAACCGGCAAGCGGTAAAATCGTGATGTACGATGCGATGACCTGCCAGTTCCGGGAGATGAAGCTGATGCGCAACCCGGGGTGTGAGGTTTGTAGTCGGTAAAAAAGTCGGGTGGCAGCTTCGCCTTACCCGACCTACAACGGCTCGAACGTAGGCCGGGTAAGCGTTAGCGCCACCCGGCAACAGAATCAGATCGACGTACGTCCAAATGCGCTCTGCCAGTCGTGCGCAAATTTCGCCATGGCAGCATCCACGGCCGGGGAGCTAATTAGCTGCTGCGCCACATCCAGCGGTAGCGTAATGGCTTCACAGCCAGCTAACAGGCAGTCCAGCGCCTGACGCGGGGTTTTAAAACTGGCAGCCAGTACTTTGGCGTGCGGCGCGTGCATTTTCAGTAAGTTCTGTAAATCAACCACCGTCTGAATACCATCCCCGCCCTGCGCATCCACGCGGTTAACATACGGCGCAATGTATTCGGCCCCTGCCAGCGCAGCTAACAGCCCCTGTGCTGCACTGTAAACCGCGGTGCCCAGCGTTGGGATCCCCTCTTTCTTCAGCAGCTTAATCGCCGCCAGCCCTTCTGCGGTCACCGGTACCTTCACCACGATATCGGGAATCATTGCCCGCAGTTTATGCGCGTCGCTGACCATGCCCTCAGCGGTCGTTGCCATCACCTGAGCAAACAAACGCCCCTGCCCGCCAATCGCGTCATGCAGTTCCGGGAGTAACACCTCCAGCGCCTTTCTACCTGCCGCCACAATACTCGGGTTTGTGGTGACACCTGCCAGCGGAAAAATACGCGCCAGGGTTTTCACCGCATCCACATCAGACGTATCTAAATAGAGTTCCATAACCGTTCCTCAAACTGATCGTTAGCATGAATCAACGGTAGCACGACGAAACCGCGCGGTTAGTTGACTCACGTCAATATAACTTTCATTCGAAAGTAATTTAATCTTTATACGAAAGAAGAGAGGCCACTTATGATTTTCAATATCCAGCGCTATTCCACCCACGATGGTCCCGGTATCCGCACGGTAGTCTTCCTTAAGGGATGCTCTCTGGGTTGTCGCTGGTGCCAGAACCCGGAGAGTCGTGCCCGTACGCAGGATCTGCTGTATGACGCGCGTCTGTGTCTGGAGGGCTGTGACCTGTGTGTTCAGGCTGCGCCTGACGTCATTCAGCGCGCCCTCAACGGCCTGCTTATTCATCGTGAAAAATTGACCGATAAGTCGCTCACCGCACTGACCCACTGCTGCCCGACCCAGGCGCTTACCGTCTGTGGTGAAGTAAAAAGCGTAGAGGAGATAATGTCCACCGTGCTGCGCGATAAACCCTTCTACGATCGCAGCGGTGGTGGGGTAACGCTCTCCGGCGGTGAGCCATTTATGCAGCCGGAGCTGGCTGCGGCGTTGTTCAAAGCCAGCCATGAGGCGGGTATTCATACTGCGGTCGAAACCTGCCTGCACGTACCGTGGAAGTACATTGAACCTTCATTAGCGTACATCGATCTGTTTCTTGCCGATTTAAAACACATCGCCGATGTGCCGTTTAAGCAGTGGACTGACGGCAACGCCGCTCGCGTGCTGGAGAATCTGAAAAAACTGGCCGCTGCCGGAAAAAAAATGATTATTCGCGTGCCGCTGATTCAGGGCTTCAATGCCAACGAAGAAGCCATTAAAGCCATTACCGATTTTGCCGCCGATGAACTTCACGTCGGTGAGATTCATTTTTTGCCCTATCACACCTTGGGCATCAACAAATACCACTTACTCAGCCAACCCTACAACGCCCCGGACAAACCGCTGGATGCGCCTGCACTGCTCGAATTTGCCCAGCAGTATGCCAGCCATAAAGGTTTAACCGCGACCCTACGAGGATAACCGCCATGACCACACTGAAACTGGATACACTCAGCGACCGCATTAACGCACACAAAACAGCCCTGATCCACATTGTGAAGCCGCCGGTGTGTACCGAGCGCGCCCAGCACTATACCGAGATGTATCAACAGCATCTGGACAAACCGATCCCGGTACGCCGCGCGCTGGCGCTGGCGCATCATCTGGCGGAACGGACTATCTGGATCAAACATGACGAGTTGATTATCGGTAATCAGGCAAGCGAAGTCCGCGCCGCACCAATATTCCCGGAATACACCGTATCGTGGATTGAAAAAGAGATCGACGATTTGGCCGACCGACCAGGAGCCGGCTTTGCGGTCAGCGAAGAGAACAAGCGCGTACTGCATGAAATCTGCCCGTGGTGGCGTGGTCAGACCGTACAGGATCGCTGCTACGGCATGTTTACCGACGAACAAAAAGGCCTGCTGGAAACCGGCATCATCAAAGCCGAAGGCAACATGACTTCCGGCGATGCGCACCTGGCGGTGAACTTCCCGCTACTGCTGGAAAAAGGCCTTGATGGTCTGCGTCATAAAGTCGACGAGCGTCGTTCGCGCATTAACCTGACCTGCCTGGACGATCTCCATGGCGATCAGTTCCTGAAAGCCATTGATATCGTACTGGATGCCGTCAGCCTGCATATCGAACGTTTCGCCAGCCTGGCACGTAAAATGGCAGCAACTGAAACCCGTGAAAGTCGTCGCGATGAGCTGCTGGCAATGGCAGAAAACTGCGATGTCATCGCCCACGAACCGCCAAAAACCTTCTGGCAGGCACTGCAACTGTGCTATTTCATCCAGCTTATCCTGCAAATCGAATCGAACGGGCACTCGGTGTCGTTTGGCCGCATGGACCAGTATCTCTACCCGTTCTATCGTCGCGACGTGGAGCTGAACCAGACGCTGGACCGCGAGCACGCCATTGAGCTGCTGCACAGCTGCTGGTTGAAGCTGCTGGAAGTGAACAAAATCCGCTCCGGCTCCCACTCGAAGGCATCCGCGGGCAGCCCGCTGTATCAAAACGTCACTATCGGTGGTCAGAATCTGGTTAACGGCCAGCCAATGGACGCGGTCAATCCGCTCTCCTATGCCATTCTGGAGTCCTGCGGTCGTCTGCGTTCAACCCAGCCGAACCTCAGCGTGCGTTATCATGCCGGGATGAGTAACGATTTCCTTGATGCCTGCGTGCAGGTCATTCGCTGCGGCTTTGGCATGCCGGCGTTTAACAACGATGAAATTGTTATCCCGGAATTCATTAAGCTGGGTATTGAGCCGCAGGATGCCTACGACTACGCAGCCATTGGCTGCATCGAAACCGCCGTGGGCGGGAAATGGGGTTACCGCTGCACCGGCATGAGCTTTATTAACTTTGCCCGTGTGATGCTGGCCGCGCTGGAAGGTGGTCGCGATGCCACCAGCGGTAAGGTGTTCCTGCCGCAGGAAAAGGCGCTCTCTGCGGGTAACTTCCACAACTTCGACGAGGTGATGACCGCCTGGGATACTCAGATCCGCTACTACACGCGTAAATCCATCGAGATTGAGTATGTGGTTGATACCATGCTGGAAGAAAACGTCCACGACATCCTGTGCTCTGCGCTGGTGGATGATTGCATTGAGCGGGCGAAGAGCATTAAACAGGGCGGCGCAAAATATGACTGGGTATCCGGTTTGCAGGTCGGGATTGCTAACCTTGGCAACAGTCTGGCTGCCGTGAAAAAGCTGGTCTTCGATCAGGGTGTTATCGGTCAGCAGCAGCTGGCGGCAGCCCTGGCAGATGACTTTGCAGGCCTCACGCATGAACAATTACGCCAGCGTCTGATCAACGGCGCACCGAAGTACGGTAACGATGATGACAGCGTCGACACCCTGCTGGCCCGCGCTTACCAGACCTATATCGACGAACTGAAGCAATATCATAATCCGCGTTACGGTCGCGGTCCGATCGGTGGTAACTATTACGCCGGAACTTCCTCCATCTCGGCAAACGTACCGTTTGGCGCGGCAACAATGGCAACGCCGGATGGCCGTAAAGCGCATACCCCACTGGCAGAAGGCGCCAGCCCGGCCTCCGGTACCGACCATCTCGGTCCAACGGCGGTGATTGGCTCAGTGGGCAAGTTGCCGACCGGCGCGATCCTCGGCGGGGTGCTGTTAAACCAGAAGCTGAATCCGGCTACACTGGAAAATGAATCCGATAAGCAAAAGTTAATGATCCTGCTGCGTACCTTCTTTGAAGAGCACAAAGGCTGGCATATTCAGTACAACATCGTCTCTCGTGAAACGCTGCTGGAAGCGAAAAAACACCCAGATCAGTACCGTGACCTGGTGGTGCGTGTAGCTGGCTACTCCGCCTTCTTCACTGCCCTGTCTCCGGATGCGCAGGACGATATCATCGCCCGAACAGAGCATATGCTGTAATTTCCCGTAGGCCGGATAAGACGTTTTCGCGTCGCTATCCGGCAGCGATACCGCCTCAATGCCGGATAGCGCTGACGCTTATCCGGCCTACAACTGTGCTGTAATAGACGACGGGGAAACTTTCATTCGAAATTAAATTTGTGCTACAGGTCACATTGTTATTAGAATGTTTCTGGTTGCAGTGAAAGCCAGGAGCATATATGACCATCAACGTTATCGTCACCGACATGGACGGCACTTTTCTCGACGATGCCAAGCAGTACGATCGCCAGCGATTTATGGCGCAGTATCAGCAATTGAAAAAACGAGATATTGAATTTGTCGTGGCCAGCGGCAACCAGTATTACCAGTTGATCTCCTTTTTCCCTGAACTCAAAGACGAAATCTCTTTTGTCGCAGAGAACGGCGCGCTGGTGTATGAACACGGCAAACAACTTTTTCATGGTGAGCTTACCCGCCACGAATCCCGTATTGTCATCGGCGAGTTATTGAAGGATAAGCAGCTGAATTTTGTCGCCTGCGGACTGCAAAGCGCCTACATCAGCGAAAATGCCCCGGAGGCGTTTGTGGCGCTGATGTCAAAACACTACCATCGCCTGAAACCGGTTAAGGACTTTCAGGACATCGATGATGTGCTGTTCAAGTTCTCACTGAATTTACCTGATGGGCAAATCCCGTTGGTTATTGACCATTTGCATACAGCCCTCGACGGTATCATGAAGCCGGTGACCAGCGGGTTTGGCTTTATCGATCTGATAATCCCAGGTTTACATAAAGCCAACGGTATCAGCCGCCTGCTTAAACGCTGGAACCTGTCACCGCAGAATGTAGTTGCCATTGGTGATAGCGGCAACGATGCGGAAATGCTGAAAATGGCACACTATTCCTTTGCCATGGCTAATGCCGCCGACAGCATTAAAGCAATTGCCCGCTACCAGACCGATGACAACAATCATCAGGGCGCACTGAACGTGATTCAGGCCGTACTCGACAACACCTCACCGTTTAACGGCTGACATAAACCCGGAGTCCGTACTCCGGGTTTTACATCCCCATCAGAAATCCTCCAGCTCAGCGCGAGCGTGGGCAGAAACAATGTATTGCCCGATAAGCGTCAGCAGCGCTTGCGCATCCAGCTTAACCTTTCCATGTTCCTGCTGGCGTAACACATCGCCGGCCACCACGATTGCAACCGCATGTTTTCGCGGGTTAAAGCGAATAACCTGCATAAACCGTTTGGTGGTGAGATTCGGTTGATAATCATCGTCCATGAAGAATTCAATCGTCATCGAACTGGAAATAATCGTCAGGTTATAGTCGGCAATATTTTTTAGCGGTAGCGGCTGAGGCAACCACGGGCTGGCGATCGCGTCCTGCGTCAGCACCAGCAGCGGCTGTCGCGTTCGTCGTAAGGTGATAATGCCCAACAGCCCAAAGGCAATTCCGCCGAAAGGAATCAACCCGCACCAAGGGCTGACCGTTTTGAACAGCAGCAAAGCCCCACCGCCCAACAGCATTACCAGGCCCGCAATTATCATATACCATGCCACTTTCGCACTCATCCACAGCGCCACCGAGCCTGTTGCCAGCCCGGCTTCGGCTTCAAGTGTCTGGCGATAGACCTTACGTTGCGCGGTGATTTTTGTCGACAGGGTGCGTGAAAGCGATAGGCTCAACACATCCGCATCGGCGAATAGACCACCGAAAAAAGCGTTATCACCTGCGGTAACCGGGCGTAAAGCCCGCGCCAGAAGTTCACTATCGAGCGGTACTGTCAGTGCCGCAATACGTTCACGCGTCGTCGGATGGCTATCCATTGGATGCGCTATTTCATTATCGAGACTGTTCTGCAGCGCAAACGGTCCGATTTTCTGTAACGCGACAAGCAGATCGACAAGCCAGTTGGTGCTGGTCACACGCCCATGCAAAAGCTCCCCCAGAAATCGGGAAACCGGCACATCCAGCACCGATATCCGCAGTAACGCCGACGCGAACGCCGCTGGAGATGAGACTTTTGCACCCATATTATCCGCCGCATATTCACGGATCCTGGCCCAGTCACTGACCACTTCATGGAAGGTCTGCAAAAACCATAGCCCCACATCCAGCGACGGGCGCAGTACGATGCGGTCAAGCCATGAAAACCCCTGTGAGCTGTTCGCCATCTGTTCAAGACTGTTTTGCATCCCGGCATACAGAGGAACAAAACGCAGGCTGTATTGCGTATCCTCGCCGGTAAAATGTCCCAGCTCATGGCCAATCACCGCTGCCGCTTCCGCGTCATCCAGCAATGCCATATAGGTTAGCGGCAAGTAGAGCGTATTCCCCGTAAGTCGTTTGCCCTCTTCAATTTGTACGGTATTGGCGGTGACAAAGAAGCCGTCAAAAAATCCGACCACGATATTGTCAGGCACCGTCAACTCTGCACGCCGGGTGACGTCACGTATCCATTGCCAGAGCGCCGGGTTATTCGCGACGGTGACATTCACCCCGTAAATCTCAGTATCGTCAGGTTGAAAGAGAGCGAAACAGCGTCTGATGGAAGTCAGACTTTTTAATAGCATCCAGAGGATCGCACCGACTGCGACCAGGATTACCGCCGCCAGTTTGAACCCACCCGCCCCGCCAAAATGCGACATCAGCCAGGTAACTTCCGATAACGCCAGACAAATCACCGCCAGTCCGCAGGTCATAATTTCAGCGGCCATCATAAAAGGCAACAGGCGACGGCAACGCGTAAATGTGCGAATCAAGATGCTTTGGGAATGGCGCGAAGCGCGGGCGCTGGTTGTACATAGCCCCACTGCCGCCCCCACAACAAGCAAAGCCGCACCGCCAAGAGCTATCGCCAACATCGCTAGCGTCTGTCGGAGCAGCCCCTCAGCATCGCCTTCGAGAACATCGGCTACCCGCCAGTACTGCCATAGCGCATAACTAAGAATGCAGACTGGAACGGTGAAGAGATGAAGAGTGCCTTTTCTTTCCATTGAAAAATATCCTTTTATCAACCTGCACCGCCCTCTTAGTGCTGGCCTTTAGCGGGCAAAATCTCCCAGAGCAAAGAAGTATAGATAGTCCCACTTGTTGCCGGTTAACGTTTTTATCCACCAGCCCCCATTTTATCGATAGGTCAGCCCAACGCTCACTTACCCATCCGCGCGCCTTACTGATTTTTAAACTTGCATTAACTTAATTTTAACTTATATTATCACTTGCAAGTTAAATTAGTTTCGAATGAAAGTTCATGCGAGGTGGTTATGGCTCTTACTTTTACCAGCGACACGTTGCCTGCCGATCACAAAGCGGCAATCCGTCAGATGAAGCGGGAACTGCGGGCGCAGCTTGGCGACGTCCAGCAGATCTTCAGCCAGCTTAGCGAGACCATCGCCACCCGCGTGGCGGAGATCAACGCGCTTAAAGCACAGAGTGACGCGGTCTGGCCGGTACTGCCATACGCCGATATTCAGGCGGGCACCGTCACCGCTGCGCAGCGAGAACAGATTAAACGTCGTGGATGTGCGGTCATTAAGGGCCATTTCCCCCGCGAGCAGGCGCTGGGTTGGGATCGCTCAATGCTCGATTATCTCGACCGCAACCGCTTTGACGAGGTCTACAAAGGACCGGGGGACAATTTTTTCGGCACCCTGAGTGCATCGCGTCCTGAAATCTTTCCGATCTACTGGTCACAGGCACAAATGCAGGCCCGCCAGAGTGAAGAGATGGCTAACGCACAGTCGTTTCTTAATCGCCTGTGGACTTTTGAAAGCGAAGGTAAGCAGTGGTTTAACCCGGACGTCAGCGTGATCTATCCTGACCGTATTCGTCGCCGCCCGCCGGGAACCACCTCCAAAGGGCTCGGCGCACATACAGATTCCGGCGCACTGGAGCGCTGGTTGCTTCCGGCATATCAGCGCGTTTTTGCTTCTGTTTTTAACGGCAATCTGGCCGATTACGATCCGTGGCAGGCGGCGCATCGCACTGACGTCGAAGAGTATACGGTCGATAACACCACCAAATGTTCGGTGTTTCGCACCTTCCAGGGCTGGACGGCGCTTTCCGATATGTTACCGGGCCAGGGGTTGCTACATGTGGTTCCCATTCCTGAAGCGATGGCTTATGTGCTGTTACGCCCACTGCTGGATGATGTTCCGGAAGATGAGCTGTGCGGCGTCGCACCAGGAAGAGTGCTGCCGGTTTCAGCGCAATGGCATCCCTTACTCATCGAGGCGTTAACCAGCATTCCGCAACTGGAAGCCGGCGATTCCGTATGGTGGCATTGTGATGTAATCCACGCCGTTGCGCCGGTGGAGAACCAACAAGGCTGGGGCAACGTGATGTATATTCCCGCCGCACCAATATGCGAAAAAAATCTCGCCTATGCCCACAAGGTGAAGGCCGCGCTGGAGAAAGGTGCCTCGCCGGGGGATTTCCCGCGTGAAGACTATGAAACAAACTGGGAAGGACGCTTTACCCTGGGGGATTTGAATATCCACGGTAAGCGCGCGCTGGGGATGGAATAATCCTTCCCCTTTCAACGCCTTTAAAACAGTCCGGTTTTCTTCATTACGTGATAAAAACCGGATATTTTTTTATTCTACTGATACTGCAACCAGTTTCCATTTATCATTTTCTTTGAGCATAGTAACGTTAATCTCGCCGGATTCTCCATTTTTAAAAACAACGCTTCCAGACAAAGAACCAACATCATTTGCTACGTTGAAACTATCAAAACTGTATTCACTAATATCATCAAAATGAATAGACTCGGTTACAAGCTTAAAATCCTCATTGTCCATTTGTCTTTGCAGAGAAGAAGAGCTTGCCTGATAAGCCTGAACATATTGTCCATCACGGAGCAAGTCTATCTCTGATCGCGCAGCATCCTTCAATTCACCCATCGAAGAAAAGAGGAAAGTACCCAAGCCAATAAAAATAATCAGTGCGGCAATCACCGCTCCCGCAATAACAAATTTTCTTTTTTTCTTGTCTGCTAACAGACCACGAACCTGCCATCCCGCATCACGAGCCATATCAAAAATAGGGTCCGTAATTTCCGTTGATGCAAATTTATAGCTGTCAATTTTACCGAAGCTACCGTCTTCTTTTTTACCCCAGGATCCCCCAGCAGAAAACTCAAGACGTTTCCCGATTTGGACAGATTTGCTCAATCTGAACCCACCCAAATCTGCATCCCACTCAACATCGGTAGTTTTTTCCCGATAGCTAATCTGATTTTTACTTTCATTGAAAAACAGTCTTAGCTCATATTGTTTTTGAAATCCGTATTGACTGAAATAATCTTTCCACTCAGCATCTACGATATTCCAGGATGCAACGATATCATCGCCATCTTCACATAAAATGAAAGGATGCTCGTTGTTGTTGTTTAAACTCAGTAATTTTAATTTAAGATTGGCTAAAGAAAGCGGTTCCATCTGACTCATATCCTTTCCTTGTGTAGGTAGTTATGGAAAGTATCTTAGCCACAATTGTGGCTAAGATTAATCAGCAGAACTTTTTTTCAGAAAAGTGCGGGGGTGGAATTATAAGTAAGTGACCGGGGTGAACAGGTGCAGCCAACACACCTGTAACACGAAAGACGACGGAAAAATTATTCGACGCCTTTGCTACGCAGATAGTCTTCGTAGTTACCGGTGAAGTCGATCACGCGTTCCGGCGTAATCTCAATCACGCGGGTGGCCAGCGAGCTGACGAATTCGCGGTCGTGAGAAACAAAGATCAGCGTGCCCTGATACATTTCCAGCGCCATGTTCAGCGATTCGATAGATTCCATATCCAGGTGGTTGGTAGGTTCATCCATCACCAGAATATTCGGTTTCTGCATCATCAGCTTACCGAACAGCATGCGCCCTTTTTCACCACCGGACAGCACTTTAGCAGGCTTTTTGATATCGTCCTGGCTGAACAGCAGACGGCCAAGGAAGCTGCGAACAACCTGCTCGTCATCGCCTTCTTGTTTCCACTGGCTCATCCATTCGAAAACGGTCATATCGTTTTCGAACTCATATTCGTGATCCTGCGCGTAGTAGCCGATTTGCGCATTCTCAGACCACTTAACGGTGCCATTATCCGGCTCCATGTCGCCGACCAGCACTTTCAGCATGGTCGATTTACCCACGCCGTTAGCCCCGATGATGGCAACCTTCTCGCCCACTTCCAACAGCAGATTGAAGTTTTTAAACAGCGGGCCGTTATCAAAACCTTTGGTCAGTGCTTCGACTTCCAGCGCGTTACGGAACAGTTTCTTATCCTGTTCGAAACGGATAAACGGGTTCTGACGGCTGGATGCTTTCACTTCGTCGAGCTTGATTTTATCAATCTGACGCGCACGAGAAGTCGCCTGACGAGATTTCGAGGCGTTGGCGCTAAAGCGGCTGACGAAGGATTGCAGATCGGCAATTTGCGCTTTTTTCTTGGCGTTATCGGCCAACAGACGCTCACGTGCCTGGGTTGCTGCCGTCATGTATTCATCATAGTTACCCGGATAAACACGCAGCTCGCCGTAGTCCAGATCCGCCATATGCGTACAGACCATGTTCAGGAAGTGACGGTCGTGCGAAATGATGATCATGGTGCTGTCACGCTCGTTCAGCGTCTGCTCCAGCCAACGAATGGTATCAATGTCCAGGTTGTTGGTCGGTTCATCAAGCAGCAGTATGTCCGGGTTAGAGAACAGCGCCTGCGCCAGCAGCACACGCAGCTTCCAGCCTGGTGCCACTTCGCTCATCGGACCGTAATGTTGTTCTACCGGAATACCGACGCCCAGCAGCAGTTCACCGGCGCGGGACTCCGCCGAATAGCCGTCCATCTCGCCGTATTTAACTTCAAGATCGGCAACTTTGTAGCCGTCTTCTTCGCTCATTTCCGGCAGCGCATAGATACGGTCACGTTCCTGTTTCACTTCCCACAGTTCAGCGTGACCCATAATAACGGTGTCCAGAACGGTGAACTCTTCAAAAGCGAACTGATCCTGACGCAGCTTACCAATGCGTTCGTTCGGATCGAGGGAAACGTTACCCAGCGTCGGTTCGAGGTCGCCGCCGAGAATTTTCATAAAAGTGGATTTACCGCTACCGTTGGCGCCAATCAGGCCGTAACGGTTGCCGCCGCCAAATTTGACGGAAATATTTTCAAACAGCGGCTTACTGCCGAACTGCATGGTGACGTTGCTGGAAACTAACACTGGCGTATCCTGAAAGAAGAAATATGTGACGAACCGCTTATTATGCCATAAGTCTGGAATAAGATCGCGCACTCTCGTGCGTGAGGGTTAAAGTGAAAGCAAAGGGAAAAAAATGTGATTTAGTACACATCCGAATTCCTTGTTGCTCCGAATGCACATATAATGCGTGCCCAACACTACATAAATCTCAACCCACTAGCCTGCTTGGCTTCAGAATCTCGCAAAAATGAATATGAAATTGACAACGCTTTTCGCGGCGGCGCTCGCAGTAGTTGGTTTTTGTAACACTGCCTCAGCCGTCACGTACCCGCTGCCTACCGATGGTAGCCGTTTGATTGGCCAGAACCAGGTCATCACCATTCCTGAAGGCAACACCCAACCGCTGGAGTACTATGCGGCTGAATACCAGATGGGTCTGTCCAACATGCTGGAAGCCAACCCGGGCGTGGATACCTTCCTGCCGAAGGGCGGCACCGTGCTGAACATTCCTCAGCAGCTGATCCTGCCGGATACCGTGCATGAAGGTATTGTTATCAACAGCGCTGAAATGCGTCTGTACTACTACCCGAAAGGCACCAACACCGTGATCGTTTTACCGATTGGTATCGGCCAGTTAGGTAAAGACACGCCGGTTAACTGGACCACCAAAGTTGAACGTAAGAAAGCCGGTCCGACATGGACGCCAACTGCCAAGATGCACGCAGAATACCGCGCTGCGGGCGAACCGCTGCCAGCCGTTGTTCCGGCCGGTCCGGATAACCCGATGGGTCTGTACGCACTGTATATCGGTCGCCTGTATGCCATCCACGGGACCAACGCGAACTTCGGTGTTGGCTTACGCGTCAGCCACGGCTGCGTGCGTCTGCGTAATGAAGATATCAAGTTCCTGTTTGAAAACGTTCCAGTCGGCACGCGCGTCCAGTTTATCGATGAACCGGTAAAAGCGACGACCGAGCCAGACGGCAGTCGCTATATTGAGGTGCATAACCCACTGTCTACTACCGAAGAACAGTTCGAAGGCGGGGAAATCGTACCGATTACGTTGACCAAGAGCATTAAGAGCATCACCGCTCAGCCGGATGTCGACCAAGCCGTCGTTGAGCAGGCAGTCCAGAACCGTTCTGGTATGCCGGTTCGTCTGAACTAAGCATCAAAAAATGCCGGATGGCGGCTGTCGCCTTATCCGGCCTACAGATTAAGTAGGCCCGATAAGCGCTAGCGCCATCGGGCATAATCCTCACATCATCTGCAGCAAACCATATCCCACCAGCGCCGCCCAGATCAGCATCGGCACCGAATACCAATGAAAACGCCACCAGATACGTCGATCGTTTGCCATGCGTAAGGCAATAAGGTTCGCCAGCGATCCCGGTAACAGTCCAAAACCACCAATATTGACCGCCCAAGCCAGCAATACCGTTGGCGGGACGTAGTTCAGCAGCAAAATAGTGCTGGGCACATTACTGATAAATTGCGACAGGCCGATTGCCGTCAACCATAGACCGGGTTGCGAAAGCGTACCAACGTGGCCCGAAATGCCCCCGAGTACAGGTAACTGTGTCAACAGATGCACATCGATAAACATCGCCATAAACACCAGCAGCAGCGTCCAGTCCACACTTAAGATCACACGGCGAGCCAGCACCATAAAGCCTGCAGCGACAATCCCTAGCCCCCAAAGCTCAAGCTTGAGTTCCAGCGTCGTTAAAAAGACCAGATACAATGCCAGGCAACTCCACACCAGTCGGGGTTGCCAGTCAGGTGCAGACGTGCCGGTATGATAGTGCAACGCTTTACGCGGAAAACTAAACCAGCACAGCGCCACCAGCGTTAGCATCATCGCACCGGCGAGCGGCGCCATTTGCCAGGTAAACGCGGTAAATGACAGCCCGGATCGCCCCCACATCAGGATGTTCTGCGGATTACCGATCGGCGTCAGCAGCGATCCAGCGTTGACCGCCAGTGCCTCAAAAATAATCAGACGATTCACCGGGATCGCGCACAGTTTTTTCAGGGTGATGGTGAGCGGAACCACAATAAACAGGGCAACATCGTTGGTCAGAAACGTCGACAGTAACGCCGCCGCCAGCACCATAAATATCGCCAGCTGACGTTCTGTTTTAAAGCGGCGGGTCATCTTGCGGCCTAGCACATCAAAATAACCGCTTAGCTCCACACCTTTGGTCAGAAGCATCAGCCCTGCGAGCGTAATAATCGTGTGCCAGTCAATGGCCCCCGGCCAGTTCCGGGGCGCAAACGGCGCGAACAGACTCAGTACACACCCGATAATAATGAGTAGCTGGAAAAAACGATCGCGCTGCAATGCGCGTAATAAAGGAAAACTCATTCAGAGTCGGTGCCTTGCTGTTGGGTAAACCGGCTAAACGCCTCCAGCGTTTCCTTGCTCACGTGGTGTTCCATCCCTTCCGCATCGCGGCGGGCGATTTCCGGGCTGATGCCTAACATTAGCAAGAAATTTTCGACGATCTGATGACGCTCGCGACTCTCCTGCGCCAACTTCTCGCCTTCTGCGGTTAAGAACACCCCGCGCCATGGGATCATTTCAATCAACCCCACAGAAGCAAGACGCTTGAGCATCTTAGCGACGGTGGGCTGGGAAACGCCAAGCCTGGCGGCCATATCCACCTGACGCGCTTCTCCCACCTCAATAATGAGATCGGAAATCAGCTCCACGTAATCATCGATCAGTTCACGTCGGTGTGCCTCCCTGACCTGACGAAACCCTTCAACATGTTCCTCAACATTCACCAATTGCGTCACTTTTTTTGTTGTTGGCATACCTGCGCGACGACTCATTCTGCTTCCTCGTTCCTGTGACGCGTTAACAGCATCTGATTAGAGAGCGGCCATTGTAAACCAGAGTTGCTTGGGCACAAAAATTTAACGTTTTAGCAATAGCTATATAATATAGCCTGTGCTATATCTGTATATAATAAAGACATCCCTCAAGGACTGATGGGAATGTGAAGTCAGGAGGTTCATATGAATGAATTCAAGAGGTGTATGCGCGTGTTTAGTCACTCTCCCTTTAAAGTACGGTTAATGCTGATCGCGATGCTGTGCGACATGATCAACGGCAAACCGGAGCAGGATAAACCTTCCGGAAAATAATGCGGCGTCGCGGTACGCCGCTTCTTTTTCCTGCCGTCTCCTCGATACGGTGGTCAGTTTTTCTCCCAATAACCCTTCTTTTTGTCCGTTTTGCCATCCCCTTCGCAAAACATTTTCTTTGTAGTAGTTGACCTTCTCCCGTACACACTCTATCTTTTCGCAGCCCTGCGTATATTGCGGCTCGCAGATGCGGACCTCATCCCTCTTCTCGCTCTCTCAGGCAGGCAATGACCCTTTGCGCCAGGGTAAGCACATGGCGTTTTTGCAACAGTGGCATATGAATTTAACCCTCAAAGATTCGCTTATTGCTCGTAGCCGGGTGCTAAGCCCGTGGACTGGCTTTTATTTCTTACAGTCTCTGCTGATCAACCTCGCACTGGGCTACCCGCTTAGCCTGCTTTATAGCGTCGCCTTTACCTGCATACTGCTGCTGTTGTGGCAATATGCACCGCGCACGCAAAAAACGCTGATCGGCATTTGTTCACTGATTGCAGCAATGTATTTTCCATTTGGTCAGGCTTACGGCTCGCCCAACTTCAATACCCTGCTGGCGCTGCACTCGACCAACATGGAAGAGTCCACCGAAATCCTGACCATCTTCCCCTGGTACAACTACCTGGTTGGCGTGTTTATCTTTGCCCTCGGCGTGCTCGCCGTACGGCGTAAAAAAGTCGCGACGAAACGCCGCTGGAATAAATTCGACAGTCTGTGTTTGCTGGTCAGCATCGTGGCGTTTTTTGTGACGCCGGTGCAAAACCTCGCCTGGGGCGGCGTCTTCAAATTAAAAGATACCGGCTATCCGGTGTTTCGCTTTGCCAAGGACGTTATCGTCAATAATTACGAGGTTCTTGATGAACAAGACCGCATGGCGAAGCTGGCGAGCGTTAAAGACACCTGGACTGTGACGGCGGTGAAACCTAAGTACCACACCTATGTCGTGGTGATTGGTGAAAGCGCCCGTCGTGATGCGCTAGGCGCGTTTGGCGGCCACTGGGACAACACACCGTTTGCCAGCAGCGTTAACGGCTATATTTTTGCAGATTACATCGCGGCCAGCGGATCAACGCAGAAATCACTTGGCTTAACGCTGAATCGGGTGGTCGATGATAAGCCGCAGTTCCAGGATAACTTTGTCACCCTCGCCAACCGCGCCGGATTCCAGACATGGTGGTTCTCTAACCAGGGACAGATCGGTGAATACGATACGGCAATCGCCAGTATCGCCAAACGCGCTGACGAAGTTCATTTCCTGAAAAACGGTGACTTCGAAGCCGATAAGAACACCCGCGATGAAGCGCTGTTGAAGATGACTGCTCAGGTGTTAGAAACGGAGCGAACTCAACCCCAGCTCATCGTGCTGCACTTGATGGGTTCGCATCCGCAGGCCTGCGATCGTACCCAGGGAAAATACGAGACCTTCGTTCAGTCGAGAGAGACATCGTGTTATCTGTACACCATGAAGCAGACCGACGACCTGCTGCGCCAGCTCTACGATCAGCTGCGTAACAGCGGCGACAGCTTCTCGATGGTTTACTTCTCCGATCATGGGCTCGCCTTTAAAGAACGCGGTAAAGAAGTGCAGTATTTGGCACACGACGATCAGTTCCAGCAGAATTTCCAGGTGCCGTTTATGGTGATATCCAGCGACGATAAAGCACACCGAGTGATTAAAGCCCGTCGTTCCGCGAATGACTTCCTGAGCTTTTTCTCACAGTGGACCGGGATCAGCGCGAAAGAAATTACCAACCGCTACCGCTTTATCTCGGAGAAAAAAGCCGGACCGGTGTATATCACCAACTTTAAATTACAGAAGGTGGACTACAACCATCTTGGTACCGATATCTTCGAGACCAAATCACGCTAACCGTGCAAATCACAGACAAAAAAAATCCGCCCCTCGAGGCGGATTTTTCATATCACCGAAGTGATTAGAAGCGGTAACCCACGCCAGCAATCCAGGTGCCAACGTCAACGCTACGAATACGGCTCTGCTCGTAAGAGAAGTCCAGAGCAACGTTTTCGATCGGGTTGAACTGCAGGCCCGCACCGTAAGAGAAACCGTAGTCGCTGGTGCTGTGGTTGTCAGCAGGAGATGCTGCGTTCTGGAATTTACCGTAGCCAACACCAACAACGCCGTAGATGCTTGCCCAGTCGTTCAGACGGTAAGCAGGACCTGCAGTGATGCCGTAGTATTGGGTTTTGTTGTAGTCGCCAGAAGCATCGGTACGATCTTTTTCAGTGTAAGTGAAAGAACCGATTACGCCCAGCGGGTTGTTGTCCTGCTCGTAGCGATACTTCAGGTTAAAACCGTTCATTTTGTTCGCAGCGCCCTGAGCATCGCTCTGAGCATAACCACCGGTCACGGTAGAAGTAGACGCAACAGCGGAACCTGCGGAGAAAGCCAGAACAGCGGCCAGTGCTGAAAGACATGCAATTTTTTTCATAACCACCTCAAATGTGCTTCAAGTAAATCTTAAGTTTTAAATATACCAAAAATTGATGGGAAACTCTTTGCGATTAGCGATGTCTAACGGGGGTTTTCATGTAACAGAACATTTCAAACACCCGCTATCTCTTTCAATTAACATCACTTTTATAACGAATAATGCCATTATTGCGCGCACAATACGGCACATTCATCCGGAAAATTCCTAATCACGCAGATTATTAATCCATCACTTTCAGGCCATTGTACGGATCTGTGCAGTTTTTTTTTCAACGAATACTCAACCACCTGCGTGTATTTCCAGTACACTCGCTCTTTTACTTAAATTGACAGGAGAAAGGATGCTGGGGTCGTCACGTAAAACGCCAGTCTGGTTACCTATTTTGGTTCTGCTGATTGCAATGTCCTCTATACAAAGCGGAGCATCACTGGCGAAGTCGCTATTCCCTGTTGTCGGCGCACCAGGCGTAACCGCGCTACGTCTGGCACTGGGAACGCTAATCCTCATCGCATTCTTTAAACCCTGGCGGTTACGCTTTGCCAAAGAGCAGCGTCTTCCTCTGCTGTTTTATGGTCTGTCGCTGGGTGGGATGAACTATCTCTTCTACCTGTCGATTCAGACCGTCCCGCTCGGTATTGCCGTGGCGCTGGAGTTCACCGGACCGCTGGCAGTCGCGCTGTTCTCTTCCCGACGCCCAGTGGATTTCATTTGGGTCGCACTGGCCGTACTCGGGCTCTGGTTCCTGCTGCCGTTGGGTCAGGACGTGTCGCACGTTGACTTAACCGGTGCCTCGTTGGCGCTGGGCGCAGGTGCCTGCTGGGCAGTCTATATTCTTACCGGCCAGCGTGCTGGTGAAGAGCATGGCCCGGCAACCGTGGCGGTAGGGTCGCTGATTGCAGCGATCATTTTCGTGCCGCTGGGCGCGATTCAGGCCGGAGATGCACTGTGGCACTGGTCGATTCTGCCATTGGGCTTAGCGGTCGCCATCCTCTCTACGGCGCTGCCCTATTCGCTGGAAATGATCGCCTTAACGCGCCTGCCTACGCGCACTTTTGGCACGCTGATGAGCATGGAGCCTGCGCTGGCGGCTGTTTCCGGCATGATCTTCCTCGGAGAAACGCTGACGATGGTACAAATGCTGGCGCTGGGAGCCATTATTGCCGCGTCAATGGGCTCTACGCTCACCATCCGTAAAGAGCCACAAATTAAGCAACTTGACGTGAATTAACCTGCCGTTATTCTGCATGGTTTGCATAATCATGCAGAATAGCCTTTTGTTTATCTCAGTGATTATTATTCTTATACCGCCATTGTTTCTCAACTCCTATTTCCTACGAATATAAACATCCAGAAAAAATAGCTGACAACAGATTACAATTGCACTTATGCATATGATCCAATTGAATATTTATATTTCCCCATCCTGTTCACTATTAAAGTGATAGGTAAGACCAGAAAATTAAAACTAATTTTAGGTCTATACTTACTCTCGTTGAATGACCTGGGACATAGATATCAAGAGGATATGAGATTATGAGTACCGCAAAACTGGTAAAAACAAAAGCATCCCCCCTTCTTTATACCCGTAACGATGTATCCGACAGTGATAAGAAAGCGACCGTGGAGCTGTTGAATCAGCAGGTGATCCAGTTCATCGACCTGTCACTCATCACCAAACAAGCGCACTGGAACATGCGCGGCGCTAATTTTATTGCCGTACATGAAATGCTGGATGGCTTTCGTACCGCGTTAACCGACCACCTCGACACCATGGCCGAGCGCGCCGTGCAGTTAGGTGGCGTAGCGCTGGGGACAACGCAGGTTATTAACAGCAAAACGTCGCTGAAAAGTTACCCGCTGGATATTCACAGCGTGCAGGACCACTTAAAAGAGCTGGCTGAACGCTATGCCGTGGTCGCTAACAGCGTGCGTAAAGCTATTAGCGAAGCCAAAGATGAAGATACCGCCGATATTTTCACCGCTGCGTCACGCGATCTCGACAAATTCTTGTGGTTTATCGAAGCCAACATCGAATAACGGTCATGATAAGAAATTCCTATATAACCCTCGCTCCGGCGGGGGTTTTGCACTTTTTTAGTGCATAACATTGATCGATTATCACTGTAAAGTAAAATATTTGTAATAATCACCTCACACAATCGTTAACGAAAGATTGTTTTATCAACAATTTTTACGCTAAATAGTCATATCGTTTGTGCCGCCCCCTTCACGCACCAAATGAGTGCCCCGAAACGGTGCAGGCTGCCCACTTTGCCCTACTTATTGTGCAGCAAAACGTAACACCTTCTTGTTAAAACAATAAGTTGCAAAATTGGCACGATTATTTCATTAAGACATATGTTCTCGCAGGGGATCGCCCCGTGGATATAAAAGGAAATCCTATGAAGTCTGTATTAAAAGTTTCACTGGCTGCACTTACCCTGGCTTTTGCGGTGTCTTCTCATGCCGCGGATAAGAAACTCGTTGTCGCAACTGACACCGCTTTTGTTCCGTTTGAATTCAAGCAGGGTGACAAATACGTCGGTTTTGATGTGGATCTGTGGGCTGCCGTGGCCAAAGAGCTGAAGCTGGATTATGAACTGAAACCGATGGATTTCAGCGGCATCATCCCTGCGCTGCAAACCAAAAATATCGATTTGGCGCTGGCAGGTATCACCATCACCGAAGAACGTAAAAAAGCGATCGACTTCTCTGACGGCTACTACAAAAGCGGCCTGTTAGTGATGGTTAAAGCTAACAATAACGACGTGAAAAGCGTGAAAGATCTGGATGGCAAAGTGGTTGCGGTTAAAGGCGGAACCGGTTCTGTCGATTACGCGAAAGCAAACATCAAAACCAAAGATCTGCGTCAGTTCCCGAACATCGATAACGCGTATATGGAACTGGGCACTAACCGCGCAGATGCCGTCCTGCACGACACACCAAACATTCTTTACTTCATCAAAACTGCGGGCAACGGCCAGTTCAAAGCCGTAGGCGATTCTCTGGAAGCCCAACAGTACGGTATTGCCTTCCCGAAAGGCAGCGACGAACTGCGTGAGAAAGTGAACGGCGCGCTGAAAACGCTGAAAGAGAACGGCACATACAACGAAATCTACAAAAAATGGTTCGGTACTGAACCTAAATAATAACTCGCGATGTTGCCCGGTAGCGCGAAGCTTACCGGGCCTACACCAGCAGATTTGAGACCTGTAGGCCGGATAAGCCTGGCGCATCCGGCAAAACAGGCATTTGAATATTTACACCACGGTAACAGGAACGACATATGCAGTTTGACTGGAGTGCCATTTGGCCCGCCATTCCGCTCTTGATTGAAGGCGCCAAAATGACCCTGTGGATTTCGGTCCTCGGTCTGGCTGGCGGCCTGGTAATCGGGCTGGCAGCAGGTTTTGCACGTACCTTCGGCGGTTGGATAGCCAACCACGTTGCGCTGGTATTTATCGAAGTCATCCGCGGCACCCCCATTGTTGTGCAGGTGATGTTTATTTACTTCGCCCTGCCGATGGCGTTTAACGACTTACGCATTGATCCTTTCAGCGCCGCCGTCGTCACCATCATGATTAACTCCGGTGCCTACATCGCGGAAATCACCCGTGGCGCAGTGCTCTCAATTCATAAAGGTTTCAGCGAAGCCGGGCTGGCGCTGGGTCTCTCACGCACAGAGACTATTCGTCACGTCATTTTACCGCTCGCGCTGCGTCGTATGCTGCCACCGCTGGGTAACCAGTGGATCATCAGCATTAAAGATACCTCACTGTTTATTGTCATTGGCGTCGCTGAACTGACCCGTCAGGGTCAGGAAATCATTGCCGGTAACTTCCGCGCACTGGAAATCTGGAGCGCCGTTGCGGTGTTCTATCTGATTATTACGCTGGTGCTGAGCTTCGTTCTGCGTCGTCTGGAAAGAAGGATGAAAATCCTGTGATTGAATTTAAAAACGTCTCTAAGCATTTTGGTCCTACCCAGGTGCTGCATAACATCGATCTGAATATTGGTCAGGGCGAAGTCGTGGTGATTATCGGGCCTTCCGGCTCCGGTAAGTCGACCCTGCTGCGCTGCATTAACAAGCTGGAAGAGATAACCTCCGGCGAACTGATTGTCGATGGTCTGAAGGTCAACGATCCGAAGGTCGACGAGCGGTTAATTCGCCAGGAAGCCGGGATGGTATTCCAGCAGTTCTATCTGTTCCCACACCTGACCGCGCTGGAGAATGTCATGTTTGGGCCGCTGCGCGTGCGCGGGGCGAAGAAAGATCAGGCTGAGAAACAGGCCAAAGAGTTACTGGCTAAAGTGGGCCTCGCCGAGCGTGCGCATCACTACCCTTCTGAGCTTTCAGGCGGCCAGCAACAGCGTGTGGCGATCGCCCGTGCGCTGGCGGTGAAGCCAAAAATGATGCTGTTTGATGAGCCGACCTCAGCCCTTGACCCGGAACTGCGTCACGAAGTGCTGAAAGTCATGCAGGATCTGGCGGAAGAAGGTATGACGATGGTGATTGTGACCCACGAAATCGGCTTTGCCGAAAAAGTGGCCTCACGCCTGATCTTCATTGATAAGGGCCGTATTGCCGAAGACGGTAATCCGCAAACCTTGATTGAAAATCCGCCCAGCCAGCGTCTGCAGGAATTTTTACAGCACGTTTCCTGATGCTGACACCTCCCTTCTCCCCGAAGGGAGGTTCTCCCCCAGAATGTTCTGATTTCATGACCCTCCCGTCCGGGCATCTATACTTATCCTTTTGTGTTTGTTTCTCATGGGAGGAGTCATGCGGTGGATCTTATTCATCTGTTTTTTTCTACTGAGCGTCCCCGTTCAGGCGGTCACGATACCCGGCGTAACGTCCACCGCCTCCGCCAGCCCGCCAGCGGAGCCCGCTGCTGAACCTGACGTTGAGCAAAAAAAAGCCGCCTACGGTGCCCTGGCAGACGTGCTGGAGAATAATGCCTCACGCCAGGAGTTGATAGGTCAACTGCGTAAAGTAGCGGCAACGCCGCCTCCTGAACCGGTCCCCACTATCGTCCCTCCCACGCTGACGGAAGAAAAAACGGTACTCGAGAACGTGACCGATGTCAGTCGCCACTACGGTGAAGCTCTCTCCAGCCGATTCGCCCAGCTTTATCGCAATATCACCGACGCTCCGCACAAAACTTTTAATCCGCAATCGTTCACCAATGCCCTGACTCACTTTTTTATGCTGGCGGTATCCGTGTTCGGATTTTACTGGTTGGTACGCTTATGTGCGCTGCCGCTGTATCGCAAAATGGGGCAATGGGCGCGGCAAAAAAATCGTGACCGCAGCAACTGGTTACAGCTTCCCGCCATGATTATTGGCGCATTCATCATCGATTTATTGCTGCTGGCCCTGACGCTGTTTGTTGGGCAGATCTTAAGCGATCGCATGAACGCCGGCAGCCGCACCATCGCTTTCCAGCAAAGTTTGTTTCTTAATGCCTTCGCGTTGATTGAGTTCTTTAAGGCCATTTTACGCCTGATATTTTGCCCGACAGTGGCCGAGTTGCGTCCGTTCAACATTCAGACTGCAAGCGCACGCTACTGGAATCGTCGCCTGAGCTCACTCAGCAGCCTGATTGGCTACGGGCTGATCGTGGTGGTGCCCATCGTCTCGAATCAGGTCAATGTACAGGTTGGCGCCATGGCTAACGTCATCATCATGCTGTGCATTACGCTGTGGGCGCTGTATCTGATCTTCAGGAACAAGAAAGAGATCACCGAGCATTTGCAAAGTCTGGCAGAAAGGTCGCTGGCTTTTTTCAGCCTGTTTATCCGCGCCTTTGCGCTGGTTTGGCACTGGCTGGCCAGCGCCTATTTCATCGTGCTGTTTTTCTTCTCGCTGTTTGATCCGGGCAACAGCCTGAAGTTTATGATGGGAGCAACGCTGCGCAGCCTGGTGATTATCGGCATCGCCGCCTTTATTTCTGGCATGTTTTCCCGCTGGATCGCCAAAACCATTACGCTTTCACCACACACCCAGCGCAGTTATCCGGAATTGCAAAAACGCCTGAATGGTTGGCTGTCGACGGCGTTAAGCATCGCGCGGATCCTGACGGTCTGTGTCGCCATCATGTTGCTGCTCAACGCCTGGGGGCTGTTCGACTTCTGGAACTGGCTGCATTACGGCGCGGGAGAAAAAACGGTGGATATTCTGATCCGTATCGCGCTGATTTTATTCTTCTCCGCTATCGGCTGGACCCTGCTCGCCAGCCTGATTGAAAACCGCCTGACCTCGGATATCCACGGCCGGCCCCTGCCCAGCGCACGTACCCGTACACTGTTGACACTGTTTCGCAACGCGCTGGCGGTGATTATCAGCACCATCACTATCATGATCGTGTTGTCGGAAATTGGGGTCAATATTGCCCCGTTACTGGCAGGCGCGGGCGCGCTGGGGCTGGCTATCTCCTTCGGCTCGCAGACGCTGGTAAAAGATATTATTACCGGGATCTTTATCCAGTTTGAAAATGGCATGAACACCGGTGATTTGGTCACCATCGGTCCGCTAACCGGCACGGTTGAACGCATGTCGATTCGCTCAGTCGGTGTGCGCCAGGACACCGGGGCGTACCATATTATCCCGTGGTCATCGATAACCACCTTCGCCAACTTTGTACGGGGTATTGGATCGGTCGTCGCCAATTACGACGTGGACCGCCATGAGGATGCCGATAAAGCCAATCAGGCGTTGAAGGATGCCGTTACGGCGGTGATGGAACGAGAAGATATTCGCGGATTCATTATTGGCGAGCCGTCATTCGCGGGCATTGTCGGGTTAACCAATACGGCGTTTACGCTGCGGGTGTCGTTCACCACCTTACCGCTGAAGCAGTGGGCGGTACGCTTTGCGCTCGACAGTCAGGTGAAAAAATACTTTGATTTGGCCAACGTGCGCGCGCCGGTACAGACCTACCAGGTTTTGCCCGCACCGGTGAATGGCCCCACGGCAGCAGCCGATCCGCTGCCGCCGACAGAACCGACGATTTAGCGCTGACGCGCCATAAAACGGCGACGCTGATCGTTATCCATAAAGGTCCAGGCAATAAAGCGGCTGTGCTTTTGCCCCTGGGCCATTTCTTTTTTGACCACTTTCACCGCACCCACATCCGTCAGGGCGTGGTACAGCGGTGGCAGATTTTCACCGCGTGAAACCAGCGTGGTGAACCACATCACCTGGCGACCAAAGGCCTGGCTTTCGGCGATCATTTTTTTGATAAACGCCACTTCGCCACCTTCACACCAGAGCTCCTCCTGTTTCCCACCAAAGTTCAGCGCATCGTCTTTGTCCTGTCCCAGGTTACGACGTTTACGCTCACTTCCGGCGCGGGCAGAAGCCGCTGAATCATGGAACGGCGGATTGCACAGTGTCGCTTCGAACTGTTCATTCTTATGAATAATTCCGTTGAAGATAGACGACAAATCTTTCTGACGGCGCAGACGAATAGCACGGGTTAACCCCGGATTGCCGTTAACGATCGCCAGTGCGCTGCTCAATGCTTCCTGGCTGGTCTCACTGCCGGTAAACCGCCAGCCATATTCGTGCACGCCAATCAGCGGATAAATACAGTTTGCCCCAACGCCGACGTCCAGCACGCTCGCATTCGCCGGGATAGTTCCCGTCGTTTCGCCCAATAGATCGGCCAGATGATGAATGTAATCCGCCCGACCCGGTACCGGTGGGCACAGGTAACCTTGCGGAATATCCCAATTAGCCACCGCATAGTAATGCGCCAGCAGGGCTTTATTCAGCGCCTTCACAGCCAATGGGTTAGCAAAATCAACGCTCTGCTCGCCGCCTGGCGTAATGGTGAGGAATTGCGTCAATTCGGGCGTAACCTGGCATAACGTGGCAAGATCGTAACGGCCATTGTGGCGGTTGCGTGGGTGTAATCCCGGTTTCTGGGGGGGCATAACATTCTCCTATTAACAGCGGCGTAAGATACCCGCATAACGCCACGCGGTAAACACGCATGGCACGGAAAATCGATAATTTGTGCTGGATTTCCACAAAACAAATCGTTCAAAAAACACTCAGTTGTCCATCAATTTTTTGCGGTAAACGTCCGGCCATGACGTCCTAAACTTATCAGGCACTACCCGTTGTTTCTCAGAGGATATCATTATGAAGAAATGCCTCACACTCCTTGCCGCTACCGTACTCACCGGCATGACATTTGCGTCTTTTGCTGCACCGCCTAACACCAGTCCTGCCACCGGCCCGCTACAGGCTTCCGGAACCGTGTCGGCTACCGGCGCGTCAAGCCTGACCGATCTTGAAGACAAGCTGGCGGAAAAAGCGAAAGAGCAAGGCGCAAAAGGCTTTGTGGTTAATGCTGCTGGCGGTAAAAATCAGATGTACGGTACCGCAACTATCTACAAGTAATCTCCCTCAGCCTAACTGCATTCGTCCTGAATGCAGTTTTCTTTTTTGCTCTCCGTACTCCCTGCACAATTTGTAACCATCATGTTGGAATTTTGAATCCAATGTAAATAAATGTATTTATTTTTGAATTAATGAATGCTAAAAAGTCGCACTGATTAATAATGCTTATCAAAATCATTATCAATTACGTATTTCATTACGGCGAGACCTGCAGGCGTAACATCCAAAGAGATGTCCCTTCGCACGAGTGAAACCTTCTACTCAAAAAATAATAAGCTACTCATTAACATGGATAAAAATCGCAACCTGCCGTCCAGTAGTTTCCATTCACTCACCTTTTTTGCCGGTCTGTGCATCGGCCTGTCTCCGGTCGCTCAGGCAGTCGCCGCAGGCGATCAGGATAAGAAACAAGAAGATACGCTGGTCGTAGAAGCCGCCAAACCGTCGCTGTACGCCCCCACCCACTCTGCCGATCCGAAATTCTCCCGTCCTGTTGCTGATACGACGCGCACCATGACGGTGATTTCTGAGCAGGTCATTAAGGATCAAGGGGCAACAAATCTGACCGATGCGCTAAAGAACGTGCCGGGCGTAGGCGCATTTTTCGCCGGTGAAAACGGCAACTCCACCACCGGTGACGCGATTTATATGCGTGGGGCCGATACCTCGAACAGCATTTACATCGACGGCGTTCGCGATATTGGCAGCGTGACGCGCGATACCTTCAATACCGAACAAGTTGAAGTGATTAAAGGTCCTTCCGGTACCGATTATGGCCGCAGCGCGCCGACCGGCTCCATCAACATGATCAGCAAGCAACCGCGCACTGACTCCGGCATTGATGCCTCTGCCAGCGTCGGCAGCGCCTGGTTCCGCCGCGGTACGCTGGACATCAATCAGGCCATTGGCGAGACCACCGCCGCACGATTAAACCTGATGGGCGAAAAGACGCACGATGCCGGACGCGATAACGTTAAAAATGAACGTTACGGCGTGGCCCCGTCCATCGCCTTTGGTTTAGGCACCGAAAATCGTCTGTATCTGAACTACTTGCACGTCACCCAGCACAACACGCCGGACGGCGGTGTTCCCACCATCGGCCTGCCGGGGTACTCTGCACCTTCTGCGGGGACTTCTGCCCTGAATCATTCAGGGAAAGTGGATACGCATAATTTCTATGGCACCGATTCAGATTACGACGACTCGACGACCGATACCGCGACGATGCGCTTTGAGCATGATCTGAGCGACAGCACCACCGTGCGCAATACCACGCGCTGGTCACGAGTCAAACAAGATTACCTGATGACGGCGGTGATGGGCGGCGCGTCAAATATCACGCAGCCAACCAGCAGCGTAGACACGTGGACCTGGTCGCGTCTGGCCAATACCAAAGATGTCAGCAACAAAATCCTCACCAACCAGACCAACCTGACCTCAAAATTTTATACCGGCGCCATTGGCCATGACATCAGCACCGGCGTAGAGTTTACGCGTGAAACGCAGACCAACTACGGCGTAGTGCCGATCACGCCACCGCCGGTGAATATTTACCATCCCAACAGCAATGTCAGCGTGGGTGGATTAAACCGTAACGGTGCCAACGCCAACGGCCAGACCGACACCTTCGGCATTTATGCATTCGACACCTTGCAAATTACCCGTGAGTTTGAGCTGAACGGCGGCATTCGTCTCGATAACTATCGCACCGAGTATGACAGCGCCACTGCATGCGGTGCATCCGGGCGCGGTGCTGTCGCCTGCCCGGCAGGCGTAGCCAAAGGATCGCCGGTCACCACCGTCGATACCGCTAAGTCTGGTAATCTGGTGAACTGGAAAGCGGGCGCGCTTTATCATCTGACAGATAACGGCAACATTTACATTAACTATGCGGTCTCTCAGCAACCGCCGGGTGGCAGCAATTTTGCCCTCGCCCAGAGCGGTACCGGCAACAGCGCCAACCGTACTGATTTTAAACCGCAAAAAGCAAAGACCAGCGAAATTGGCACCAAATGGGAAGTACTGGATAAGCGCCTGCTGTTAACCGCTGCGATTTTCCGCACCGACATTGAGAACGAGGTCGAGCAGAACGATGACGGTACCTGGTCCCAGTATGGGGAGAAACGCGTTGAAGGGTACGAACTGTCGGTAGCCGGCAACATTACCCCGGCATGGCAGGTGATTGGCGGATACACCCAGCAGCGCGCCACGGTCCATAACGGTAAAGACGTCGCTCAGGATGGTTCATCCTCCCTGCCGTATACACCGGAACATGCATTCACCCTGTGGAGTCAGTATCAGGCCACGGATGATATCTCCGTTGGCGCAGGCGCACGCTACGTGGGCAGTATGCATCGCGGCGCGGACGGCGCGGTGGGCACGCCATCCTTTACTGAAAGCTACTGGGTCGCGGATGCCAAACTGGGATATCGCGTAAACCGCAACCTCGATTTCCAGCTTAACGTCTATAACCTGTTTGACACCGATTATGTCTCCTCGATCAACAAGAGCGGATACCGTTACCATCCGGGTGAGCCGAGAACCTTCCTGCTCACCGCCAATATGCATTTCTGATGTATCACGTGGGGCGTAAGCCCCACTTTCAGGAGAAACACTGATGATGTACCACATTCCTGGCGTCTTATCGCCGCAGGACGTTGCTTGGTTTCGCGAACAGTTGGATTCAGCCGAGTGGATAGATGGCCGTGCTACCACTGGCGCTCAGGGCGCTCAGGTCAAAAATAACCAGCAGGTTGATACGCAGAGCGAGCGCTATGTTGCGTTACATAAAGAGGTGCTGGCCGCCGTGAACAGCAGCGCGCTGTTCTTTGCTGCAGCATTGCCAAAAACAATCTCCGCGCCGTTGTTCAATCGTTATCAGAACGCAGAGACCTACGGCTTTCACGTTGATGGCGCAGTGCGTAGCCACCCGGAAAGCGGCTGGATGCGTACCGACCTTTCCGCCACATTATTCTTAAGTGACCCCGACAGCTATGAGGGTGGAGAGTTGCGGGTCAATGACACTTACGGTCAGCATGCGGTCAAACTCCCGGCTGGCGACCTGGTGCTCTACCCTTCCAGCAGCCTGCATTGCGTTACGCCGGTGACGCGCGGCGTTCGTATAGCGTCGTTTATGTGGATCCAGTCGATGATCCGCGACGATAAAAAACGCGCCATGCTCTTTGAACTGGATAAGAACATCCAGTCCCTGAAGGCACGCCACGGTGAAAGCGCCGAGATCCCATCGCTGCTCAATCTCTACCATAATCTGCTACGCGAATGGTCTGAAATCTGACGGTGCGCTTGTGCATTCGTTTTCCATCCATATCATTCACTATAATTATTATACAAACTGAATGTACGGAGGGGCTATGGCATCCGGATGGGCAAATGACGACGCAGTGAACGAACAGATCAACAATACTATTGAAGATGCTGTCGCCCGCGCCCGTGGTGAGTTACCCACGGGTGAAAGTCTGTATGAATGCGAAGAATGTGGCAATCCTATCCCTCAGGCCCGGCGCGAGGCGGTACCTGGGGTACGTTTATGCATCGCCTGCCAGCAGGATAAAGATTCACATAACACCGCATACTCAGGATATAATCGCAGAGGATCGAAAGACAGCCAGCTACGTTGACCCTTCTTTACCAAAAGTTTCAGCGCATACGATTTCCTTTACGAGCACGGTTTTTCGCGATGAGTGTAGCAAAATGTGCCGTTGTCGCTGGCTCTGTAAATCGCAATGACAAGAACTGTAAATCCGCCTTCCGAATTTATTAATATTCAATAAGTTATTTGTCATTCAATTTTTTTGATTGATGTCGTCAATTCTATTCGATTTTCTCTCACCTAAAAAAACGTGATACTTCTCACATCGACAAAACAACGTCTACCGAACAAAACACTGACTAACAGAATAACCTGCGAGAGATTAATCATGAAAAATATCAAATATGCTGTTGCTGCCATCGCCCTGTCTACCCTGTCATTTGGCGCTTTCGCTGCCGAGCCTGTTACTTCCACTCAGGCACAGAGCATGAATAAAGTGGGCGTGGTATCTGCTGATGGCGCCAGCACGCTGGATGGCCTGGAAGCCAAACTGGCTGAAAAAGCTGCCGCTGCAGGTGCAAGTGGCTACAGCATTACGTCCGCTGTCGGCAAAGACAAAATGAGCGGCACTGCGGTTATTTACAAATAACCGACGAATTACCTGCAAGACCCAATGCTCCAACCCTCATTGACCCTGTTTGTTACCCTTTGTTTGCCCGTCCACTGGACGGGCTTTTTTTTGCTTACTGTTCCAACCGATGACGGAATTCTTGCAACACCGTCTCCGGCATCCCCACGAACTGCGCCGCCTCACAAATTGCCTGCCAGCTTCCTACATCCAGCGGGATGCCCTGCGCCAGTCGCGCCTCACGCGTACTCACTTCCCACTCACCCGGTAGCAGAACCGGGGCGTCCTCGCCATGCGGCGACGCTTTGACCCATTTCGCAAATGCGGCGACCTGATGGTCACAATCCGGCGCGCCAAATAATTCCGGGTTTAGAATGATCGTCGTCATGCAGTTAATGATGGCGTCAGCGCTGTCCTGCAAACTGTCTTCGTGCGTAGTTTTCCCCCCGGAAAGCGCACCGCCCAGAATTTCGCACATTGCCGCCAGCGCATAGCCTTTATGCTGAGCGAAGGTAAGCAGCGAGCCCAGCGGAGACACCTGCATCACGGCGGGATCGGTAGTCGGAACGCCGTCAGCATCAATCAGACATCCTGGCGCCACTGGCTCACCCTTATGCCACGCAACGCGCGTTTTGCCAAAAGCAATGGCGCTGGTCGCATAGTCCAGCAGCAGGGGGAAATCATTCTTACGCGGAAACACGGCGCAGAAAGGGTTAGTGCCAAACCGGCTGTCACGCCCCTGAAAAGGCGCAACCATCGGGATTCCGACCACATTCACAAAGTGAACGGAGACAAAGCCTGCGGCTGCACATTGCTCTGCCCAATAGCCAATGCGTCCGATGTGATGGGAATTGTGTAGTGCCACCGCGGCAATACCGAACTGACGGGCTTTCTCGATTCCCAGCGTGATAGCTTCATGTGCCGCAACCTGACCAAACGCACTGTCGCCGTCAAGCGTTACCACCGCCCCCGCGTCTTTCACCACTTTCGCGTGGCGGTTTAGCTGCAAATGTCCCTGCGAAAAGGAACGAACATAGCTTGGGATCATGCCAATGCCGTGAGAATCGTGGCCGGCAAGGTTCGCGGCGATCAGATGATCGGCAACTAAGCGCGCTTCCTGCTCTTCACTGCCCATCTGACGAAAAACGGCCTGAATAAAGGCGTGCAGCGTAGGCGCATGAAAGCGGTGTCCACTGTTCATGGTTATCTCCTGTTATGTTGCGTGTTTGTTGTGTTTCTTATTTTTCAACAAACTATGCTGCGCCACGACGCTCAGGAGGTCAATAAACGTGCAGAAATTTCACATTGCAGAAATAGCAGGAATAGCAGAAAAGGCGGGAACGGGCGGACCTGTAAATCAGGCCCGCCGGGGAGATGAGTACATCAGAAGCACTGGTCGACGCGGGTAAATCCTTCAGCCAGCGTAGCGACTTCGCCGGTTGCCACCAGGCAGCAGGCCATCTGAATCCTCAACGAGGCCGGTACCGGCTCACTTCCGGCCAGACAACGCTCTATCCAGCGCGCGGTGGTTTCCGGATCTTTTGCCACCGGCAGCGGCACTGGCTCGTCAGGCATCTCGCTCTGGCGGTCCTGCAGCACTCGTACACCAGAATGGTCTATCAGGCTGATCTGCGGGCAACGCTGTGGGTTGGCGTACACCTCCCCTTCCGTGCCGTGCATTAGCAGGCCGCGCCCGCCGATATCACCAAAGAATTTCGCTACCCGCGACACGTACTCCGGGTGCGAAACGCTGGCAAGACGCAGTGCGGCATCTTCAGCAAACGGCGTGGCTAATTTCGCGAGCGTATGCGCACTGTTGCGTACGCCCATCCGCCAGCGCATCGCCAGCTGTTTCTCCAGCGGCGGGCACAGCGCACTCACTGGGATAAACACCGGCTCATGTCCCTCAAGTTTCGCCTGAGCCTGTCCGGCATGCAGGGTAGGTGCAATCCCCATCAGGTCAAAAATGGTTTCCGTCAGCACGCGGGTTGGATCTTCGCTCACCCCGTGCACCACGACCGGGAAACCCAGCTTATGCAGCAAAATAGCCAGCAGCGGCGTCAGGTTAGCCTGCTTGCGCGCACCGTTGTAGCTGGGAATGACGATAGGCATCGGTTTGGCAACGGGCGGCGTCAGGCGAAGGGTATGGTTTTGCATCGCCTCATAAAAGCCCAGCATTTCTGCCTCACCTTCCCCTTTAATACGCAGCGCAATCAGTACGCCGCCCATCTCAAGGTCAGGCACGTCGCCGTTTAACATGTGGGTATACAGTCCACGAGCGGTATCCTGGTCCAGGTCACGCGCGTGATTTTTACCTCGCCCAATCTCTTTGATGATTTTGCGGTAATCCATCGATAACTCCTTGCCTGTTGCTCACATCGTTAACGCCGACGGCGGCGTGTGGGTTTCGCTTTTTCTTTTGGTTTTACTATAACGTCTGGCACACCAGGTTGCTCTATCGGAAATATGGGTAACGCATTCAGTAAACGCTGACCATAGTTTTTGGTCAATAAACGCTTATCGTAAATCACCACTTCGCCCCAGCAACCGTGACTACGAATGAGTCGCCCAACCTGCTGAATCAAATTGAACGATGCCGCAGGTAAACTCTGCACCTCAAAGGGATAGCGATTCAGGCTTTTCAGCCATTCGCCCTCAGTCACCACCACCGGGCTGTCGATGGGCGGAAACGCAATTTTGTGAATATGAACCTGAGTCAACAGGTCGCCTTTCAAATCGAGGCCTTCGGCAAAAGACTGCAGCCCAACCAGCACGCTACGCTCACCGTTTTGTACCCGCTTGCGGTGCAGTTCCACCAGTCGGTAGCGCGGCTGATCGCCCTGCACCAGCAACAGCAGACGCAGATCGGTTACGTGCTCAAGAAAACGCTGCATTGCCCGACCGCTGGCAAAGAGCACCAGCATGCCCTGATGTTTTTTACTTTCCACCTGTTCGCGGAAATAAGCCGCCATTTCGGCAATATGCTGCTCTTCGTTCTCCATCAACGGTTCGTAACGCATCTGCGGAATGACAATTTTGCCTTGCTCGACATGATTAAACGGCGAGTCCAGCGCAACAAAACGGTCCCCTGCTTTTTCTTTCAGGCCGCTCATCTCCTGCAGGCGCGAGAAACTGTTGAGCGAGCGTAAGGTGGCAGAGGTGACGATAATATGCGGCACGCTGCGCCACAACAGGCGTTCAAGCTGATCGCTGACACGGATCCCCACGCAGTGAAACCAGACATGCATCTGTCCGTCACGCACGTCACGCGTCACCCATTTGGTCACCGGCGCGCCTGATGACTGCGCCAGCGAAGCCAGCCGCCACAGTTTACTTTGCGCTTCAAACATACCCAGCGCCCGGTTCATCTGCAAAATAACCCGATGCAGACGAACGATATCGTGGCTGCCGGTTTTTTCGCTGAGATCGTTGAGGAACAGTTCCGCCAGACCGCGTAGCATCTCGGTGAGCTTCGCCAGACGCTGACAAATCTCCATCACTTCCGCAGGCAGCTCACCCATTGCAAAGCGGTGTTCAGCTTCCTGCGTGGCGGGCAGGTACAGATTGAGGATGTTGTTTAGTGAGGCGATCAGCTCATACAGCTCTTCACAGTGGGCGTTCAGGCGCTCTGGATTAGCCAGCGGCGGCGTGGTTTTCGGGCGAAACTGCTCCAGGCAGGTCGCCACGAGTTTGCTGAATAAATCCAGCTGCAGCCGATACCAGGGCGCGGTAATCTCGGCGCTCATTTCCAGCGCATCGCGCGCGACGTCCGGCAGATGGTGGCCTTCATCAAGCACCAGCAGCAAATTTTTCGGTTCCGGTAACACCGCTTCGCTCTCCATGGCCGCCATCACTAACGCGTGGTTTGCCACCACCACTTCGGCTTCCTGGATCTCACGGCGGGCAACAAAAAATGGGCATTCACGGTAGTAATGACAGTTACGGTTCAGGCAGCTGGCTTTATCGGTGCTCAGGCGCTGCCAGAGCCCGTCATCAATGGCGATATCGGTGTGATCGCGCAACCCATCCCATTTATAAGTGTCGAGGTCGCCTTTGAGCCTGGCGCAACGTTTTTGTTCTTCCTGGTTGTTGGGCGTCAGATCATCGTCGAGAAACGCCAGCAAATCCTGCTGATTGGGTTCGGTACTGGCCAAGGCCGCTAAATTACGCGGGCAGACATAGCGCCCTCGCCCAAACGCGGCGGTAAATCGCAGATCAGGGATAATTTTGCGCAGCAGCGGCAGGTCTTTACTGTAGATCTGATCCTGCAACGCGACGTTGGCGGTACTGACCACCAGCGTCTTTTGTTCTTCACGGGCAATGGCAATCCCCGGAATTAAATAGGACAGCGTTTTCCCGACGCCGGTCGGCGCTTCGATAGCCAGATGTCGCCCATCTTCCCCAGCCAGCGTTTTCGCGACATCAGCAATCATCTGCCGCTGCGGTGCACGGGGGATAAAGTCGGGGATCTGTTCCTGAAGCGCCTTATACCAGGCGGCAATTTGCGCTTTCAACGCTGCGGTTAATGCCATGAGAAAACCTGAAATACTGTATAAACAGCCACTATTGTGGCACTTTCTGATACGCGTCGCAAAAAAAAAGCCCGGCTATTCGGCCGGGCTCGCAATTACTGTGCAGAAGACGGTCTGCGAGGACGACGCGGTGGACGCGGTTTGTCGCCTGCCGGTTTGCCTTCACTGTTACGCGGTTTCGCTTTTGGCGCACCACCGTCCTGGCGACGCGGCTGCTGACCACGGCCTGCTCCACCTTGCCCACGACCACCGCCGCCGCCACGCTGCTGGCGTCCGTTCTGGATTGGCTCGGCTTTAATCGACGGGTCCGGCGCATAGCCATCAACCGCAATACGCGGGATCTCTTTTTTCAGCAGTTTTTCGATGTCATGCAGCAGCTTGTGCTCATCAACACACACCAGAGACAGCGCTTCACCGGTAGCCGCAGCACGACCGGTACGTCCGATGCGGTGAACATAGTCTTCCGGGACGTTTGGCAGCTCATAGTTCACCACGTGCGGCAGCTCTTCAATGTCGAGCCCGCGAGCCGCGATGTCGGTCGCCACCAGCACGCGAATATCGCCGGATTTAAAATCGGCCAGCGCACGCGTACGCGCACCCTGAGATTTATTACCGTGGATCGCCGCGCTGCGAATACCGTCTTTATTCAGCTGTTCTGCCAGGTGGTTGGCACCATGTTTGGTACGGGTAAAGACCAGCACCTGCTGCCAGTTACCCTGGCCAATCATCTGTGACAGCAATTCACGTTTACGTTTTTTATCCACAAAGTGAACGAGCTGGCTGACCTGCTCAGACGCGGTATTACGACGCGCAACTTCAATTTCCAGCGGGTTATGCAGCAGTTTTTCTGCCAGCGACTTAATGTCGTCAGAAAACGTTGCGGAGAACAGCAGGTTTTGACGTTTAGCGGGCAGTTTAGCCAGTACGCGACGAATATCATGGATAAAGCCCATATCCAGCATACGGTCCGCTTCATCCAGTACCAGGATCTCAACCTGATCCAGTTTCACCGCGTTTTGATGTTCCAGATCGAGCAAACGGCCCGGCGTTGCCACCAGCACATCTACGCCACTACGCAGTTTCATCATCTGCGGGTTAATGCTTACGCCGCCGAAAACCACCAGCGAGCGGACGTTCAGATACTTGCTGTAATCGCGGACGTTTTCGCCAATTTGTGCCGCCAGCTCGCGGGTTGGCGTCAGGATCAGCGCACGCACCGGACGACGGCTTTTGCCATGCGGCTGATGGGTAATGAGGTGTTGTAACAGCGGCAGGGTAAAACCTGCCGTTTTCCCCGTGCCGGTCTGGGCGCTGGCCATCAGATCACGGCCTTCCAGCACGGCGGGGATTGCCTGCTGCTGAATAGGGGTAGGTTCACGGTAACCCTGCTCGGCAACGGCGCGCAAGATTTCAGGATCTAAACCAAGGGAATCAAAAGACATAACTACTCCGAACCGCCCTGACCGTTACCGGTGTCGTTTTCAGGACGATACTCGCAAAAGAGATGACAAAAACCACAATGTCATGAAGGGGCGGAGTGTAGCAGTTTTTGTGATGTACCGCATAAATTATCCCGCCAGCCGCGAAAAACAAAATAAACCACCAGACTAGACAAGTGCAGAAATCAGTCATAATCTTAATCAATCGATTGATTAATAATTTAGGCATGCCATGAATACATCCACCATGACAACTAAAGGTGAACAGGCAAAGAACCAGCTGATTGCCGCCGCGCTCGCACAATTTGGTGAGTACGGACTGCATGCCACTACGCGCGATATTGCCGCTCAAGCCGGACAAAACATCGCCGCGATTACCTACTATTTTGGTTCAAAAGAGGATTTATATCTCGCCTGCGCCCAGTGGATCGCGGATTTTATCGGTTCACAGTTTCGCCCTCATGCTGAAGAAGCCGAGCGTCTGTTTACCCAACCCAAGCCGGACCGGTCCGCCATGCGCGAACTGATCCTGCGTGCCTGCAAAAACATGATCACGCTGTTAACCCAGGATGACACGGTGAACCTGAGCAAATTTATTTCGCGCGAACAGCTCTCCCCCACTGCAGCCTATCAGTTGGTGCATGACCAGGTGATCAACCCGCTGCATAGCCACCTGACCCGCTTAATTGCCGCTTATACGGGTCGCGATGCCAATGACACCCAAATGATCCTGCATACCCACGCCATATTGGGTGAAGTGCTGGCCTTCCGTTTGGGTAAAGAAACTATTCTGTTGCGCACGGGTTGGTCACAATTTGATGCGGATAAAACCGCGCTAATTGAACACACGATCACCTGTCACATCGATCTTATTCTGCAAGGTTTAACGCAAAGGAGTCTGGAGTCATGAAAAAACCTGTCGTTCTCGGGCTGGTTATCGCGGCCCTCGTTGCCGTGATTGCTGGTGGAACGTGGTGGTATCAAAGCCAACAAGATAACGGCCTGACCCTGTACGGCAACGTCGATATCCGCAGCGTCAATTTAAGTTTTCGCGTAGGCGGCAGGCTGGCCTCGCTGGCGGTTGACGAAGGTGATGCGATTACTGCCGGTCAGGTACTGGGCGAACTGGACCACGCCCCCTACGAAAACGCGCTGATGCAGGCGAAGGCTAACGTTGCCGCCGCGCAGGCGCAGTACGACCTGATGCTGGCCGGGTATCGTGAAGAAGAAATCGCACAAACCGCGGCGGCCGTGAAGCAGGCCCAGGCAGCGTATGACTACGCGCAGAACTTTTATAATCGCCAGCTCGGATTATGGAAAAGCCGCACTATCTCAGCCAACGATCTGGAAAACGCCCGTTCTTCACGCGACCAGGCGCTGGCAACGCTGAAATCCGCGCAGGATAAACTCAGTCAATACCGCAGCGGTAATCGTCCGCAGGATATCGCCCAGGCGAAAGCGACGCTCGAACAGGCTCAGGCGCAGCTGGCGCAGGCTGAACTCGATTTGCATGACACCACGCTGACTTCCCCGTCTGACGGCACACTGCTTACCCGTGCGGTCGAGCCCGGCAGTATGCTGAACGCGGGCGGCACGGTGCTGACGCTGTCGCTTACCCGGCCGGTGTGGGTCCGCGCCTATGTGGACGAACGCAATCTGAGCCAGGCGCAGCCAGGACGTGAAATTCTGCTTTATACCGATGGCCGCCCGGACAAACCGTACCACGGCAAAATCGGCTTTGTGTCGCCAACAGCAGAATTTACGCCGAAAACGGTAGAGACCCCGGACCTGCGTACCGACCTGGTCTACCGCCTGCGTATTGTCGTGACCGATGCCGACGACGCGCTGCGTCAGGGAATGCCGGTGACGGTGAAGTTCGGTGACGAGGCGCGGCATGAATGACGCAGTCATTACCCTCAACGGGCTGGTTAAGCGCTTTGCCGGGATGGAAAAACCGGCGGTCGCCCCGCTCGACTGCACGATTCACGCAGGTTATGTCACCGGTCTGGTAGGTCCCGACGGCGCAGGGAAAACCACGCTGATGCGGATGCTGGCGGGCCTGTTGAAGCCGGATGGCGGCAGCGCGACGGTGATTGGCTTTGACCCCATCATCAACGACAGCGCCCTGCATGCGGTGCTGGGCTATATGCCACAGAAATTCGGCCTGTATGAAGATTTGACCGTCATGGAGAACCTCAATCTCTATGCCGATTTACGCAGCGTTACCGGTGAAGCGCGGGAGAAAACCTTTGCCCGTCTGCTGGAGTTTACCTCGCTGGGGCCGTTTACCGGACGTCTGGCGGGGAAACTCTCCGGCGGCATGAAGCAGAAATTGGGTCTTGCCTGTACGCTGGTCGGCGAACCCAAAGTGCTGCTGCTGGATGAGCCCGGCGTGGGCGTAGACCCAATATCCCGCCGCGAATTGTGGCAAATGGTGCATGAACTGGCCGGGGATGGCATGTTGATCCTCTGGAGCACCTCGTATCTGGACGAGGCCGAGCAGTGCCGCGATGTGCTGCTGATGAACGAAGGTGAATTGCTCTATCAAGGCGATCCGACTCAGCTGACGCAAACCATGGCCGGGCGCAGTTTTTTAATGAGCAGCCCGCAGGAAAATAACCGCAAACTGCTACAACGCGCGCTCAAGTTACCGCAGGTCAGCGACGGCATGATTCAGGGGAAATCCGTGCGCCTGATCCTGAAAAAAGCAGCCACGGCGGACGATATTCGCAAAGCTGAAGGCATGCCGGAAATCACCATCACCAGTACAGCGCCGCGCTTTGAAGATGCGTTTATCGATTTACTCGGCGGCGCGGGAACCTCTGAATCGCCGCTGGGCGCTATCCTGCACACCGTAGAAGGTACCGCCGGTGAAACGGTGATTGAAGCCAAAGCGCTGACCAAAAAATTCGGTGATTTTGCCGCCACCGACCATGTGGATTTTGCCGTCCAACGCGGTGAGATTTTTGGCCTGTTAGGCCCCAACGGGGCGGGTAAATCGACCACGTTTAAAATGATGTGCGGCCTGCTGGTTCCCACCTCAGGTAAAGCGCTGGTGCTGGACATGGACCTGAAGGTCAGTTCCGGAAAAGCACGCCAGCATCTGGGTTATATGGCGCAGAAATTCTCCCTGTACGGTAACCTGACGGTGGAGCAGAATCTGCGCTTTTTCTCCGGCGTCTACGGCCTGCGCGGACGCGCACAGAAAGAAAAAATCGATCGTATGAGCGAGGCGTTCGGCCTGAAGAGCATAGCCTCTCATGCCACCGACGAACTGCCGCTAGGCTTTAAGCAGCGTCTGGCGCTGGCCTGTTCGCTGATGCATGAACCCGACATTCTGTTCCTCGATGAACCGACCTCCGGGGTTGATCCCCTCACCCGTCGCGAGTTCTGGCTGCATATCAACAGCATGGTAGAAAAAGGTGTGACGGTAATGGTCACGACCCACTTTATGGACGAGGCGGAATATTGCGACCGTATCGGGCTGGTGTACCGCGGTAAGCTAATCGCCAGCGGCACGCCGGACGACCTGAAAGCGCAGGCGGCCGATAACGACACGCCGGACCCGACTATGGAGCAGGCGTTTATCACGCTTATCAATGACTGGGATAAGGAGCACGCACATGAGTAATCACGCGCTTTCATGGCGACGCGTGCGCGCGCTGTGCATTAAAGAAACGCGGCAGATCGTGCGCGATCCCAGTAGCTGGCTGATTGCCGTGGTGATCCCATTACTGTTGCTGTTTATCTTCGGCTACGGGATTAACCTCGATTCCAGCAAGCTGCGGGTGGGGATTTTGCTCGAGCAACAGAGCGAAGAGGCGCTGGATTTTACCCATACCATGACCGGCTCGCCGTATATTGACGCCACCATCAGCGACAACCGCCAGGAGTTAGTTGAGAAAATGCAGGCCGGGCGTATTCGCGGACTGGTGGTGATCCCGGTGGATTTTGCCCAGCAGATGGCGCGGCCAAACGATATTGCGCCCATTCAGGTGATCACCGATGGCAGCGAACCGAACACCGCCAACTTTGTGCAAGGCTATGTGGAAGGCATCTGGCAGATTTGGCAAAAGCAGCGGGCAGAAGACCGCGGCGAATCGTTCGAACCGCTGATCGACGTGCAGACCCGCTACTGGTTCAACCCGGCGGCGATCAGCCAGCATTTTATTATTCCAGGAGCTGTGACCATTATTATGACGGTCATCGGCGCGATCCTGACCTCATTAGTGGTCGCACGTGAATGGGAGCGCGGTACCATGGAAGCGCTGCTGTCGACCGAAGTCACCCGCGTCGAATTGCTGCTGTGTAAACTGATCCCCTATTATTTTCTCGGCATGCTGGCGATGCTGCTGTGTATGCTGGTGTCGGTGTTTATTCTTGGCGTGCCCTATCGCGGTTCTCTGCTGATCCTGTTTTTTATCACCAGCCTGTTTCTGCTCAGTACGCTTGGCATGGGATTACTGATCTCCACCATCACCCGCAACCAGTTTAATGCCGCGCAGGTGGCGCTCAACGCCGCTTTCCTGCCATCTATTATGCTGTCGGGCTTTATCTTCCAGATAGACAGCATGCCCGCCATTATTCGCGCGGTGACGTATATCATTCCCGCACGTTATTTCGTCAGCACCCTGCAAAGCCTGTTTCTGGCGGGAAATATTCCGGTAGTGTTGATCATCAACGTGCTGTTTTTAATCGCTTCGGCGGTGATGTTTATTGGTCTGACGTGGCTTAAAACCAAACGTCGGCTGGATTGAGGGGACGGCCATGTTTCATCGTTTATGGACATTAATTCGCAAAGAGCTGCAGTCGCTGTTACGCGAGCCGCAGACGCGGGCGATCCTGATTTTACCGGTGCTGATTCAGGTGATCCTGTTTCCGTTTGCAGCCACGTTAGAAGTGACCAACGCCACTATCGCCATCTATAACGAAGACAACGGCAAGCATTCAGTGGAATTAACACAGCGCTTTGCCCGCGCCAGCGCCTTTACCCATATCCTGCTGCTGAAAAGCCCGCAGGAGATCCAACCGACCATCGACACGCAAAAAGCCCTGTTGCTGGTGCGCTTCCCGGCCGACTTTTCGCGTAATCTGGATACCTTCCAACAAGCACCTATGCAGCTGATCCTTGACGGGCGCAACTCAAACAGCGCGCAGATCGCAGCGAATTATCTGCAACAGATCGTTAAGGAATACCAGCAAGAGTTGATGGACGGCAAAGCGAAGCCGAACAACAGCGAACTGGTGGTGCGTAACTGGTATAACCCGAATCTGGATTACAAATGGTTCGTCGTTCCGTCGCTGATCGCCATGATCACCACCATCGGTGTGATGATCGTCACCTCGCTGTCGGTAGCCCGCGAACGTGAGCAGGGCACGCTGGATCAGCTGCTGGTCTCTCCGCTCACCACCTGGCAAATTTTCATTGGCAAAGCGGTGCCTGCGCTGATCGTGGCTACCTTTCAGGCCACTATCGTGCTGGCTATTGGCATCTGGGCCTATCACATTCCGTTTGCCGGTTCGCTGGGCTTGTTCTACTTCACGATGGTAATTTACGGGTTGTCGTTGGTGGGCTTTGGTCTGCTGATTTCATCGCTGTGTTCAACCCAGCAGCAGGCGTTTATCGGCGTGTTCGTCTTTATGATGCCGGCAATTTTACTGTCAGGATACGTTTCTCCGGTCGAAAACATGCCGGTCTGGCTGCAGAATCTGACGTGGATAAACCCAATCCGTCACTTTACGGACATCACGAAACAGATTTACCTGAAGGATGCGAGCCTGAAGATTGTCTGGGGAAGTTTGTGGCCACTGTTGGTGATAGCGGCCACGACCGGATCAGCGGCGTATGCGATGTTTAGACGCAAAGTGATGTAGTTTTTTGTCTTTCGCCAGCAGCGAAATCACTGCGGGTCCGGCAAGGATCGCCAGTCCCGCTAACGCCAGTAAGACGTTGTTTTGCAGCACGCGGGACAGCAGCCACAGCACGATCATCGCCGCACCGAAATACCACGTGGTGGTCAGCTCTTCCAGTACGTCGGCGACATCACGCCAGCGCTGTTCATGATGACGCTGTAGCGCCAGCATTAATAAAACCGTGACGCCATAAACGACGCATAATCCCAGGCCGACGCGCACCAGCGTGCCGCTCATCCAGCCCATTACCAGCAATGCCACTACCAGTAAATGCAACACAATCTGCCAGCAACTAAGACCTGTTGCGACACGAACACGTTGTTGCCACCTCATGGCTTTTCTCCTGAAGGATCTTTAACTAATTGTTCAGAGTACCGGACTTTACGGAAAATTCCGTAACACCGCATCCTTTTGTGACGCCGACTACACTATTTAAAGGAAAAATGACGCCGACAGGAGAATCATGAGCGGACAAATAGTTCAATTTTCATTCAATGTGCTCACAATTAATACTCACAAAGGTTTTACCGCCTTTAATAAGCGATTTATTTTGCCTGAGCTACGCGATGCCGTCAGAACGGTCGGTGCGGACATTGTGTGCCTGCAGGAAGTGATGGGTGCGCACGAGGTTCACCCTCTGCACGTGGAGAACTGGCCAGATACCACGCACTATGAATTTCTCGCAGATACCATGTGGAGCGACTTCGCCTACGGACGCAATGCCGTGTATCCGCAGGGGCATCACGGTAACGCGGTGCTGTCGCGCTATCCCATTGAACATTATGAGAATCGTGATGTATCCGTCGGCAGCAGTGAAAAGCGCGGTGTGCTTTACTGCCGCATCGTGCCGCCGATGCTCCCTCACCCCATCCATGTGATGTGTGTACATCTTGGTTTGCGTGAAGCCCACCGCCAGGCGCAGTTGACCATGCTGGCGGATTGGGTCAATGCCCTGCCTGAAACGGAACCCGTGGTGGTAGCCGGGGATTTCAACGACTGGCGGCAAAAGGCCAATCATCCTTTGAAAACGCAGGCCGGTCTTGACGAGATTTTTACCCGCGCCCACGGACGCCCGGCGCGTACCTTTCCGGTACGTTTGCCGTTGCTGCGCCTCGACAGGATCTATGTGAAAAACGCCAATACCAGTATTCCGACGGCGCTGGCGCTACGTCACTGGCGACATTTGTCCGACCATGCCCCCCTGAGCGCGGAGATTCATTTATGAAATATGGCTGGCGTGAAGGCAATCAAATTCAGCTGCTGGAAAACGGCGACCAGTACTACCCCGCCGTGTTTAAGGCCATTGAACAGGCGCAGCAAAAAATCATCCTTGAGACTTTTATCTGGTTTGAAGATGCGGTCGGGAAACAATTGCATGCGGCACTGCTCGGTGCGGCACAGCGTGGTGTCAAAGCCGAAGTGCTGCTCGACGGCTACGGGTCACCGGATCTCAGCGAGGAGTTTGTCAGCGAACTCACCACCGCGGGCGTGGTTTTCCGCTATTACGACCCACGCCCGCGGTTGTTCGGCATGCGGACCAACCTTTTTCGCCGCATGCACCGCAAAATTGTGGTGATTGACGACCGTGTCGCTTTCGTCGGCGGGATTAACTATTCCGCCGAGCATATGTCCGATTACGGCCCGGAGGCCAAGCAGGACTACGCCGTGCGTATTGAAGGTCCCATCGTGGCAGACATCCTGACCTTCGTGCTGGAAAACCTGCCGGGGCAAAGCGCCGTGCGCCGCTGGTGGCGACGTCATCATCGGGCAATCGAAAATCGCCAGCCCGGCGAGGCGCAGGCGCTGTTTGTCTGGCGCGATAACGAAGAACATCGTGATGATATTGAACGCCATTATTTGAAAATGCTCACCCAGGCCAAACGCGAAGTGATCATTGCCAACGCCTATTTCTTTCCCGGCTATCGCCTGCTGCATGCGCTGCGCAAAGCGGCGCGACGCGGCGTGCGGGTCAAACTGATAGTGCAGGGTGAACCGGATATGCCGATTGTGAAAGTCGGCGCTCGCCTGCTGTACAACTATCTGGTGAAAGGCGGCGTCCAGGTGTATGAATACCGTCGCAGACCCCTGCACGGCAAAGTCGCGCTAATGGACGATCACTGGGCGACGGTAGGCTCCAGCAACCTCGACCCGCTCAGCCTGTCGCTGAATCTGGAGGCCAACATCATTATCCATGATCGCGCATTTAACCAGGTCCTGCGGGACAATCTGCATCCCATTATTACCGAGGATTGCCAGCAGGTAGATGAATCGATGCTGCCCAGACGCACCTGGTGGAACCTGACCAAGAGCGTGCTGGCGTTCCACTTTTTACGCCACTTTCCGGCGCTGGTCGGCTGGCTACCGGCGCACACGCCGCACCTTACCGAAGTCGCGCCTCCCGCGCAGCCGACTCTGGAAACGCAGGACCGCATTCAGGCTGAAGATGCAGGAGGGAAACCCTGATGGCGAAAGCATCTCCCCGCTGGCGGTTAGCAAAAAAGATCCTCACCTGGCTATTTTTTATCGCGGTGATCGTACTGCTGGTGGTGTATGCCAGCAAGGTCAACTGGGAAGAGGTCTGGTCGGTTATCCGGGATTACAACCGCCTCGCCCTGCTCAGCGCCATTGGTCTGGTCATCGTCAGCTATCTGCTGTACGGCTGTTATGACCTGCTCGGACGCTATTATTGCGGACACAAGCTGGCAAAACGTCAGGTGATGCTGGTGTCGTTTATCTGCTACGCCTTCAACCTGACGTTAAGCACCTGGGTGGGCGGCATTGGCATGCGCTATCGACTCTATTCCCGCCTCGGATTACCGGGCAGCACGATCACGCGCATTTTCTCACTCAGCATTACCACCAACTGGCTGGGCTATATTCTGCTCGGCGGGTTTATTTTTACCTTCGGCGTCGTTCAACTGCCCGCACACTGGTATATCGACGAGGCCACACTGCGCATTCTGGGTATCGTACTGCTGCTGATTATTGTCATTTATCTGTGGTGTTGCGCCTTCGCTAAACATCGGCATATCACGATTAAAGGGCAAAAACTGGTGCTGCCATCGTGGAAATTCGCGCTGGCGCAGATGGCCATCTCCGGGGCAAACTGGATGGTGATGGGAGCGATTATCTGGCTGTTATTAGGCCAGGATATCCATTATTTCTTCGTGCTGGGCGTGCTGCTGGTCAGCAGTATCGCCGGGGTTATCGTACATATTCCGGCGGGTATCGGCGTGCTGGAAGCGGTATTCATGGCACTGCTGGCGGGCGAAAATACCTCGCAAGGCACGATCATCGCCGCCCTGCTCGCGTATCGCGTACTGTATTATTTTATCCCGCTGCTGCTGGCGTTGATGTGTTACTTGCTGCTGGAGAGCCGGGCGAAAAAACTGCGGGCAAAAAACGAGAAGGCAATGGCGAAATAACCGTGAAGGTTATTGCCGGATTAGCGCAGCGCCATCCGGCAGCAGAAATTAACGACGATTGCCGAAAATACGCAGCAGCATCAGGAACAGGTTGATAAAGTCCAGATACAGCGTTAACGCCCCAAGGATCGCGTATTTACGCAGGTTGGAACTGTCGCGCAGATCGATTTGCTCGCCGATGTTTTTCAGCTTCTGCGTGTCATAGGCGGTCAGGCCGACAAACACAATCACCCCAATGTAGGTCACCGCCCACATCAGCGCTTCACTCTTCAGCCAGAAGTTAACCAGCGAGGCCAGCACGATGCCGATCAACGCCATAAACAGCATGTTGCCAAAACCACTGAGATCGCGCTTGGTGGTGTACCCGTACAGGCTCATGATACCGAACATCCCACCAGTGACCACAAACGTGCTGGCGATAGACGAGTAGGTATAGACGATAAAGATGCTCGACAGCGTCAGCCCGGTTAATGCCGAATAGAGCATAAACAGTGTGGTGGCCATACCGGCGCTGAGCCTTTGCACCATGCCGGAAAGGACAAATACCAGCGCCAGTTGGGCGATGATCAGCCCAAAGAAAGTGATTTTGCTGGAAAAGACAAACGTCATCACCGCCGGCGTGTTCGCCGCATACCAGGCAATAAACGCCGTCAGTAACAACCCGCAGGTCATCCAGCCGTAGACTTGCGCCATATAGGTTTGCAGACCGGAACGGGCCTGCACAATAGAATCGGTTCGTGGGAATCGGTCCATGACAATCTCCTGAATTAGTATGTACCTAAACCAATTGTACTCTACCAGCGTTTTGCTGCTTGCTTATCGCTGTCGCGGGCATCAACCCAACGGTCGCCTTCCGGCGTGGCCTCGCGTTTCCAGAACGGCGCGCGGGTCTTAAGATAATCCATAATAAACTGTCCGGCGTCAAAGGCACTGCTGCGATGCGCGCTGGTCACGCCAACGAAGACTATCTCATCTCCCGGCCACAGCTCACCAATACGGTGGATAACCGTCACGCGGCCCAGCGGCCAGCGTTCACGCGCCTCATCGACGATTTCCGCCAGCGCTTTTTCGGTCATGCCCGGGTAATGTTCCAGCGTCAATGCCTGCACGCTGTCCCCGAGATTGTGATTACGCACTTTACCGGTAAACGTGACCACCGCGCCGTCTTCATCGCGCTCTGCCAGCCAGGGATATTCTTCCCCAACGCTAAACGGCGCAGGCCCAACAACAATTCGCGTTTCAGCCATCTCAGCCTCCGGTTACCGGTGGGAAGAAGGCCACTTCATCACCTGCGTTGAGGGGATGGTCGAAGCTCACCAGCGTCTGGTTGACGGCCGCCAGCAGCTTGCCATCTTCTAAAGCCAGCGCCCAACGATCGCTTTGCGCAGCCAGATGCTGGCGCAAGGCTTCCACCGTGGGAAAATCTGCCGCGACCTCTAACGTATCTGCGTTCACCAGTTCTCGCACCTGGGCAAAGAAAAGCACCTTAATCATCTGCATCCACCTTAAAATCACCCGACTTGCCGCCGCTTTTCGCCAGCAGGCGTACCGGACCAATCACCATATCCTTTTGAACCGCTTTGCACATGTCGTAGATGGTCAGCGCCGCCACCGATGCTGCGGTTAACGCTTCCATTTCGACGCCGGTTTTCCCGGTCAGTCGGCACAGCGATTCAATGCGCACACGGTTGTGTTCCGGCTCGGCGCGCAGATTAACTTCAACCTTGCTGAGCATCAGCGGGTGACATAGCGGGATAAGATCCCAGGTACGCTTGGCGGCCTGGATACCGGCAATACGTGCGGTCGCGAAAACATCGCCTTTATGGTGGCTGCCGTCGATAATCATCGCCAGGGTTTCGCTACGCATAGTGACGAAGGCTTCGGCGCGCGCTTCACGTACGGTTTCGGCTTTGGCGGAAACATCCACCATGTGCGCTTCGCCAGCGGCGTTAATATGAGTCAGTTGCGACATACTTATTTCTTCAAATGGGGGTGGAAGTTACACGGACGCGTACGGGCATCGAGCTGCGGCGCAATGATATTTTCCCAGGCAGTGCGACACGCTTTGGTCGACCCCGGCATGGCAAAAATCAGCGTTTTATTGGCCACACCGGCAATCGCGCGTGATTGCAACGTCGCGGTGCCAATCTCTTCAAAGGAGAGCATGCGGAACACTTCGCCAAACCCTTCGACTTCACGGTCGAACAGCGGCAGCAGCGCTTCTGGTGCCTGGTCGCCTTCGGTCAAACCGGTACCGCCAGTAATCAGCACCACTTGCACATCGTCACTGGCAATCCAGGCGGAAACCTGGGCGCGGATGGCATAGCGGTTCTCTTTAACAATCGCCTTGTCTACAATCTGATGACCCGCCTCCAGCGCACTGTCGCGCAGATAATGGCCGGAGGTATCGTCCTCTTCGCCACGACGGCTGGAAACAGTAAGAATAGCAATGCGTGTCGGGATAAATTCAGCGCTTACCTGACTCATGAAAAACTCCTTTTAGCGATCAGCCGCCAATGTAAGATAAGTTTTGCGTAATACCGGTATTGTTCTGATGCAGGAAGTGGGTCTGCTTTTTCTCCAGCAACGCGCTTGAGATACGTTCTTCCAGCGCAGACTGCTGAGCGTCATCTTCCAGCAAATCACGCAGGCTGACCCCGCCTTCACCGAATAAGCACAGATGCAGTTTGCCGACAGAAGAGACGCGCAGACGGTTGCAGGTGGCGCAGAAGTCTTTCTCATACGGCATGATCAGACCGATTTCACCCGCATAATCGGGATGACAGAAAACCTGCGCCGGACCGTCGCTGCGCTGGCGTAGCTGATGGATCCAGCCGCGACGCAGCAGTTCATCGCGCAGTACCTGGCCGGAGATATGGTGTTTACGGAAGAGAGAACTGCCTTCGCCGGTTTCCATCAGCTCAATAAAGCGTAATTGAATCGGACGTGGCTGGATCCAGGCGAGAAAGGTGTCCAGTTGATGGTGGTTTACATCGCGCATCAGCACGGTGTTCACTTTGACTTTCTCAAAACCGGCATCAAAGGCGGCATCAATGCCCGCCATCACCTGTTGAAATTTATCCTGCCCGGTAATGGCATGAAACTGACGGGCGTCAAGGCTGTCGACGCTGACGTTCAGCGCCGTGAGCCCCGCCTCACGCCAGGTGGCGGCATCCCGTGCCAGACGATAACCGTTGGTGGTCACCGCTATCTGGCGGATGGCGTCATTTTCTCGCACGGCGGCGATGATGTCGGTAAAGTCACGACGCAATGACGGCTCGCCCCCGGTCAGACGCACTTTTTCCGTTCCCAGATTGGCGAACGCACGCGTGACGCGGCGAATTTCATCAACGGTCAAAAAACCGTTATTGGTGACCCCACCGGGCTTGTAGCCATCCGGCAGGCAGTAGGTGCAACGAAAGTTACACACATCGGTAATCGACAAACGTAAGTAGTAAAACTTACGTGCGAAAGCATCGGTAAGTTGAGAGCCCATGTACACCTTTCCAAATACGGGAGGCGGAGTCATTTCTTCCTGCGCCCTGGTGACAATCTGATGTAAGCCTTGTCACGGCCAAAGCACCGTATCATTTGACCCAGGTGCAGAGGCTAGAGTGTTTATACTCGTCATACGTCGAGTACATGTTGGTTATGCCGATACTAGCGTGTAAATAACAGTTTTGCCATGTACACTTTCGCTATATAATCCTATACATAGCGACATGATCGTGCAATTTCGCTACAGAATAAGCAAAAATCACAGTTTTGCATTGATATACATCATCTTGCTATCAGGTGGATGTCGTCAAAAAGGGGTATACCCGTCATACTTCACGTTGCATGTGCGTTGGCTGCGCTCGTTCTCCCCAGTCACTTACTTCAGTAAGCTTCTGGGGATTCATTCCCTTGCCGCGTGATTCGCCCTTCGGCCTCACCCCTTCGGGGCCAGCGCAAGCGCTGTTCAAAACGGTTAACCGTTTTGTCCTGCAACTCAAATTATTTAGGGTACAGATCGCCTAAATTTATTTTCACACAACACCGCCAGATAATTGCTGAAAACCCGTAATTTACGCTACTGTAACGGCGATCAATTAATATCAGGAATAACTATGCGCACTCGCACGTTGGCGGATCTGGATCGCGTTGTCGCTCTCGGCGGAGGGCATGGATTGGGACGCGTCCTCTCTTCACTTTCTCCTTTAGGTTCACGCCTGACGGGCATTGTCACCACCACCGATAACGGCGGATCTACCGGTCGAATTCGCCGCTCCGAGGGAGGTATTGCCTGGGGAGATATGCGTAACTGTCTGAACCAGTTAATTACCCAGCCCAGCGTCGCATCCGCGATGTTTGAGTATCGTTTTGGCGGTAATGGCGAACTTTCCGGGCATAACCTCGGAAATCTGATGTTAAAGGCATTAGATCACCTCAGCGTACGGCCTCTGGAAGCGATCAATTTAATTCGCAGCATGTTGAAAGTTGACGCGCATTTAATTCCGATGTCCGAGCTGCCGGTCGATTTAATGGCTATCGACGATCAGGGACATGAGATTTATGGCGAGGTGAATATCGATCAGCTCACTATCCCGCCTCAGGAACTGATGCTGTCGCCAAAGGTGCCGACCACGCGCGAAGCGGTAGAGGCTATCGCTGAAGCCGATTTGATTCTGATTGGGCCGGGCAGTTTTTACACCAGCCTGATGCCGATCCTGCTGCTCGACGAACTGGCGCAGGCCTTACGTCGCACACCGGCTCCGATGGTCTACATCGGCAATCTGGGGCGTGAATTAAGCCTCCCTGCCGCCAGTCTGACGCTTAACGATAAGCTGACTATCATCGAACAATATGTCGGGAAAAAAGTGATTGATGCGGTGGTTGTCGGGCCAAAAGTCGATGCTTCAGCCGTGAGTGACCGCATCGTGATTCAGGACGTGCTGGAAGCCAGCGATATTCCGTATCGCCACGACCGTCAGCTGTTGCACGACGCGCTGGAAAAAGCGGTGCAAGCGTTAGGCTAGGTGGAATTGCCTGATGGCGCTACGCTTATCAGGCCTACCGAAGCGTTCTGTTCCGCCATCCGGCACCAAACACTGCCTGATGTGCTGCGCTTATCAGGCCTACCAACGCGCTCTATCCCGTAGGCCGGATAAGGGATTTATCCCGCATCCGGCACCCACTTACGATGCCGCGATAAACAGCTCGCGCAGCTGGTGCAGCTGATCGCGGATTTGAGCAGCTTCTTCAAACTCCAGGTTCTGCGCGTGCTTCATCATCTGCCCTTCCAGTTCATGGATTTTCTGCTGCAGCGCCTTCGGCGTCATATCCAATTCAACCACCTCGGACTTCGCGCCGGAACGCGACTTGCCTCGGCCCTTGGCTTTGGTCTTGGCAATATTTTGCCCCAGCGCCAGAATGTCGACCACCTTCTTGTTCAGCCCCTGCGGCGTAATACCGTGCTCTTCGTTGTACTGATGCTGCTTCTCACGACGCCGTTCGGTTTCGCCGATCGCCTTTGCCATTGAGGCCGTAATTTTATCGCCGTAGAGGATCGCTTTACCGTTGATGTTACGTGCCGCACGCCCGATAGTCTGGATCAGCGATCGCTCAGAACGCAGGAACCCTTCTTTGTCGGCGTCCAGAATCGCCACCAGAGAGACCTCAGGCATGTCCAGACCTTCTCGTAACAGGTTGATACCCACCAGCACGTCAAACTCGCCCAGACGCAGGTCACGAATGATTTCCATACGTTCCACGGTGTCGATGTCCGAGTGCAGATAGCGCACCCGCTCGCCGTGCTCTTCGAGGTATTCCGTGAGGTCTTCCGCCATCCGCTTGGTTAGCGTCGTCACCAGTACACGTTCGTTGATCGCCGCGCGGATACGAATTTCAGACAGCAGGTCATCGACCTGTGTTGCCACCGGGCGCACTTCAATCACTGGATCCAGCAGGCCGGTCGGTCGTACTACCTGATCAACGACGTCATCGCCGGATTTCTCCAGCTCATAGTTGCCCGGCGTGGCGGAAACATAGATGGTTTGCGGGGCCAGCGCCTCAAACTCTTCAAACTTCAACGGGCGGTTATCCAGTGCTGACGGCAGACGAAAACCGTACTCGACCAGCGTCTCTTTTCGCGCCCGGTCGCCGCGATACATACCGCCGATTTGCGGAATAGTCACGTGGGATTCATCGACCACCAGCAGGCCATCGGCTGGCAGGTAGTCAAACAGCGTCGGCGGCGGCTCGCCAGGCCCGCGCCCGGAGAGATAGCGGGAATAGTTTTCAATGCCCGAGCAGTAGCCCAGCTCGTTCATCATCTCCAGATCGAACTGCGTACGCTGGCTTAAGCGCTGTTCTTCCAGCAACTTGTTGTTCGCCAGCAGGTTTTTACGCCGCTCGGCAAGCTCGACCTTAATGTCTTCCATCGCCTGCACAATGCGTTCGCGTGGCGTAACGTAGTGCGTTTTAGGGTAGACGGTAAAGCGTGGAATGCTGGATTCAACCTGCCCGGTCAGCGGGTCAAACAGTGACAAACGCTCCACTTCTTCATCAAACAGCTCCACGCGCAGCGCAATGTCGTCAGATTCTGCCGGGAAGATGTCTATCACTTCACCGCGCACACGGAACGTCCCGCGCTGAAATGCCTGATCGTTGCGGGTATATTGCAGCTCCGCCAGCCGCCGCAAAATGGCGCGCTGGTCGATGATCATCCCGACAGTCAGGTGCAGCATCATTTTCAAATACAGGTCCGGGTCGCCCAGACCATAGATCGCGGAAACCGAGGCCACCACAATGACATCCCGACGCTCCAGCAGCGCCTTGGTCGCCGACAGTCGCATTTGCTCGATGTGTTCGTTGACCGACGCATCTTTCTCGATGAACGTATCAGAACTCGGTACGTACGCTTCCGGCTGGTAATAGTCGTAGTAGGAGACAAAATACTCTACCGCGTTATCCGGGAAGAATTCTTTCATCTCGCCATAAAGCTGGGCCGCCAGCGTCTTGTTGGGTGCCAGCACCATGGTTGGCCGCTGGAGGTCCGCAATGACGTTGGCGATGGTGAACGTTTTCCCCGAACCCGTTACGCCCAGCAGCGTCTGATGCGCCAGACCATCCTCCAGCCCTTCTTCCAGGCGACGAATCGCCTCAGGCTGATCGCCAGAGGGTTTAAAAGCGGAATTCAGTTTGAACGGTTTACTCATGAGCAGCTACCTGAAGCAATGGGCGGGCAGGTGTCTAATTTTACTCGCAGCAGTAGATTTTGCCAGTAAAATATACTGGATGAAAAAACAGTAACACACCACAATATTTCTGTTACGCCCCCTTAACCCCCATCACGGCGGGCTAAAATTTCACCGCAGGCAAGATAAAACACCAGCAAAAATGTGTTATCCCCAGACCTATGACTTTTTTAACATTTGTCAAGCCAGGAGATGAAAGTTTTATGGCAACGGATGACACTTCCGCGACAGCCATTGCTTTTATCTAACAATCTGTATTTGAATAACTATTTTCTCAAGCCGTCTTTCGCAGCAATTTAGTCGCAGGCCGCGTCTTCTCTCGCTTACATAGTGTTTTCTAACTCTAATGCACAAGGTTATCCACAGGAATAGTGGATAACTGTCTCCAGCCCGTGCTGACTGCCGCCTGGCAGAAACGTATCGATGTCCTTTTTTGGTCGAATAAAAAAAAATTATCGCTAAATTTTGATATTTATCAGCTAACGAAGCGGGCTGGAGCAGTCGAGATCCTGCTCGCATTTTCATCATTTTTTTGCCTGCCCAGGGCGTTAACACGGCAGGCCACAGCAGCCTATCCGCACCAGAATGGCGCCTAAGGCAGCGTGCTCAAATCGATATAGTGTCCGGTCTCTGCCTGCTCCGGCGTCGCTGACAGCCACGGGATCTCGCCCAGCAGCGGTGCCGCAAGTGTGCGCCTCAGCGTCGCCATGTATTCAGCGTGACGCTTCCCTGGCGGGGTTACGTCATTGGCAACCCAGCCGACCAGCGTCAGCCCGGTCTGGCGTATCGCCTGCGCGGTCAGGAGGGCATGGTTGATACAGCCGAGCTTCACGCCCACCACCAGAATCACCGGCAATTGTTCCGTTTGCACCCAGTCGGCAAAGCTCAGCGTCGGCGAAAGCGGGGTCAACCATCCCCCGGCCCCTTCTACCAGCACCCAGTCAGCCTGTTTCTCCAGGGCGCGTAAACCGGCAGACATCACCGGGGCCTGAATCGGTCGCCCTTCATCGGCGCTGATAATATGCGGTGACGTGGGTTCGGCGAAGGTATACGGATTGATGGCCGCATAGTCCACTGCCAACGTACTGTTCCGCTGCAACGCCAGGGCATCGCTGTTACGCAGGCCGTCTGCCGTCATTTCACTGCCCGAGGCGACCGGCTTGTAGCCCACGGTCCGGTAGCCCAACTGTCCTGCCGCCTGTAACAATGCACAGCTGGCGATGGTTTTACCGACCTCGGTGTCCGTCCCGGTGACAAAATACGTTTTAGTCACGTTGAATCACTCCCCAAAAAAGATGGTACGTCAGCGGGTATTTCCCCTGCTGCTGGGGCCAGGCTAACTGTAACTGTTGCAGCTGTGAGCGGGTCAGCACGCGCTGTTCGCGACCTTCATGCAAATGCGTCGCGCCAATGCCTTTGAGCGAACGCATGGCGCTCAGCGCATCGTCAAACCACAGCGTGACGGCCTGCATCTGATACTCAACCTCCCAGCCGTGCAGCGCGTTTTCCAGCTGTTCGACGGGTAAAAAACGGTTGGCGTGCGCCCGGTTATCCACCGCCTGCCACGCCTGACGCAGTTCCGGCATCGAGCCATGCGCCAGGGTGCTGAAGGCCACCGTCCCGCCGGGGCGCACGACGCGGTAGAGTTCGCCTAATGCGTGGCGTAAATCACCGCACCATTGCACGGCCAGATTGCTCCAGGCCAGGTCAAACGTCGCGGTATCCTGCGGAATGGCCTCAATATCGGCCAGCAGATAATGGTGCGCCGCATCGTGCCGCTGGGCTTGCGCCAGCATAGGCGCAGACAAATCCAGGGCGCTGACCTCGCTCCCCTGCTCTCGCCAGTAGCGACTCATGCGACCTGGCCCGCAGCCGGCATCCAGCACGCGGGCATACTGCCGCCCCGCCAGCCGCGCCAGTAACGCATCGGCGCTTTGACGCTGTAATTCAGCGTGTTGTTCGTAGTGGGAGGCAGCGCGTCCGAACGCGGCGGCAATGGCCTGCTTATCAACCTGCGTCATGCAGCACCTCCAGCAAGCGGTCGATATCCTGAGCTTCATGCGCCTGAGTCAGCGTCAGTCGCAGTCTGGCAGTACCAGCCGGCACGGTAGGTGGCCGGATTGCCGTCACCCAGCAACCCCGATCGCGTAACGTCTGCGCCAGCTGCAACGCTTTTTGGTTATCGCCGACGATCAGTGGCTGAATGGCGCTGTCTGACTGTGCCAGCAGCAAATCAGGGTTCGTCATACCGGCACGAAAACGCTGGATAAGCATCGCCAGCTTTTCCCGGCGCTCGTCGCCTTCGCGACTGCGGATCACCGCCAGCGCGGCGCGCAACGCCTGAGCCTGTGCCGGGGGCATACTGGTGCTGTAAATCAGATGGCGAGCAAACTGCAGCAGATAATCGGCCACGCTGTCAGAGCAGAGAATGGCCGCCCCGCTGACGCCAAAGCCTTTGCCGAAGGTCACCACCAGCAGCTCGGGCTTGACCTGCTGCTGCCAGCACGAGCCGCGTCCTTCCTCACCGGTGACGCCAATACCGTGGGCATCATCCACCAGCAGCCACGCCTCATGGCGCTGCGCCTCGGCGTGGATTTGCGCCAGCGGCGCGCTGTCGCCGTCCATGCTGAATACACCTTCGGTGACCACCAGTTGTTGCCCCGGACAGGGAGCCGCCAGCAGACGAGCTAAATGCTGAGTGTCGTTATGGGTAAAGCGGCGCAGCATGGCCGGGCTCAGACTGGCGGCCTCCAGCAGCGAAGCGTGGCTGAGTCGGTCTGCAACAATGCGATCCTGTTTACCCATCAGCGCGGCAATCACCGCCTGATTGGCGGCAAACCCGGAGGTAAACAGCAGCGCGCGTGAATAGCCCAGCCATTGTGCCAGTTCGTCTTCCAGCGCCTGATGCGCTATGGAATAACCGCTGACATGCCCTGATCCGCCGCTGCCGACGCCAAATCGGTCGGCCCCTTGCTGCCACGCACAGACGATCTGCGGATGGTGGCTTAGCCCAAGGTAATCGTTACTGGAAAAATTCAGATATTGACGACCATCTGCCTGCAACCAACGCCCGACGCCCTGCGTCACCGCATGACGACGGCGCAGAGCATCGGCAGAACGACGCGCCGCAAGCGCATCGTCAATTTTTTGCTGCCAGGTCATACAGTTGCCGCGTTGTAGTAATCGTCAGTGTCTGGGGTGCGCAGAGCCTGTTCCAGACGCTGCTGCTGTTCGTTATCGCCCGCCAGCACCGCCGTTTGCTGGGGATTCAGGCCTAGCTTGCGGAACAGCAGCAGGTCTTTATCTTCGTTCGGGTTCGGCGTGGTCAGCAGTTTACAGCCGTAGAAAATCGAGTTAGCCCCGGCCATAAAGCACATGGCCTGGGTCTGTTCGTTCATTTGTTCGCGTCCTGCAGACAGACGGACATACGAGGTCGGCATCATGATGCGCGCCACGGCGATGGTGCGGATAAAATCAAACGCATCCACATCGTCATTATCCGCCAGCGGCGTGCCCTTCACCTTCACCAGCATATTGATGGGGACGCTTTCCGGCGGAGTGGGCAGGTTTGCCAGCTGCAGCAGCAACCCGGCGCGGTCAGTGACCGTTTCGCCTAAGCCGACAATGCCGCCAGAGCAGACTTTAATCCCGGCTTCACGCACTTTATCCAGCGTATCCAGGCGTTCCTGATATGAACGGGTAGTGATGATATTGCCGTAAAACTCCGGCGAGGTGTCGAGGTTGTGGTTGTAGTAGTCGAGACCCGCGCTGGCCAGACGCTGCGCCTGCGTTTCGTCCAGCGTACCCAGCGTCATACAGGCTTCCAGCCCCAGTTCTTTCACGCCCTGCACCATTTGTTCCAAGTAAGGCATATCGCGCTCGTGTGGATTCTTCCACGCAGCGCCCATGCAGAAACGCGTTGAACCGGCTTGTTTGGCCTTACGCGCAGAGTCCAGTACCTGCTCAACTTCCATTAAACGCTCGGTTTCCAGACCGGTTTTATAGCGGGAACTTTGTGGGCAATATTTGCAGTCTTCCGGACAAGCGCCGGTTTTTATCGACAACAACGTACTGACCTGTACCTGCTGCGGGTCAAAGTGCTGACGGTGGATCTGTTGCGCTTCAAACAGCAGATCCAGCAGTGGTTTTTCAAATAATTCGGTAACTTGCGACATTGTCCAGCGAGAAGAATGAGCCATATTGGTGTTCGTTTCATTTTGAGTTTCGTGTAGAATCGTAAACCTAAATCTTTTTAATTTGGTTTACAAGTCGATTATGACAACGGACGATCTTGCCTTTGACCAACGCCATATCTGGCACCCTTACACCTCGATGACCTCCCCGCTGCCGGTGTATCCGGTAGCGCGCGCTGAAGGTTGTGAACTGATTTTAGCCAGCGGCGAGAGACTGATTGACGGGATGTCGTCCTGGTGGGCGGCGATCCACGGTTACAATCACCCGCAGCTGAACGCCGCGATGAAAACGCAAATCGACGCCATGTCACACGTGATGTTTGGCGGTATTACCCATGCCCCGGCCATTGCACTGTGCCGCCAGCTGGTTGCCATGACGCCAGAACCACTGGAATGCGTTTTCCTCGCGGACTCAGGCTCCGTTGCCGTGGAAGTAGCGATGAAAATGGCGCTGCAGTACTGGCAGGCAAAAGGCGAATCTCGCCAGCGTTTCCTGACGTTCCGTAACGGGTATCACGGTGACACCTTCGGGGCGATGTCGGTCTGCGATCCTGACAACTCAATGCACAGTCTGTGGAAAGGGTATCTGCCGGAAAACCTGTTCGCCCCAGCCCCGCAAAGCCGGATGGGCGGCGAGTGGGATGAGCTGGATATGGTGCCCTTTGCCCGTCTGATGGCGGCCCATCGCCACGAGATTGCGGCAGTGATCCTGGAGCCTGTCGTTCAGGGTGCAGGCGGCATGCGCATGTACCATCCCGAGTGGTTAAAGCGCATCCGTAAGATGTGCGATCGCGAAGGTATTCTGCTGATTGCCGACGAAATCGCCACCGGCTTTGGCCGCACCGGTAAGCTATTTGCCTGTGAACACGCCGACATTACGCCGGATATTTTATGTCTCGGCAAAGCGTTAACCGGCGGGACGATGACCCTTTCTGCCACCCTGACCACTCGCCAGGTGGCGGAAACCATCAGTAACGGCGAAGCGGGCTGCTTTATGCACGGTCCGACGTTTATGGGCAATCCACTGGCCTGTGCCGTCGCCTCCGCCAGTTTGTCTCTGCTGGAGTCGGGCGAGTGGCGCTCACAGGTGGCTGCAATCGAAGCGCAACTGCGCCGCGAACTGGCACCGGCGGCGGATTCGGCGTATGTCGCCGACGTGCGCGTTCTCGGTGCCATCGGCGTGATAGAAACCACCCACCCGGTGAAGATGGCGGCGTTGCAGAAGTTCTTTGTCGATCAGGGCGTATGGGTCAGACCGTTTGGCAAGCTTATCTACCTGATGCCACCGTATATTATCCAGCCCGAACAACTGCGTCGTCTGACCCAAGCGGTGAACGACGCCGTGCACAATGCAACATTTTTTAGCGATTAATCGGCGGTAAACTGTGCGTTTTCTGGCTACACTTTTTGGCTAACGAGAGGAGTCGGCATGAAACTTATCAGTAACGATCTGCGCGACGGGGACAAACTCCCGCATCGCCACGTTTTAAACGGCATGGGGTATGACGGGGACAATATTTCCCCGCATCTAGCGTGGGACGATGTGCCCGCCGGGACCAAAAGTTTTGTCGTGACCTGTTACGATCCTGATGCACCAACCGGCTCCGGCTGGTGGCACTGGGTGGTGGTTAACCTGCCTGCAGATACCCGGGTTCTGCCGCAAGGGTTCGGCTCCGGATTGGTTGCGTTGCCGGAGGGCGTGCTGCAAACGCGCACGGACTTTGGTAAAGCTGGCTACGGCGGCGCGGCACCGCCAAAAGGGGAAACGCATCGCTATATCTTTACGGTTCACGCGCTGGATGTGGAGCGTCTTGATGTCGATGAGGGCGCCAGCGGCGCGATGGTCGGATTTAACGTCCATTTCCATTCGCTCGCCAGCGCGTCAATTACCGCGATGTTCAGTTAAGCGTAGTGCCGGATGTCGGCTTCGCCTCATCCGGCCTACCAGGCAGACCGTAGGCCTGATAAGACGCATCAGCGTCGCCATCAGGCAATTTGCTACAGAAATTCAGGCAACAATTTCAACAGCGTTCCTTGCGCTAACAGCTCGGTCGCACACTCGATATCCGGAGCGAAAAAACGGTCCTGGGTATAATGTGAAACCTGTTCGCGCAAGGCCTGACGCGCCTGTTCCAGCAGCGGGCTTGAGGTCAGTCCTTCACGTAAATCGATCCCCTGACAGGCCGCCAGCCACTCCACGGCTATCACACCGCGCGTATTTGCCGCCATCTCCCACAGTCGGCGACCAGCCGCAGGTGCCATGGAAACATGATCTTCCTGGTTGGCCGACGTGGGCAGGCTGTCTACGCTGTGCGGGTGTGCCAGCGCTTTGTTTTCACTGGCCAGCGCGGCGGCAGTGACCTGCGCAATCATAAAGCCAGAGTTAACCCCACCATTTTTGACCAGGAATGGCGGCAACTGCGACATGTGTTTATCCATCATCAGCGCAATACGCCGCTCTGATAGCGCACCAATTTCCGCGATCGCCAGCGCCAGATTATCCGCCGCCATCGCCACCGGCTCGGCATGGAAGTTACCGCCGGAAATCACATCCCCTTCTTCGGCAAACACCAGCGGGTTGTCCGACACAGCGTTGGCTTCAACTAACAGTACGTCCATCACCTGGCGCATTTGCGTCAGGCACGCGCCCATCACCTGCGGCTGACAGCGCAGGGAATACGGATCCTGCACTTTTTCACAGTTATGATGGGATTGCGACAGCGCACTGGCGTCGGTCAGCACATGACGATACAACATAGCGGCGTCAATCTGCCCGCGCTGTCCGCGCGCGGCATGAATGCGAGGGTCAAACGGACGACGTGAGCCCAGCACCGCTTCGGTCGTCAGCGCGCCGCACACCGTCGCGGAAGCAAACAGCTCCTGGGTTTCAATCAACCCACGCAGGGCAAAGGCGGTGGACGCCTGAGTCCCGTTCAGCAGCGCCAGCCCCTCTTTTGCCTCCAGCGTAATCGGCTCCAGTCCGGCTTTTTTCAATGCCTGCGTCGCCGGGAGCCATTCCCCCTGCCAGCGTGCTTTCCCCTCACCTAGCAAAGTCAGCGACATGTGCGCCAGCGGGGCCAGATCGCCCGATGCGCCGACAGAACCTTTCGCTGGGATCAGCGGGTAAACTTCGGCGTTCACCAGCGCAATTAACGCTTCAATCACGCTCAGGCGAATACCGGAGAAACCGCGCGCCAGGCTGTTGATTTTCAGCACCATGATCAGGCGCACCATGGCATCATCCAGCGCGTTGCCAACGCCAGCAGCATGTGAAAGCACCAGTGAGCGCTGAAGATTTTGCAGATCTTCCGTGGCGATACGGGTCTGGGCCAGCAGGCCAAATCCCGTATTGATGCCGTAGGCCGTTCGCCCTTCGGCAACAATATTATTCACGCAGGCCACGCTGGCGTTGATGGCATCAACCGCGCTGGGGTCCAGACTCAGTTGTACCGGCTGCTGCCAGATCTCCCGTAGCTGCGTAAAACTCAGGTGACCTGGTGTTAACGTAAGCTTAGTCATTTCAGTCTTTCCCCTGCGTCCCGGCAATCATCGGTAAATTCAATCCTTGTTCAACGGCACATTCCACCGCGATGTCATACCCGGCGTCTGCGTGACGCATGACGCCCGTAGCCGGATCGTTATGCAGAACCCGGGCAATACGCGCGGCGGCTTCATCGGTGCCGTCACACACAATCACCATCCCCGCATGTTGCGAGAAGCCCATGCCGACCCCGCCGCCGTGGTGCAGCGACACCCAGGTTGCCCCGCTGGCGGTATTGAGCAGCGCGTTAAGCAAAGGCCAGTCGGACACGGCGTCAGAACCGTCGCGCATGGCTTCGGTTTCACGGTTTGGGCTGGCAACAGAGCCAGAGTCCAGATGGTCACGTCCAATGACGATAGGCGCGGAGACTTCACCGCTGCGCACCATTTCGTTAAACGCCAGCCCCAGTTTTTGCCGCCACTCCAGACCCACCCAGCAGATACGGGCTGGCAAGCCCTGGAAGTTAATCCGCTCACGTGCCATATCCAGCCAGTGGTGCAGGTGTTTATCGTCGGCAACAATTTCTTTTACTTTGGCATCGGTCTTATAAATATCCTGCGGATCGCCGGAAAGCGCCACCCAGCGGAAGGGACCAATGCCGCGACAGAACAGTGGACGAATATAGGCGGGTACAAAGCCAGGGAAATCAAAGGCATTTTCCACGCCCATCTCTTTGGCCATCTGGCGAATGTTATTACCGTAATCAAACGTCGGCACACCCATTTTGCTAAAGTCCAGCATTGCCTGTACGTGTGTGGCCATGGAACGTTTCGCCGCCTGCACCGTACCCTGCGGATCGGATACCGCTTTTGCCTGGTACTCTTCCCAGCTCCAGCCGGACGGCAGATAACCGTGTAGCGGGTCATGAGCGCTGGTCTGATCGGTGACCATATCCGGACGCACACCACGCTTCACCAGTTCCGGAACAACGTCGGCCGCATTCGCGCATAGCGCAATAGAAACGGCTTTACCCTCACGGGTGTATTTGTCGATACGCGCCAGCGCGTCATCCAGCGTTGTGGCCTGCTCATCCACATAGCGGGTACGCAAACGGAAATCGATACGGCTTTGCTGACATTCAATGTTCAGCGAACACGCGCCCGCCAGCGTCGCGGCTAACGGCTGCGCCCCGCCCATACCGCCAAGACCAGCGGTCAGTACCCAGCGTCCACTCAGGCTACCCTGATAATGTTGACGTCCGGCTTCAACGAAGGTTTCATACGTCCCCTGCACAATGCCCTGACTGCCGATGTAAATCCAGCTCCCGGCGGTCATCTGGCCGTACATCGCCAACCCTTTCGCATCCAGTTCGTTGAAGTGTTCCCAGGTCGCCCAGTGCGGGACCAGGTTGGAGTTGGCAATCAGCACGCGTGGCGCATTGTCGTGGGTTTTGAAGACGCCGACTGGTTTACCCGACTGGACCAGCAGCGTTTCATCGGCCTCCAGTTTGGTCAGCGCCTTGACGATGGCGTCATAGCATTCCCAGTCACGCGCGGCGCGACCGATCCCGCCGTACACCACCAGCTCATGGGGATTTTCCGCCACATCAGGATCGAGATTGTTCATTAACATGCGCAGCGGCGCTTCGGTCAGCCAGCTTTTGGCCGTTAAGGTGGTGCCGCGTGGGGCACGAATATCCTGCTGACGATACTTGCTGTGAGACATAACGGAAACTCCTCAGACTGAATGTAGGCCGGATCAGGCGTATACGCCGCCATCCGGCACAGCGCCTGATGGCGACGCTAACGCGTCTAATCAGGCCTACGATGAACGGTCACATTGGTTAAAAGTATATACTTGTCTATACAATCAAACGCAAGATTATAGTTAACAAGTAATCTACATTTTCGTCATACTGCGGCAGCAATCACGATTTTCAGGACATGAAGCGCCCTTGCAGACGATAGCGGGAACCCGGAAAAAGCAAACGAGCATGAGAGACAATGGATGACGCGGACCAGGTCTTGCGACGGATCAGCAGGCAGGGATCGTGTTCTTTAATGTTCAGCAGCGCGCACTCTTCCGCGCTGGCGCGAACCGCTTCGACAATATGCTCGCCTTCGGTCAACGGGGCGATCAGCGACAGATAGGCGTGCGGCGTGGTCTGACTGTAATCCTGTGTCAGGTACTCCGGCACAATCTCCGCATTGACGCAGCGATCTTCAATTTGTACAGGTAGGGAGTTTTCAAAGTGCACCATGATCGAGTGATAAATAAAGGTACCTTCTTTAACGTTCAACGCCGTGGCCTGCTGCGCGTTCGCGCGTGTGCTTTCCAGCTTCAGCACCTCACACCGATGCTGATGCTGGCGGGCGATAATTTCATCGGCAATGCTGCGAATTTCAAACAACGCGGACTGACCTTTCGGCTCGGCGACAAACGTACCGACGCCCTGCAAACGCACCAGCAGCCCCTCGTCAGTAAGCTCACGCAGCGCCCGATTAATAGTCATACGGCTAAAACCATACTGCGCGACCAACTCCGCTTCCGACGGGATGCGATCGTGAGGTTGCCAGATACCGCTGGCAATCTTTTCACTGATCTCCTGTTTTACCTTTTCGTAAAAAGGTGCCGGGGCAGAACGGGAGTGGGATGGGAGCATGCGTTAGCCTTCCTTACGCTGAAAAATGAGAGTGGAAAAATGGCGGCGTAACGCTATTCGACACGTCAATGCCACCAGTGTGCGATTTGCCAGCCAAGACGCGCCGCAACGCGCGCCGCGTTGCCATCATCGTCAAAACGGGGATTAAATTCAACCATGTCTACCGCCTGCAGCTTACCGCAGCGGCACAGGGGCTCAATCAGCCTCAGCAGCGTCGACAACGGCACGCCCAGCGCGGCGGGTGCGGACACAGCGGGCATTTCCCAGACCGGTAGAACGTCGAGGTCGATGGTCAGATAGATGACGTCTACGCTGGAGATAAACTGCGCCATCTGTGCCTGCGCGTTTTGGCAGTGCAGATCCTCCACCACTGTAACCCCAAGCCGCTGCGCTTCATCCCACAGCGCCTGGGTGTTAGCCGCCCGGTTAACACCAAAGCAGGCGTAATGAAATTCGCGCTGCTGCACGTCGCAAAGCTGCGCCAACTGGCGAAACGGCGTTCCGGAGGTGGCCCGATCGGCATGGCGTAAGTCGAGGTGGGCATCGAGATTGACGATGCCCACGGTTAAGCGTGGGAACGCATCCAGCACACCTGCACCGTGGGCAAAGGCGGTTTCGTGCCCGCCCCCCAGCACGAAAGTGCGCATCTCAGCCTGCTGACAACGCTGTACCGCATGGCGTAACGCCTGCTGCGCCCCTTCGAGATCGGGGGCTTGCGCCACAATGTTGCCCAGATCCACTAGCCGGTCATGGCCTTGGTGGCTGGCTAAATTCGCCAGCGCTTTACGCAGTGCATCAGGTGCGCCAGCCGCCCCCGTGCGTCCCTGATTACGCTTTACGCCTTCATCGCAGGCGAATCCCAACAGCGCTATCTGTTCACGATAGTTTTCCGGGCTAAACGCTGCACTGAGCGTGATGGTCTGAAACAGCCGCAGCGCGTTGGGTGACTCAGCGCGATCATCGCGACCTTGCCAAAGCGCGGGAGATGCGGGATGCCAGTGACTCATGATGGTTGTCCTCGGAATACGCGTTGATACAGCGGGTTGCGGCCAGGTTCATACAGGATCTCAACCGGAAGGTGGGCGTCCCATACCACAAAGTCCGCCACGAACCCGGCCTTCAATTGCCCATGGGTCGCCTGACGACCAAGGGCTTGCGCCGCATGACGCGTGACGCCCGCCCACGCTTCTTCCGGCGTTAAGCCAAACTGCACGCAGGCCATGTTCATCGCCCAGTGCAAACTGATAAACGGACTGGTACCAGGGTTGAAATCCGTCGCCACCGCCATTGGCACGTTATATTGACGTAGCCACTCCACCGGCGGGCGCTGTTTCTCTTTAAGAAAATAAAAGGCCCCGGGTAGCAGGACCCCTACCGTGCCGCTGTGGCTCATCGCCGCCACGCCCGCTTCATCAAGATATTCAATATGATCGGCCGATAATCCGTGATAGCGACTCACCAACTGCGCGCCACCGAGCAACGACAGCTGTTCAACGTGGCCCTTAACCGGAATGCCCAACGCCTGAGCGGCCTGAAATACCCGTTCACTTTGCGCCAGGCTAAACCCAACGCTTTCACAAAACAGGTCGGCAGTCTCAAACAGTCCCTGTTCCCACAGCTGCGGCAAAATGGTCTCGCACACCAGCGTAATATAGCCGTCAGGATCGTCACGGTATTCTGCCGGTGTCGCGTGCGCGGCCAGCAGCGTGGGGCTGATTTCAAGGGTATTTTCCGCCGCCAGCGCAGAGACCACGCGCAAAATTTTCTCTTCTGTCGCCAAATCCAGACCATAGCCTGATTTCACTTCCAGCAACGTGACGCCTTCTTTTATCAGCCGTTCCATGCGCGCGCGCGCCACGGCAAGGAGCTGATCGTCAGATGCGCGGCGGGTCGCCGACACGGTGGCGTTTATGCCCCCACCCTGGGCGCTGATTTGCTGGTAAGACACACCATTCAGCCGCTGCTCCCACTCGCCTGCACGATTTCCGCCAAAAACCAGATGCGTGTGGCAATCAATCAAACCTGGCGTAACCAGCCGACCCTGCATATCAAAGGTATTGTCATGTGTACGGTATAACGAGGATTCAGGCACGATGGCGCGAATCTTGCCCTGTCGAATAATCAGCGCGTGACCGTCCACCAGCCCATACGGGGTATTACGTTCAGGATCCATGGTCGCCAGGCGGACGTTACGCCAGATGGCATCATCAGGGAAAAATTGCTGCATTCCACTCACCACTTGTCATAGGTTGTATAGACATTTATTGAGATCCTGCGGATGTTGTCAACCTGAAGGGCGATAATTGTTATTTAATTGTGATATCAGGACGTTCTGCATCCGACATTGCTGCTATAAAAAACAACTTTTTACCTTTTCGCCTTTCCGTTTCGCTCAACTTAGTATAAAAAAGCAGGCTTCAATGGATAAATTTCAAAGCCCGGAGCAACCTGTGAACATTTCATCAGTTTCCCGTCTGGCGCTGGTAATGGCTTTTGGCGTGACGCTGACCGCCTGTAGCGCAACCTCGCCCGATCAAATTCCTTCCGACCAGACCGCGCCAGGCACCTCCTCGCGCCCGATTCTGTCGGCAAATGAAGCCAGCAATTTTGTCGCGGCTCATTATTTTTCTGCACTGACGCCAAACACCGCGCCGTGGTCCCCTTCTGCGATTTCTCTGCCCGCACAGCCTGATTTTGTTGTCGGCCCGGCAGGGACTCAGGGCGTCACCCACACCACCATTCAGGCGGCGGTGGATGCAGCAATCATTAAACGCACCAACAAGCGTCAATATATTGCGATCATGCCGGGTGAATATCAGGGCACGGTTTATATCCCGGCAGCAACGGGCAGCCTGACGCTGTACGGCATGGGCGAAAAACCGCTTGATGTGAAAATTGGCCAAGCAATTGACGGAGAGATGAGCACCGCTGACTGGCGTCGTACGGTCAACCCAGGCGGTAAATATATGCCGGGTAAACCTGCGTGGTATATGTTTGATAATTGCCAGAGCAAGCGCGGTACCAACATTGGCGTACTGTGTTCTGCGGTCGTCTGGTCACAAAACAACGGTCTGCAGTTACAGAACCTGACCATCGAAAACAACCTCGGCGACAGCGTGGATGCAGGTAACCACCCGGCCGTTGCTCTGCGTACCGATGGCGATAAAGTACAGATCAACAACGTCAACATTCTGGGTCGTCAGAACACCTTCTTCGTAACCAACAGCGGTGTACAAAACCGTCTGGAAAACGATCGTCAACCGCGTACGCTGGTGACAAACAGCTACATTGAAGGCGATGTGGATATTGTTTCTGGTCGCGGCGCGGTGGTATTCGAAAACACCGATTTCCGCGTCGTCAATTCTCGCACCCAGCAGGAAGCCTACGTGTTCGCACCTGCCACGCTGTCGAACATTTATTACGGCTTCCTTGCCGTCAACAGCCGCTTTACGGCTGCCGGTGATGGCGTGGCGCAGTTAGGCCGCTCACTGGATGTCGATGCTAATACCAACGGTCAGGTGGTGATCCGCGACAGCGTGATCAACGAAGGCTTTAACATGGCGAAGCCATGGGGTGACAGCGTAATCGGTAAGCATCCGTTTACCGGCAACACCGGTGCGGAAGACGACAAAGGTGAAATCCAGCGTAACCTGAACGACACCAACTTTAACCGCATGTGGGAATACAACAACCGCGGTGTGGGTAGCAAAGTGGTTGCCGAGCCGAAGCAGTAAACGTCATTCTCTTATGTAGGCCCGGTATGCGCATGCGCCACCGGGCAATGTGCCGGATGGCGACGAAAACCGCCATCCGGTCTACAGTAAGCCTTACATCAAACGCGCTTTATTCGCGTTAATCAAACTTCCTGCCTTGATGATTTCACGCTCTTCCGCCGTCAGACTTTCCATATACAGGCTAATTTCACTGACCGACCCATTCTCATACAGTACGTATGCGGTAATCTCGCGACTGCATGCGTCCAGTGCGCGACGAATACCGGGAATGTAAATATAATCACCCACCTCGAAAGACGGCTTCCCGATCATTTGCAGCGGCAGCATTCCCCAGTTGATGACGTTGGAACGGTAACGCTTGGTGGCATATTCCTCGGTGATATTCGCCAGCCCACCAATCACGCGCTGGCAGCTTGCCGCCTGCTCACGCGCGGAACCATCTCCCGGTTTGACGGCATAAATCATGCTGCCAATCCCCGTTTCCAGTGGCACAACATCTTCCTGACCGGCAATCTGACGAATACGGTCGAAGATGGGTGACAATGCGCTGTTTACACCACCAGCCCGTCGCTGTTTTTCCAGCTCAGCAGTAGCTTTACTCCTCCCCACATAACCGGGATCCCGCCGTGAAAGCGTAAATTCCGCCAACCCTAAAGGATTTGAGCGATAGGACGACGTCTCCCCGGATGGGATCAGCTCGTCGGTCGTCGTCACTTCATCAAGAATTTTCGAGGCGACCTTCAACAAAATATTGTCAGTCAGTGCGCCAAGCTCCGGCCAGTCTTTAATATTGGGACCATAGATTAACGCCTGCTGCGTGGCACCTTTCACAAAGCCCTGATACACACGACTTTTATAAGGCGCAGGGTCAAATGCATAGGCCGGAATTTCGTCCCAACAGTCCAGGTCGGTTGCCGGGGTCAGGAATCCGCCGTTTACCGCCGTTGCGGCAATGGAACGCGCGTCCATCAGCGCCACGGCTGACATTTGCCCGTTGCCCGGCTTCGAGCCTTCGCGGTTAGGGAAATTACGTGTGGTATGGCGAATGCTCAGCCCGTTATTGACTGGTGTGTCACCCGCGCCGAAGCAAGGGCCACAGAACGCAGTTCGGATAATGGCGCCCGCGCCCATCAAATCCGCCACCACGCCTTTCTTCGCTAAGTCCATAAACACCGGCTGTGATGAGGGGTAGACCGCCAGCGAGAAGGTGTCGCTACCACAGGATTGACCGCGTAGCGCACTGGCGGCGGCAATCACGTTTTCGTAGTTGCCGCCCGAGCACCCAGCAATGATCCCCTGCTGTACTTTTAAACGCCCATTCTCAACTTTGTCGAGCAGTGAGAGGCTGGCTTTCCCTTGCGCGATACGCGCAGATTCAATTTCGATCCCGCGAAGAATATCGGTGAGATTCTCATTGAGGGTGTCAATTTCATAGACATTGCTGGGGTGGAAAGGCAGCGCGATCATCGGCTTGATGGCGCTCAGATCAACATAAATACAGCCATCGTAATACGCCATCGGCTGCGGGTTCAGCGGGCGATAGTCTTGCTCACGGCCATGTAGCGCCAGCCAACTGCGGGTTTCGTCATCCGTTTGCCAGACGGAGCTCAGACAGGTGGTTTCTGTCGTCATCACATCAACGCTGTTGCGAAAATCTGTGGAGAGAGACTTAATACCCGGACCGACAAACTCCATCACTTTATTTTTGACGTAGCCGTTTTTAAACACCGCGCCGATAATAGCTAGCGCAACATCCTGCGGCCCCACGCCAGGTGCCGGTTTTCCGGTCAGATAGACCGCAACAACGTCAGGATAATCAACATCCCAGGTATCGTTTAACAGCTGCTTGACCAGTTCGCCGCCGCCTTCACCGACTGCCATTGTGCCCAGTGCACCATAGCGCGTATGGCTGTCTGAGCCGAGGATCATTTTTCCGCCGCCGGCCATCATCTCACGCATATATTGATGGATCACCGCAATATGTGGAGGCACAAAAATGCCCCCATAGCGTTGCGCCGCGGACAGCCCGAACAGATGATCGTCACCGTTAATGGTCCCGCCTATCGCACATAATGCGTTATGGCAGTTGGTCAACACGTAAGGCAACGGGAAACGCTCCATGCCTGAAGCTTTCGCTGTCTGAATAATGCCGACAAAGGTAATATCGTGTGACGCTAATGAGTCAAACTTAATTTTAAGCTTGTTCATATCTCCCGACGTATTGTGTGCCGACAGAATCGACCAAGCGATAGTCCCTTTTTTCGCGTGATCTTTTTCGATATGCCCGGAACAATGTTCCTCGGTTAACAGTTCATTGTTTTCGGAGAGAAAGACGCCTTTCTCATATAATTTAATCATCACATACTCCATGGTACAACGCCCGCACAAATACCGTGCACAAAGGCATTGTTAATCAATAAACTTAATAGACTGAATATTGACATGTTATTTACAACATATTCCAGTCAATCAACATGCTCCACCACCATACGCCCAGGGTGATATGCACAATAAAAGTTAAGAATGTCAGCATGCCGCCAACCAGCCACCACGATTTAATGTCGTTATAGCCCACACCGAAAATAACCGGACCCGCCGCGCCGCCATAATGGGTTACCATTCCGCCATATGAGTTAGAGAACAGTAATGCCAGAGCCGTTAACATCAGTGGTGCACCAGAGACATTCGCTAACATGGCAAAGACGGGCATCATCGCCACAATATAAGCGCTACCGGAAGCGAAGAAATAGCGGACAATAATACTCAGGAACAAAATAACGAAGAAGGCTACATTGCTATGATTGTCAAAAGAGAGGTTATTTTTGAACAGTTCAGCTAACCAGTCAAAAAACTTCACTTTCGATAATAAAGAACTCAGGCCAATAATTCCGCCGTACCAAATTAAGGTATTCCAGCCCCCTTTATTTTTTACCACATCATCCCAGGTCACTACGCCCAAGAGGAGCATCGCGCCCATCACTACAATGGCCACCGTTGATTCATCAACGCCGAGGCTTTTACTGAAGATCCACCCTAATAGTGCAAGAACAAAAATGCCCAACAGCATTTTTTCTCGCCCTTTCATCGGCCCCAGTTCCTGGAGCCCGGCTTTGGCGATGGTTTTGTTATCCACTTTGGTAATTTCAGGCGGATACATAAAGTAGATAACTAACGGAGTCAGGAGCAACATCACAATACCAGGTAAACTCGCCGCCAGCGCCCATCCGCCCCAACTTAACTGCAGGTGACAGATATCGTTAATCATTTTCAATGCCAGGATGTTGCCTGCCATGGCGGTAAAAAACATATAGCTGGTGGTTTTGGTGACCATATAGACCGTCATCATCAGGTAGTGGCCAACACGGCGTGGGCTTCTGTCTGGTTCAGACCCCAATGCCACCGCCACGCTATTGATGATTGGCAGCACAATCCCTCCCGCTCGCGCGGTGTTAGATGGTGTTGCTGGCGCCAAAACCAGGTCCAGAAAAACAGTGACGTAGCCTAGCCCCAGTGTGGTATTCCCGATTTTGCCGATTAAAATATAGGCAATGCGCTTGCCCAGACCGGTAGTCACAAACGCAGCACTTAGCGTAAATGCAGAGAAAACCAGCCACGTGGTGCCTGACGCATAACCGCTGAGAACGCTGCTGGTTTTTAGTACGCCGTGACCTAAATTACCGACCACGACCATTGATGCCGCGACGGCAATCAACAACACTACCGGCTCAGGAAAAGGTTTGATCACCAACCCGACAATAGCGGCAAGATAAATACCGAAAAGAACCCAGGCAAGTTCCGTTAATCCTGCTGGTGCAGGAATAATGCCAATAATACAGGGGATCGCCAATATAACGATTAGCTTCCATAATGATTTCACATTCATGTGGTATTCCTGATTTATACGTACAGGCAATCTCGCGAAATAAATCCAGTATCCGCGATGCATAACCGTTTTAATTAACGTTATGCGGGAAGGTAAACCTCACCAGAAAATATTTTCCGGGCGGTGCGAATCACCGAGGCACGAATAGCCGTAGCATCATCACTTTCATTACTCAAATAAATATCCAGTGAGCCACCGGGGTGTTCAATGCTGATATTTCCATACCCTACCCCCGGTGCTACCTGCTGAGTTACCGTCCCAGCAATCACGCAACTGCTGGCAATGGCAATAGCGCCAGTGATCGCCAGCGCTTTATGGCAAGCGTGAGGCATAAAATAGCGCACAGTAATTGCACCACTCTGCTGCGGCGCTGAAATAAGGAAAGGTTTAGGAATGACCATATTGGAAACATCCCCTAACCCCATAGCCAGCCCTGCCTGACAGCGAATAGATTCCATGCGTGCTAATAATTCTGAGTCAGCATCCAGTTCTTCCGGTGATTCATAACCGGTTTTGCCCAGATATTCAGCGGGAATAATCACCACCGGTGTCGCCATATCTATACAGGTCACCGGAACAGTATCAAAATAATCACGATGGTTCCCCGTTGGGAAAATACGTCCTGTTTTGGATCCCGCAGCATTCAGGAACGTGAGTGCCACAGGCGCTGACGTACCCGGTACGCCGTCTATTTTTACCGGGCCTTCATATTCAACAACACCTTGCGGCGTCTGCACATCGGCTTCAATAAATGTATTGGTGTTTATATTGCGAATCCGTACGCGCGTCGTCGGCGCTGTGGCGGCAATCAGCCCATTTTCGATGGCGAATCCCCCGACGGCGGAAAGCATATTGCCGCAGTTTGGCGTGGTATCGACACGTTGTTCATGCACCAAAACCTGAGCAAATAAATAATCAATATCTGCCTGTGGGTCGGTTGAACGGCTGATAATCGCCACTTTACTGGTTAGCGGATTACCCCCACCAATACCGTCGATTTCCAGCGCATTCCCGGAACCCATAATTTTAATCAATACATCATCACGCTGCGTTTTCTCTTGTGGTAGATGTTCTGCTAATAAAAATGCGCCTCTGGAGGTTCCTCCACGCATCATAACGCAAGGTATTTTTTTCACGCCAATGCCCTCAACTATATTATTCATATTAAAGACAGGATTACATGCGTGAAATACGCTGGCTAATGACTTTGTTGTCGTGATTAGTGACTTTTTTTTATTAATTCAAGATTAACAATGGCAGGTAAACTGGTCGCTCTATCAGGACAGAACGTCCCTTAACCTTGTCTGGAGTCGGAATGAAACATGAATTATCGAGCATGAAAGCATTTGTCACGCTGGCAGAGTCCAATTCTTTTAACAATGCGGCTAAGTTACTTAATATTACGCAACCTGCATTAACACGTAGAATAAAGAAAATGGAAGAGTATTTACACACTCAACTATTTGAGAGAACAACCCGCAAAGTCACATTAACAAAAGCAGGCCAGTTGTTATTACCAGAAGCCCGTGAATTAATTAGAACCCTAGATGAAACAATCTTTAATATCAGCAAAATGAATACACACTATCACGGGATGGTGACGTTATCCTGTATCCCTACCGCCGTTTTCTATTTTTTACCGTTGGCGATCGGCAAATTTAATGAGCTATATCCCAATATTAAGGTACGAATTATTGAACAAGGTACGAATAATTGTATGGAATCCGTACTTTGCAACGAGGCTGATTTTGGCATAAACATGAACAACATCACAAATTCTTCCATTGAATTCACCCCGCTGGTTAACGAACCCTTTGTTCTGGCATGTCGACGCGATCATCCGCTCGCCCATAAACAGCTGGTCGAATGGCAAGAACTGGTGAATTGCAAATTAATAGGCGTGCGTTCGTCGAGCGGTAACCGATTGCTGATTGAGCAACACCTGGCAGATAAACCGTGGAAGCTGGATTGGTTTTACGAGGTTCGCCATTTATCCACCTCGCTTGGCCTGGTGGAGGCTGGGCTGGGGGTTTCCGCGTTGCCAGGGTTGGCCATGCCGCACACGTCGCATCCAACGCTGATCGGCATCCCGCTGGTTGAGCCCGTGATTAGGCGCACGTTAGGCGTTATTCGGCGTAAAGATGCGGTGCTCTCTCCTCCCGCTGAACGCTTTTTTTCTCTGCTGTTAAATCTGTGGGCCGAAGAGAAGGACAACTTGTGGCGACCGATTTCCGATCTCCAGGGGAAACAGAGTGCCTGATGGCGGCTAATGCCTTATCAGGCCTACGAAGCGTGTGCTTATCGTAGGCCATTTGGCATAAAGTCTTAGTATGCGTTGATCACGACCCACATCGGGCCTTGTCCAACCGCATAGCGACCTTTCTCGGTCAGCAGTCCCTGCTCACCCGCAATGTCATACACCGCAATGTGGTGCGATTTCTGCCCGGCGGCAATCAGGTATTTTCCGCGGCTGTCGATATTAAAACCACGCGGCTGGGTTTCGGTAGGCTGGAAGCCCTCTTTGGTCAGCACGCTGCCGTCTTCTGACACGCTAAACACCGTAATCAGGCTGGCGGTACGGTCACAGGCATACAGATGACGACCATCAGGCGTGATATGAATATCTGCCGCCCAGCGGGTGTCGGAGAAATCAGCTGGCATCATATCCAGCGTTTGTACGCACTCAATTTTGCCGTGCGGATCGTTCAGTTCCCAGACATCAACCGAACTGTTCAGCTCATTGACGCAATAGGCGTACTGATGATTCGGATGGAACGCCATATGACGCGGTCCCGCGCCCTCTACGGTCGTCACCTCCGCCGGATCCTGTGCGATCAGCTTGCCATCATCACTGAGGCCAAATAGACAGATACGATCCTGCTTCAGTGCGGGAACCCACAGCGTGCGGTTATCCGGAGAGATATTGGCCGAGTGGCACCCGTCCATACCTTCCACTACGTCCACCAGCTCAACCGGTAGGCCATCCTCCAGGCGCGTCACGCTCACGCTGCCTGCGTTGTACGATCCGACAAACACAAAACGACCTTGATGATCGGTCGAAATATGCGTCGGGCTACCCGGCAGCGCAGATTCTGCGGCAAAGGTCAGCGCACCGTCATCCGGCGCAATACGGTAGGCCAGCACGCGAAACTCAGGACGCACGCCAACATACAGATAGCGCTTATCCGGGCTGACGACCATCGGCTGCACCTGACCCGGTACATCAACCACCTGCGTCAGCGTCAGTGAACCGTCGTGGTTCAGGCTCCAGACGTGGATCTGCTGACTTTCAGGGCTGGCGGTATAAACGGTTTGCTTCATGAATGCTCCTTTTACTTTTTGGCAAGTGGCTGCAATTGCCTGACACACGCCTAAGGTAGACGCTTTTAACGGTGAATGCTTAATTAAGACTCAGAATTTTGTCCGGTTGCCGACTCGGTGTACCATGCCCAAAGACACAATTCTCAACCTTAATCTGGAATAACTGATGACCACTCGCGTGATTGCCCTGGATTTAGACGGTACGTTGCTGACCCCGAAAAAAACCTTACTGCCCTCTTCTCTCGAAGCGCTCTCGCGCGCCAGAGAAGCCGGCTACCAACTTATCATTGTCACAGGTCGCCATCACGTTGCTATTCATCCTTTTTATCAGGCACTGGCGCTGGATACACCTGCAATTTGCTGTAATGGCACTTACTTGTATGATTATCAGGCAAAAAAGGTTCTGCAATCCGATCCCCTTCCCGTTGATCAGGCGCTGCAACTGATCGATCTGCTGGAGGCACATCAGATCCACGGTCTGATGTATGTAGACGATGCCATGCTGTATGAGCGCCCGACCGGGCATGTGGTACGTACCGCAAACTGGGCGCAAACCCTGCCGCCGGAGCAGCGTCCCACCTTTACCCAGGTCCCCTCACTGGCGCAGGCCGCACAGGACGTTAACGCCGTCTGGAAATTTGCCCTTACCGACGAAGATATTCCTAAGCTGCAGCAGTTTGGCAAGCACGTTGAGCAACAGCTGGGGCTGGAGTGCGAATGGTCATGGCACGATCAGGTCGACGTGGCCCGCAAAGGCAACAGCAAAGGAAAACGCCTGACCCAGTGGATTGAAGCGCAGGGCGGGTCAATGGAGAATGTCATCGCCTTTGGCGACAACTTTAACGATATCAGTATGCTGGAAGCCGCAGGCACCGGCGTGGCGATGGGCAATGCAGACGACGCGGTCAAAGCCCGCGCCAATATCGTGATTGGTGACAACACCACCGACAGCATCGCCAAATTTATTTATTCTCACCTGCTGTAATCAGGCGGTTATCGACACACTCTTAATTTGCGCGTACAGCCACAGGCCAGGTTTGATGCCCAGTTCATCCCTGGCCCACGGGCTGATCCTCGCCCACAGCGTTTTACCGCCGACCTCAAGCTGCACTTCCACCTGCCCATTGTCGTCATAGCACTGCGCGACCTTGGCGCGCAACACGTTGCGAATACTGGTCTGCTGCGGCGGTTGTAATACCAGTGATACATCCGAGGCCTGAATACGAATACGCAGCGCGGTTTGCAGCGGCTGCTCCAGTTTATTAACCCACAGATGCTGATCGCCCAGCGCCAGCGCGGTCATTGAATAATGCGGATGATGTTCCAGCACGCTGACTTTGAGGATGCTGCTTTGCTGTTCTTTCGGTAGCCAGGGGTGCATCACGCTGCTGCCCCAGACATCCTCCAGCGAGCCAAACGCTTTTACCTGGCCGTTCTCCAGCACCATCACTTTATCGGCCAGATGTAAAATCTCATCCAGCGAATGGCTGACATACAGCATCGGGATGTTGATTTCGCGCGCCAGGCGTTGCAGGTAGGGTAGCAGTTCACGCTTACGCGGAATATCCAGTGACGCCAGCGGCTCGTCAAGCAGCAGCAACTCAGGCGCGGTCAGCAGCGCCCGACCAATGGCCACGCGCTGTTTTTCACCGCCGGAAAGGCTACCAGGCAGGCGCTCAAGTAGCGGTTCAATCCCTAACAACGTCACCAGCTTATCAAACTGCCCGGCCATGCTTTTCGCCATGCCGTAGCGCAGGTTACCGCGCACTTTATAATGCGGGAACAGGCGCGCATCCTGAAAAACGTAGCCAACCCGGCGTTTTTCAGGGGTTAAGCAGATGCCATTTTCTACATCGTTCAACACCCGACCATTGAGCACAATGCGCCCGGACTGCGGCTTCGTCAGTCCGCTAATGGCGTTAATCAGCGAGGTTTTGCCCGCCCCGGACACGCCAAAAATCGCGGTAATGCCAGTGGCGGGTAACGTTTCGTTGAGCGTCAGACAGTGCGAGCCTAACGTCTGGGTGAAATTCAGTTCCAGCATGATTATCGCCCCGTCCGTTCGCGGCTGATGCGCGCCAGCCACTCAGAAATCAGTAGCGAAATTAACGCCAGCACAATAGAAATCATGCAAAGTCTCGCCGCCGCGCTTTCACCGCCAGGAGTCTGGATCAGGGTGTACATCGCCGAAGGGATAGTGCGGGTTTCGCCAGGAATATTGGAAACGAAGGTGATCGTCGCGCCGAACTCGCCGAGCGAGCGGGCAAATGCCAGCACCGTGCCGACAATAATGCCCGGTAGCATCAGCGGCAAGGTGATGGTCAGGAATACGCGCCAGCGACCGGCCCCCAGCGTACGGGCGGCCTGTTCCAGCTTGACGTCCACACCTTCAAGCGCCAGACGGATGGCCCGCACCATCAGCGGGAAAGACATCACCGCCGCCGCCAGCACCGCGCCGCGCCAGCTGAAGGCAAACGTAATACCAAACCAGTCATACAGCCGCTCGCCGATAAATCCGCGTCGCCCCATGGCCACTAACAGCAGATAACCGACCACCACCGGTGGCAGTACCAGTGGCAAGTGCAGCACGCTGTCGAGCAGAGCTTTACCTGGAAACGTGCAGCGCACCAGCAGCCAGGCAAAGAAGATCCCAAACGGCAGGCTGAACAGCACGGCCAGGGAAGAAACTTTCAGGCTCAGTATAACGGCCTGCCATTCAGGATCGCTGAGTATCATTACTTGGTCGTAAATCCATAACGTTTAAAGATTTCAGCAGCCTGCGGTCCTTTCAGGTAATCATAGAACGCGCTGACCGTGGCGTTAGAATGCCCATCAACAATCGCGATAGGGTATTCGACTTTTTTGTGTGAATCTTCCGGGAACGTGGCGACTACTTTGACGCCTTTGCTGGCGACGGCATCGGAACCGTAAACAATCCCCAGCGGCGCTTCGTTACGTTCGACCAGCACCAGTGCGCCGCGTACGTCTTCAGCTGGGGCCAGTTTCGGCGCCAGAGTATCCCATGCGCCCAGTTTTTGCAGCGCTTCTTTGGCATAAATGCCCGCCGGAACATGTTCCGGGTCACCGACCGCCAGACGCCCGCCGTTCAACAGGTTGGTCCAGTTGGTTTTACTGTCGATGGCAAACGCTTTCTGCTCGCTCGCTTTTGGCGCCACGACCACCAGGCTGTTACCGAGCAGCGTTTTACGTGATGCGGTGTCGATAGACTTTTTGTCTACCGCATAATCCATCCATTTCTGGTCGGCAGAAATAAACAGATCGGCGGGTGCACCGGCTTCAATTTGGCGCGCCAGCGTAGAAGACGAGGCAAAAGAGGAGACGACGTCCACGTTCTTCTCTTTTTTATACTGGGCTGCAATGTCCTGCATCGCATTTGTCAGCGACGCCGCGGCGAACACCGTAATTTTGCCTTCATCCGCCAATGCATGCCCGGCAACAGAAAGAGAGAGTGTTGCCCCTGCAAACAAGCGTAACCATGTACGTGCCATCTGTAACTCCTTTGAGCTTCGTTATGTACGAAGCAATATAACGATTAATTCAGGATTTTCCCAGTGGTTATTCGTACCCATCAAAGGTTATATAAAGAAATTATCGGCAGGAAAAGCAGGATCTTGAGAAACTACAGGCACCGAAAACGAGCTGGAAGGCGAAAAAGATAAACGCCCGACTGAGCGGGCGTTTGGGGAATCAATGGTTCTGTTTGGACTGATCTTTCTGACCGATACCGGAGAAAATGTTGAACACTTCACCCAGTCCGTAAATCAGCCCCAGAATGATGGCCATCACCACAGGAACCATGATTACGGCGAATACCAGACTTTTCAATAACTCTAACATGATCAACTCCAGATATAGTCCTTAGCTGTATTTTAACCCCATAACGCAGAATTGCACTCCCCTTTTGTGCGGTCGACTTTGCGCGCGCGCGGTTTTCCGTCACAATATCCCTTTTGCCAGGAGCTTGATATGCAGGCCGAAATCCTTCTTACCCTGAAACTTCAGCAAAAGCTGTTTGCCGATCCCCGCCGCATTTCGCTGCTTAAGCACATTGCGCTTTCCGGCTCTATTAGTCAGGGCGCGAAGGATGCGGGTATCAGTTACAAAAGCGCCTGGGATGCCATCAATGAGATGAACCAGCTCAGTGAGCAAACGCTGGTAGAGCGCGCCACCGGCGGCAAAGGCGGCGGCGGCGCGGTATTAACCCGCTATGGCCAGCGCCTAATCCAACTTTACGATTTGCTGGCACAAATTCAGCAGAAAGCGTTTGATGTCCTGAGCGACGACGACGCCCTGCCGCTGAACAGTTTGCTGGCAGCCATCTCCCGTTTTTCACTGCAAACCAGCGCCCGTAACCAGTGGTTTGGCACCATTACCGCACGCGACCACTCTCAGGTTCAGCAGCATGTTGATGTCCTGCTGGCCGATGGCGAAACGCGGCTGAAAGTCGCGTTGACGGCGCAAAGTGGCGAACGTTTAGGGCTGGATGAGGGTAAAGAAGTGCTGGTCCTGCTGAAGGCGCCATGGGTGGGGATCACCCAGGACGACGCTATCGCCCAGGCGGCTGATAACCAACTACAGGGGACCATCAGCCATATTGAGCGCGGCGCCGAACAGTGCGAAGTGTTAATGGCGCTGCCCGATGGCCAGACGCTGTGCGCCACGGTTCCGTCGGAAGACGCCGCGACGCTGCAAGAAGGCGCTAACGTCACCGCGTATTTCAACGCCGACAGAGTGATTATTGCCACGTTGTGTTGAGTCGATTGACATCGGCTCGCAGAACACGTATCCCTGTTGTTCATTGCTGCAAAACATGGGATATAAAATGTCATCGTTGCAAATTTCGCAAGGCACGTTTCGTCTGAGCGACACAAAAACGCTCCAGTTGAATACGTTGACGTTGAACGCGGGGGATAGCTGGGCGTTTGTCGGTTCTAACGGCAGTGGGAAATCCGCGTTAGCGCGTGCGCTGGCGGGGGAATTGCCGCCGTTAAAAGGCGAGCGCCGCTGTCAGTTCACGCGTATCACCCGACTCTCCTTTGAGCAGTTGCAACAACTGGTCAGCGACGAATGGCAGCGTAATAACACCGATCTCCTCAGCCCCGGCGAAGACGACACCGGACGCACGACGGCAGAAATCATTCTCGATGAAATCAAAAATCCAGCGCGCTGCAAAGCGCTGGCGCAGCAGTTTGGCATTGCGCATCTGCTCGACAGGCGTTTCAAATACCTCTCTACCGGCGAAACACGTAAAACCCTGCTTTGTCAGGCGCTGATGTCGGAACCGGAATTGCTGATCCTGGATGAACCGTTTGACGGGCTGGACGTTGCGTCACGTCATCAGTTAGCGGATTTGCTCGCCACGTTGCATCAGGCAGGTATTACGCTGGTGCTGGTCCTCAACCGCTTTGATGAGATTCCAGAATTCGTGCAGTTTGCTGGCGTCCTCGCGGATTGCACCCTGACTGAAACCGGCGAGAAAGCCGGTTTACTGCAACAGGCATTGATAGCCCAGCTTGCGCATAGCGAACAACTGGCCGGGATTACATTACCCGAACCCGATGAACCCTCTGTTCGCCGTACGTTGGCCGATCACGAGCCGCGTATTGTGCTCAACGATGGCGTGGTCTCGTATAACGATCGCCCTATTCTGCATCACTTGAGCTGGCAGGTGAATCCAGGCGAACACTGGCAAATTGTCGGCCCAAATGGCGCGGGGAAATCCACCCTGCTCAGCTTAATCACCGGCGATCACCCACAGGGTTACAGCAACGCACTGACGCTGTTTGGTCGTCGTCGCGGCAGCGGTGAAACCATCTGGGATATTAAAAAACACATTGGCTATGTCAGCAGCAGCCTGCACCTCGAGTACCGCGTCAGTACCACGGTACGCAACGTGATCCTCTCTGGTTATTTTGATTCGATCGGTATCTACCAGGCGGTTTCTGACCGGCAGCGTAAGCTGGTACAGCAGTGGTTAGACATTCTGGGCATCGATAAGCGTACTGCCGACGCGCCGTTTCACAGCCTTTCCTGGGGTCAGCAGCGACTGGCGCTGATTGTTCGCGCGCTGGTTAAGCACCCTACTCTGTTAATCCTCGATGAACCCTTGCAGGGGCTGGATCCGCTGAATCGCCAGTTGATCCGCCGTTTTGTTGATGTGCTGATCGGCGAAGGTGATACCCAGTTGCTGTTCGTTTCTCACCACGCCGAGGATGCGCCAGCCTGTATTACGCATCGACTGGAGTTTGTGCCTGACGGCGAGATCTATGGCTATCGACAAACGTCCCTGGAATAATTTTCGCTGAAAAGTGCGTTTGCACGTCATGAAAGTCAGCTAAATAAGTACGGAGAACGTATTAGTCTGGAGCAGGATTCCGTTCACTTCATGTTCATCTCGCCCCTGATACTGATATACCTGTGAACGCGCAAGGGAGGCTCACCGCCACCTCCCTTGCAACCCAGGCTCCCGGCACGGAAAATCGTCGCTACGCGATTCATTCGGCTTTTGCCGTCTGCCTATCGGGTCGGTGCCGAGCCTACATCCCTGCAGGCCGTCCCCTCCGCCCGCTTCCCTGCGGGCGGTCCCTGTCAGCCGTCAACACCTCATCGATTTTCAGCCGGACCAAGGTGTCGCTTCAACACGCTGACTTTCAGCCAAATCCATTTCGCTGTTTAAACATGTTCAAATAAAAACTCAGGTGGTCAGGTGCGGACTGGTCCGGCTGAAAATTACTGACGTTCTTCCGTAAGGCCGGGAGAACCCGCAGGGATGCGGGTTCAGGGCGCGCTTTACAGGGACGTTTCCTCGCGCCCGGCCCGGTAGCCTGAAGGAATAAACGGAGGGAACCACAAAGTGGCAATTTTCCTTGCCGGGAGCCGGGATTGTAAAGGGCGTGGCGGAAGACGCCCTTTACCCGTTCACAGGGGATTGTGGCATCAGAGAAGCAATGAACATGAAGTGAACGGAACGATTTCCCCGAGATGGCATATTTATTGTTCCATACCAGCGCGTACTCATTCGTCGCGACATATGCTGTTAACTGACGTGCTGTACGCATTGGACGCCCATTTTTTTACCTGCTTTTTCGGATAAATGGCGCAGTCGTGAACAAACCCTATGATTTACAATTAAAAAAATGGTGGTAAACGGTGAAAACACTGAAGTGTAAACGATTCCACTAATTTATTCCATGTCACACTTTTCGCATCTTTGTTATGCTAGGATCATTCCATACCATAGGCTTAACGGAGCGAATTATGAGAGTATTGGTTACAGGTGGTAGCGGTTACATCGGAAGCCACACGTGCGTGCAGTTACTGAAAAACGGTCACGACGTAGTGATCCTTGATAACCTCTGCAACAGTAAGCGCAGCGTACTGCCCGTTATCGAGCGTTTAGGCACGAAGCATCCGACCTTCATTGAAGGGGATATCCGCAACGAAGCGCTGATCACCGAAATTCTCCACGATCACGCCATTGATACGGTCATTCACTTTGCCGGTCTGAAGGCCGTAGGTGAGTCTGTTGCCAAACCGCTGGAATACTACGACAACAACGTCAACGGTACCCTGCGTCTGGTAAACGCGATGCGCGCCGCCAACGTCAAGAACTTCATCTTCAGCTCCTCAGCCACAGTCTATGGCGATCAGCCGCAAATTCCTTACGTTGAAAGCTTCCCAACCGGAACCCCGCAAAGCCCGTACGGCAAAAGCAAACTGATGGTCGAGCAGATCCTGACCGATCTGCAAAAAGCCCAGCCAGAGTGGAGCATCGCGCTGCTGCGCTACTTCAACCCGGTTGGCGCACATCCGTCAGGCGATATGGGCGAAGATCCGCAGGGCATTCCCAACAACCTGATGCCTTACATTGCTCAAGTTGCCGTTGGCCGCCGCGAGTCGCTTGCGGTATTTGGCAACGACTACCCTACCGAAGATGGTACCGGCGTTCGCGATTACATCCACGTGATGGATCTCGCCGACGGGCACGTTGTCGCTATGGAAAAACTAGCGGGTAAACAAGGTGTGCATATTTATAACCTCGGCGCGGGCGTCGGCAGCAGCGTACTGGACGTGGTCAACGCCTTCAGCAAAGCCTGTGGTAAACCGATTAACTACCATTTTGCACCGCGTCGTGACGGCGATCTTCCCGCCTATTGGGCAGATGCCAGCAAAGCCGATCGCGAATTAAACTGGCGCGTAACCCGCACGCTGGACGAAATGGCACAAGACACCTGGCACTGGCAGTCACGCCATCCGCAAGGATATTCGGATTAAGGACACGTCATGACGCAATTCAATCCTGTCGATCATCCACACCGCCGCTTTAACCCGCTTACCGGGCAGTGGATCCTCGTCTCACCACATCGCGCCAAACGCCCCTGGCAAGGGGCGCAGGAGACACCGTCTAAGCAGGTTCTCCCTGCACATGACCCGGACTGCTTCCTGTGTGCAGGTAACACGCGCGTAACCGGTGATAAAAACCCGGATTACACCGGCACCTACGTCTTTACCAATGATTTTGCCGCGCTGATGTCCGACACCCCGGACGCACCGGACAGTCACGATCCGTTGATGCGCTGTCAGAGTGCACGTGGAACCAGCCGTGTCATTTGCTTCTCACCCGATCACAGCAAAACGCTGCCGGAACTCAGCGTGCCTGCGCTGACGGAGATTGTGAAAACGTGGCAGACACAAACGGCCGATCTGGGGAAAACCTATCCCTGGGTACAAGTGTTTGAAAATAAAGGCGCAGCGATGGGGTGTTCGAACCCACATCCGCACGGTCAGATTTGGGCCAATAGCTTCCTGCCCAATGAAGCAGAGCGTGAAGACCGCCTGCAAAAAGACTATTTCGCTGAGCAAGGCAAACCGATGCTGGTCGATTACGTCCAGCGTGAACAGGCAGACGGCAGCCGCACGGTGGTGGAAACCGAGCACTGGCTGGCGGTCGTGCCTTACTGGGCGGCATGGCCGTTTGAAACGCTGCTACTGCCTAAAGCACATGTGCTGCGTATTACCGATTTGACCGACGCGCAGCGTGCCGACCTGGCGCTGGCGCTGAAGAAACTGACCAGCCGTTACGACAATCTGTTCCAGTGTTCTTTCCCTTATTCCATGGGCTGGCACGGCGCACCGTTTAATGGCGAAGAGAATCAACACTGGCAGCTGCACGCGCATTTTTATCCGCCCCTGCTGCGTTCCGCGACCGTGCGTAAATTTATGGTCGGTTATGAAATGCTGGCGGAAACCCAGCGCGACCTGACGGCAGAACAAGCCGCCGAGCGTTTGCGTGCGGTCAGTGACATCCATTTTCGCGAATCCGGAGTTTAAAAAATGAGTCTGAAAGAAAAAACACAATCTCTGTTTGCTGAAACATTTGGCTACCCTGCCACCCATACGATTCAGGCGCCCGGTCGCGTCAACCTGATTGGCGAACATACCGACTATAACGACGGCTTCGTTCTGCCTTGCGCCATCGACTACCAAACCGTGATCAGCTGCGCGACGCGTGACGATCGCATCGTGCGCGTGATTGCCGCTGACTACGAGAATCAGGTTGATGAGTTTTCTCTCGACGCGCCGATTATCGCCCATGACAGCCAGCAGTGGTCGAACTATGTCCGCGGCGTGGTAAAACACCTGCAAAAGCGTAATAGCGCCTTTGGCGGTGCCGATCTGGTGATCAGCGGCAATGTACCGCAGGGCGCTGGCTTAAGCTCCTCAGCGTCGCTGGAAGTAGCGGTCGGCACCGTGTTCCAGCAGCTTTATCACCTGCCGCTCGACGGCGCGCAGATTGCCCTGAACGGTCAGGAAGCCGAAAACCAGTTCGTCGGCTGCAACTGCGGCATCATGGATCAGCTGATTTCCGCGCTGGGCAAGAAAGATCATGCGCTGCTGATCGACTGCCGTACGCTGGGTACCAAAGCGGTCTCCATGCCTGAGGGCGTCGCCGTGGTGATCATTAACAGTAACTTTAAGCGTACGCTGGTCGGCAGTGAGTACAACACCCGTCGCGAGCAGTGCGAAACCGGCGCGCGCTTCTTCCAGCAGCCCGCGCTGCGTGATGTCAGCCTTGAGGCATTCAACGCCGTCGCCCATGAGTTGGACCCGATCGTCGCCAAACGCGTCCGCCACGTGATCACCGAAAATGCCCGTACCGTGGAAGCCGCTGATGCCCTGGCAAAAGGTGACCTGCTGCGCATGGGCCAGTTGATGGCGGAATCTCACGCCTCCATGCGCGATGACTTTGAAATTACCGTGCCGCAAATTGATACCTTGGTGGAGATCGTCAAAGCGACCATCGACTCCCAGGGCGGCGTGCGCATGACCGGCGGCGGCTTCGGCGGCTGCATTGTGGCGCTGATCCCTGAAGCGTTGGTTCCTGCAGTACAGCAGGCTGTCGCTGCGCAGTACGAAGCGAAAACCGGTATCAAAGAAACCTTCTATGTGTGTAAACCTTCACAAGGAGCCGGACAGTGCTAAACGAAATTCCCGTCATGGCCCCCGATGGCCAGCCGTTTCGTCTGCTGACCCTGCGTAATGACGCAGGGATGGTGGTCAACCTGATGGACTGGGGCGCAACGCTGTTGTCGGCCCGCATTCCTCTGAGCGATGGTAGCGTGCGTGAAGCATTGCTCGGCTGCGCCAGCCCGGAGCAATATCCTGATCAGGCTGCGTTTCTGGGGGCATCGATTGGCCGCTACGCGAACCGTATCGCCAACAGCCGTTATACCTTCGCTGGTGAAACCATTGAATTACTGCCAAGCCAGGGTGAAAATCAGCTGCACGGCGGGCCGGACGGTTTCGATAAACGTCGCTGGCAGATAGTGAATCAGAATGATCGTCAGGTGCTGTTCGCACTGACCTCTGACGATGGCGACCAGGGTTTCCCAGGCCACCTTTGCGCGACAGCGCAGTATCGCCTGACCGACGACAATCGCATTTCAATCACCTATCGCGCGACGGTCGATAAGCCCTGCCCGGTGAATCTGACCAACCACGTTTATTTCAACCTCGACGGTGATAAAACCGATGTCCGCCAGCATAAGCTGCAGATCCTCGCCGACACGTATCTGCCGGTTGATGCGATGGGTATCCCACACGAGGGTCTAAAGCCAGTGGCGGGCACTTCTTTTGACTTCCGTACGCCAAAAGTTATCGCCAGCGAATTTCTGACCGATGACGATCAGCGCCACGTAAAAGGTTACGATCACGCTTTCCTGCTACAGGCACAAGGTGATGTCCGTAAGCCGGTCGCGCTGCTGTGGTCGCAGGATGAAAAATTGCAGATGGAGGTCTACACCTCGGCCCCGGCTTTGCAGTTCTACTCCGGGAATTTCCTCGGCGGCACGCCGTCCCGTGGCCCAGAGGCGTACGCCGACTGGCAAGGTCTGGCGCTGGAAAGCGAGTTTCTGCCGGACAGCCCGAACCATCCGGAATGGCCGCAACCGGACTGCTTCCTGCGCCCGGGCGAAGAGTACGCCAGCGTGACGGAATACCGGTTTATTCCGGCCTGACGACTAACCATGACGAGTCCAGTATCGGGCTCGTCGTTTATTGCCCTCCCCCAACCTGCTCAAAGCCTCACCACCAAAAGCCAAAATCGCAACCTTGAGTTCACAAGAACCTTACACTGTGCAGCTATTTTCGCTATGGTTATGCGTAAGCATTGCCGCTGACGCATTACGGCAATATAATGAGAACTATTATCATTCAATATGGTTTATAGGAGTGAGTGTATGGCTGTAACTAAGCTGGTTCTGGTACGTCACGGTGAAAGTCAGTGGAACAACGAAAACCGCTTTACCGGTTGGTACGATGTTGATCTGTCCGAGAAAGGCGTAGGCGAAGCAAAAGCGGCGGGCAAACTGCTGCGAGAGGAAGGCTACAGCTTCGATTTTGCTTACACTTCTGTGCTAAAACGTGCCATCCACACCCTGTGGAACGTACTGGATGAACTGGATCAAGCGTGGCTTCCGGTTGAAAAATCCTGGAAGCTGAACGAACGTCATTACGGCGCTCTGCAGGGTCTGAACAAAGCCGAAACCGCTGAAAAATACGGTGACGAGCAGGTTAAACAATGGCGTCGTGGCTTCGCGGTAACACCGCCGGAACTGACCAAAGATGACGAACGCTATCCGGGGCACGATCCGCGTTATGCTCAACTCACTGACAAAGAGCTGCCGGTTACCGAAAGCCTGGCGCTGACCATCGAGCGTGTTATCCCTTACTGGAACGAAACCATTCTGCCGCGCATGAAAAGCGGTGAGCGCGTGATTATCGCCGCTCACGGTAACTCCCTGCGTGCGCTGGTGAAATACCTGGATAACATGGGCGAAGATGAAATTCTGGAACTGAACATTCCGACCGGCGTACCGCTGGTGTATGAGTTCGACGAAAACTTCAAGCCGATCAAACGTTACTATCTGGGTAATGCTGACGAGATCGCGGCAAAAGCGGCCGCCGTTGCCAACCAGGGTAAAGCGAAGTAATTTCTTCGCTGAATATAAAAAAGCGCGGATTATCCGCGCTTTTTTTATTTCGCTGCTACCCGGCAGTCTGCGCAGAAAAGCCTGATGGCGCTACGCTTATCAGGCCTACGAGACTCGGTTAGCCGCGACGCGTTTTGACCGCGTTTGCCAACTGGCGTAACACCGCATCAGTATCTTCCCAGCCAATGCAGGCATCAGTAATGCTCTTACCGTAGGTCAGCGGCTCGCCGCTATCCGGATTCTGATTACCTTCCACCAGATGACTTTCAATCATCACGCCAATAATCGCTTTCTCACCGCCAGCAACCTGTCCGCAAACGTCTTTCGCGACATCCATCTGCTTTTTAAACTGCTTGCTGGAGTTTGCATGGCTAAAGTCAATCATCACCTGCGGGGACAGACCTGCTTTAACCAGCCCTTCCTTCACGTCTGCAACGTGCTGAGCACTGTAGTTCGGCTCTTTACCACCGCGCAGAATGATATGGCAGTCACCATTACCACTGGTATTCACAATGGCTGAATGACCCCATTTGGTCACCGACAGGAAACAGTGCGGCGCGCCAGCGGCGTTGATGGCATCAATGGCCACTTTGATCGTACCGTCAGTCCCGTTTTTAAAGCCAACCGGGCAGGAAAGACCGGACGCCAGCTCACGGTGAACCTGGGACTCCGTCGTGCGTGCGCCAATAGCCCCCCAGCTCATCAGATCGGCCAGGTACTGTGGGGTGATCATATCAAGGAATTCACCCGCTGCTGGCAAGCCGCTGTCGTTAATATCCAGCAGCAACTTACGCGCTATGCGCAGGCCATCGTTGATCTGGAAGCTGTTATCCATATGCGGATCGTTGATCAGCCCCTTCCAGCCTACGGTGGTACGCGGCTTTTCAAAATAGACGCGCATGACAATTTCAAGCTCGTCTTTAAGCTCATCACGCAGCGCCAGCAGGCGAGCGGCATAGTCTTTGGCGGCTGCCGGATCATGAATCGAGCACGGCCCGATCACAACCAGTAAGCGATCGTCGCTGCCTTTCAGAATTTTATGAATCGCTTTGCGGGCGTGAGCAACCGTATTTGCGGCATTTTCAGTAGCAGGGAATTTTTCCAGCAGTGCGACCGGGGGGAGTAACTCGTTGATCTCTTTAATGCGTAAATCGTCGTTCTGATAATTCATGATTATTCCAGCGTTGCCATACTTATATAAATGAATGCAATCCCTCCAATCTATATCTTCAGTTCTAAAGTGTAAACGGGGTTTTACACTTTGGACGGATTAATCCTGGAATAAGCCAAAAAAACGCAATAAAGTAGCGATAAACGAGATCCAAACTACAATTTATAACTGCAACAGCTTATTTTTTTATTAATTTCAATATTCTATGCTGGTTTTAATTTTCATACTGAAATAGTTAACTACCTTCTGAGGATTTAACTGGCACATGCACTGTTGGAAGAGGTTATCCGACATATCGACCATAACAGGAGCATATTATGCAAATGACAAAGCTGGCCTCACTCTTTCTTACTGCCACTCTTAGCCTCGCCAGCGGCGCGGCGTTGGCTGCAGACGCAAACACGCAGTCAAATAACGGTCAGGCGAATTCTTCGGCGGATGCCGGTCAAATCGCGCCAGACGCACGCGAGAACGTGGCACCGAATAATGTCGACAACAACAACGTTAATTCGGGCGGCACCATGCTGCATCCGAACGGTTCATCAATGAATCATGAAGGGATGACCAAAGACGAGATGCACAAAAACTCAATGTGCAAAGACGGTCGTTGTCCGGATATCAACAAGAAGGTAGAGACCGGAAACGGTATCAACAATGACGTAGACACCAAAACCGACGGCACCACCCAGTAAAGCTAAAAATATGGCTAATAACGGGAGAGCAAAAGCTCTCCTTTTTAATTTTGTCAGCCCAAACCCGGTATGATGTCATACAGTAATGATGAGAATAACAAAGGGATGACATTATGGCGCACTCACATACCCCCACTTCCCCTGACCTGCCCAAAGATAATAACGCCCGTCGACTGCTGTTCGCCTTCTGCATTACGGCGGGATTTATGTTCGTGGAGGTGGTCGGCGGGATCCTGTCAGGCTCGCTGGCGCTGCTGGCGGACGCCGGCCATATGCTGACAGATGCAGCCGCTCTGCTTTTTGCACTGCTGGCTGTCAGGTTTGCTCGCCGACCGCCGACCATCCGACACACGTTCGGCTGGCTGAGGCTCACGACGCTGGCCGCGTTTGTGAACGCTATCGCACTAGTGGTGATCACCATTTTAATCGTCTGGGAGGCGATAGAGCGCTTCTATACCCCACGACCGGTAGCTGGCGGCATGATGATGGTGATTGCCGTGGCAGGTTTACTGGCTAACGTTCTTGCCTTTTGGGTGCTGCATCGCGGGAGCGAGGAGAAGAACCTCAATGTTCGCGCCGCGGCCTTGCACGTAATGGGCGATTTACTGGGGTCGGTTGGCGCGATCATCGCGGCGTTGATCATCATCTGGACTGGCTGGACGCCAGCGGATCCGATCCTGTCGATTCTGGTTTCCGTGCTGGTACTGCGTAGCGCCTGGCGGTTATTGAAAGATAGCGTGAACGAATTACTCGAAGGCGCACCGCTGTCACTGGATATTCCCGCGCTACAGCGCCACCTCAGCCGGGATATTCCTGAAGTTCGCAACGTGCACCATGTGCACGTCTGGATGGTGGGTGAGAAACCGGTGATGACGCTACATGTGCAGGTGGTTCCCCCGCACGATCACGACGCATTGCTGGAACGCATTCAACATTTCCTGACGCATCATTATCAGATTGAACACGCAACGATCCAGATGGAATATCAGCCATGCAACGGACCGGACTGCCACCTGTATCAGGGACTGTCCGGCCATTCACATCACCATCACTAATGGGAGAGCGCGCGTGAGCCACGTTCGCGCGCGCTGTTCATCCACATCCTGCTGCCGTTAAGCGCAATAACGGTGAGGATCATGTATTCCAGCGACATCGCATACACGCCTTGTAGGGCGAAGATCACCACGCTGATGACGTTAATGATCACCCACAGCAGCCAGTTTTCGACGTATTTCCGCGTCATCAGGATCATCGCCGCAATCGACAGCACCATCATGCAGGAATCCCAGAACGGGAATGCATCGGGTTGCAACTCAGGTGCGGCAACCTGTAATCCCAGCCCTTGCATAATGTTCACGGCCATACGGGTCAGAAACGCGAAGACCGGATCGATAAATACCGTCATCAGACCAATCGCCACCACGCAAGCCGCCAGCCAACCTAGCGCTTTCGGCAGCGGCAGCCAGCGAATTTTCAGCTCAGCCTCATGTTGGCTGGTTTGCCGGGACCAGGCATACCAGCCGTAGATATTGGCGGCAAAAAAGAACACCTGTAATAACAGGCTGGCGTAGAGTTGGATCTGAAAGAAGATGATCGCAAACAGCGTGACGTTTATCAGACCAAAGACGTAGTTGCTGATTTTCTCAAGGCTTGCCAAACCAATGCACAGTAAACCGGCAACGGTCCCCACTGCTTCAATCCATGACAGGTCGTATCCCCCCGCGCCAATCGGGATATGAACCAAAATATTCTGCGTGCTAAAAAAATCCATCTTTTCCCCCAGAGCAATAATTTATTTAAGCTCGTAGTGTAGCCGCAAATTCCAGCATGCGGTTTAACGGCAATAGTGCCCCTTCTCGCAGCGCGTCATCAACCTGTATCTCATGGGCTGCCCCACCTTGCTCAAGGCCCTCTGCAATCGCTTTGAGGCCGTTCATCGCCATCCACGGGCAATGCGCACAGCTGCGACAGGTTGCCCCTTCGCCGGCAGTCGGGGCTTCAAGCAACTCTTTGTCCGGCACAGCCTGCTGCATTTTGTAAAAAATACCCCGGTCAGTCGCCACGATAAGCTGCTTATGCGGTAACGTTTTTGCCGCGTTGATGAGCTGACTCGTCGACCCCACGGCATCGGCCATATCGACTATTGATTGAGGCGATTCAGGGTGTACCAGCACGGCTGCGTCGGGATATAACCCTTTCATGCGCGTTAATGCCTGTGTTTTGAATTCGTCATGGACGATACAGGCCCCTTGCCAACAAAGAACATCGGCCCCGGTCTGTTTTTGCACGTAGTTGCCCAGATGCTTATCCGGAGCCCAGATGATTTTTTCACCTAAACTATCCAGATGCTCAATAAGTTCAACCGCAATGCTGGATGTCACCACCCAGTCCGCACGCGCTTTCACTGCCGCCGACGTGTTGGCATACACCACGACGGTACGGTCCGGATGCGCATCGCAAAATGCACTGAATGCGTCGATTGGACAGCCCAGGTCTAAGGAACATTCCGCCTGCAGCGTTGGCATCAGAATGGTCTTTTCCGGGCTGAGGATTTTAGCCGTTTCGCCCATAAATCGGACCCCAGCCACCAGCAGCGTAGAGGCCGAATGCTTTGATCCAAACCGCGCCATCTCCAGCGAGTCAGAAATGCATCCACCGGTTTCCTCAGCCAGCTGTTGGATCTCTGGGTCTGTATAATAGTGCGCCACCATTACAGCATCGCGCTCTTTTAGCAGGCGTTTGATTTTCTCGCGATAAAATTGTTTTTCATCTTCGCTCAGCGGCAGCGGCTTAGGCGGAAACGGATAAATTGCGGCTTCAGGGTCAAACATCACGCTCATCATGCTTTCTCGTTTTACTGGCTTAACGAAATAACCGAGTAAAAGCGTGACGTACGCCATAATCGGTTAGATTTGTTTTATATGCTAAACAAGATAGCGGATTGGCGTAAAAAAGTCACAATAATTGCGTTGGACAATGCCGGATGGCGACTGGCGTCTTATCCGGCCTACAGGTACGGTGTCGATTTGTAGCTTCGTAGATCTGATAAGCGCGGCACCATCAGGAAAGTAGGTTCGAATCTTATAAATCGCAGATAGCAAAAAGGCGCCTTTAGGGCGCCTTTTTACACTGGTGGGGCGTGCAGGATTCGAACCTGCGACCAATTGATTAAAAGTCAACTGCTCTACCAACTGAGCTAACGCCCCCATATGGGGTTTACTGCTTTACTCTTTTCAGGAACCCACCGCGATATTGGTGGGGCGTGCAGGATTCGAACCTGCGACCAATTGATTAAAAGTCAACTGCTCTACCAACTGAGCTAACGCCCCAATCGGGTGTTGCCTGAAATATTTTTTACTCGGAACCACCAAAAATAATTGGTGGGGCGTGCAGGATTCGAACCTGCGACCAATTGATTAAAAGTCAACTGCTCTACCAACTGAGCTAACGCCCCGAGTGGTGGGTGATGACGGGATCGAACCGCCGACCCCCTCCTTGTAAGGGAGGTGCTCTCCCAGCTGAGCTAATCACCCGATACTACGCTGGATACTGCTTACTGCTAAGTTAGTGGTGGGGCGTGCAGGATTCGAACCTGCGACCAATTGATTAAAAGTCAACTGCTCTACCAACTGAGCTAACGCCCCACTTTTTTTGCCGCTTTCGGGCTGTTTGATATCCCTTGGCAACGGCGGCATATATTACTGATTTCAGATTTTAGCGCAACAAAAATTTCGATGTAAATAACTCAACTGCTTAGGAATCACACGACGCGACCAGAAATAACACGATTTCTGGTCGCATGGTGCGCATTACATCGCGCCGAGGCGTTTTTGCGCTTGTTTCGCGCCATCAGTACCAGGGTATTTAGTGATAACCTGTTGATAAACCGCTTTGGCTTTTTCTTTATCACCTTTGTCCTGCATGATGACGCCAACTTTGTACATCGCGTCTGCAGCCTTCGGTGATTTCGGGAAGTTTTTAACTACCGATGCAAAATAGAACGCCGCATCATCTTTTTTACCCTTGTTGTAATTCAACTGTCCCAGCCAGTAATTCGCGTTCGGCAGGTAGGTGGAATCAGGGTAATTTTTGATGAAGTTCTGAAATGCTTCAATCGCGTCATCCTGGCGGGATTTATCCTGCACCAGCGCAATTGCCGCATTGTAATCGGTATTCGCATCGCCAGAGCTTGCTGGAACGCCTGACGTCGCTGCTGCGCCTGCACCCGACGCAGGGGCCGCAGCCCCGCTCTGGTCGCCCGCCGCTGGCGTACCACCACTGCTAAGACTGTCCATCTGCGTCAAAATCTGCTTCTGGCGCTCAACAACCTGATTCAGCTGATACTGACTTTCCTGAATTTGACCGCGCAGGGAATCAATATCGGACTGGTTATCGGAGAGTTGTTGCTGGAGTTGGGTTAAAAGCTGACTGTGAGCGTTAGAAATACGCTCGAGTTGAGTGACACGGTCTTCGACCGAGCCTGAGCCGACACTACTGATTGGCGCCTGTGCAAAAGCGGCCCAAGGGGCCGCTATGCCAACCAGTAACGACAGACTCAACAGGTGATGTCTGAAGTTACTGCTCATGCAATTCTCTTAGTAAACCAGTACGGCACGACGGTTTTTGGAGTAAGCCGCTTCGTCATGACCCAGTACTGCAGGTTTTTCTTTACCGTAAGAAACGATGGAGATCTGGTCAGCAGAAACGCCTTTACCCTGCAGGTACATCTTAACGGCGTTCGCACGACGCTCACCCAGGGAAATGTTGTACTCAGGAGTACCACGTTCGTCCGCATGACCTTCTACGGTGACTTTGTAAGACGGGTTGCTACGCAGGAAGTTAGCGTGCGCATCCAGCATTGCAGCGAAGTCAGAACGGATATCGTACTTGTCCAGATCAAAGTAAACGATGTTGTTCTGCTGCAGCTGTTGCATCTGCAGACGCGCTTGCTCTTCGGAGGACATGTTGCCGCTGCCGTTTGCATCCATACCAGTGCCGGCACCCAGCATGCCTTCGCTGCCGTCATTGCTGGCGTTCTTGTTAGAAGAACATGCCGCAATAGCCATAACAGGCAGAGCAATCATCAGCCCTTTCAGCACTTTGTTCAGTTGCATTTCAATGATTCCTTTATTAATCAATTATTTATTATCACAGATACGGCGACCAGGCAGGGAATTTAACCTGACCATCGGTTGCCGGAAGACGCGCCTTGAAACGCCCATCTGTAGAAACCAAATTCAGCACGGATCCCATCCCCTGAGAAGAGCTGTAGATTACCATAGTGCCGTTAGGTGCCAGACTTGGCGTTTCATCCAGGAACGTTGACGACAGAACTTGTACGCCACCCGCTACCAGATCTTGTTTGGCAATGTGTTGCTGCCCACTGTTTGAGCTTACCATTACCATAAATTTACCGTCGCTGCTGACATCCGCATCCTGGTTTTGCGAACCTTCCCAGGTTATGCGCTGCGGAGCACCGCCGTTGACGTTAACTTTGTATACCTGCGGACGACCGGCCTGGTCAGACGTGAAGGCCAGGTTTTGGCTGTCCGGGAACCAGGTTGGTTCCGTGTTGTTGCTGCGACCATCAGTGACCTGACGGATTTGGCCAGAGCCAATGTCCATCACATACAGATTCAGACTACCGGTTTTAGACAGGGCAAATGCCAGTTTGCTGCCATCCGGAGAGAATGCTGGCGCACCGTTGTGACGCGGGAACGACGCAACCTGACGCACTGCGCCGTTAGACAGCGTCTGGATAACCAGTGCAGAACGACCGCTTTCAAAGGTTACGTAGGCCAGTTTAGACCCGTCCGGAGACCATGCCGGAGACATCAACGGCTGCGGAGAGCGGTGAACCACAAACTGGTTGTAGCCATCGTAGTCAGACACGCGTAATTCATACGGGAACTGGCCACCGTTAGTCTGAACAACGTACGCGATACGGGTACGGAATGCGCCCTTAATACCGGTCAGTTTTTCAAACACTTCGTCACTGGCAGTATGGCCCGCGTAACGCAGCCACTGCTTGTTCACTTTGTAGGTGTTCTGTGCCAGTACGGTACCCGGCGCACCGCCGGTATCCACCAGCTGATAAGCCACGCTGTAGGAACCGTCCGGATTCGGCGTAACCTTACCGACTACTACGGCATCAATACCCAGCGCAGACCATGCCGCAGGCTGAACTTCAGCCGCAGTGCCCGGCTGCTGAGGCAGACGAGACCGGTCTAATGGGTTGAATTTACCGCTGTTACGCAGGTCAGCGCCCACGATACCACCGATATCTTCAGGTGCAGCACCCGGCCCTGCCCACTGGAACGGGACAACACCAATCGGGCGCGCCGAGTCCACCCCTTGGGTGATCTCGATACGTACTTCTGCATGCAGCACCGCTGCCCACAGCATCAGAAAACCAAATGCTACTCGTAATGCCTGCTTCATCATATCTCCCTTATCTGGACCAAAAGCCCACGATAATTTAGCAGAATGTTAACAAACTCAAATACACAAAACTACCAGAACTCTGTCTCAACCTTAGACTGTTTTCGTCCGAAAATACGGAAAAACGGTTACAGTTTAAAATCCAGTTTGGCGTCTTTTATCTTTTCGTAAACAGCCTGGTTAGGCGGTTTAGGAATGCTTGCCGATCTCGCCGCCGCTAACGCGGCCTGGCATAGTGCAGGATCTCCACCTTCAGATGTCACACTCTTTAATCGTCCATCTGGTGCCAGGTTAATGTGCAATACGCATTGTTTACCCTGGTAGAGGCCCGCATCAAACAGACGGCTCTGAATCGCGACCTGAATTTGCTTCGCGTAAGCGCTGATATCAGCACCTGTTGCGCCACCATTCGCACCACTTGTACCACTGTCTTTCGACGGTTGTCCGCTACCTTTCGCTCCACCACCCGATTTCGGTGCATTCTTACCGGAGCTTAAGTCACCGAACAGCTCGTCAACGCCAGAGGCTGCCGCGGCTTTCTCCGCTGCAGCTTTTTTAGCAGCTGCAGCTTTATCAGCAGCAGCTTTATCAGCAGCAGCTTTCTTGTCTGCGGCGGCCTTTTCTGCAGCGGCGGCTTTCTTGTCTGCTGCCGCTTTTTCGGCTGCTGCTTTCTTATCAGCAGCGGCCTTTTCAGCGGCGGCAGCTTTCGCGGCTGCGGCTTTCTCTGCAGCTGCAGCGGCCTTCTCTGCGGCGGCCTTCTCGGCAGCAGCTTGCTTAGCGGCCTCTGCCTGGGCTTTTTTCGCTGCATCTGCAGCAACCTTGGCGGCTTGCGCCTCGGCAACTTTCTTCGCATCAGCGGCGGCTTTTGCTGCGGCGTCAGCCTCTGCTTTTTTCGCCGCGTCAGCAGCGGCTTTCTTCGCAGAATCTGCAGCTTGTTTCGCCTGAGCGTCCGCCTTGGCTTTGGCGTCTGCAGCAGCTTTCGCCGCCGCTTCTTCAGCCTGCTTCTGTTGCTCCTGCGCTTTCGCGGCCGCAGCTTCAGCCTGTTTTTGCTGTTCCGTCTGTTCGCGCACTTTTTCCTGCGCGGCTAAACGTTCTTTCTCTAGCTGCTTCAGTCGTTCCTGCTCGGCCGCCTGCTTCTCACGAAGTTCCTCGGCCTGCTGCTGCGCCTGCTTTTCACGCTGTTCTTCTGCGCGTTTCGCACTTGCCTGCTGCTGCTGTTGCCTGTCGTACTGTTGAACAACGGCACCAGGGTCGACCATGACGGCGTCAATAGACGAACCGCCACCGCCGCCTGAAGCATCAATGTGCTCATCGAACGAACTCCAGATCAGTACCGCAAATAAAATGACATGCAGCACCGCTGAAATAATTATCGCCCGTTTGAGCTTGTCGTTTTGTTCGGTTGCCTTTGACACTCTGGGTTCCCAAAAAACTGTTCGCCTGTTACGCGCTATCTTTCAAGCCAGGAATACGCAGACATCAGATTGGCTGCGTCATCAAGCCAACCGATTTCACGCCTGCGCTGTGTAACAGGTTCAGCGCTTTAATTATTTCATCATAAGGCACGTCTTTCGCACCACCGATTAAGAAGACCGTTTTTGGATTGGACAACAGGCGGCTTTTCGCTTCCGCGATAACCTGCTCCGGCGGCAGTTGATCCATTCTGTCTTTCTCAACCACCACGCTGTACTGCCCAACACCGGAAACTTCAATAATGACCGGTGGTTCATCGTTACTGCTGACGGCCTGCGATTCGGTCGCATCCGGCAGATCGACTTCCACGCTCTGGGTAATGATCGGCGCCGTTGCCATAAAGATCAGCAGCAGCACCAGCAGTACATCGAGCAGCGGTACAATATTGATTTCGGACTTAAGTTCGCGACGACCTCGTCCACGCGTTCTGGCCATGGTTTACCCCTTGTTGCTCTCGCTAACGGTAAACGCCTGGCGGTGCAGAATCGCGGTGAACTCTTCCATGAAGTTGTCGTAATTCAGTTCCAGCTTATTCACACGCTGATTCAGTCGGTTGTACGCCATTACCGCCGGGATTGCCGCAAACAGACCGATTGCGGTGGCAATCAGTGCTTCTGCGATACCCGGAGCAACCATTTGCAGGGTTGCCTGTTTTACCGCTCCGAGGGCGATAAACGCATGCATGATCCCCCAAACGGTACCGAACAGACCGATATACGGACTGATGGAACCGACGGTGCCGAGGAACGGAATATGCGTTTCCAGTGTTTCCAGCTCACGGTTCATGGAGATACGCATCGCACGGGATGCCCCCTCAACCACCGCTTCCGGTGCATGGCTATTAGCCCGATGCAATCGCGCAAATTCTTTGAATCCGCTGTAGAAAATTTGTTCAGAACCCGTCAGGTTATCACGACGCCCCTGACTTTCCTGATACAGGCGCGATAATTCGATGCCGGACCAAAACTTGTCTTCAAACGCTTCTGCTTCACGTGAAGCCGCATTCAGTATACGGGTCCGCTGGATAATAATGGCCCAGGATGCGATTGAGAAACCAATCAAAATCAACATGATAAGTTTAACCAGAAGGCTTGCCTTCAGGAACAAATCAAGGATATTCATGTCAGTCACTGCTTAAACTCCGCGACAATAGACTTGGGAAGCGCACGAGGCTTCATCTTGAGTGGATCAACGCAAACAATCAGAACTTCGGCTTCATTCAGCACGGTGTTCTCTGCGTTGACAATGCGTTGCGTGAAAACCAATGAGGTGCCACGCATTGACGTAATTTCGGTTTGGACTTCGAGCATGTCGTCGAGCCTGGCTGGCGCAAAATATTCCAGGGTCATCTTGCGCACCACAAAGGCTACACGTTCGGCCAGCAGCACTTGCTGACTAAAGTGATGATGACGCAGCATCTCTGTGCGTGCTCGTTCATAAAAAGCGACGTAACTGGCGTGGTAAACCACCCCACCGGCGTCGGTGTCTTCATAATAGACACGAACCGGCCATCGAAAAATATACTTATTCATTCTTACTGCCTCTTTGTTGGCTTAGCCCACTCACACCGGTTACTTACTTTTGTAAGCGCCAGGTGACTCGCGTTCTTGCCGCCGCGATGCTTCAAGAATGTCGTTTGTATATCGCGTTGTATTCACTTTACATCCCGGTAATGCAACAAAAGTTAGAGCTTTTAACCGGTGCTACTATACGCGCGGGAATGATGCTTTGGAATGGGGGAAAGTAAACGGAGAGTAAAAAATTATGGGCTTATGCAAGCCCATAAATATTTAAGGATGTTTCTTATTCAAAAGAAGAAGAAAATCAGACCAACCACCAGCACGATGTCGGCTATCAGCGGGCAGAAGATGCCCTGCCAGTGCACCGCGCGAGGACGAAACCCGACGCCATGGATAATGCCGGCGCAGACCGCCCACATCAGCAGAAGGCCATGCCAGATTTCAAGCTCGCTGGTTTTTGCTGCGAAGCGTGAGGGATCCCAAAAAATACATCCTGCCAACACTAACGCCATGACTAAAGAAAGCGCCCGCAAGGGGCGCTTATCCATCGCGTTATATAACATCGCGATAACGTTGGTCATTAGCTTTCTTCTGGCCCTGCTTTGCCTGCTTCGACATGCTCAAGCGCCAGCGCTGTGATTATCCCAAATGCACAGGCAAGAAGCGTTCCCAAAATCCATGCGAAATACCACATTTTAAGCTCCTTACTTAGTACAGAGAGTGGGTGTTGTTTTCAATATCTTCTTTGGTGATACGACCGAACATTTTCCAGTAACACCAGCTGGTGTAGAGCAGAATGATCGGTACAAACACCGCCGCAACCCAGGTCATCAGGTTCAATGTTCTCTGGCTGGAGGTAGCATCCCACATGGTCAGGCTGGCATTCATCATGGTGCTGGATGGCATCACAAATGGGAACATTGCGATACCCGCAGTCAGGATGATGCAGGCCAACGTCAGTGAAGAGAAGACGAACGCCCAGGCCCCTTTCTCCATACGAGACGTCAGGATGGTCAGCAGCGGCAGGGCTACACCCAGAGCCGGAACCAGCCACAGGATAGGTGCATTGTTAAAGTTCACCATCCATGCGCCCGCAACTCGCGCGACTTCTTTGGTCATCGGGTTAGAGGCAGCATGGTGATCCAGTGCAGAGGTCACAACATAACCGTCAATACCGTACATCACCCAGACACCGGCCAGCGCGAAGCACACCAGAGTAACCAGCGCGGCGACCTGTGAAGTAGCACGTGCACGCAGGTGCAGTTCACCTACAGTACGCATCTGCAGATAGGTCGCGCCCTGAGTGATGATCATGCCCACGCTTACTACACCGGCCAGCAGACCAAACGGATTCAGTAACTGGAAGAAGTTACCGGTGTAGTACAAACGCATGTACTCATCCATATGGAACGGAACCCCTTGCAGCAGGTTACCGAACGCCACACCAATGACCAGCGGCGGTACGAAGCTACCAATGAAGATGCCCCAGTCCCACATGTTGCGCCAGCGCATGTCTTCAATCTTAGAGCGGTAATCAAAACCGACCGGACGGAAGAACAAGGACGCCAGTACCAGAATCATCGCCACATAGAAGCCGGAGAACGCAGCGGCATACACCATCGGCCAGGCAGCAAATAATGCGCCGCCCGCGGTGATGAGCCAAACCTGGTTACCGTCCCAGTGTGGGGCGATGGAGTTAATCATAATTCGACGCTCGGTATCATTACGACCGAGGAAACGGGTGAGCATGCCCACCCCCATGTCGAAACCATCAGTGACTGCAAAACCAATCAGCAGAATGCCAACCAGCAGCCACCAGATAAAACGCAATACTTCATAATCGATCATTTGACGACTCCTGTCTTAGCGTGCCGGCTGAGAAGTCACAGTGGACTGCTCGTAGTGATAACGACCGGTTTTCAGGCTGCTCGGGCCAAGGCGTGCGAACTTGAACATCAGGTACAGTTCAGCCACCAGGAACAGGGTATACAGGCCGCAAATCAACAGCATCGAGAAGATCAGGTCGCCCGCAGTCAGTGACGAGTTCGCCACGGCTGTCGGTAGCACTTCACCTATCGCCCACGGCTGACGCCCGTACTCTGCAACAAACCAACCGGACTCAATCGCAATCCATGGCAGCGGAAGCGCATACAGCGCCGTGCGCAGCAGCCATTTTTTCTCACCGATACGGTTACGAATGACGGTCCAGAAGGAAACCGCAATGATAGCCAGCATCAGAATGCCGCACGCCACCATGATACGGAACGCAAAGTACAGCGGAGCGACACGAGGAATAGAATCTTTCGTTGCCTGCTGAATTTGTGCTTCGGTCGCGTCGGTCACTTTGTCGGTATAGCGTTTCAGCAGCAGACCATATCCCAGGTCTTTCTTCATGCTGTTGAACTGGTCACGAACGGCCTGATCGGTGGAACCCGCACGCAGTTCTTCCAGCAGCTGATACGCTTTCATCCCGTTACGGATACGCTCTTCGTGCTGCACCATCAGGTCTTTCAGACCAATGACCGGCGTATCAACAGAGCGGGTGGCAATGATGCCCAGCGCGTAAGGGATTTGAATCGCAAAATGGTTTTCCTGCGCATCCTGGTCCGGAATACCGAACAGCGTAAAGGATGCCGGTGCAGGCTGGGTTTCCCACTCTGCTTCAATCGCGGCAAGTTTGGTTTTCTGCACGTCGCCCATTTCGTAACCGGACTCATCACCCAGAACGATAACAGACAGAATGGCAGCCATACCGAAGCTGGCAGCGATGGCAAAAGAACGCTTAGCAAATGCGAAGTCACGACCGCGCAGCATATAGTAAGAGCTGATACCCAGAACGAACATCGCGCCGCAGACATAACCAGACGCTACAGTGTGAACAAATTTCACCTGTGCAACCGGGTTAAGCACCAGTTCAGAGAAGCTCAGCATCTCCATGCGCATGGTTTCGAAGTTGAAATCCGCTGCAATTGGGTTTTGCATCCAGCCGTTCGCCACGAGGATCCACAGCGCAGACAGGTTTGAACCCAATGCCACCAACCAGGTGACGCACATATGCTGGACTTTACTCAGACGGTCCCAGCCGAAGAAGAACAGACCTACAAAGGTGGATTCGAGGAAGAAGGCCATCAAACCTTCGATCGCCAGCGGCGCACCGAAAATATCCCCGACATAGTGGGAATAGTAAGACCAGTTAGTCCCGAACTGGAACTCCATGGTCAGACCGGTAGCCACACCCAGAGCGAAGTTGATACCAAACAACTTGCCCCAGAACTTGGTCATATCTTTATAAATCTGTTTGCCGGAAAGGACGTAGACCGTTTCCATGATGGCCAACAAAAACGCCATACCCAGCGTTAGTGGCACAAAAAGGAAGTGGTACATCGCGGTCAAGGCAAACTGTAAGCGCGACAGTTCGACTATATCTAACATCATGACTCCTTGCTCATCGCATGAAGACTCCGAGAGTGAACCCCGTTAGAAAGGGTCACACGCATGCCCCAATACAAATTTATTTGCGTCCTTCCACCGTCGCTCTTTCTTCTCATTTGAAGAAAGGACAATGATGAAAAGTTACAAACATGTTAATAAAACACTCAAATTGATCCCGCAATTATATTACGCCGTAAAATCCTTACAATAAACAGGTTTTTATCGAGACAAATTTGCATTTTTCGATAGTGATCAATTTATAGCTAATTTACCACTTTCAGACCAATTTGATCTGCAGCAATTTAACCTCATTTGATGAGGTTTACCAAGTTTTAAACATTGATTTAAATCAATTTACAGATTTAATGTTAATGATGTTTACCGATAACATGACTAGTGAATTTCATGTTAATTTCTTGTTTTACAATAAGTAATCATAGTTACCATAAATGATAGATTATTAATTAAAATCCACACGATCTTTTAAGCCATCAAGATGGCAACGGTCAGGAGGTAGATAAAGAGTCACTCTTGCTGGGTAGCTCACAGTTTTTTTTTAGCAAGCCATAACATTGTTATTTTATACAAATAATTCATTTTATTTTCACTTATAATTAACACCGAGATGTAACTATCTCAATCAGAAGTGAAATGCGGCTGCATTCAGTGACTCTACGAAGCGGGATCACCGCCGCGCGCCGAAACCCAAACATCATCGCCCGAATCATCATTATAAGTTATAGGTCATTCCTTCTCTATGCTTATGCGGCAAAGATTAAATATGTTCCGAACAATCTATTATCATTTTTATCTTAAATTTAACAAAAAATATTTCTGCCATATAAGATATATAAATAAAAAAACGTTATGTCGTTCACAAGTTATTTAGTGAACCTACCTTTTTATATTATTAAAAATCACACATTAAAACCTCGCATAACAAAATAAGATTTTGATCACAAAGATGGCAAGTCATTTATTAGTGAAATTACTAACAAAATGACAATGCGACAAAAACAACAACACAACTCATTGAATCATCACAGATTTACCTAAATGCAATTATAACAATCATTTTAATCAGGATATTTTGAAAATAGATCAATTGCTTCCTTTTCAGCTTCCACAGAAACTCCGACTCTATTAAGAGGTTGTCACAATCCATGTTCTAAATATTAAAAAATAATTTTTACTTATTGACCATCAGCCCTACAGAGGATTCCCCATGAAGAAATCTACACTTGTTATTGGCGTTATCGGTGCTGACTGCCATGCAGTAGGCAATAAAGTTCTGGATCGCGTTTTTACCTCCCACGATTTTCACGTAATCAACCTCGGGGTGATGGTGAGTCAGGATGAATATATTGATGCCGCGATTGAAACAGGCGCGGATGCCATCGTGGTGTCATCTATCTATGGCCACGGTGATATCGACTGCCTCGGCTTGCGTGAGCGCTGCATCGAACGTGGCCTCGGCGATATTCTGCTCTATGTCGGCGGCAACCTGGTTGTGGGTAAACATGACTTTGCAGACGTCGAAGTGAAGTTTAAAGAAATGGGCTTTAACCGCGTCTTTGCACCAAGCCACGACCTGGAAGATGTTTGTGCGCTTATCACCAATGACATTCACCAACACAATGGCCTCGAGCAGCGTTGCCTGGAAGAGGCTATCTGATGCAAACAGTTTCTGTCGATATCGGCTCGACATGGACCAAGGCAGCCCTCTTCGCACATGAAGGTGAAGAATTAACGCTGGTAAACCATGTCCTGACCCCAACCACCACACATCATCTGGCAGACGGTTTTTTTGCCAGCCTGAATCAGGTGCTAAATGTTGCCGATGCTCGCCCGTTACTGAAAAGCGGTGAAGTGCAGTTGAAATACTCCTCGTCAGCCAAAGGTGGACTCGCCGTTGCAGCAATGGGGCTGGTGCCTTCCATTACGCTGGAATCGGCCAAAGTAACCGCCCATTCGGCTGGCGCAAAAATCGCGCAATATTATTCGTACAAACTTAACCGCCATGACATTCAGGAGCTGGAATCATCACCACCAGACATCCTGTTGTTTACCGGCGGCACGGATGGCGGTGAAGAAAGCTACGGTCTGGCTAATGCGCGTGCACTGGCCGAGTCAAAGCTTGATTGCGCCATTATCTACGCTGGTAACCGCGACATTCAGGACGATGTGCAAACTCTCCTGGGACATAAAGATCTGACTACGGTAGATAACATCCTGCCCGATCTCGACCACCCTAATCCGTTTGCTGCTCGTCAGGCCATTTGCGATGTGTTTTTGTCCCGTATCGTCAAAGGCAAAGGACTGGACGTTATTGTCGGTGAAACCGGCGAAGAGCCGATGCCCACGCCGTGGACGGTGTATGAACTGGTAAAAGCGATTAGCGACTACGACAGCGCATGGAAGGAATTCATGCTGATCGACATGGGCGGCGCCACCACGGATGTCTATTCAGCCAGCGCGAATACCCTCTCCCCTGACACCGTTCTGCACGGCGTCCCAGAACCCTTCGTCAAACGTACTGTTGAAGGCGATCTGGGGATGCGAGTTTCCGCCGTTGTCGTCGGAGAAAGCACGCAGGAAATGGTGAAAGTTATCTTTGCCCAACAGCCACAGCGCGAAGAGGCGTTTTACCGCTATCTGCGCCATCTGGTTGGGCAACCGGATTACCTGCCACTCAGCGAGGAAGAGAAATATTTCGACACCCTGCTGGCAGGTTTGTGCGTGGGCTATGCCACTGAGCGCCACGCGGGCACTAAAAAGCAGGTTTGCACCTGCGTAGGTAACGTGGATTTACAGATGGGTCGCGATCTCACCACCGTACGCAAAGTTGTCGGTTCAGGGGGATGGCTCTCGCGCGCCAGCCAGTTTGATATTCATAACTGGCTCAAATATCGGGAGTTGGACGACCAGGGTAAAAGAATTCTGTTACCGAATCAGTTTGAGTATTACCGCGATTCACATGGCCTGCTCCCTCTACTGGCAAACGTCGCCAGGCTGTACCCGCAAGCCGCTGCTCGCACCAGCATTCAGTGTTTAACCCTATAAAACTTAAGGCAGCTACGAATGGAACTTCGAAATAAAAAACTGACCCATGACGAATTTATGACCGAAAGGCTGCAGGTGTTACAAACCTGGGAAACCGGCAAAGACGTTGAGAACTTCGAAGATGGCGTGAAGTACCAACAAACAATTCCAGACCAGAAGCGCTTCTCCCTCGCGCTGTTGAAGGCCGATCAGGAAGGTAAAACCCTGAGCCAGCCGCGTGCAGGCGTTGCATTAATGGATGAGCACATTGCGCTGCTCAAAACATTGCAGCAAGAGTGCGACCTGCTGCCCAGCACCATCGATGCTTATACCCGTCTGAACCGTTATGAAGAAGCCGCCGTCGGGATCCAGAAATCTATCGAAGCGGGTACGTCCAAGCTGAATGGTTTACCGGTCGTCAACCACGGGGTTGCTGCCTGCCGCCGGATGACGGAATCCCTGGAGAAACCTATCCAGGTTCGCCACGGTACGCCAGATGCGCGCTTGCTGGCAGAAATTGCCATGGCCAGTGGTTTTACCAGCTACGAAGGTGGCGGTATCTCTTACAACATCCCTTACGCCAAGCGCGTCACCCTGGAAAAATCCATCCGTGACTGGCAGTACTGCGACCGTCTGATGGGACTGTACGAAGAAAACGGGATTCGCATTAACCGTGAACCCTTTGGTCCGCTGACCGGCACCCTGATTCCGCCATTCATGTCTCACTCCGTCGCGATCATCGAAGGTCTGCTGGCGCTGGAGCAAGGCGTGAAGTCCATTACCGTGGGCTACGGCCAGGTCGGTAGCCTGACGCAGGACATTGCTGCGATTCAAGCGCTGCGTGAACTGTCACACGAATACTTCCATAACTACGGCTTCGACGACTATGAGCTGAGCACCGTATTCCACCAGTGGATGGGCGGATTCCCGGAAGACGAAGCGAAAGCTTTCTCCGTTATCGCCTGGGGTGCGGCAGTGGCTGGCATGTCTGGCGCAACGAAAGTGATCACCAAGAGCCCGCATGAAGCATTTGGTATCCCGACTGCGGCAGCAAACGCCCAAGGCCTCAAAGCGTCACGTCAGATGCTGAACATGGTTAGCGACCAGAAATTCCCGCAGTGCGCAGCCGTGGAGCAGGAAGTAGAACTGATTAAGAGCGAAGTCCACGCAGTGCTGAAGAAAGTCTTCGAACTGGGTAATGGCGACATTGCACGCGGTACCGTGCTGGCCTTTGAAGCAGGCGTACTGGACGTGCCTTTCGCACCTGCAGCCTGTAATGCTGGCAAAATCCTGCCGGTTCGCGATAACTCAGGCGCAATCCGTATTCTTGAAGCCGGCTCCGTACCGTTGCCGAAAGATATTCTCGCCCTGCACCACGACTACGTCGCAGAGCGCGCCCACTTTGAAGGCCGCAAGCCTTCTTTCCAGATGGTCATTGATGACATCAACGCCGTATCCCACAGTAAATTAATAGGAAGACCATAATGAAAATTAAACAGGCCCTTTTCACAGCTGGCTACTCCTCATTTTATTTTGACGACCAGCAGGCCATTAAAGACGGCGCAGGTCACGATGGGTTCATCTATACCGGCACGCCGGTAACGCCTGGATTTACTTCTGTTCGCCAGGCGGGTGAATGCGTTTCGGTTCAGCTGATTCTGGAAAACGGCGCGGTAGCGGTCGGTGATTGTGCAGCTGTACAGTATTCCGGTGCGGGCGGTCGTGACCCGCTGTTCCTGGCAGAGAACTTCATTCCGTTCCTCAACGATCACATCAAACCGCTGCTGGAAGGTCGCGATGTCGATGCGTTCCTGCCAAACGCCCGTTTCTTCGACGAACTGAGCATTGACGGTCGTCTGCTGCATACCGCCGTTCGCTACGGCCTGTCTCAGGCGCTGCTGGATGCCGCTGCGCTGGCGACCGGTCGTCTGAAAGCAGAAGTCGTTTGTGACGAATGGCAGCTGCCATGCGTTCCGGAAGCGATTCCTTTATTCGGCCAGAGCGGCGATGACCGTTATATCGCCGTAGACAAAATGATCCTCAAAGGTGTGGACGTTCTGCCGCACGCGTTGATCAACAACGTCGAGCAGAAGCTGGGCTTTAAAGGTGAAAAACTGCGTGAGTATGTGCGCTGGTTATCCAACCGCATCTTAACCCTGCGCACCAACGAAGCGTATCAGCCTACGCTGCACATTGATGTGTACGGCACCATCGGTCTGATTTTCGATATGGATCCGGTTCGTTGCGCCGAATACATCGCCAGCCTGGAAGTTGAAGCACAGGGCCTGCCGCTGTACATCGAAGGTCCGGTTGATGCCGGTAACAAACCGGATCAGATCCGCATGCTGACTGAGATCACCCACGAGCTGGCTCGTCTGGGCTCCGGCGTGAAAATCGTGGCCGATGAATGGTGTAACACCTATCAGGATATCGTCGACTTCACCGATGCGGGCAGTTGCCACATGGTGCAAATCAAGACCCCGGATCTGGGTGGTGTTCACAACATCGTTGATGCAGTGCTGTATTGCAACAAACACGGAATGGAAGCCTATCAGGGCGGCACCTGTAACGAAACCGAGATCAGTGCACGTACCTGCGTACACGTCGCGCTGGCCGCGCGTCCAATGCGCATGCTGATCAAACCGGGTATGGGTTTCGATGAAGGTCTCAACATCGTGTTTAACGAAATGAACCGCACCATCGCGCTGTTGCAGACTAAGGATTAAGAGATGGCACGCACATTTAAGATCTTATCGCCTACGGCTATCCTGGGTTATGGCTTCCCGGAAGAAAGTTTTCGTAAAGCCATGGAAGAGTCACCGGATCTTATTGCTGTTGACGCGGGTTCCTCCGATCCTGGCCCCCACTACCTCGGGGCAGGTAAACCGTTTACCGACAGGGCCGGCGTAAAACGCGATCTGCGCTATATGATCGTAGCAGGCGTTAAGAACAACATCCCGGTGGTCATCGGCACAGCCGGTGGTTCAGGTGCTGCTCCGCATCTGGAGTGGTGTCGCCAGATTATCCATGAGATTGCGCAGGAAGAAAAACTGTCCTTCTCTATGGCGCTGATCCCGTCTGATGTTGACAAAGAGGTCGTTCATCAGGCGCTGGATAACGGCAAAATCACCGCTCTGGATTTTGTCCCTGAACTGACTCACGAGGCGATTGAAGAGAGCACCTACATCGTCGCACAGATGGGCGTCGAGCCTTTCCAGCGTGCGCTGGAAGCCGGTGCGCAGGTGGTACTGGGCGGACGAGCCTACGATCCGGCCTGCTTCGCCGCACTGCCGATTATGCAGGGCTTTGATGAAGGTCTGGCGCTTCACTGCGGTAAGATCCTTGAGTGTGCTGCTATTGCCGCCACCCCGGGCTCCGGCTCAGATTGTGCGATGGGGATCATTGACGACAACGGCTTTACGCTGAAAGCGTTCAATCCAAAGCGTAAGTTCACTGAAACTTCCGCCGCAGCGCACACTCTGTATGAGAAGTCCGATCCGTACTTCCTGCCGGGACCGGGCGGCGTGCTGAACCTGAAGGCGTGTACCTTCACGCAGGTAAACGACGGCGAAGTGTATGTCAGCGGCTCACGTCATGAAGAGACGCCGTATGCGCTGAAACTGGAAGGTGCACGTCAGGTTGGCTTCCGCTGCCTGACCATCGCCGGGACACGCGACCCGATTATGATTGCCGGAATTGACACCATTCTTGAAGAGGTACAGGCAAGCGTAGCACGTAACCTTTCACTGAATGATGACAGTATCCGCATGACGTTCCACCTGTACGGGAAGAACGGTGTGATGGGCAATCATGAGCCGATTAAAACCGCCGGTCACGAACTGGGGATTTTACTGGACGTGGTCGCACCGACGCAGGATATCGCCAACAGCGTCTGCTCGCTGGTGCGCTCTACCCTGCTGCACTACGGCTATGAAAATCGCATTGCGACTGCGGGCAACCTCGCTTTCCCGTTCTCGCCATCTGATATTCAGAGTGGTCCGGTGTATGAGTTCTCAATCTATCACCTGATTGAAGCAAGCGATGCACTGCGTTTTGATTTCCACATTGAACAGGTCACGCCAGAAGGAGTTCAGGCATGAAACACTCAATTTGTTCACTGGCGCAGGTCATCCGTTCCAAAAATGCCGGACCGTACGAACTGGTTTTAGATATTTTATTTAAAACCAAGGAAGACTATCAACGAGTGAAAGCGTCCGAGCAATTAACACCGCAACTGATTGCTGGATTATATAATGTCGAGCCTGACTTTATTCATAACATTGTCTGGTTTGACCCGGCAAATGCGGTAAAGATCGTCATGCCTCGCGATATTATTTCCGGCAACGTCGGTGACAATGATGTTTATGGCGCGCAGCAACATGCTCCATTATTAAGTATTGAGTTCGATTTGTAATAAAAAACAAAATAACAACCATTGGAGCACAGAATTCAGTAGTATCACAGTGCTTCGAAGTATTCATGCGGTTGGTCACAACAGGCGTGCGCCTGAGCTACTGTTCCAGCTCAGGTGCCCGCCACCCTACACAATTTTCATTACCAGCCTTTATCCGATGGAGTACACATGAAGAAAATTAGTTTAACGAAGATGATCATATTAGGCCTGATACTCGGCATGATTGCCGGGGTGGCCATAAATAATATGGCCGCGGCTGAAACAGCAAAATCTTATGCAGCGGATATTTCTATTTTCACCACTATATTCTTACGTATGGTGAAAATGATTATCGCGCCATTGGTTATCTCCACACTGGTTGTTGGTATTGCCAAAATGGGCGATGCCAAAACGCTGGGGCGTATATTTTCTAAAACCTTTTTCCTGTTTATTTGCGCCTCTCTGGTGTCAATTGCGCTGGGTCTGGTTATCGTTAACATCTTCCAGCCAGGTGCGGGCATCAACTTTGTTCCGCATGACGTCGGTGCTGTCGCAGCCGTTAAGTCAGAACCGTTCACGCTGAAAGTATTTATCTCGCACGCGGTACCGACCAGTATCGTTGACGCGATGGCACGTAACGAAATCCTGCAGATCGTTGTGTTCTCAATTTTCCTCGGTTGCAGTCTGGCCGCCATTGGCGAAAAAGCCGATCCTATCGTGAAGGTACTGGACTCGCTGGTACACGTGATGCTGAAGCTGACTGGCTACGTCATGCTGTTCGCACCACTGACCGTTTTTGCTGCGATTTCCGGTCTGATTGCCGAACGTGGTCTGGGTGTGATGGTGAGCGCCGGGATCTTCATGGGTGAGTTCTACCTGACGCTGGGTATGCTGTGGGCCATCCTGATTGGTCTGTCAACAATACTGATTGGTCCTTGCATCAGCCGTCTGACCAAATCCATTCTCGAACCGGCTCTGCTGGCCTTTACCACCTCCAGTTCTGAAGCGGCCTTCCCAGGCACGCTGGATAAACTGGAGAAGTTTGGCGTCTCTTCCAAAATTGCCAGCTTCGTACTGCCTATCGGTTACTCGTTTAACCTGGTCGGCTCCATGGCCTACTGCTCCTTTGCCACCGTCTTTATTGCCCAGGCGTGCAACATCGAACTGAGCATGGGTGAGCAAATCACCATGCTGTTGATCCTGATGCTGACCTCTAAAGGGATGGCGGGTGTACCGCGTGCATCCATGGTAGTTATCGCCGCTACGCTGAACCAATTCAACATTCCGGAAGCCGGTCTGATCCTGCTGATGGGCGTCGATCCGTTCCTCGATATGGGTCGTTCTGCCACTAACGTAATGAGTAATGCCATGGGTGCTGCCATCGTGGGTCGTTGGGAAGGTGAACACTTCGGCCAGGGTTGTCGCGGAACTGCACCAGTGAAAACCCCGGAACAGGATCGTCCGGTTACTGAAACGGAAGTTGCTTTGTCTTAATCATTTGATAACTGCGATCTGTAGACCGGGTAAGGCGTTTACGCCGCTATCCGACAAGAGAGCCACACCTGATGGCGACGCGAAGCGTCTTACCAGGTCGATAAGGTTTTTCCGGTCTACGGATCTTTTTTCACAACACCACCAGGAAAACACAATGAATAAAACACTTCTCGGCGTAAGTCTCTTTTCTTTCAGCGTCTTGTTTAGCGCAACAACGTTCGCGCAAACCACGCCGGATTACGCCAAACTGATCGAACAGGCACACCAGAAATTTAAAAGTAACAATGACGGAAAAGTCGCCGACTATATCCCTGCTCTGGCGACCTATAGCCCGAAAAATTTTGCCATCACCATTGCCACCGTTGACGGCAAAATCTACCAGGTTGGCGATGTCAACAAACCCTTCCCGATGGAATCCCTGAGCAAAGTCTTCACCATGGCATTGGCTATGGAGCAGCATGGCCCACAGGTGGTTCTGGATAAACTCGGCGCCAATGCCACCGGCATGCCATTCAACTCAGGCTTAGCCGTTGAACTGACCAAAGGCGCACCGGAAAACCCGCTGGTTAACGCCGGCGCAATGAGCACCGTTAGCCTGATTGAAGCCAAAGACAAAACCGATCGTTGGAACAAAATCCTCGATAACCTGAACGTCTGGGCAGATGCCAAACTGACCGTGAACGAACCGGTGTTCAAATCTGAAATGGATACCAACCAGCACAACCAGGCGCTGGCGAAGCTGATGGAATCCTACAACAGCTTCTATGGCGACACCGACGAAGCCGTTGAAATTTATACCCGTCAATGCTCAGTCGATATCACCGTTGAGCAACTGGCCAAAATGGGTGCTGTCCTCGCCAACAAAGGAAAGTCTCCGTTTAACGGCAAGCAGTTGTTGAACGAAAAATATGTGCCGCAAGTATTGGCTGAAATGGCGATTGCCGGGTTGTACGACGGCAGTGGCAAGTGGCTGTATACCGTCGGCCTGCCGGCGAAAAGCGGCGTTGGCGGCGGAATGGTTGCTGTTGTCCCGGGTGAATATGCGATAGCTGTTTATTCTCCGCCGCTGGATGAAGCCGGTAACAGCGTTCGTGCCCAGAAAACTATCGAATATGTCGCCGAAGCGACAAAAGCCAACGTCTTTTTAGCGAAATAAGCCCGTGCCGGATAGCGCTAATGCGTATCCGGCCTCCTCGCTAAAACTTCTCCGGCCAGCAAAGTTTACTTTTTTGTTGGCCGGAACCGACGTTACCTAAAAACCTAAAGGTGAGAAGTAAAAATGTCTAAACCATTTGTCTGGCAGGAACTCTTTGTTCAGAGTAAAGATAATACAGAATATGAATTACTCACTAACCAATACGTTACGGTAACTGAGTTAGACGGAGAGGAAGTGATCAGGGTGGCGCCTGAGGCGTTAACCTTGTTGGCACAGCAGGCATTTTATGAAGCGTCCTTTTTCCTGCGCGCCGGACATTTGAAGCAAGTAGCCAGCATTTTGCACGACCCGCAGGCCAGCAGTAACGATAAATATGTCGCACTTCAACTGCTGCGCAATGCGGAAGTTTCCGCCAAAGGCGTACTGCCCAACTGCCAGGATACCGGCACCGCAACGATTGTTGCCAGCAAAGGACAGCAGGTCTGGACCGGCGGCGATGACGCGGAAGCATTAAGCAAAGGCGTGTATACCACCTTCACGGAAAATAACCTGCGCTATTCGCAAAATGCCCCGTTGGATATGTACACCGAGGTAAACACCCAAACGAACCTGCCTGCGCAAATCGACATCAGTGCAACTCCGGGTAACGAATACCGCTTCCTGTTCGTCAATAAAGGCGGCGGCTCGGCCAACAAAGCGGCGCTGTATCAAGAAACCAAGTCCATTCTGCAGCCAGAAAAACTCACCGCCTTCCTGATCGAGAAAATGAAATCACTGGGCACCGCTGCCTGTCCGCCGTATCACATTGCGTTCGTCGTGGGCGGGCTCTCTGCCGATCAATCGCTGAAAGTGGCTAAGCTGGCTTCAACAAAATATTACGATAACCTGCCAACCAGTGGCAACGAACTGGGTCAGGCGTTCCGCGATACCGCACTGGAGACGGCGTTGCTCAATGCCAGCCGCGAGTTTGGTATTGGCGCACAGTTTGGCGGTAAATACTTCGCGCACGACATTCGCGTCATTCGCCTGCCACGCCACGGTGGCTCCTGCCCTATCGCCATGGCCCTCTCCTGCTCTGCAGACCGCAATATTAAAGCCAAAATTAATAAGCACGGTATCTGGCTGGAGAAACTTGAACATAATCCGGGAAAATTTATTCCCGATTCTCAGCGCGTAGAAAACAGCGGTCAGACCGTACAACTGAATCTGGATCGTCCGCTGCGCGAGATCATGCAGGATCTGTCCGCGCTGCCGATTGGCACCCGACTGTCACTCAGCGGCCCAATTGTCGTTGCCCGCGATATCGCCCATGCCAAGATCAAAGAACGTCTGGATAACGGCGAACCGATGCCGGAATACATGAAAAATCACATTGTGTATTACGCCGGTCCCGCCAAAACGCCTAACAATCTGGCCTGCGGTTCAATGGGCCCCACTACCGGCGGGCGCATGGACGGTTATGTCGATGCTTTCCAGGCAGCAGGCGGCAGTTTGATCATGTTGTCAAAAGGCAATCGCAGCAAGCAGGTGACCGATGCTTGTCAGAAGCATGGTGGATTTAACCTTGGCAGCATCGGCGGCGCAGCGGCCCTGCTGGCCCAGCAGTATGTGAAGAGCCTGCATTGTCTTGAATATCCTGAACTGGGTATGGAAGCGGTGTGGATGATGGAAGTGAAAAATATGCCCGCCTTTGTATTAGTGGATGACAAAGGCAACAACTTCTTTAGTCAGTTTGAGCAGCAGCATCGCTGCACAACCTGCCCTGCAGGACATTAAGGAGCAACAATGGAAGTGCGAGCCAATGACGACAGGCACCGCCAGCGTCAGCAGAAACTGAAAGATCAGGTTGATACCCGCGTGGCGGCGGCAACGGAAAAGAAAGGGATTTTGATTGTCTTCACCGGCAACGGTAAAGGAAAATCCACTGCCGCCTTTGGTACCGCGACGCGCGCGGTCGGCCATGGAAAAACCGTTGGCGTCGCGCAGTTTATTAAAGGCCAGTGGGATAATGGCGAATACAACACGTTACAACCGCTCGGCGTTGAATTCCATATTATGGGCACCGGCTTCACCTGGGAAACCCAGAACAAGGAAGCGGACATTGCGGCAGCAACGGTGGTCTGGCAGGAAAGTAAGCGCATGCTCGCCGATGCGCACTACGATCTGGTCGTACTGGATGAACTGACGTATATGTTGGCGTATCACTATCTGGATACTCAGGAAGTGATCGCTGCCATCGAGAATCGTCCAGCCGAACAGAGCGTAATTGTCACGGGCCGCGGATGCCACACGCTTTTACTGGAACTTGCCGATACGGTCAGTGAGATGCGTCCGGTCAAGCACGCGTTTGATAGCGGTATTCAGGCACAAGTTGGGATTGACTGGTAGGAAAAACACGCTGGCCTACAATATTGTAGGCCGGCGTTGTCATCACGTCACTGACACCACAGATTTACCGAGTAACCAGTTACGGAAAGTCTGTAAATGCGGAGATTCCGCCTTCTCTTCACGCCACGTCATAATGAACCGGTTGCCGGTACGCATCGGGACATCGCAGGGAATCACCATATCACCGCAGTCCAGATCGTGCTGAATAGCAAATCGGGGTAACAACGCGACGCCCAAATTCGAGCGTACCGCCGCGATCAGCATCGAGAGCAAATCAAAGCGCGGACCTTTATTGACTAACGGACTGCTGACATCAGACAACGCAAACCATTCCTGCCAGCCTTTGATACGCGTACTTTGGTGCAACAGAGGAAACTCATTCAGCAGATCGGTTACCGCCAGCTTGCGATCGGCTTCGTTCAGCAGGCATCTGCTGCATACGGGTAAAATTTCCTCTTCGAAAAGGTACTCGACCCCAGACCATGGCGAGTAAAAATCTTCCCGCATGATTGCCGCGTCGTATTCGCGATTGAGAAAATCGCCGATATTCGCCAAAGAGTGAATATTAACGATAATATCAGGGTTAAGTTTATTGAACTCACGTAAGTTAGGAATCAGCCAGTGCGTACTAAACGTAGGATTAACCGCCAACTCAATAACCTGCACGGTCGGTTGCCAGGTCATTATGGTGGTGGTGTCACGTTCCAGTTTGTTAAGCGTTTCCTTGACGATAGTTAAATAATGCTTCCCTGCCGCATTTAAGAAAATTCGCTTTTTGGCATGATTAAATAGCGCTGTATTTAGAAAGTCCTCCAGCGCATTCACCTGGCGAAAAACAGCACTTTGTGTCAACGCAAGCTCTTCTGCTGCCCGGGTATAACTTTCGTGACGCGCAACTACTTCAAAAGTTACCAGCAACTCCGTCTTCGGTATTTTTCCTCTCATAACCTCTTCCATATGCAGCGTACAAAATAAGTTTAATTTATAAAATAAATTTCATTACACCCAGACAAGCATCGAAAGTTATATTTTATTTTGTCCATTGATGTCATTGATCCAATCCATGATTTACTCACACTGAGGCGGATAAATATTAACCAATAATACGCAAGCCGGGCAGTAAACACAATTTAAATAAGGTTAAATATGGGCAAATAGTGCTTATAAGTTCTTAATAATTTTTCAAATGATCTTGTTTATTGCAGAAAAAACTATGCGAGTTTAATCAATATTATTGCTGCGATATTTTAGGATAATTTAGTGTTATAACCACCCGGCAAACGACTGCTTTTAATCATTCCTTGATGTAGTTTCTGCCATTCTAATGTTAGACGTGATAAAGGACACAATGTGAAAACTTTCGGAAAGGTCTGGCTCGTTGGCGCCGGTCCCGGTGATATATCGTTACTCACCCTCAAAGCAATGATGTGCATTAAGCAAGCCGATGTCATTATTTACGACAGGCTGGTCAATCCTAAAATTTTGGAATGGGCGGTACCTGATTGCAAGCTCATCAATGTCGGCAAAAATCCGGGCTTTCATTGTGTGCCACAGGATGAAATCAACGCGCTGCTGGTCCAGTATGCTGAAACCCATCACCATATCGTGCGCTTAAAAGGCGGCGATCCTTACGTGTTTGGCCGGGGGGCTGAAGAAGTTGAGGACCTCGTGGAAATCGGCATACCTTTTGAAGTCGTACCCGGCATCAGTTCCACTATTGGCGGCCTGACCTGCGCCGGTATTCCAGTCACGCATCGCGATTATGCTTCAGGATTTCACGTGGTCACCGGTCATACGCGTGAAGGAAATCAGCAGCAGGACTGGCGTCAGCTGGCCAAACTCAACGGTACGCTGGTTATCGTGATGGGGATCGCCAATCTGGCGTTTATTTGTGAAGAGTTGCTCATGGGGGGGAAATCTGCCGACACCCCCGCCGCTATTATCATGTCCGCTACGCGGGAGAATCAGCGCCGACTGACTTGTACATTGGGGTCATTACTGAACAAAGCGCAGGAAGCGAACATCGTGCCACCCGCGCTGATCGTTATCGGTGAGGTTGTGACCCTAAGCGACAGACTGTCTTTTATTCCTGCAGCCCTCGCGCTACCGGAAAGCTTCTACTGCGAAAGTCTCGCGTGACGAAAAGACTGGGGTGACGTTTGATGCGCCGCCCGGAAAACACGGCAAAAGTAACTGGTTTGCGCGTACTGAAGTTTCCGGGCAATGCTGTCTATTGAATGCACAGGATCATGCAATAATTCGCCCGCTTTTTGCATTTTCTTCTGATTCACCCATGTTTTAAAATTCACTCCCTGACGTTTCTTAAAGAAGCGGCTAAAATAGTTAGCACTCAAACATACATGCGCTGCCACGGATTCAAGAGATAGCTCACTATATAAATTCTCATCAATATAACGTAGCGCGTCCATGAGTTTCTTTTCATGCCGGGAAAGCTCAGTAAAATAAATCTGCGGGGCGCTTACTTTAGGGTTATTAACCATTTCATCTACCGTATTCTTTCGTTCATAATTATTAACAATAAAGTTCAGTAAGTTTGCCGACGCGGTCAATATATTATTATCCACAACAATCACGCGTTCCCATGCAGCCTTTATTTCAGGGTCGTTCATCCATTGTGATTGCTCATCTATAACTATCGTTTTATATTCCTGATATTTGGCTCGTACTTGGCCACAGATAATAAAACCGCAAAGATTCCCTTCATTAATGAGTGGCATTGAGAAGAGGCTTAATCCTGCATAACAGCAGAGTATTCTTGGTTTTAGCTGTTTTAACCCTTCAAAAGCGCAATACTTATCACACTTTTGACAACTCGCTCGGTACTGTTCATTGGTACGCATGAGTGTACAGAATGCGTTAAAATTATGGCAATCCGATATCACCTTGCCTGTAACATCAATCACTACCGTCGCTAATCCTGTCGCTCTGGCAAAAACATCGGCGATGGAGAAAAAACACTGTAAGTCGTCATCCTTAATTTTCAGCGGCACGCCATCCTCCGGCAATGTTGATATTAAAACCGGTAATATGCAGAATTTAGTCTAAAGAAAGAATGATGCTGACCGCAAAAAATAATCTCATTTGTGAAGATGATTGTGATCAAATTTCAAGATAGTGGATTGCAGAAAATAAAAAAGGCCATCATCAGATGGCCAACCATGTCGAAACGGGAACAGCCCTTGACCATATTGATAGTCAGGGCTGTTTTTTTACTTATTACTTAATCACGGTCTTCAGCGCTTCGCCGATATCGGCCAGGCTGCGTACGGTTTTCACACCAGCGGCTTCCAGTGCAGCGAACTTCTCATCCGCTGTCCCTTTACCACCAGAGATAATCGCGCCCGCATGGCCCATACGTTTGCCTTTCGGCGCGGTCACGCCAGCGATGTAGCCGACAACCGGTTTGGTCACATGATCTTTAATGTAGGCTGCGGCTTCCTCTTCCGCGCTGCCGCCGATCTCACCGATCATGACAATCGCTTCGGTTTGCGGATCTTCCTGGAACAGCTTCAGAATGTCGATAAAGTTAGAACCAGGGATTGGATCCCCACCGATGCCCACACAGGTGGACTGGCCGAAACCGTAGTCAGTGGTCTGCTTAACCGCTTCATAGGTCAGCGTACCGGAACGGGAAACGATGCCCACTTTGCCCGGTTTGTGAATGTGACCCGGCATGATACCGATTTTGCATTCGCCCGGGGTGATAACGCCTGGGCAGTTCGGGCCAATCATACGCACGCCTGCTTCATCCAGCGCCACTTTCACGGTCAGCATATCCAGCGTCGGAATACCTTCGGTGATGGTGATGATCAGTTTGATGCCCGCGTTGACAGCTTCCAGAATGGAGTCTTTGCAGAACGGTGCCGGTACGTAGATAACTGACGCAGTCGCGCCGGTCGCTTCTACCGCTTCACGTACGGTGTTGAACACCGGCAGACCCAGATGGGTGGTGCCGCCTTTGCCCGGCGTAACGCCACCGACCATTTGTGTACCGTAAGCAATCGCTTGTTCTGAGTGGAATGTCCCCTGGCTGCCGGTGAAGCCCTGGCAGATTACCTTGGTATCTTTATTAATTAAAACGGACATTATTTCCCCTCCACTGCGGCAACAACCTGCTGAGCTGCATCCGTCAGACTTTTCGCTGCAATAATATTCAGGCCGCTGTCAGCCAATTTTTTCGCGCCGAGTTCGGCATTGTTGCCTTCCAGACGGACAACAACAGGTACGTTAACGCCCACTTCCGCTACCGCGCCGATGATACCGTCAGCGATCAGGTCGCAACGTACGATACCGCCGAAGATGTTAACCAGAACGGCTTTAACATTGTCGTCAGAAAGGATGATTTTGAACGCTTCGGTCACGCGCTCTTTGGTCGCGCCGCCGCCAACGTCGAGGAAGTTAGCCGGTTCGCCGCCGTGCAGCTTAACGATGTCCATGGTGCCCATCGCCAGGCCCGCGCCGTTAACCATGCAACCGATGTTGCCATCCAGCGCAACGTAGTTCAGCTCCCACTGTGCTGCCTGCGCTTCACGCGGATCTTCCTGAGACTGGTCGCGCATTTCGCGCAGGTCAGCCTGGCGGAACAGTGCGTTGCCGTCAGCGCCCAGTTTGCCGTCGAGGCAAATCAGGTCGCCTTGCTTGGTGACAACCAACGGGTTGATTTCGATCAGCGCCAGGTCACGCTCAAGGAAGATGGTCGCCAGACCCATAAAGATTTTGGTGAACTGCTGAACCTGCTTACCTTCCAGACCCAGTTTGAATGCCAGCTCACGTCCCTGATACGGCATTGGGCCCGCCAGCGGATCCAGTGCGACTTTGTGGATCAGGTGCGGGGTTTCTTCCGCGACTTTTTCGATTTCCACGCCGCCTTCGGTAGAGGCCATAAAGACCACGCGACGGGAGCTACGGTCAACCACAGCGCCGAGGTAAAGTTCTTTACCAATATCGGTCGCAGCTTCAACCAGAATCTGATTTACCGGTTGGCCATTGGCGTCCGTCTGGTAAGTGACCAGACGTTTACCCAGCCAGTGTTCAGCAAAAGCGCGAATGTCTTCTTTGCTGTTAACGACCTTCACACCGCCCGCTTTACCGCGGCCACCAGCGTGAACCTGACATTTTACTACCCATGGACCTGCGCCGATTTTAGAGGCAGCTTCTTCGGCTTCACGCGGAGTAGTACAGGCATAACCCACCGGTGCCGGTAAGCCATAGCGGGCAAAAAGTTGTTTTGCCTGATATTCATGTAAGTTCATGTGTTCTGTCCATCCTTCAGGTAATCGTTATCTTATAACCCGTAGGCCTGATAAGGCCGCAGACCTACGGGGCAGGTGATACTCTTTATAGTTACACGTCTAACAGCAGACGCGTTGGATCTTCCAGCAACTCTTTAATGGTCACCAGGAAGCCCACTGACTCACGACCATCGATCAGACGGTGGTCATAAGACAGCGCCAGATACATCATCGGCAGGATTTCAACCTTGCCGTCTACCGCCATCGGCCTGTCTTTGATGGCATGCATACCCAGGATGGCGCTCTGCGGCGGGTTGATGATCGGCGTCGACATCAAGGAACCGAACACACCACCGTTAGTGATAGTGAAGTTCCCGCCCGTCAGATCCTCGACCGTCAACTTGCCGTCGCGACCTTTCACTGCCAGTTCTTTGATATTTTTCTCGATGTCAGCCATACCCAGCAGGTCAACATTGCGCAGAACCGGAGTCACCAGGCCGCGCGGCGTAGAGACCGCCATGCTGACATCAAAGTAGTTGTGATACACCACGTCATCGCCATCGATAGAGGCGTTGACTTCCGGGAAGCGTTTCAGCGCTTCAACCACGGCTTTCACGTAGAACGACATAAAGCCCAGACGGATACCGTGACGTTTTTCAAACGCATCACCGTACTGCTTACGCAGATCCATGATTGGCTTCATGTTGACTTCGTTGAAGGTCGTCAGCATCGCGGTGGAGTTTTTCGCTTCCAGCAGACGCTCGGCCACGCGTTTACGCAGACGGGTCATCGGAACACGTTTCTCACCACGCGCACCCAGTGCAGGTTGAGCGGCAGGTGCGGCTGCCGGCGCTTTGGCTTCCGCTTTCGCTGCCGGAGCTTTAGCCAGATGTTTTTCAACATCTTCACGAGTGATGCGGCCACCGACGCCGGTACCATTAATGGCGCTGGCTTCGAGGTTATGCTCACCCAGCAGGCGACGAATCGCCGGGCTCAGGGCATCGTTATTCTGCTCGGAAAGCGAGGCCTGCTGGCGCTGCGCCGGAGTAGAATCTTTTTCTTCAGACTTGGCGCTGGTCTCTTTCCCGGCGCTGTTACCTTCACGCAGGCGACCGAGGATCTGGCGAGACGTGACGGTTGTCCCTTCATCTTCCAGAACCGCATCAAGAATACCGTCCGCTGATGCCGGTACTTCCAGTACCACTTTGTCAGTTTCGATTTCTACCAGCACTTCATCGCGCTTAACGCTATCGCCCGGTTTTTTATGCCAGGTCGCTACGGTTGCGTCAGCCACAGATTCAGGCAGGTCGGGAACAAGAATATCTACGCTACTCATTATTTATCCTTTATTTAATCGACGTTCAGCGCGTCATTTACCAGATCTTGTTGCTGCTTCTGGTGAACGGACATATATCCTACTGCCGGTGAGGCAGAGGCCGGGCGACCTGCGTAACGCAGAGCAGACCCAAATGGAATCACTTCACGGAAATGATGCTGGCTGCAGTACCATGCGCCTTGGTTGAGCGGCTCTTCCTGGCACCAGACAAAATCATGTACGTGAGCGTACTGTTTCAACACGTCCTGCATCGCTTTATGCGGGAACGGATAAAGCTGTTCGATGCGCACAATGGCAACATCTTTCTGACCATTCTTGCGGCGTTGCTCCAGCAGGTCGTAATAAACCTTACCAGAACACATTACAACGCGCTTCACGCCTTTCGGATCCAGTTCATCAATCTCGCCAATGGCTGGCAGGAACGCACCGTTAGCCAGTTCGTCCAGCGTGGACACCGCCAGCGGATGACGCAGCAATGACTTCGGTGACATCACCACCAGTGGACGGCGCATACCGCGCAGCGCCTGACGACGCAGCATGTGGTACACCTGAGCCGGGGTAGACGGGACGCAAACCTGCATGTTCTGCTCGGCGCAGAGTTGCAGATAACGTTCCAGACGCGCGGAGGAGTGCTCCGGACCCTGACCTTCATAGCCGTGCGGCAGCAGCATCACCAGACCACACATGCGGCCCCATTTCTGCTCGCCAGAGGAGATGAACTGGTCGATAACCACCTGTGCGCCGTTGGCGAAGTCGCCAAACTGTGCTTCCCAGATGGTCAGCGTGCGCGGCTCAGCCGTGGCGTAGCCGTATTCAAATGCCAGCACTGCTTCTTCAGACAGAACGGAGTCCCATACGCGGAACGTGCCCTGACCGTTATGCACGTGCTGCAATGGGGTGTAGGTTGAACCGTTCGCCTGGTTGTGGATCACCGCATGGCGGTGGAAGAAGGTCCCGCGACCGGAGTCTTCGCCCGACAGACGAACCGGAATGCCTTCGTCTACCAGCGTGGCGTAGGCCAGATTCTCAGCGCCACCCCAGTCGAACAGCTTCTCGCCGGCAGCCATTGACTGACGGTCACCGTAAATCTTGGCGACGCGCGACTGCATTTCAACCGCTTCAGGTACGGTACTGATGCGTTTTGCCAGTTCCTGCAAACGCTTCATTTCAACCTTGCTCGGGTAGTTCTCATCCCAATCGTGGTTGAGGTACGGTGACCAGGTGAAGGAGTGCATGTTCATTGGACGCCACTCTTTCACCACGCATTCACCCGCATCTAACGCATCACGATACAGGTTGACCATTTCGGTCGCGTCTTCCAGCGTAACAACTTTATCGGTTTCCAGTTTGTCAGCGTAGATTTTGCGCGGCGTCGGGTGTTTTTTGATTTTCTGATACATCAGCGGCTGGGTTGCGCTCGGCTCGTCGGCTTCGTTATGGCCGTGACGGCGGTAGCACACCAGATCAATGAACACATCGCGTTTAAAGGTATTACGGAAATCCAGCGCCAGACGCGTCACGAAAGCGACCGCTTCCGGGTCATCCGCATTGACGTGGAAAATCGGCGCCATCACCATCTTACCAATGTCGGTGCAATACGGCGTGGAACGCGCATCCAGTGGGTTAGAGGTGGTGAATCCGACCTGGTTGTTGATAACGATACGAACGGTGCCGCCGACTTCGTAGCCGCGCGCTTTCGACATGTTCAGGGTTTCCTGAACCACGCCCTGCCCGGTTACCGCTGCGTCACCATGAATGGTGATCGGCAGAACTTTATTGCTGCTCGGCTCATCCAGTCTGTCCAGACGCGCACGAACGGAACCGATAACCACCGGGCTGACGATTTCCAGGTGCGACGGGTTAAACGCCAGCGCCAGGTGAACCAGACCGCCTTCGGTTTCGATATCCGATGAGAAGCCCATGTGGTACTTCACGTCACCGGTACCGAGGTGTTCTTTATGTTTGCCCGCAAATTCGTCGAACAGTTCTTGTGGACGTTTACCCAGCACGTTCACCAGCACGTTCAAACGACCACGGTGCGCCATGCCCAGAACCACTTCACGCGTGCCGCTGTTGCCGGCATGGCGAATCATCTCTTTGAGCATCGGAATTAACGCATCACCACCTTCCAGCGAGAAGCGTTTAGCACCCGGGAACTTGGCCCCCAGGTAGCGCTCCAGACCTTCTGCTGCAGTCAGTTCACTGAGGAAACGTTTTTTCTCTTCGCCACTGAACGCCGCGCGACCGGATTCGATACGCTGTTGAAGCCAGCGTTTCTCTTCGGTGCTGGTGATGTGCATGTACTCGGCGCCAATCGGGCCGCAGTAAGTTTGCTTCAGTGCTTCCAGTAACTCGCCCAGCTTCATCGTATCTTTGCCACCGGCAAAAGAACCGACGTTAAAGCTTTCCTGAAGATCGGCTTCGGTCAGATCGTGGAAAGACGGATCCAGATCGGCCACGTTTTCTTGCTGCCACAGTCCCAGCGGATCGAGATTCGCATGCTGATGGCCGCGGAAACGGTATGCGTTGATGAGCTGCAGGACTTTAACCTGCTTCACATTGGCATCAGGGTCGGAAATAGAAGAAGAGTAACGTGGGGTAGCCAACGCCTGACGACGGAAATAATCACGCGTTTTTGAATGGAGTTGATCCGGTTTGACTCCGGTACCAGGTAACTGCTGGAACGTCGAACGCCAGTTAGCATCTACCGAGTCAGGGTCGGTTAAGAAGTCTTCATAGAGCTGTTCTATCCAACTCTGGTTCGAACCAGAGAGGTAAGAAGAGTCCAACCAGGCTTTCAAAGCGCTGTTCTGCATCGTGATCCCTTAAGCATCTTTTCTGCTTATTTAATACTCTAAATAGTTCACGTTTCAGGAAGGCGGCAAGCTTGCGAATCCCTGGGAGCTTACAGCCAGTAAGTGACCGGGGTGAGCAAGTGCAGCCAACGCACATGCAACCTGAACTATGACGAGTATTTCGCCGTGGATACTACCACGCATACGCGTATGCGTGCCGGGGTTCACTTGCGAGCTCTTTTTGTTTGGCTCGCGAAGGAACCTTTAAAAACTGTCAGAGATAAGAGGCAGTTTTTAGAGGTTTCCTGCATTAACGATTTGCCTGATGGCGCTTCACTTATCAGGCCTACGGGATTGTACCTGTAGGCCTGATAAGACGTTTACGTCGCCATCCGGCAACAACGACTTATGCACTACGCTTCAGCAGCATCGACTTAATATGGCCGATAGCGCGCGTCGGGTTCAGCCCCTTAGGACATACACTGACGCAGTTCATGATGCTATGGCAGCGGAATACGCTGAAAGCGTCACTTAAACCTTCCAGGCGACTGTCGGTCTCGGTATCGCGACTATCAATCAGGAAGCGATACGCAGCCAGCAGACCCGCCGGGCCAACAAACTTGTCCGGATTCCACCAGAATGACGGGCAGGACGTTGAGCAGCATGCACATAAAATACATTCATACAGCCCATCGAGCTTCTCACGCTGCTCAGGCATTTGTAAATGCTCACGAGCCGGTGGATTTTTCCCATTATTCAACAAGTAAGGTTTAATCTTCTCATACTGTGCGTAGAATTGCCCCATGTCTACCACCAAATCGCGCACCACCGGTAAACCCGGCAACGGGCGGATGACAATTTTCTTGCCCGGCTGATTCAGCGCAGAAATAGGTGTGATACAGGCCAGACCATTTTTGCCGTTCATGTTCAGGCCGTCGGAGCCACAAACGCCTTCACGGCAAGAGCGACGGAACGACAGTGACGGGTCTTTTTCCTTCAGCTGCATCAACGCATCCAGCAGCATCATGTCGCGACCTTCTTCCGCTTCCAGGGTGTAATCCTGCATATGCGGAGCATCGTCTACGTCCGGGTTATAACGATAAACTGAAAACTCGAGTTTCATTGTCCTGTCTCCGCATTAATAAGTACGAATCTTCGGCGGGAATGCCGGGCGCAGTTTCGGTTCCATGTTGACCTGACGTCGTGTCATGGATTCCGATTCTGGCAGGTACAGGGAATGGCACAGCCAGTTTTCATCGTCACGTTCCGGGAAGTCGAAGCGGCTATGCGCGCCACGGCTTTCGGTACGGAAGTTTGCAGACACCGCCGTGGCGTAAGCAGTTTCCATCAGGTTATCCAACTCCAGACACTCAACGCGCTGGGTGTTGAACTCGCTGGAGGTATCATCCAGACGGGCATTTTTCAGGCGCTCACGAATCACCTTCAGCTCTTCAAGACCCTTCGCCATCGCGTCACCTTCACGGAATACCGAGAAGTTATGCTGCATACATTCCTGCAGCGCTTTACGGATGACCACAGGATCTTCGCCGTCACGGTTGCCGTTCCAGCGGTTCAGTCGTTCCAGAGAAGCATCAATCTCGTCTTCTGTTGCATCGCGAAGGTCACCCTGCTCGGCGATAGATTCCTGCAGATGCAGACCCACCGCACGACCGAACACCACCAGATCCAGCAGCGAGTTGCCGCCCAGACGGTTGGCGCCGTGAACCGATACGCAGGCGATTTCGCCCACCGCAAACAGCCCAGGAATCACTACGTCTTCGCCCTGCTCGTTCACGGTCAGCGCCTGGCCGGTCACTTTGGTCGGCACGCCGCCCATCATGTAGTGGCAGGTTGGGATAACCGGAATAGGTTCTTTCACCGGGTCAACGTGAGCAAAGGTACGGGAGAGTTCAAGGATGCCCGGCAGACGGGACTCAAGAACCTCTTTACCCAGATGGTCGAGTTTCAGCTTGGCGTGTGGGCCCCATGGACCGTCACAGCCACGACCTTCACGGATTTCGATCATGATAGAACGCGCCACCACGTCACGACCCGCCAGGTCTTTCGCATTCGGGGCATAACGCTCCATAAAGCGCTCACCGTGTTTGTTCAGCAGGTAACCGCCTTCACCACGGCAACCTTCAGTGACCAGAACCCCTGCCCCGGCGATACCGGTTGGGTGGAACTGCCACATTTCCATATCCTGCACCGGTACACCGGCACGGATTGCCATGCCAACGCCGTCACCGGTATTGATATGCGCGTTGGTGGTGGACTGGTAAATACGGCCTGCGCCGCCGGTCGCTAGCACGGTGGCGCGGGCTTTGAAGTAAACCACTTCACCGGTTTCGATACACAGCGCGGTACAACCGACCACTGCGCCATCGGCATTTTTCACCAGATCCAGCGCGTACCACTCAGAGAAAATGGTGGTATGGTTTTTCAGGTTCTGCTGATACAGCGTGTGCAACAGCGCATGACCGGTACGGTCAGCAGCCGCCGCAGTACGTGCCGCCTGCTCGCCGCCGAAGTTTTTCGACTGGCCACCAAACGGACGTTGATAGATAGTGCCATCGTCAAGACGCGAGAACGGCAGGCCCATATGGTCCAGTTCCAGAATCGCTTCCGGGCCGGTCTTACACATATATTCAATCGCGTCCTGGTCACCAATGTAATCCGACCCTTTAACGGTGTCGTACATGTGCCATTCCCAGTTATCTTCATGGGTATTACCGAGCGCAACGGTGATGCCACCCTGCGCGGAAACGGTATGGGAACGGGTTGGGAACACTTTGGAGAGCAGCGCACAGGTCTGGCCGCTCTGGGAAATTTGCAGCGCCGCGCGCATACCTGCGCCACCGGCACCAATCACAACAGCATCAAATTCTCTGACTGGCAGTTTCATTACACACCCCACACCACAACGAATCCATAAATGACGTAAACCACCAGTGCAACGACAATCGCCAGTTGCAGAATCAGGCGCACGGCCAGTGGTTTAACGTAGTCGGTCAACACCTGCCACATGCCAATCCAGGCATGAATCAAGATAGAAAACAGTGCCAGCAGGGTGAAGACTTTGGTGAATGCCGATGAGAAGAAACCGGTCCAGATTTCCCAGGTCAGCGTGCCACTGGTGGCGAAGAAGCCGACCATATAGATGATGTATAACGTCAGAACGATAGCGGTAGCACGGACCAGAATGAAGTCATGTACGCCGTTGCGTCCTAATGCGGAGGCGTTGCTTACCATACGAGGACTCCTGCGAGAAGTGAAAGCACGACAATGATAACAAAAGAAATTTTGGCAGAACGCGTCCCTGCTTCGAGGGTTTCTTCGATGTAGCCAAAATCCATCAACAGATGGCGAATGCCCATGACGGCGTGGTAGGCCAGCGCTATCAGAATTCCCCACAGAATTAACTCCACAAAGAAGTTATTCATAATGGAAGACGCCGCGAGGAAACCTTCAGGGGAGGAAAGGCTGGTACCCAATAACCACAACAGTATCCCGACCGCCACGAAGGTGATCACTCCAGATACGCGATGGAGAATGGACGCTATCGCCGTGATTGGGAACCGAATCGTTTGCAGATCCAGATTGACAGGTCTTTGTTTTTTCACATTTCTTATCATGAATAACGCCCACATGCTGTTCTTATTATTCCCTTTAGACTTCGGGTACAGAAGATGAAGACTCCTGTTGCCTGAAAGACGACGGGATTTCCTTCCTCCGGTCTGCGTGCGGGTCAGACAGCGTCCTTACTATAACTACGCGTCATATAAAACACTGCTTCCAGTTGCTAAAACGACACGTTACAACGCTGGTTGGCTCGGGATTGCAGGGTATTCCGGAGACCTGGCGGCAGTATAGGACGTTCACAAAATCATTACAATTAACCTACATATAGTTTGTCGGGTTTTATCCCGAACAGTGACATAGGTCACGATAACAACATTATTTTAATTTTTAATCATCTGATTTGACAATCATTAAACAAACTTGTTACAAACGACACCAGAAAAAGCATATAATGCGTAAAAGTTATGGGGTCACTCTTTCACCGATGAGTAAGTTATGTAACAGTGTGGAAAGGTTGACCAATGAATTCAGGACAGTTATTAGTGTAGACAGGTTTAATAATTCGGATTGCTAAGTTGTTGATTTGTTGCTAATTCACCATGAGTTAACTGATTTACCTGCAAGCGCCCATTGCTCTGTACCCTGGTTTTCTCCTCTTCGCAGAGCGGCGAGCCGAATAACAAAGTGGTAACGGTTAATTGATGAGTTGAAACAGATCTCACCTGAGTAGTCTTAAGCAATAAGGCGCTAAGGAGACCGTAAATGGCTGATACTAAAGCAAAACTCACTCTAAACGGTGATACTGCTATTGAACTGGATGTGCTAAAAGGCACGCTCGGTCAGGACGTTATTGATATTCGTAGCCTTGGCTCAAAAGGCATGTTTACTTTTGACCCAGGTTTCACCTCTACCGCATCCTGCGAATCCAAAATTACGTTCATCGACGGTGACGAAGGTATTTTGCTGCATCGCGGCTTCCCGATTGACCAGTTGGCAACCGAATCTAACTATCTGGAAGTGTGTTATATCCTGCTGTACGGTGAAAAACCGACGCAGGAAGAGTACGACGAGTTCAAAACCACGGTCACTCGCCATACCATGATCCACGAGCAGATCACCCGTCTGTTCCACGGTTTCCGCCGCGACTCCCACCCGATGGCCGTGATGTGCGGTGTCACCGGGGCGCTGGCTGCGTTCTACCACGATTCTCTGGACGTGAATAATCCGCGCCATCGTGAAATTGCCGCCTTCCGTCTGCTGTCCAAAATGCCGACCATGGCCGCAATGTGCTACAAATACTCCATCGGCCAGCCGTTTGTTTACCCGCGCAATGACCTGTCTTACGCCGGTAACTTCCTGAACATGATGTTCTCCACGCCGTGCGAAAAATATGAAGTGAATCCGATCCTGGAACGCGCAATGGACCGTATTCTGATCCTGCACGCCGACCACGAACAGAACGCCTCAACCTCTACCGTACGTACCGCGGGCTCTTCCGGCGCTAACCCGTTTGCCTGTATCGCTGCCGGTATTGCTTCCCTGTGGGGACCGGCACACGGCGGCGCAAACGAAGCTGCACTGAAGATGCTGGAAGAAATCAGCTCGGTTAAACACATTCCAGAATTTGTGCGCCGCGCGAAAGACAAAAATGACTCTTTCCGCCTGATGGGCTTTGGTCACCGTGTTTACAAAAACTATGACCCGCGCGCCACCGTGATGCGTGAAACCTGCCATGAAGTGCTAAAAGAACTGGGCACTAAAGATGATCTGCTGGAAGTGGCGATGGAGCTTGAGCACATCGCGCTGAACGACCCGTACTTCATCGAGAAGAAACTGTACCCGAACGTCGACTTCTACTCCGGTATCATTCTGAAAGCGATGGGCATTCCGTCTTCCATGTTCACCGTGATCTTTGCCATGGCGCGTACCGTTGGCTGGATTGCTCACTGGAACGAAATGCACACCGACGGCATGAAAATCGCCCGTCCTCGTCAGCTGTACACCGGCTACGACAAGCGCGACTTTAAGGCTGATATTAAGCGCTAATTCTCTGCCGGATGGCGCTATCGCTTATCCGGCCTACGTTTTTATTTCCGTAGGCCGGATAATCCGCATCTTGCTATGCCCGGCACATTCTTTCTTTTTCTTGACTCCCGTTGTTTTCATCCAGCTTTCTCTATGATTTACTGAGTGTTACTTAATTATACTCAGGAGCATGGGATGCCTGTTTTGCAGTGGGCCGCATTGTTTGTGCTGTCATTACTTCTTTCCCTGCTCTTTCTGTTTATCCATCTCCCGGGACCGCTACTGCTCGGTTCAATGATCGTTGGCATATTGTTCAGTTTGCGTGGCATTGCCCTGCACCCGCCTCGCTGTACCTTTCTTGCTGCACAGGCCATTCTCGGCTGCATGATTGCGCAAAACCTCACCGGCTCCATTTTTACAACGCTGGCGGCACACTGGCCGGTGGTGATTGCCATCCTGCTGGCGACCCTTATCTCCAGCACCGCAATAGGCTGGCTGTTGGTTCGCTACAGTAAGCTGCCGGGCAATACCGGCGCGTGGGGATCTTCACCCGGCGGTGCGGCGGCAATGGTTGCGATGGCCCAGGAATATGGCGCCGATATCCGTCTGGTGGCGTTTATGCAGTATCTGCGCGTGCTATTGGTGGTTGGCGCTGCGGCACTGGTCACCCGACTGGTAATGGGCGATCGGGCGCAAGCGGTCAGCGAGCAAATGGTCTGGTTTCCGCCGCTGAGCAGCAATTTGTTCAGCACCCTGTTGCTGGCCGTGGTGGCTGGTACTGCCGGACGCTTACTGCGTATACCTTCAGGCGTGATGCTGCTGCCGATGCTGGCTGGCGCGCTGCTGAACGCAGGCGGCGTGATGGTGATTGAACTGCCGGAATGGCTGCTGGCGATAGCCTATATGGCCATCGGTTGGCAAATTGGTCTCGGTTTTGACAAGCAGATTTTTTTTATGGCGCTGCGCCCGTTGCCACAGATCCTGTTGTCCATTTTTTCACTGATGGCGATTTGCGCCGCTATGGCCTGGGGACTGGCGCATTACATGCAAATAGATTTTCTCACCGCTTATCTGGCGACCAGTCCTGGTGGCGTGGACTCCGTCGCAGTGATTGCCGCAGGGAGCCACGCCGATATGGCGCTGATCATGGCGATGCAAACCCTGCGGCTGTTCAGCATTTTGCTCACCGGGCCGGCCATCGCCCGCTTTATCTCGGCACATGCGCTGAGAAAACCGCCGTCTTAACGCGGGGCGTTAATCCGGGTGCCCAATCTCCGTCACGGTCGTTCCGGATTTATCCACGGTAAACATAAACTCGGTCATACCACCCGGAAAATTCTGCGTAATATGCAGATTGTTTTTGCCTTTCCAGACATATTCCACGAGATCCGTATCCCCAAGATTTTCTATTTTACGATCCTTACCTGGGGTCAACGTGGGTGTCAGGTTTTGACGGTCCGACCGTGCTTTTCTCAGTGCCTGATACGTTTCTTCCAGCGTCATGGCAGGATAAAAACAACGAGTCTGGGCTCCGTGTTCATAAATATATTCCATATCCCGCGGCCCGGACTCACATTGAGGGGCTACCGATTCAGCAGCACTGGCCGACGCGGCAAAGAAACCGGCTGTTGCGATAAGTAAGGCGGTACAAAAATAACGATTAACATCCATATTCCACTCCTGCTCATCACCTTGAGAGATTCAGGTGACCTTATTCGACATATCCCTCTGCATCACCGGGACCGCGTCATGTTATGTTATTTCTGACAACCCGGACACCAGTAAAATGGTCTTGACGACAGCATCGTTTTTTCAATAATCCCGCCGCATCGCTCGCAGGCTTCACCGTCGCGGTGAAAGACTTTAAAGCGAAACAGCGCCCCGTGATGCTTATTCTCATCAGCCAGTCCACGAGTGTTATAGGATAAACGCGGAATATCGAGCAGCGCCTGCGCCAGCGCGTCCAACTGTTGTTCGCTCAGCTGCGACGCTTTATGTTGCCCCGTCAGCCCAACCTGCCAGAGGATCTCTACCCGCAGGTAGTTACCCAATCCCGCGAGAAACGCCTGATCCAGCAGCAGGCCGGAAAACTGCCGATTGCGAAAACGCGGTGACAGCAGACGCGTTTTGACTTCAGCGGGTGTTAAGTGCAGATCCAGCACGTCCGGCCCTACCCGCTGCAGGAAGGGGTGGGTAGTGAGCTGTTCTGGCGTCAGTATTTCGATATCCGACGCGCTATAGAGCAGGATAGTTTTATCGGCGGTTTGCAACCTGACGCGCAACACGCGGGTAGTCTCCGGGATATTCCCCGTGTCCACTACCCGCCAGACGCCGTACAGTTGATTATGGCTATATAACGTCAGACCATTGGAAAAATGGGTGAGTAAGGCTTTACCCCGCGTTTCGAGCTGGGTAATACGCTGCCCAATCAGTTGAGATTGATACGGTTTTAACTGCTCAAAGGCAAACCAGACATCCGCCAACGGTTTGCCTTTGACTGCCGCCTCCAGGGTATCCGCCGCGCGGCGGATCTCCGGGCCTTCAGGCATAATACTGTCCTTTGTTAATGTGTTGCACCGCCCGTCACGGCGATATCGCGCTCCACCTGTAACGCCGTGACGATGGCAATTTCCAGCGCGCGACGCACCGTATCACTCGCCATACTTGGCGCACCGGGATGGGCTGCGGCCTGCTGTGGAAGATAAGGGATATGAATGAATCCCCCCTTCACCGTCGGCGTATCTCGCAGTTTGTGCAGCAGCCCATACATCACGTGGTTACAGACGAAGGTACCTGCGGTTTGCGAAACCGATGCCGGAATACCAGCGCTGCGCATGGCCGCCACCATGGCTTTGATCGGCAGTGTGCTGAACCACGCCGCCGGGCCATCGGCCACAATCGGTTCATCTACCGGTTGCTGGCCACGGTTATCCGCAATACGCGCATCGTCCACGTTGATGGCAACGCGTTCAACGGTGATGTCTGTACGACCTCCGGCCTGACCGACCGCCAGCACCAGCGACGGTGACAGCGTATCAATCGCACTATTGAGCACTGCCAGAGATTCGCCAAATACGCACGGCAGTTGGCGCGCCACGACGCGGCATCCAGCGATAATAGCATTGTCGAGCCCCGAGACCACTTCCCAGGAAGGGTTAACTGTCTCGCCGCCAAAGGGTTCAAATCCGGTGATTAATACCGTTTTCATCCTTCCTCCTTACAGGAACATCAGGAAATACATCAGGAACACATTCACCAGCAACAGCAGGATGCCGGTCGGCACCTGCGCTTTAATCACCGCGTTTTTATCCGGCAGCTCCAGCAGCGCCGCTGGCACGATGTTAAAGTTTGCCGCCATCGGCGTCATCAGCGTTCCGCAATACCCGGAGAACATACCAATTGCCGCCATCACCGCCGGATTGCCACCGTGCTGCAAGACGAGAATTGGAATCCCAATCCCGGCGGTAACAATCGGGAAGGCGGCGAAAGCGTTACCCATAATCATGGTCAGCAACGCCATACCGATGGTATACACCGCCACCGCAATAAAGCGGCTGTCCACCGCCAGATATTCCTGCGTCAGATACGAAATGCCGCTGCCGACGCCCGCCGCCGTAAACAGCAGTCCGAGCGTGGCAAGAATTTGCGGCAGAATGAACGCCCAGCCGATGGAGTCCAGCAGACGACGCGCTTCCTGAATCGGCTGATGTGCCCGCTCATGGGTCATTTTAACCGCCATTGCCAGACCAATCAGCGAACCGGCGGTCATTGAAAATAGCGTCACCAGCGTGGCGTGATTCCCCGGCCCAAACAGCGCATTCTGTAAACCCGGAATATGATTGAACATCAGCACGCCGACAACAGTGACCACCGGGATCGCCAGCGCCGGGAAAAACAGCCGGTTGCCCAGTCGACTGGCGCTTTCTTCACGCTGTTGTTGCGTACGTTGATGGTAGCTGCCGAGCTTCACGCCGCCAAAACCGGCGATCAGCGCCAGTACGACCACCGCGATACCCACCGCGATATGCACCGTACGTTTATCGCCAAACAGTGAATAGGTCCAGTCACCCAGCAAAAACAGTAGACCATACACGCCCCAGAACAGACCGGTGGTTAAACGCCGGGGGTTCGCTTTGTCCTGCCAGGACATCACGGCCACAATCAACAAGACCGCACCCGCCAGCCAGTAGAGATAGCTTTGCTGAAAATTCATTTCGCCTCTCCTTTCGCTGCGGCATTCGCTTTCGCGACTTCTCGTTGCAGATAGCTATCCAGCCGCCACAAGCGCGCACCGTGGATCAGGAAGGCACAAATCGCCGTTGGGATCCCCCACAGGGCAATGTGCAACGGCTCGGTCTGGATCCCGCCGGACTCCAGCATAAAGTTGTGCATGAAGATGATTGCCCCAAAGGCAACAAAGATATCTTCGCCGAAAAACAGCCCAACGTTATCGGTCGCCGCTGACATCGCACGCAGGCGATAGCGTACAGAGCCTGGCAGTTCACCGTGATTTTTCTCAGCGGCCCCTTCTGCCATCGGCGCCAGCAGCGGACGCACCATTTGCGGATGCCCCCCCAGACTGGTTAGTCCCAGCGCGGCGGTCGCTTCACGAATAAACAGATAGACAATCAGCAAACGGCCGCTGGTGGCGCTACGGATTTTCGCGATCCACGCCTGGGCGCGTTCTTTCAGGCCATGGCGCTCCAGCAGGCCGATGACCGCCAGTGGAATCAATAAGATAAACGGCAGGTTGCGGGTGTTGAGAAAACCTTCACCCAGTTTTTCGAGGATAGTGGCGATCGGCATACGCGCCGCCAACCCGGTGACGATCCCGGCAATGATAACCACCAATACCGGGTTAAAACGTAAAAGAAATCCGACCACGATGACGGCGATCCCCGTCAATGGCCAAAGAGAAATTACCTCTTCCATAATTCATTCCTGTTAAAACTCGTCATACTTCAAGCTGCAGGTGCGTTGACTGCCTTCGTTCACCCCAGTCACTTACTTCTGTAAGCGCCTGGGAACTCACTCACTGGTCATCTTCCTGCAACTCGAATTACTTAGAGTTTATGTTGTTGTGTAATATATTATTGTTTTGTATGGTAAATCTTATGCGCTAATTTCAATATTGCATGCATTAAACGCGCTGCGCAAACGGCGGGCAAAAGCGAGTGCGTGCTCACCATCACCATGAATACAGACCGTCTGTGCCGTGACGTTGGCCCATTCTCCGGTTTGGCTTTTTACTCTCCCGGACCGCACCATTTGTAAGGTTTGCGCCAACGCCTGCTCTTCGTCTTCAATCAGCGCCCCCGGCTGACTACGCGGAACCAGACTGCCATCCGCCTGATAGCCGCGATCGGCAAACACCTCCTGACGCGTCTGCAGACCATAATGCTCGCCGGCCCGAATCAGTTCGCTACCCGCCAGCCCCACCAGCACCAGCGACGGATCGCAGGCATGTACCGCCCTGGCGATGGCATCGGCTAACTGTGGATCCCTGGCGGCCTGGTTGTACAACATGCCGTGCGGTTTGACGTGGCGCATCACGCCACCTTCCGCCCGGGTTATCGCCGCCAGCGCACCGATTTGATACAGCGTCTGGGCGTAAACCGTGTCGACGGGCAGGGTCATGGCGCTACGGCCGAAGTTTTCCCGATCCGGAAAACTGGGATGCGCCCCCACTGCTACGTCATTTTTTAACGCTTCACGCACGCTTGCCAGCATGGTTTGCGCATCGCCGGCGTGAAATCCGCAGGCAATGTTGGCAGAAGACACCAGTTGCAGCAGCGCGGCGTCATTTGCGCAGCCTTCACCGAGGTCTGCATTCAGATCAATTTTCATCGTTAAGTCGCCATGTTAATTGTTCCAGATAACGCTGCTGGTCGTGACGCGCCTTTAGCGCTTCCTCCAGCGAGCACTGAACAAAATGAATTGGCTGGCCGAGGGGAATTTGTGCCAGATGGTACATATCCGCCTCAATGATACAGGCGATGCGTGGATAGCCCCCCGTGGTCTGGGCGTCGTTCATCAGCACAATAGGCTGGCCGTTATGCGGCACCTGCACCACGCCGGGAAGCAGACCGTGCGACAACAGTTCTCGATCGGTAGTGCGCGTTAGCGGTTGTCCCTGCAGGCGATACCCCATGCGGTTACTCTGCGGGCTGAGTTGCCATGGCGAACGCCAGAATGACGCCTGCGAAGCTTCATCAAACTCATGATACTCAGGTCCGGGTAACGCACGAATGCGGTTCCCCCACATGAGCTGTTTTACCCCCTGCGGTCCGCTGAACCGTCGCGTGGAAACGCCCACCGCCAGCCTGTCGCCATCGCGTAACAGACGCCCTTCCAGACCACCGATGCCGACTTTGAGGTCGGTGCTGCACGAACCCATGACCTCGGGAACATCAATGCCACCCGCTATTGCCAAATAACTGCGCATGCCATGTTGCGGACGTTTTAGCGTCAGGCGTTGTCCAGCCTTCACCGGCAGTCGCCATCCGCTCCACACCGGGTTACCGTCTAAATGTGCATCACACCCCGCGCCGGTCAAGGCAAACCAGCTATCTGCGTCAAACTCCACAACCAACTGGCCGAGCGTTATCTCCAGCGCAGCGGCATTTGCATCGTTGCCCACCAGCAGGTTGGCAACGTTCAATGCGGGCTTATCCAGCGCCCCACAGTGGCTGATTCCTGACTGGCGAAAACCGTGACGACCGCCGTCCTGGACGGAGGTGTACATACCGGCACGAATGATAGTTAACATACTCCCTCCTTCTGCGGTACAAAGCGCACGGTATCTCCTGGTCGTAACAGGATGGGTTCATCCCGGCGGGGATCAAACAACTTAATGGCGGTATGCCCTATCAGCTGCCATCCCCCCGGTGTGGCGAGCGGATAGATACCGGTTTGTGAGCCGCCGATACCGACCGAACCTGCTGGAACAATCAGACGCGGTTCCGCACGTCGTGGAGTATGCAGTTGTTCCGGTAAGCTCCCGAGATAGGGGAACCCTGGCTGAAAGCCTAAAAACCAGACCACATAGTCAACAGAAGCATGCAATTCAACGACCTGCTTTTCGCTTAATCCACTGTGTTGTGCGACATCGGCCAGATCCGGTCCCTGCTTTCCGCCGTAGGTCACCGGAATTTCAATAAAACGCGACTCCGGCTCCAGTGCTTCACTCTCCTCCCACCAGCGTTGCAGACGTTCAATGGCATCCAGCGCCAGGGTTTGCGGATTACGCAGCGTCACCGTGATATTGTTCATACCCGGGATCACTTCAAGCACATTCGGGGCATCAACCAGGCGCTGAGCCAAACCCCAAATGCGTTTCTGGGTCGCCAGCGTAATGGGGGGTTCCAGTTCCAGAACCACCGCAGTTTCACCTAACAGATAACAACGCGCTCGCTGCACTTTCGTCCCTCTTTTTACAACCTGATTCATTAGGCGGGGTTAGGAATATCGATAAACGATACATCCAGCTCGGTATTTTCATTCAGCCATTCACTTAACGCCCGGATACCGCCGCGTTCGGTGGCATGGTGTCCGGCGGCATAGAAATGCAGCCCCTGCTCACGGGCTGAGTGAATAGTTTGTTCTGAGACTTCGCCGGTAATAAATGCATCAACACCAAAACGGGCCGCGCTATCAATGAAGCTCTGCCCTCCCCCGGTGCACCAGGCAACGCGCTGAATTTTTTCCGGCCCGCTATCGCCACACCACAATGGTTTACGCCCTAAACGCGCCTCAATCCACGAGGCAAATTCTAGCCCCGGCACCGGCATGGCAAGTTCACCCCACGGTACCAACGGCTCAATTTCACCCATCACGGTAATGCCCAACAGCGCCGCCAGCTGTGCGTTGTTACCCAGCTCCGGGTGAGCATCCAACGGCAGGTGCCAGCCATACAGGTTGATGTCATTTTCCAGCAGCGTTTTCAGACGATGGCGCTTCATGCCACGAATTACCGGAGATTCGCCTTTCCAGAAGTAACCGTGATGAACGATGACCGCATCAGCGCCCAGGCGCACAGCCTCATCCAGCAATGCCTGGCTTGCGGTCACGCCGGTCACGATTTTATGCACCGTCTCTTTGCCCTCAACCTGCAAACCATTCGGCGCATAGTCGCTAATCGCGGCACTGTTCAGTTTGTCGTTGATCAGTTGTTCCAGCTCGGTGTTTTTCATCATCGCCCTCGTTGTCATAATTTCTGCCTGTCCAATCAGTAATACTGCTTATGTAAAATAGCGTCCCCGCCTCCATTCGTCGATAACCATTTCACTGACACATCAAGAAGCACTCACTCGCCGTTTGAACGTAAATTGCTTACCACTACGTGATTTTATTCATGTATATTTATGCAATCAGACAGCATATTGCAAAAATAATCAGATCTGTATCAAAGTTATAACTTCAAGGAAACACGCTCACGCAGTACGTTCATCCTGGCGTGAGGCATTTACTTCGAGAATAGAATGAATAAACACGCATCTCAGCCACGCGCAATTTATTACGTCGTCGCGCTGCAAATTTGGGAATACTTCAGTTTTTACGGCATGCGCGCCCTGCTGATCCTGTATCTCACCAACCAACTCAAGTACAACGATACTCATGCGTACGCGTTGTTCAGCGCTTACTGTTCGCTGGTGTATGTCACGCCTATTCTTGGCGGATACCTGGCGGATAAGGTCCTTGGTAACCGTATGGCGGTGATGATTGGCGCATTGTTAATGGCGGTTGGACATCTGGTACTGGGTGCCAGTGAAATGGCGCCAGCGTTCCTATATTTATCTTTGGCGATCATTGTCTGCGGCTACGGTCTGTTTAAATCCAACATTAGCTGCCTGCTGGGTGAGCTGTATCACAACGACGATCCGCGCCGCGACGGCGGGTTCTCACTGCTCTACGCCGCCGGAAATATCGGTTCGATTATCGCCCCCATTGCCTGTGGCTATGTGCAGGAAGAATACAGCTGGGCGATGGGCTTCGCGCTGGCCGCAATTGGTATGCTGGCAGGACTGGTGATTTTCTTGTGCGGCAACCGGCATTTCACCCATACAACCGGCGTCAACAAAACGGTCCTGTGTGCCAGAACGTTTGTTCTGCCAAACTGGGCCTGGCTGTTAGTGCTGCTGGTCGCCGCACCGCTGCTAATTACCGTTCTGTTCTGGAAAGAGTGGTCCGTATATGCGCTAATCGTCGCCACCGTCATTGGTCTGGCCGTTCTGGCTAAAATTTACCGTCAGGCACAAACGCAAAAGCAGCGCAAAGAACTGGGGCTTATCGTCACGCTAACGTTCTTCAGTCTGTTATTCTGGGCCTTTGCACAGCAAGGCGGCAGCTCCATCAGCCTGTATATCGACCGCTTTGTGAATCGCGATATTCTGGGATATTCCATTCCTACCGCCATGTTCCAGTCGGTTAACGCCTTTGCCGTGATGCTGTGCGGCATCGTGCTGGCCTGGGTAGTCAAAGAAAGCGTCAGTGGTAATCGTACCGTGCGCATCTGGGGAAAATTTGCCCTCGGCCTGGGGTTGATGAGCGCCGGATTCTGTATTCTGACCTTAAGCGCCCGCTGGTCCGCCGCTTACGGCCACTCCTCGATGCCGCTGATGGTGTTGGGGCTGGCGGTAATGGGATTTGCCGAACTGTTTATCGACCCGGTCGCCATGTCGCAGATTACGCGCATTGAGATCCCTGGCGTCACAGGCGTGTTAACCGGAATCTATATGCTGCTGTCCGGCGCTATTGCCAACTATCTGGCGGGGGTGATTGCCGACCAGACGTCACAAGGCGCGTTTGATGCCTCCGGGGCCATCAACTATTCCATCAACGCGTATATTGACGTCTTTAGCGAAATTACCTGGGGTGCGTTGGCCTGCGTGGCGCTGGTGCTGCTGATTTGGCTGTACCAGTCACTTAAATTTAAAAAACGCGCGCTGGCGCTAGAGTCCTGAGTTAACAGGCCCGATGATGTCATATGAGTCGGGCCTGTTTTTTATCAGACGGTTACGCATTATTCGCTGCCAAATCCTCTTCAGCCAAACCGGTAATCAGTAATACCATTTCGCGATCTATTCCTTGTGCCAGCATGGTTAGCGCAATACGCAACGCGGCTTCTTGCTTACCTTGCTGTAGTCCTTATTGCAGCCCTTGTTGCAGTCCTTCCTGTACTCCATCTAACCGTAACCGCTCCGCAATAGTCATCAGCCTCTCCTTGTGTTGGGGGATCCGTTGCGTCATCTCTTGCATAAATTCAGTGAAACGAGATTCATCGCCGGATTGCAGAATGTAATTAAACATCGCCTGTAGCTGCGTGTCATTAGTGCAACCTGTTAGTAGCAGTGTGCTCAGTTGCTCTACCAGCCCCCATCAAATCCCGCTGACGGATATGCTTTTGCATCAGTTCCAGCAACGCCATTCGCCTGTGAGCCATGATGTCGTCATCTGGCACAACCGTTATATCCACCAGCGGAAATGCGCTGGCATAAAGTTGCTTTGCCGCCACGGGATCGGCGAACGCATCCAGCCAGCATAGTGAATACGGGTACGGGCTTCGACAGCCATGATAAAACAACATCGGAATAACCAGCGGTAATTCCTTGTACCCGGCGTCCAGATGGCGCTGCATAGCTGCCATCGCATAACGCAGCAGACGAAAAGCCATATGCGGATCGGCTGAACTCTGATGCTCTATAACAACATAAACATAACCATCGCCTTCGCGTGTGTGTAAAGACCAGAGCACATCGGAGTAGCGGGAACGTAAATCTGCGTCGATAAAGCTCTCTGACTCCAGTTTCAGCGTGGATAAATCGCAAAGCGTCCGCAGAGAAGCCGGAAGGTGAATGTCGAGGAAATCGCGCGCTGTTTCGGGATGGCGTAAAAATGTTTTGAATACCGCATAATGCGGTGTGGACGTCGCTGGCGTTGTCATCGTGTTCCGTCACCTGAAAGAAGATGACGGGACTTTACTGCCCGAGCGTGACGCGTGCATCCAGGCATTCACAGCCTTGCGTACACGCTCCAATTCTAAATGCGCCCGGCAGCAACGCATTCATGCTACCGGAAGGCAGTACGCAGAAATAAACCCCACGCTCACCCCTTGCGTGCCGCCTCGTAGGCCGCCAGCGTCGCTAACCTGGCCTGTTTATGATCTACAATCGGACGGGGATAATCGAGGGTAACCTGCGCTTTTTCTGCCCACGTCCACGGGTCGTGGATTGCTTTACCAGGTACCTCGTGCAACTCAGGAACCCACCGGCGGATAAACTCACCGTCGCGGTCGAATTTCTCCCCCTGAGTTGTAGGGTTAAAAATGCGGAAATACGGTGCAGCATCGGTTCCGGTAGACGCAGCCCACTGCCAGCCACCATTATTGGCCGCCAGGTCGCCGTCGATCAGTTGCGACATGAAGTACTGCTCCCCTTTACGCCAGTCAATCAGCAGATCTTTTACCAGGAAGCTGGCGGTGATCATGCGTAAACGGTTATGCATCCAGCCGGTAGTGTTAAGCTGGCGCATCGCGGCATCAACAATGGGGTATCCCGTATTTCCCGTCTGCCACGCCTGAAGATGCGCCGCGTTGTTCTGCCATTGCACGCGGTCAGTCCAGCGAATAAACGGTTGATACCGACACAGCGCCGGATACCTGGTCATTAAATGTCGGTAAAATTCACGCCAGATTAGTTCATTTAGCCAAACGCTCCCGGCACCGCCCTCTAGCGCCTTCGGCTGTTCGACTAACAGACGGTTCAGGCATTGACGCGGCGACAACCCGCCCGTGGCCAGACTCGCAGACAAGCGACTGGTGCCTTCAATGGCCGGGTAATCACGCTGTTGCTCATAGTCGCTCGCGGCCTGCTGACAAAACTGGCGTAACTGCGCGATAGCCCGTTTTTCTTGCGCCGGGAAAAGTGCTGCATCAAAATCCTGCTGCGGATAATTCAGCGTGAGTGGCGTTAACGGCGCGGTGAGCGCCCCACTATCCCGCACCATTGGCGCGCTAACACATTCCGGAATGCCGTCTTTAATTCGCTTCAGCCAGGCATTTTTAAACGGCGTAAAGACTTTATACATTTCATGATTGCCGGTCATAACCGCGCCCGGGGGTAAGATCACACTGTCGTCAAAGCCTTCGCACACGACGTCAGGCAACTGCTTCTCGACCCTTGCATCACGCTGCCGTTCGTTGATTTCATACTGATAGTTATAAAACAGTCGGCTGACGTCATGCTGTGCGCAAACACGTTTTACTGTCTCCACGCTGGCAGCAAAATCGGCAACTTCATGAAACAGCAGCGGGATCCCTTTTTCTGCCAACGCCGCATGTAGCGCATTCAACTGCACGCTGATAAACGCCGCCTGACGCGCAGACATATCATGCGCCGCCCATTGTTCTGGGGTGGAGATATATAGCACCAGCACCCGGGCTGAACGATCCCGACACGCCGCCGCAAGAGCAAGATTGTCATGCAGGCGCAAATCACGCCGAAACCAGACCAGATGCGTGGTCATAAAACTCCCGCAGATAAATTAATTTTTGCCGCGCAAATCCAGAATTGCCGGCCAGAGTTCAAAATAACGTTGCCCGGACAGCCAGGTGTTCGGGTGCTCGGCCATATAGTGTTTGATGAGCATTAACGGTGCAAGCAGTGACTGCGCTTCACGTCGATAGCTATCGATTATCGAGGTCAGTTCCTGACGTTGATGCAGATCGAGTTGATTGCGGAAATAACCCTGAACGTGCATCAGGACATTGGTGTGATTACGTCGGGTTGCATTATTGAACAGCAAATGCGTCAGTCGTAAGCGGTACTCATTAAAAAACGCCTCAAGACTTTGCCATTCGTGGATGGCCGCAACGAAGGGGCCAAGTTCACGATACTCTGGCTGGGAATGCGCCAGCAGGATCAGTTTGTAGCGGGTGTGATAGTCAATCAACGCTCCGCGCGTTAGCCCCCGCTGGCGAAGCTTATACAGTTCATGCAACGCATAAATACGCACCAGGGTACTGTCGTCGAACGGGCAGACTTCTCTGGCAGAACAACCAACCGCAGGTGCCGTAACACAGGTGCGGATACCCACAGGAATTCTCTTGCTCATCACGACTCCTTATCCGTTATTCGGGTAAGTGTAGACGTCCGTGCATAAAAAAACCGCCACATTGCTGTTGGCGGTTTTTTTAGCAATTACGATGACTTAATAGAAATCGCAGGTCGCTTTTTCAGCCTGATCCATCCACACCGGTTTATCACTGGTTTTCGACCAGACGCGGTGCAGGTAGCTGTAAAAACGGGCACGGTCTTTCCAGAACAGCATGACCGGCAGCGCCAGCACGCCCGCCACGACGGCGAAAGTACGGCGTAATAAGACAATGTGCGCTGGATATTCTTTATACAAGTCCATAATCCTCTCCCCTATATCTGTTCGGTGAATAGCACCGGAAAATAAATTTGGTTAACTGATGAAAATAATACCGCCTTGTGTGTAATTTTGCTACTCATCCGACCACTTATTTTTATCTATTGATGCTCCGTTTAGCCTGAAACTGTAATTAGGTTACATAAAAGTTAAATTAATACTAATCATTAGTTAAATAACGGTCTTTGCCATTTTTATACTTTTTTTACACCCCACCCGCCAATTTTTGCGAAATCTTTGCAACCAAAAACCTACGCTCTGGTTATCACATTGATGTCACAGGAGGTGCACCGTGAGTGCAGGCGTGATAACTGGCATTGTGCTGGTTTTTTTATTACTCGGTTATCTGGTGTATGCCCTGATTAAGGCGGAGGCGTTCTGATGGCGGCACAAGGATTTTTACTCATCGCCAGTTTCTTACTGGTGTTATTTGTCATCGCCAGACCGCTGGGTGCCGTGCTGGCACGACTCATCACCAACATCCCCCTTCCGGGCGTAACCGGTGTTGAGCGTATTCTCTGGCGCGGGTTAGGCGTTTCACAACATGAGATGAACTGGAAACAGTACCTGCTGGCGATCCTGATGCTCAATATCCTGGGTCTGCTGGTGCTGTTTTCCCTGCTGATGGCGCAAAACTTGTTACCACTGAATCCTCAGCAGCTACCGGGGCTGTCATGGCATCTTGCGCTGAATACCGCCGTGAGCTTTGTCACCAATACCAACTGGCAGTCTTACAGTGGCGAAACCACCTTAAGCTACTTTAGTCAGATGGCTGGCTTAACCGTGCAGAACTTCCTGTCTGCGGCGACCGGTATTGCGGTGATTTTTGCCCTAATCCGCGCCTTTACGCGCCAGAGTATGAATACCCTGGGCAATGCGTGGGTGGATCTGGTGCGCATTACGCTGTGGATCCTGCTCCCTCTTTCTCTGCTTATCGCCCTGTTCTTTATTCAGCAAGGCGCGCTGCAAAACCTGCTGCCCTATCAGTCATTTACTACCCTTGAAGGCGTAAAACAGCTGTTACCAATGGGACCGGTTGCCTCACAAGAGGCCATTAAAATGCTCGGTACCAACGGCGGCGGCTTCTTTAATGCTAACTCATCGCATCCGTTTGAAAACCCAACCGCCTTGACCAATATGGTACAGATGTTGGCTGTCTTTTGCATTCCTGCCGCCCTGTGCTTTGCCTTTGGCGACGTCGTAGGCGATCGCCGTCAGGGACGCACCTTACTGTGGGCCATGTCGCTGATTTTTGTCATCTGCGTGGCGATTGTGATGTGGGCGGAAGTTCAAGGAAACCCGCATCTGCTGGCATTTGGCGCAGACAGCAGTCTCAATATGGAAGGGAAAGAGAGCCGCTTTGGCGTACTGGTCAGCAGTCTGTTCGCGGTCGTCACAACGGCGGCCTCCTGTGGGGCGGTCATCGCGATGCACGACTCCTTCACCGCACTGGGCGGGATGGTACCGATGTGGTTGATGCAGATTGGCGAAGTGGTGTTCGGCGGCGTGGGCTCCGGTTTGTACGGCATGCTGCTGTTCGTCCTGCTGGCGGTGTTTATCGCCGGACTGATGATCGGGCGCACGCCGGAATATCTGGGTAAGAAAATCGACGTGCGGGAAATGAAAATGACCGCGCTGGCGATTCTGGTGACGCCTGCGCTGGTGCTGCTCGGTACAGCGATAGCCATGATGAGCGACGCCGGACGCAGCGCCATGCTCAACCCCGGCCCGCATGGTTTCAGCGAAGTACTGTACGCCGTGTCATCTGCCGCCAACAACAACGGCAGCGCCTTTGCCGGGTTAAGCGCTAACAGCCCCTTCTGGAACTGCCTGCTGGCGTTGTGCATGTTCTTCGGCCGCTTCGGGGTCATTATTCCGGTGATGGCAATTGCCGGTTCGCTGGTGGCTAAAAAGAGCCAACCGGCAAGCCAGGGGACGCTCCCCACTCACGGCCCACTGTTTGTCGGGTTGTTGATCGGTACGGTGTTACTGGTTGGCGCCCTCACCTTTATTCCTGCACTGGCGCTTGGCCCGGTCGCAGAATACCTCTCTTTACGTTGAGCGATGCGGAGCACATTGTTATGAGTCGCAAACAACTGGCACTGTTCGAACCGTCTCTGGTCGCACACGCGCTGATGGACGCAGTCAAAAAGTTAAGCCCACATACTCAGTGGCGCAACCCGGTGATGTTTATCGTCTGGCTGGGCAGCCTGCTGACAACCTTGTTAACCGTTGCAATGGCAACCGGGCACATGACAGGCAATCCTCTGTTTACCGGTGCGATAAGCCTCTGGCTGTGGGTCACCGTCCTTTTCGCCAATTTTGCCGAAGCGCTGGCGGAAGGACGCAGTAAAGCTCAGGCCAACAGCCTGAAAGGCGTTAAGAAGACGGCGTTTGCCCGCAAATTGCGTGAACCGAAATACGGTGCAGAAATGGATCATGTTCCCGCAGAGGAACTACGCAAAGGCGATATCGTGCTGGTAGAAGCAGGCGATATTATTCCCTGCGACGGCGAGGTGATTGAAGGCGGCGCATCGGTGGACGAAAGCGCCATTACCGGGGAATCTGCGCCGGTTATCCGTGAGTCCGGCGGTGATTTTGCTTCCGTAACCGGCGGGACCCGCATTCTTTCCGACTGGCTGGTTATCGAATGCAGCGTGAACCCTGGTGAAACCTTCCTCGACCGGATGATCGCCATGGTTGAAGGCGCCCAGCGGCGTAAGACGCCCAACGAAATCGCGCTGACAATCCTGCTGATAGCCCTGACCATCGTCTTTTTACTGGCAACCGCCACCCTGTGGCCGTTCTCTGCCTGGGGCGGCAGTGCAGTTAGCGTCACGGTGCTGGTTGCCCTGCTGGTGTGCCTGATCCCGACAACTATTGGTGGGCTACTCTCGGCGATTGGCGTGGCCGGTATGAGCCGAATGCTCGGCGCGAACGTGATCGCCACCAGCGGGCGGGCGGTCGAAGCAGCAGGTGACGTCGACGTACTGTTGCTGGATAAAACCGGCACCATTACGCTGGGTAACCGTCAGGCATCAGATTTTATTCCCGCCCACGGTGTCGACGAAAAAACGCTGGCCGACGCGGCACAGCTTTCATCACTGGCGGATGAAACGCCGGAAGGTCGCAGCATCGTGATTCTGGCAAAACAGCGCTTTAATCTGCGCATACGCGATGTGCAATCGCTGCACGCCACGTTTGTGCCGTTCACCGCGCAAAGCCGGATGAGCGGCATTAACATCGACAACCGCATGATCCGTAAAGGCTCGGTCGACGCCATTCGTCGTCACGTTGAGGCCAACGGCGGACACTTCCCTGCGGATGTCGAACAGAAAGTGGAAAACGTTGCCCGTCTTGGCGCGACGCCGCTGGTGGTTGTCGAAGGTTCGCGCGTTCTGGGCGTCATTGCCCTAAAAGATATCGTCAAAGGCGGGATCAAAGAACGGTTTGCCCAGCTACGCAAAATGGGTATCAAAACGGTGATGATTACCGGCGATAACCGTCTGACTGCCGCCGCGATTGCAGCGGAGGCCGGGGTGGACGACTTTTTAGCCGAAGCCACACCGGAAGCTAAGCTGGCGCTGATTCGTCAGTACCAGGCGGAAGGCCGTCTGGTGGCAATGACCGGTGACGGTACGAACGACGCCCCCGCACTGGCGCAGGCAGATGTTGCGGTCGCCATGAACTCCGGGACCCAGGCGGCTAAAGAAGCGGGCAACATGGTGGACCTTGATTCTAACCCCACCAAGCTTATCGAAGTGGTCCACATTGGCAAACAGATGCTGATGACGCGCGGTTCACTGACCACCTTCAGTATTGCCAACGACGTCGCCAAATATTTTGCCATTATTCCGGCGGCGTTTGCCGCCACCTATCCGCAGCTCAACGCGCTTAACGTGATGCGTCTGCATTCGCCGGATTCGGCAATCCTCAGCGCGGTTATCTTCAATGCGCTGGTGATTGTCTTTCTGATCCCACTGGCACTGAAAGGGGTGAGCTACAAACCGTTGTCCGCCTCCGCCATGTTACGCCGCAATCTGTGGATTTACGGCCTCGGCGGCCTGGTCGTGCCATTTATCGGCATTAAAGTGATTGATTTACTGCTGACCCTGCTGGGTCTGGTGTGAGGTTTCAGATGAGTGGATTACGTCCTGCATTATCAACATTATTTTTCCTGATGCTTATTACCGGCGGGGTCTACCCGCTGTTGACCACCGCACTGGGGCAGTGGTGGTTTCCCCATCAGGCCAACGGGTCGCTCATCCGCGAAGGTCAGACGATCCGCGGTTCTGAACGCATCGGGCAACACTTTACCGCCGCCGGATATTTTCAGGGACGCCCGTCAGCAACGGCGGAAATACCCTATAATCCAATGGGTTCGGGTGGCAGTAATCTGGCCGCCAGCAACCCGGAGCTGGATAAGCAACTACAAAGCCGGATCGCCGCGCTGCGTGCCGCCAACCCGCAGGCCAGCCCTGTCGTTCCTGTGGAGTTAGTAACCGCATCCGCCAGCGGGCTGGATAATAACCTGACGCCAGAGGCCGTTGCCTGGCAGATTCCACGCGTGGCACATGCGCGCAACCTCAGCGTTGAAGAGGTTACGCAGTTGGTTGCACAATACACGCAACAGCCGCTGGTCAGTTTTATCGGTCAACCGGTGGTGAACCTGGTGGAACTTAATTTAGCGCTGGATAAGCACTGAGACAAAGGACATGCATAGCGAACCCTTACGCCCCGATCCGGACCGTTTACTGGAACAAACGACCGCCCCGCATCGTGGAAAACTGAAAATTTTCTTCGGTGCCTGTGCCGGCGTGGGTAAAACCTGGGCCATGCTGGCAGAGGCCCAGCGGCTGCGGGCGCAAGGCCTGGATGTGTTGATCGGTGTGGTGGAAACCCACGGACGCAAAGAGACCGCCGCGCTGCTGGACGGTCTCGCCGTACTGCCGTTAAAACGTCAGACTCACCGCGGGCGACGCATCAGCGAGTTCGATCTTGATGCGGCCCTCGCCCGCCGCCCGGCGCTGATATTAATGGACGAACTGGCGCACAGTAATGCGCCAGGCTCGCGCCATCCCCGCCGCTGGCAGGACATTGAAGAGCTGCTGGAAGCGGGCATTGATGTCTTTACTACCGTTAACGTGCAGCATCTGGAAAGCCTGAACGACGTGGTCAGCGGCGTGACCGGTATTCAGGTGCGTGAAACCGTCCCCGATCCCTTTTTCGATGCCGCCGATGATGTGGTGCTGGTCGATCTGCCGCCTGACGACTTACGCCAGCGCCTCAACGAAGGCAAGGTCTACATCGCCGGTCAGGCGGAACGGGCAATCGAACATTTCTTTCGCAAAGGTAATTTAATCGCCCTGCGCGAACTGGCCCTACGCCGTACCGCCGATCGAGTAGACGATCAAATGCGCGCTTGGCGAGGACGACCGGGTGAGGAAAAAGTCTGGCACACCCGCGACGCTATTTTGCTGTGTATTGGACACAATACCGGCAGTGAAAAGCTGGTACGCGCCGCCGCACGTCTGGCTGCTCGCCTTGGCAGCGTGTGGCACGCGGTGTATGTCGAAACCCCGGCGCTGCATCAGCTCCCGGAAAAACAGCGCCGTGCGATCTTAAGCGCGCTACGGCTGGCACAGGAACTGGGTGCGGAAACCGCCACCCTTTCCGATCCCGCCGAAGACAAGGCGGTGATTCGCTACGCCCGGGAGCATAACCTGGGAAAAATTGTGCTGGGACGGCCAACCACGCGCCGCTGGTGGCGCAGCGATTCCTTTGCCGACAAGCTGGCTCATCGTGCCCCGGATCTCGATCTGATGATTGTCGCGTTGGACGAGCCTCCACCACGCGCAGCAGCCCAAACCATGGATACCCGCACCTTTAAGGATAAATGGCGGGTACAAATTCAGGGCTGTGTGGTGGCCGCCGCGCTGTGCGCCATCACCACGCTGATTGCCATGCAATGGCTGGTTACTTTTGATGCCGCCAATCTGGTGATGCTCTATCTGTTAGGCGTGGTGGTTATCGCCCTGTTTTATGGTCGTTGGCCCTCGGTAGTGGCGACCATGATCAACGTCGCCAGCTTCGATCTGTTCTTTATTGCGCCACGCGGGACGCTTGCCGTCTCAGACGTCCAGTATCTGCTCACTTTTGCGGTCATGTTAACGGTTGGTCTGGTTATTGGGAATCTGACCGCAGGCGTGCGCTATCAGGCGCGGGTCGCGCGTTATCGGGAGCAGCGAACGCGTCATCTGTATGAGATGTCCAAAGCGCTGGCCGTGGGACGTAGCCAGAAAGATATCGCCACCACCAGCGAACAGTTTATCGCCTCCACCTTTCAGGCCCGCAGCCAGGTGTTATTGCCGGATGAGCACGGAAAGCTGGCACCGCTGACAGAGCAGCAGGGCATGACGCCGTGGGATGACGCCATTGCCCAATGGAGTTTTGATAAAGGACAACCGGCAGGTGCCGGCACCGATACCCTCCCCGGCGTGCCGTATCAAATCTTGCCGCTGAAAAGCGCTGACAAAACGCACGGGCTGCTGGTAGTGGAGCCGGGAAACCTGCGTCAGTTGATGATCCCGGAGCAGCAGCGTCTGCTGGAAACCTTTACCCTGCTGGTTGCCAGTGCGCTCGAACGCCTGACGCTGACCGCCAGCGAAGAACTGGCGCGATTGGCCAGCGAACGAGAGAGCATCCGCAATGCCCTGCTGGCGGCCCTCTCCCATGATTTACGCACGCCACTCACGGTGCTGTTCGGTCAGGCAGAGATTTTAACACTGGACCTCGCCAGCGAAGGTTCTCCCCATGCCCGCCAGGCCAGCGAAATTCGCCAGCACGTGCTCAATACCACCCGGCTGGTCAATAATTTGCTGGATATGGCGCGGATCCAATCTGGCGGCTTTAATCTTAAGAAGGAGTGGTTAACGCTGGAAGAAGTAGTAGGTAGCGCCCTGCAAATGCTGGAACCTGGCTTAGCCGCGCCGATTAATCTGTCGCTTCCGGCGCCGTTGACGCTGATTCACGTTGACGGTCCACTGTTTGAACGGGTGCTGATTAACCTGCTGGAAAACGCCATTAAGTACGCAGGTCCACAGGCGCAAATCGGCATTGATGCGCAGGTAGAAGGTGAGCATCTGTTTCTGGATGTATGGGATAATGGCCCCGGCATTCCAGCGGGCCAGGAACACGCTATTTTCGACAAGTTCTCCCGGGGAAACAAAGAATCCTCTGTACCGGGCGTAGGGCTGGGACTGGCTATTTGTCAGGCGATTGTGAACGTACACGGCGGGACGATTACCGCCCACAATCGACCGCAGGGTGGTGCATGCTTCCGTGTTACACTCCCGCAGGAAACGCCCCCTGAACTTGAAGATTTTCATGAGGATATGTGACAAACGTACTGATTGTTGAAGATGAACAGGCCATTCGCCGCTTTCTGCGCACCGCGCTGGAAGCCGATGGCCTGCGCGTTTACGAAGCAGAAACGCTGCAACGTGGCCTGCTGGAAGCGGCCACGCGAAAACCCGATCTCATCATTCTCGATCTCGGCCTGCCGGACGGTGACGGCATCGATTTTATTCGCGACCTGCGACAATGGAGTGCCATCCCGGTGATTGTGCTTTCTGCCCGCAGTGAGGAGAGCGACAAAATCGCCGCGCTGGACGCCGGCGCCGATGATTATCTCAGCAAACCGTTTGGTATTGGCGAGCTGCAGGCGCGTTTACGCGTGGCCTTACGCCGCCACGCAACCGGGCAAACGCCCGAACCGGTGGTTCAATTCTCAAACATTAAAGTGGATATTGCCGCGCGGCTGGTACACCGTGGTGAAGAGGAACTACATCTGACGCCGATTGAGTTTCGCCTGCTGGCGGTCCTGCTGAACAACGCGGGTAAAGTGCTCACCCAACGCCAGTTGTTAAACCAGGTATGGGGACCCAATGCCGTCGAGCACAGCCACTACCTGCGAATCTATATGGGGCACTTGCGCCAGAAGCTCGAGCTGGACCCGGCCCGTCCACGTCACTTTATTACCGAAACCGGGATTGGTTATCGGTTTATGCCGTGAACAGATGCTGAATAAAAAAGCCGGATCAGCATATAAGCTATCCGGCTTTTATAATTCATGCCGGATGGCGACGCGAGCATCGTCATCCGGTCTACGCCTTATGCGTTTTTCAGCACTTCGCTGACAATCTCAACCGCTTCTTTCTCAATCTGCTGGCGATGCTCAGCGCCGAGGAAGCTTTCACAGTAAATTTTGTAGGCGTCCTCGGTGCCGGACGGGCGTGCGGCAAACCAGCCGTTGTCGGTCATCACCTTCAGACCGCCAATGGAGGCACCGTTACCTGGTGCAGCGGTCAGACGTGCAGTGATCGGGTCACCGGCAAGCGTACTGGCGCTAACCATTTCCGGAGACAGTTTAGACAGCGCTGCTTTCTGCGCAGACGTCGCGGGAGCCTGTAAACGGTTGTAGCTTGGCGCACCAAAGCGCGCGGCCAGTTCATTATAGTGTTCCTGCGGATTTTTACCGGTAACCGCGGTAATTTCCGCCGCCAGCAGGCACATGATGATCCCGTCTTTGTCCGTCGACCATGGCGTACCGTCGAAACGCAGGAATGACGCGCCCGCGCTCTCTTCACCGCCAAAGCCAAAGCTGCCGTCAAACAGACCGTCAACGAACCATTTAAAGCCAACCGGCACTTCCACCAGCTTGCGACCCAGGTCATTCACCACGCGGTCAATCATCGCGGAGGACACCAGCGTTTTACCGACAGCAACCTCTTTGCCCCACTGCGGACGATGCTGGAACAGGTAGTTGATTGCCACCGCCAGATAATGGTTCGGGTTCATCAACCCAGCCGGGGTAACAATGCCGTGACGGTCGTAGTCCGGATCGTTGGCAAACGCCAGATCGAACTTATCACGCAGCGCCAACAGACCCGCCATGGCACACTCAGAAGAGCAGTCCATACGGATGGCGCCATCTTTGTCGAGATGCATAAAGCGGAAGGTCTGATCAACCTGATCGTTAACGATGGTCAGATTCAGTTTGTAGTGCTCAGCAATACGCTTCCAGTATTCGATACCGGAGCCACCCAGCGGATCAACACCCAGCGTCAGGCCCGCTTTCTGGATCGCGGCCATATCGACGATGTCTGCCAATCCTTCAACGAACGGTTGCACCAGATCCTGTTCTTTCACGTGACCCGACGCCAGCGCCGCATCCAGTGAAATACGTTTCACGCCGTTAAGGTCATCGGCCAGTAGTGCATTGGCCCTGTCTTCCACCACTTTAGTGACGTTAGTATCTGCCGGACCACCGTTTGGCGGGTTGTATTTAATCCCGCCATCTTCCGGCGGGTTATGGGACGGTGTGATCACAATACCGTCAGCCAACGGGCCGCCTTTTTTGTTGTGGACCAGGATAGCGTTAGACACGGCGGGCGTTGGCGTATAGCCGTTATTTTCCTGCACGATGACATCAACACCGTTTGCCGCCAGCACTTCCAGTACAGAGATAAATGCCGGTTCAGACAGCGCGTGAGTGTCCTTGCCCACATAACAAGGGCCAGTAATTCCGTTTTTCGCACGTTCTTCAGCAATCGCTTGAGCGATAGCCAGAATGTGCGGTTCGTTAAAACTGTGACGACCTGCACTGCCGCGATGCCCGGACGTACCGAACTTAACGGCGTGCTCTGCATTCCCTGCTTCTGGTTTCAGTACATAGTACTGTGCCGTCAGTTGGGCGACGTTAATCAAATCACTCTGTTGTGCAGGTTGACCTGCACGATTGTGGATTGCCATTGCCTGGTCCTTCTAATGCAAGGATTAAATTGTTCCGCAAACCTTTTCAATCAATTCCGCAGGGAATTGCATTGACTGCATGATGTGTTCAACCATGCTGCATTTACGGCCGGTATTCGTGTTGGTGATCACCCAATACGGCGTGCCTGGCACGTGTTTCGGCTTGGTTTGATTACCATTTTTCAGCAGCGTCTGTTCATCCGCTGCAAAATAGACGCGCGTGCGACCATGCAACGATTCTGTTGCCTCGGCAAACGCGTGTTGATCCAGTGAATAGAGTGTAGACAGCACCAGCATAAAGCGATTCACTGCTTTTTTCTGTTCCGCATATTCATCGGAAAGCAGCAGTTCACGCATGGCGCGCACTTTGTCTTTTACAGGGTTAACCGGCTTGGCTTCCACGACAGGTTGCACGGCGCGGACGTCTTTCACCACCGGCGTGGCAGGCTGTGATGCAGCGGAAAACTTCAACATACGCCGTAAAATGTCGGATGCGCTCTCGCCGATATGCTTGGTATGGCTGGCAATATAGCTATAGAGTTCATCATCAACTTCAATCGTTTTCATCTTAATCCAGTGCGGTGTTTAGCTGAATACAAGTTGTTGGGACTGTACACGCGTAGTGTAAAGGCAAATCCCAACAGCGGATAGCGTCAAGCCCGATGGCCGGAAAAACTCGGAGTAACCGTAGTTGTTGCAGCCGTGTGGCAGAATGGTCAACATGATACCCTAACCCGCTAGCGTGAAAAAAAGAACTTTGCCATGAAATTGAATATCCGAGCGCAATCTGCACAAAACCTGCACAATAATTCTCCCATCGTCCTGGTGCACGGGCTGTTTGGCAGCCTGGACAATCTGGGCATACTGGCCCGCTCTCTGGTTGTCGATCACAATATCATCCAGGTTGATATGCGAAATCATGGCCTCTCACCCCGTTCTTCGGAGATGAACTACCCGGCGATGGCGCAAGATCTACTGGATACGTTGGATGCCCAACAGATAGAAAAAGCCACCTTTATTGGCCATTCAATGGGGGGCAAAGCCGTGATGGCGCTAACCGCCCTGGCACCGGAACGTATCGATAAGCTGGTGGCTATCGATATTGCCCCGGTTGATTACCAGGTCCGCCGTCACGATGAGATATTTGCGGCGATTAATGCGGTGACGGATGCAGAAGCCGCGTCGCGCCAGCAGGCGGCTAGCGTGATGCGCCAACATCTTAAAGAAGAAGGCGTGATCCAGTTTCTGCTGAAATCATTTATAGACGGTGAATGGCGCTTTAACGTCCCGGTATTGTGGGATCAGTATCCGCATATTGTCGGCTGGGAAACCATTCCGGCCTGGGATCACCCGGCGCTGTTCATCCCTGGGGGGAACTCACCGTACGTTACTGAAGCGTATCGAGCCCCATTGCTGGCGCAATTTCCCCAGGCACGGGCACATGTTATTGCCGGCGCGGGCCATTGGGTGCATGCAGAAAAACCCGAAGCCGTGCTGCGCGCCATCCGTCGTTATCTGACAGAACAGGCTAACTGATTAAAAACTCAGCGTCCGCGCGCGATTACGTGCGTGGGCGTTGGCGCGCCTCCCCTGCTGATGTATGATGGCGCGCTATCCATCCGGGCAGACGCCTGGCTGATTGTTTCCCCGAAGTCACCAAGATCATGGCCAAAGAACAAACGGACCGTACGACATTAGATCTGTTCGCGCAGGAGCGTCGCCCGGGACGACCCAAAACCAATCCGCTTTCGCGTGATGAACAGTTACGTATTAACAAACGTAATCAGCTTAAACGCGACAAAGTTCGTGGGCTTAAGCGTGTCGAACTGAAACTGAACGCCGACGCCGTTGACGCGCTGAATGAGCTGGCTGATGCGCGTAATATGAGCCGCAGTGAACTCATTGAAGAAATGCTGATGATCCAACTCGCCACATTGCGTGGTCAGGCATAGTCTGAAATTCTGCTCTATACCCTAAATAATTCGAGTTGCATCAAGGCGGCGACGCAGCGAATCTCCAGGAGTGTACATAAGTACGTGACTGGGGTGAGCGAGGAAAGCCAACGCACATGCAGCTTGAAGTATGACGGGTATAAATCATAAATCGTGTAGCACAGAGTGCAGTCCAGCGTGTTTGCTGTTTCCGCATGCCTGACTGTTCTGCTATGATTGCCCTTATCCGTGGGCAATGCGCCACCACCATTTCAATAAGTTTCAAGAGGTTATTTTACTCATGGCAATCACTGGCATCTTTTTCGGCAGCGACACCGGTAATACCGAAAACATCGCAAAAATGATTCAAAAACAGCTTGGTAAAGACGTTGCCGATGTACATGACATTGCAAAAAGCAGCAAAGAAGACCTGGAAGGGTATGACATTCTGCTGCTCGGCATCCCGACCTGGTACTACGGCGAAGCGCAGTGTGACTGGGACGACTTCTTCCCGACCCTCGAAGACATTGATTTTAACGGTAAACTGGTTGCTTTGTTTGGCTGTGGCGATCAGGAAGATTACGCAGAATATTTCTGCGATGCGTTAGGCACGATTCGCGACATCATCGAACCGCGCGGCGCAACCATCGTCGGTCACTGGCCAACGGCGGGTTACCACTTTGAAGCATCCAAAGGTTTGGCTGACGACGACCACTTTGTCGGCCTGGCTATCGATGAAGATCGCCAGCCTGAACTGACCGCAGAACGCGTTGAAAAATGGGTTAAGCAGATTTCAGCAGAACTGCATCTCGACGAGATTATTAACGCCTAATTTCGTGCGGCGCAGATCTTCATCTGTGCCGCATCAATAGATAAAACCAATCAAAATAATTGCTACAAATTTGTAACTTTCTCGCCTGACCCTGTACAATGGCTGGATGCCAATCGGGTATTGCACAGTGTGTTTGTTGGCGATACCACGTTTTGATTAACAATATTTGCCAGAGGCTTGCAGTTTTCATTTAGGCGTGGCAGTTCTATAATGATACGCATTATCTCAAGTGCATTTTCTGTCACTTCTTTTAATGAAGTGAACCGTTTAGCTACAGGACAGATTCCGCATGACTGACAACAATACCGCATTAAAGAAGGCTGGCCTGAAAGTAACGCTTCCTCGTTTAAAAATTCTGGAAGTTCTTCAGGGACCGGATAACCATCACGTCAGTGCGGAAGACTTATATAAACGCCTGATCGATATGGGTGAAGAGATTGGTCTGGCGACCGTGTATCGCGTACTGAACCAGTTTGATGATGCCGGTATCGTGACCCGCCATAATTTCGAAGGGGGCAAATCCGTCTTCGAACTGACTCAACAGCATCATCACGATCACCTGATTTGCCTCGACTGTGGCAAAGTGGTCGAATTCAGCGATGACTCTATCGAAGCGCGCCAGCGTGAGATTGCCACTAAACATGGTATTCGTTTAACGAATCATAGCCTCTATCTTTACGGCCACTGCGCTGAAGGCGATTGCCGCGAAGATGAGCATGCGCACGACGGTGTTGCAAAATAAGTTTTGAATCACGTCAGTCCCCCGCTCAACGTTGAGCCGGGGATTAACGTATCAGTAAAATTTAAGTACGAAATAGTCACAATCACCGCCAACCATCCGCCGACTATCCGCAAAATGTGATAACCTCCCCCGCGGCTAAATCAAAATAACACGCGTAGAAAACGTGATGACTCAAAAACTCCAAATGAGCCATGATGTCCCACAACATTTTATTTTTGTTACTTTTATATGCGCACCAGACGTTAGAACCCGCATGGAACAGTTAAGAGGCTCACGGTGTTAAAAGAAGAGATCTTTGCATTTTTGGCAGAAGAGACCCGTCATTTTTCTTTTGACTCGCTGGACGACTTTCATACGGCCCAAACGATGGCAGAACACTTCAATGTGAAGCGTAATACCATCAGCCACTATCTGAATCAGCTCATTGACGATAATCTGGTCATAAAACTGAATACCCGGCCCGTCTATTTTCTGCACAAAGCCGTTTTTGAAGAACAGTTTTTTCGTGTCAGTCAGTCCGTCTTCTCAGGCGCCGCTGAGCTAAAAAAGCATCAATATAAACAACAAGACACGTTTGCCGGATTGATCGGTTCCCAGGGAAGTTTAGTCCCCGTTATAGAAAAATTGAATACCGCGATCTGTTATCCCCCTCACGGTCTGTCAGTAATGCTGTATGGCCCGACCGGCAGCGGTAAGAGCATGCTGGCACAATTATCCTGGCAGCGAGCTGTGGAGAAGAAAATCCTGCCCCCCACCGCGCCATTTATTGCGTTCAATTGTGCTCAATATGCCAACAACCCTGAATTACTTTCGAGTCACCTCTTTGGCTATATCAAAGGTGCATTTACAGGGGCAGATAAAACCAGCGAAGGACTTCTGCAAAAAGCCGATGGAGGGGTGCTATTTCTGGATGAGATCCACCGCTTACATCCGGAGGGTCAGGAAAAGTTATTCACCTTTATGGATACCGGGCGTTTTCGTCGCATGGGGGAAAGCGAAAAAGAAATCAGCGCTCAGGTCAGACTGGTTTTCGCCACAACCGTCTCGCCCAAAGAGTATTTTCTGGAAACGTTTATACGTCGTATCCCGCTGAATATTGCCATTCCTTCGTTGGAACAGCGCGGTGAAGCGGAAAAAATCCAGTTTATTTATGCCTTTTTCCTGCATGAGTCGAAACTGCTCAAGCGCAATATCAAACTGTCCCCACAGGTGCTGAACGTCTTAAAACGACACATCTACAGCGGAAATATCGGTGAATTAAAAAATACCATCACCTGCCTGAGTGCCACGCGTTTTGCAAAGTCTCAAGCAGATCAGTGCCTCTCTTTACACTTAGACGATCTACCAGACAGCTTTATGCCGCATGGTGTGCAAATTAATCACCAGGTTGTAGGAACCGCTGTCGTATTTACCCCTTCGATGACGCTACAGCAATTGGTTCTCCCTGTAGTACCGTTGAACCATTTTATTAGTGAATTCTGGGATAAGATCTTCAGCCTGTTTCAGCAAAATAGCGAAAATGTACTGCTCCCAGAAGTCTCTCGTGAAATCGATACGCTGTTCGATAAGATCATATTTAACCCAACGGCACAAAACGATCACCCGGCCATTTATTCACATCTCAATACTATCCAGGATATTGTTCAGCAGATAGAAAGCAAACATTCGGTCCAATTTAACGGTAATCGACTGTACGGCTTAGCATGGTATTTATTCACTAAAAATAAGCAGGGTAATGACGGCATCCTGGCGCATAAAAAAACGCTCAAAAATTTACATCAGTATATTAGCCAACATTTGGCAGAAGAGAACCTGATTTCGAGTATGTTATCAACACAGATCGCCCAGCGATTTGATCTCAAGATTACCCAGGAAGATGACGTTTTCTTCACGCTATATTTGAAAAGTATGAAGATGGTGACCGTTGCACCACGAACCAAAGCGGTCATTCTGGCACATGGCTATGCAACGGCCAGCAGTATTGCCAATGTCGTGAACCGCATGTTGGGTGAAACCCTTTTTGCCTCCTTCGATATGCCTATCGACACGGCCATCAAAGATATCGCCAGTAATATACTGCAGTACATTAATGATAATGATATGTCCAATGGGCTGGTCATTCTGGTAGATATGGGGTCGTTAACGGATATTTACTCTGAGTTCAATAAAAGCATCCATTTCCCTGTCGCCATTATTAATAATGTCTCCACGGCAATGGCGCTACACGTCGGTGAGTTATTATTAGATAACGCTCCGCTGGAAAGCATTGTTGAGAACGTCACCTCTTACCAAAAGAATGACAGTAAAATCATCTATTCAGAGCAGGTCAAACGTCCAGTAATCATTACCAGCTGCTATACCGGAATGGGTACGGCGCAGCGAATACAGACATTGCTGGAAGACAGTATTCCGAAAGAAGCAGGGGTGGATGTTATCGCCTATGACCACCAGCTACTGCTTTCAGAGTCCTCCCGCCAGTCACTGTCTCAGTTCTATGACATTATTGCTGTTGTCGGAACAGCTAATCCGGATATCCCCTTTATTCCCTATATTTCATTGGATGACCTGATCAGCGGCCGGGGTGATGTTCGCCTGGAAACGGTTTTCCAGGGCATTGCTGATACCGATATGATTCAGACCATCAACGACAGATTGGTACATAACTTTTCGCTCAAACGGGTCATCGCTCAGTTGACGATTCTGGATACCGGAAAAATCCTTGAGCACCTTGATATCTGTATCAGTACTCTCGAAAGATTACTCAAAAAACGCTTAGCCAATGAGACGAAGATTAACCTGTATGTCCATGCCAGCTGCATGCTGGAACGTTTGATTCGTCAGATTCCTCTTGAGAACTACCCGGCACAGCAGACGCTTAGTCAAAGTGATAAAGAAACACTGTGCATGATTCAGGATGCCTTTAGTGTCATAGAAGATACCTATAGTGTCACCATTCCGTTCAGCGAAATCGGCTATATTTACGATATCATAAAATAAAATTAATCCTTTAAAATCATAATGATGGATTAACCCCCTCCCTCTCACCTCCTTCCGCTTTGACATTAGCTGGCATGATTCCTGCTATCTCAATTCAGTCTCATCATTTATGGCGACACCTGTAGTGTCGTCACTCATTGTGGAGCATGGAGCGGTATGCGTAAGTTTTTGTTCGCCAGTCATGGCAGATTTGCTGATGGAATCAGGGATTCACTGGAAATGGTCGTGGGTAAAAATGAAGATATTTCCACGCTGTGTGCCTACACCGAGGATGTGCCTGATATCAAACTCAGCGTACAAAAATTCATGAGCACGTTGGGCAGCCAAGATGAAGCCATTGTGATCACCGATATCTCTAAGGGAAGCGTGACTAACGAGTTTATTACTCATCTTGACGATCCGCGCCTGCATTTAATCACCGGACTCAATTTACCGTTACTGATTGCATTGATTCTGGAAAACCCCGATACCGACGACACCCAAGCGCTAATTAGAACCGCCGTTCTGGAATCCAAAGAAACCATCCAGTACTGCAATGATGTGTTATTCAACAGTACCCCAAAATCAGATGATTTTTAATGCCAGGAGCGAACATGAAAAATAAAGTTGAAACGTTATTTGGTGACAATAAATTCATTCTTGCCATGCTGCATTTGAAAGGTGAAAACGACCGTGATGTCCTCGAAAATGCAAAAAAAGAGATCGCTATCTATCAACAAAATGGCGTAGATGCGGTGATTGTTGAAAACTATTTTGGCACCCCTGCGCAAGTTGAAAGCGTGCTGCATTACCTCGACAGCACTCAACCGGGTATTACCTACGGCGTCAATCTGTTAGACGATGATAAGAAAGGGTTTCAGTTAGCCAAAAAATATCACGCCAGCTTTATCCAGTTAGATTCTGTTGCCGGACATTTGCCTGTCGATGAAGACCTCTCATTTGCCCAATTTATTGAGGAAAATCGTCGCAATGCTTCTTTTGCCGTATTCGGTGGTGTACGTTTCAAGTATCAACCCTACAAATCTGGACGCAGCTTGCAGGAAGACCTGACGCTAGGGATGCAACGCTGTGACGCCATTGTCGTCACCGGTGATGCCACCGGACAGGAAACAGATGAAGATAAAATCCGCGAATTCAGGGCCATCATTGGTGACTTTCCATTAATTATTGGTGCCGGGATCACCCTCGACAATTGTCAGCATCAGTTGACCATGGGTTCAGGTGCAGTGGTAGGAAGTTATTTCAAAGATACCTATAAAGACACCGGCGATGTCTGTGCCGAACACGTTTCACAGCTAATGCAAAAGGTTAAACAAAATGATTAAATTATTACGTGTAGACCATCGCTTATTACATGGCCAGGTAGCTTTTGCCTGGACTGCGGCGCTGCAGGCCGATTGCATTCTTATTGCCAATGATGACATCATCAATGATGAGTTAAAAATGACGGCCATGCGCCTGGCGCGACCGAATAACGTTAAATTGGTTATTAAAAATATTGCAGATTCGATCAAAGCCTTACAAAGCGGCGCGACAGAAAAATATAACCTCTTTATTGTTGTTGCATCGATTAATGATGCACACGCGTTGGCAATGGAATACGAAAAAATTGTCAGTATCAATCTGGGTGGGATTAAATCTGCACCGGGCACGCGTCAAATATCAAAAGCCATATTTATTACCGACCACGACGTTACACAATTAAAAGAACTGGATAACAAAGGTGTCGAACTTGAGATCAGGCAAGTACCGAACGATACCCGACTGAAAGCTATCGCCTTACTGGGATGAGGTAGTGGATATGAGCTTACTAATGCAATCCTTTTTATTGGGTGGTTTATCCTGTGTCGGTTACCTGGACTCCATCTTCGGTACCGCCATGCTCCGACGTCCGATCGTAATGGGGCCGTTGGTGGGGCTAATTATGGGCGATCTCACCAATGGCATCATTATTGGTTCGGCCATTGAACTTGTGCTGTTAGGCGCATTCCAGATTGGCGCATCTAATCCCCCTGATGTGACGTCTGGCGGTATTTTAGGCACCGCCTTTGCCATTGCCTCTGGGCAAAACGTGGCCACTGCCGTAGCTCTTGCGGTACCTATTGCTACGTTGGTATTGGTATTACAAAACGCCGTGTATATCTTTGTCTTGCCGATATTTTGCCGTCGCGCAGACAAACATGCGTTAAATGCCAATATCAGCGGCGTGGTCCGCATGCATATTTACTCTACCCTCGCCTGTTCCGTGCCGTTTGCGATTCTGGTTGGTTTTGCTTTTTATGTTGGGACGCCGGTGGTTAATGCCATTCTCGAATCGATCCCCAAAGATATTATGACGGGAATGACTATCGCCACGGGCATCTTACCGGCGCTCGGTTTTGCCATGCTGGCGAGAATGATCATCAACAAAAAAGTATTCCCCTATTTCTTCTTTGGTTTTCTACTAGCGGCATATTTAAAACTACCGCTGGTCGGGATCGCCCTGTTTGGCCTGTTCCTCGCAATCGTACTCGTTAATAACGAAGCAAAAAAACAAGAGGTCATCGATGACAACGAATTCTGATGTCAAAATTACCAAACGCGATCTCTGGAGCGTCTATTTCCGCTCATTGACCATGGAATCGTCGTGGAACTATGAGCGTATGATGCATATGGGTTATACCTTTTCGATGGTGCCCATTATCCGTAAAACGTGTAAAACCGACCAGGAAATCTCCGACGCGCTGGTCCGGCATTTGGAGTTTTTTAATACCACGCCTCACTTGTCGACGCTGCCGCTGGGGATTACGTCAGCCATGGAAGAGCGCCGGATGCTCGACGATGACTTCGACGCCAGCTCAATCAACGCCGTGAAGGCATCGCTGATGGGTCCATTAGCGGGTATTGGTGATTCATTCTTCTGGGGAACGCTGCGTATTATCGCCGCGGGGTTGGGGATTTCATTAGCATCATCCGGCAATATTCTGGGACCGCTACTGTTCCTGCTGGTGTTTAACATTCCCCACTACTTTATCCGCTACTTCTGTTTGATGGGCGGTTACCGACTGGGTGCTGATTTCTTCAAAAAAATGGAGGAGTCGGGAATGATGCAGAAAATCACCTACGGTGCGGCAATATTGGGGCTGATGGTCATAGGAGGAATGACCGCCACCATGGTCTCATTGAACGTTCCCTTTGTGATTGGCGAAGGTGCTTATGCCGTGCCGTTACAAAAGATTTTAAACGATATTATGCCGTGTCTGTTACCGATGGGGGCATTTGGCGTAATGTATTATCTGTTAGGGAAGAACATCCAAATTTCCCGCATTCTTATTGGCATCGTTGTCGTATCAATACTGGGTGCCTATTTGAATATTCTGGGTTAACAAAAACAGCAACGGGCGGAGACTATCCGCCCGTTTTTTACCTGTCATTTTACTGCGCTGTGTTCTTGCTGCGGATTTCCCGCCATACCTTGTCGCAATCAGCCGTAACGGCCTGATCGTTGCCCGTACGCGTCGCCTGGATACACTGCTGATAATCCAGTACGCGAACACTTTCTTCATTGGCAAATTGCTGGTGCTGCTTTTCTTTCTTCAGCACGTTTAACACGCTTTGGCAGGCCTCGATTTTCTCTGGCGATCCCTGTGCGGTGTTGATGCAGGCGCTGTAGGCTTCTTTCAAACGGCTGTCTTCTTTTGGCGCCGGAGATTGTGCGCAGGCCACCAGCCCAGATGCCATGACGGCGATGAGTATCAGTTTTTTCATAGAACAGTCCTCAACGTTGCGGCAGGCACCTGGCCTGCCGCGGTTGGCATTAGAAGATGGTGAATGGTGCAATCACGATGAACTTCACGTCGCGCTCATCCTGGAACATGTTGCCGTAACCACCACTCCAGCTTGGGATGTCTGAATGGTTGTCGTATTGGGTGAAGTGCAGTTTAAACATCGTGCCTTTCGCACGACCGTCCTGCAGGGTGTAGACCGCATCCAGGCTGTAAGACGATTCTTCGATGGTACGATTTTTGTCGTAGTATGCATCCGGGTTAGTCTGCCAGGTCGATGGCTTCGCGTCCCAGGCGTAAACATAGGAGGCACCCACAGCCCAACCCGGCAGGTTCCAGTTTTTCAGGTCATACATTGCGCCAAAGAAAACCGCTTTTTCGCCGTTGGCGTTGAAGTCAGAGCGGTTATCCCACCACACGTCCAGACGACCGTTTGAGGAGGCATAGGTTGGCGTCATACGCTGCAGGAAATAGCCCTGCTGTCCGTCCGCTTTCACCCAGGTACCTTCCAGACGCAGATCAACCACTTCTGCCACTTTGTAGCCAAAGGTCAGCGCCTGCAGCCAGGCGGTACCGTCATAAATATTGTTAACGGTACGGTCATCAACCTTATCGCGTGCGCCGTAGAACTGATAGCTGGTGGTGAATGGATTGCCGCCTAAATCAAATTTGTAACTGGCTTTCGCGAAGTATTGATCGACATAGCCTTCGGACTGACCAAATGCCGCTTCCAGCAACAGGTTGTTTTTGAAGTCATATTTCGCGCCGACCGAATGAAGGTAATCTACCTTGGTCTTTTTATCGGCCTGATAGAATTTATCGACTTCGATGTGCCACGGTGCTTTATATTCGTTAGCCCACATGTAGGAGAAGCTCAGCGCACCGGCATCACCATAGTCAAAGTTAGCACCGGCTTCAGCACCCTGATAAGTACCCGGCATAAAGCTCCAGTGCGGAGCCAGCAACGTCTGCCCGGTGGGTTGAATATAACCAGCGCGCGCCCAGGTTGGGCCGTATTTGAATTTAGCTGCTGCTTTATAAAGGCTAATCCCGCTCTTATCGCCGGAGTAATCTTCGTCATAGCCTTTATTTTTGGAAGAGAATGCGATTTCGTTTGGATGACCGCTTTCGCTACTTTCGTTCATTTCAATAGCGGTAAATGCAGCGATATCAATACCAAACATATCAGCCGCGTAACCGGACTGGAAGTCGAGGTTGGCGTTCCAGGTGGAGTGCGAAAGGTTGGTTTTGTATTTGTCATGATCGGTCACATCTTTACGGTCACGCTCACGCTGCCAGTAATAGATGCCGCCGGTTAAGGTTGAGTCATCAATAAATCCTTCGGCATGTACCTGGGGAGCGACAACAAAACCCGACATTGCTGTGATACCGGCGATAGCCAGCGCCAGCGTACTACGTTTGCCACTAAACGTACGCATATGTTAATCCTCTTTGACGTATAACCCTTCGTCTTTCAAGCCGCATCTGCGTTGGCGTTCCTCGCTCATCCCAGTCACGTACTGATGTACGCTCTTGGGAATTCGCTGCGTCGCCGCCTTGATGCAACTCGAAATCCATTGGGTATAAAATGCTGCCGGTAAAAGCGGTCAGCGAAAAAACAAAAAGTAAAAAAAGTAGCGCTGAGAAAACCTCATTGACTACAATGAATAGACTATTTTTCGCGACGCGAATTATCAATCTCTTTTTGTAACCAGTATGTAAGAATATGAGCAACCGCACATATTTGATTGCTTTCTGTTACATTTTCATGTGCAGATATAAAAACGTTGAAAAATGAAAAAAATGCTTGTTTTCCATATGGATGAAAGCGGTTACAGTCAGAGTCGTCCTCGGGCATAAGGTTTTGATAGGTAATTAACTAATTCTCAGGACACGACGTAATAATAATTAATTCGCTCTGCAAACAGAGCCAGTAATGCAGGATGTCGAGATAAAAAAAACGCCGCAGAGCGCGGCGTTTGACAGGGGGTATTGCAGCTTACTCGCCCACTTTAGCCCACGTATCACGCAGACCCACAGTACGGTTAAACACCAGCTTATCCGCCGTTGTATAGCGGCTATCGAGGCAGAAGTACCCTTCACGTTCAAACTGGAAGGCTTTACCCGCAACGGCAGCCTGCAGCGATGGTTCGCCATAGCCCTGTTTGATAACCAGTGAATCCGGGTTAATAACGGACAGGAAGTCATCCGCCGCCCCTGGGTTCGGCACGCTGAACAGACGATCGTACAGACGGATTTCAATTGGCAGTGCATGTGCCGCACTGACCCAATGAATAACGCCTTTGACTTTACGCCCATCGGCCGGATCTTTGCTCAGCGTGTCAGCGTCATAGGTGCAGAAAATAGTGGTGATATTGCCTTCTGCGTCTTTCTCAACACGCTCGGCTTTAACAACATACGCGTTGCGCAGACGCACTTCTTTGCCCATCACCAGACGCTTGTACTGCTTATTGGCTTCTTCGCGGAAATCTGCGCGATCGATCCAAATCTCACCGCTAAACGGCACTTCACGGCTGCCCATTTCCGGTTTATTCGGATGGTTCGGCATAGTAACCAGTTCGCTTTCACCCTGCGGATAGTTTTCGATAACTAGTTTCACTGGATCGATAACCGCCATCGCGCGCGGTGCGTTTTCGTTGAGATCTTCACGAATACAGGATTCCAGAGAGGCGATCTCAATGGTGTTATCCTGCTTGGTCACGCCAATACGTTTACAGAACTCACGGATAGCGGCAGCAGTATAACCACGGCGACGCAGGCCAGAGATAGTCGGCATACGCGGATCGTCCCAGCCTTCAACGTGCTTGTCGGTGACCAGCAGGTTCAGCTTACGCTTGGACATCACGGTATATTCCAGATTCAGGCGCGAGAATTCGTACTGGCGCGGGTGAACCGGAATGGTGATGTTGTCCAGTACCCAATCGTACAGACGACGGTTGTCCTGGAACTCCAGCGTACACAGGGAATGCGTGATGCCTTCCAGCGCATCGCTGATGCAGTGGGTAAAGTCGTACATCGGGTAGATGCACCACTTATTACCGGTCTGGTGGTGCTCGGCAAATTTAATGCGGTACAGCACCGGGTCGCGCATGACGATAAACGGCGAGGCCATATCGATTTTCGCGCGCAGGCAGGCTTTCCCTTCTTCAAAACCACCGGTACGCATTTTTTCGAACAGCGCGAGGTTCTCTTCAACGCTACGATCGCGGTACGGGCTGTTTTTACCAGGCTGCGTCAAGGTGCCACGGTATTCACGGATCTCGTCAGCTGACAGTTCGTCGACGTACGCCAGGCCTTTGTTGATAAGCTCTACCGCATAGGCATGCAGCTGGTCGAAGTAATCCGACGAGTAGCGAATATCGCCAGTCCAGTGGAAACCTAACCATTCAACGTCATTTTTGATGGATTCAACGTACTCGATGTCTTCTTTAACCGGGTTCGTATCATCAAAACGCAGGTTGCACTGGCCCTGGTAATCTTGCGCAATACCAAAGTTCAGACAAATGGATTTCGCGTGGCCAATGTGCAGATAGCCATTTGGCTCCGGCGGAAAACGGGTATGGATAGTGGTGTGCTTACCACTGGCCAGATCTTCATCGATGATCTGACGAATAAAGTTACTCGGGCGGGCTTCAGCCTCACTCATCGTGGATTCCTCAAAGCGTAAACAACGTATAACGGCGTATGATCTTATAAGCAGGACTGACTGACAACCTTTAGTTACGCAAAATACGTATCAGACAGTCATTATGCGGGCATTTGCTGCAAAAAAAAGCGGCGGAGATTGCTCCCCGCCGCTGGTGACGCATTTCATGTTGCCGAATGGCAGCGCTTACGCCTTCTCCGGCCTACGCGCGATTACTTACTTTTAATCTCGTACAGTGGCGTTTGACCGGCAACCACATGGCCTTCGGCTTTAATCACCAGGCCACCGAAGTCATCGCTGTTGCTGCAGACAACCGGGCTAATCATTGAACGAGCATTGGCGTTCAGGTATTCCAGATCCATTTCCAGGATTGGCTGACCTGCTTTGACTTCCGCACCTTCTTCCACCAGACGCGTAAAGCCTTTACCTTCCAGCGCCACGGTATCGATACCCATGTGGACCACGATCTCCGCGCCTTTCAGCGTTTCCAGGCAGAACGCATGGTTGGTATTGAAGATTTTCACAATGGTACCCGCTGCCGGAGAAACCACGATTTTGTCGGTTGGTTTCACCGCCACGCCGTCGCCGACCGCTTTGCTGGCGAAGGCTTCATCAGGCACCTGCTCCAGCGCAACCACGTCACCGGTAATCGGAGAAACCAGCGCTTCAACGGTGACAGCATTCGCCACAGCCTGCGGTTTTGCAGCCGGGGCTGCTGCAGGCGCGCTGTCAGCAGACGCTGCGGCAACTGGACCACGTGCGACAACTTTCTTCATTTCGTCGCCAATAGATTCCGCTTTCGCGCCGACGATGACCTGAATAGTCTGCTTGTTCAGCTTAACCACACCGGAAGCACCCAGGCGTTTACACATTGCATCGCTCACTTTCGCGGAGTCGACAACGGTCAGACGCAGGCGAGTGATACAGGCATCAATGGCTTTCAGGTTATCGGTACCGCCAACCGCAGCAATGTAGCTGGTGGCCAGTTGTGCTAAACCTTCTTCGGTGTTGCTGTTGGCTTCGTCAGTAACAATTTCATCGTCTTTATCTTCGCGGCCCGGCGTTTTCAGGTTAAACATACGAATAACCGCGCTGAACAACACAAAGTAGATGACGAAGAACACCAGCCCCATCGCGACCAGCATCCAGACGTTCTTACTTGCAGCCGGCAAGTTGTACATCAACACGTAGTCGATAGCACCTGCTGAGAAGGAGAAGCCCGCGTGGATCCCCAGTAATGTCGCAACGAACAGGCTGATACCCGTTAACAATGCGTGCAGGAGATACAGCAATGGTGCCAGGAACATGAACAGGAATTCCAGCGGCTCGGTCACACCGGTCAGGAACGCGGTGATGGCCACGGACAACAGCATACCGCCAACCATCGGACGACGCGCTTTCGGAGCGGCAAAGTACATTGCCAGTGCCGCACCCGGCAGACCAAACATCATGATCGGGAAGAAGCCGGACATGAACATACCTGCAGTGCCGTCACCCGCGTAGAAGCGGTTGATGTCACCGTGGAAGACCGCACCTGCCGCGTTGGTGAATTCACCAATCTGGAACCAGGCGATGGTGTTCAGAACCTGATGCAGACCGGTTGGGATCAGCAGACGGTTGATGAAACCAAAAATACCGGAACCCAGCGCGCCTGCGCCCACGATCCACTCACCACCCGCATGGATGGCATTTTGTACCGGCGGCCATACATAGCCGAAGATAGCCGCCAGAACCAGACAGAAGAAACCGGTGGCGATTGGCACAAAGCGTTTACCGCCGAAGAAGCTCAGGAAGTCAGGCAGTTTGATGCCAGACCAGCGGTTATACACGGCACCGCCGACCAGACCGGTAATGATACCTGCCAGCACACCCATGTTGATCGCCGGGTTAATGGTAACCATTGCTTTGGTCAATATGAAATAACCAACGGCACCTGCCAACGCTGCCGCACCCGCACTGTCTTTAGACCAGCTGGATGCCACACCGATGGCAAATATTAACGCGAGGTTATCAAAGATGGCCCCACCCGCTTGCGCGATGAAGGCGACGTTAAGCAAATCTGGTTGGCCAAATCGCAGCAACAGTGCCGCGACAGGCAGCACAGCGATGGGGAGCTGTAACGCCCTACCCAGCCGCTGGAAAAAACCTAAAATATTCATTTTATTCCCCCTACGAGACCCCGATTAGGCTCCTTTGAAGCCATATTTTTATTGTGCGACCAATTCTGACAGCAAGATATTCTGGAACAACGATATTAACCATTCATCTACATTCAGAGTGTGTGGAAAATTAATTCGTATCGCAAATTAAAAGCGTGTTTTTTGTGATTACAGTCACCAAATATCGTTATTAACCCTCCCTTCCACTGGCTAACTACGAAAACTTATTTTATCATTCAAAAAATCGAAACGGATTGATCCTTACCGATGCAAAACCAGGTTACGCTTAATACTGCACAGCGACTCAATCCGCCAACTGCTTACATTGACTACTGAGGTGAAGAATGAGACTGATCCCCCTGAATACCGCTGAACAAGTCGGCAAATGGGCTGCTCGCCATATCGTTAACCGTATCAACGCGTTCAAACCAACGGCAGATCGTCCGTTCGTTCTGGGCCTGCCGACTGGCGGCACCCCACTGACAGCCTATAAAGCATTAGTCGAAATGCACAAAGCGGGCCAGGTTAGCTTCAAACATGTTGTCACATTTAATATGGACGAGTATGTTGGCCTGCCGAAAGAGCATCCAGAAAGCTACCACAGCTTCATGCATCGCAACTTCTTTGATCATGTTGATATTCCAGCAGAAAACATCAACCTCCTCAATGGTAACGCACCAGATATCGATGCAGAATGCCGTCAGTATGAAGAAAAAATCCGTTCCTACGGTAAAATCCACCTGTTTATGGGTGGTGTAGGCAACGACGGGCACATCGCATTTAACGAACCGGCGTCGTCTTTAGCCTCTCGTACGCGTATCAAAACGCTGACCCACGACACACGCGTGGCTAACTCTCGTTTCTTTGACGGTGACGTAAGCCAGGTGCCGAAATATGCGCTGACCGTTGGCGTGGGTACACTGCTTGATGCCGAAGAAGTGATGATTCTGGTGCTGGGCCACCAGAAAGCGCAGGCTCTGCAGGCTGCCGTTGAAGGTAACGTCAACCATATGTGGACCATCAGCTGCCTGCAGCTGCATCCAAAAGCCGTTGTGGTTTGCGATGAACCTTCCACAATGGAACTGAAAGTGAAGACGCTGAAATACTTTAACGAGTTAGAAGCCGAAAATATTAAAGGTCTGTAATGCTGTTTCCGCCCAGCCGAAAGCGTTGCAGGGCGGCATTTTTTGAAATCGGGGGTCGGAATGTATGCTTTAACCCAGGGCCGGATCTTTACCGGTCACGAAATTCTTGATGACCATGCGATTGTCGTCGCTGATGGCCTGATAGCCAGCGTTTGCCCACTGGCTGAATTACCGCCGGAGATTGAACAACGCTCATTGAATGGGGCCATTCTTTCCCCCGGTTTTATTGATGTGCAGTTAAACGGCTGCGGCGGCGTGCAGTTCAACGATACGGCAGAAGCTGTGACCGTTGAAACGCTGGAAATCATGCAGAAAGCTAACGAGAAATCGGGCTGCACTAACTACCTGCCTACGCTTATCACCACCAGCGATGAGTTGATGAAACAAGGCGTTCGCGTGATGCGTGAATACCTGGCAAAACACCCGAATCAGGCATTAGGACTTCACCTTGAAGGCCCATGGCTGAATCTGGTGAAAAAAGGTACCCATAACCCAAGTTTTGTTCGTCAGCCTGACGCTGCGCTGGTCGACTTCCTGTGCGATAATGCCGATGTGATCACCAAAGTTACGCTGGCACCAGAAATGGTTCCTGCTGACGTGATCACCCGACTGGTCAATGCCGGTATTGTCGTTTCAGCGGGTCACTCAAACGCGACGGTAAAAGAAGCCAAAATCGGTTTCCGTGCGGGCATTACCTTTGCAACACACCTGTTCAACGCCATGCCTTACATTACTGGCCGCGAACCGGGTCTGGCTGGTGCCATCCTTGATGAAGCCGATATTTATTGCGGTATCATCGCCGATGGTCTGCACGTCGATTACGTTAACATCCGTAACGCTAAACGCCTGAAAGGTGACAAGCTGTGCCTGGTGACCGACGCCACCGCGCCGGCGGGTGCAAATATTGAACAGTTCATTTTCGCTGGTAAAACAATATACTACCGCAATGGACTGTGTGTGGATGAGAACGGCACACTGAGCGGCTCGTCATTAACCATGATTGAAGGTGTACGTAATCTGGTTGAACATTGCGGCATTGCGCTGGATGAAGTGCTGCGTATGGCAACACTCTACCCCGCTCGCGCCATCGGCGTGGACAAGCAACTCGGCAGTATCGCCCCTGGCAAAGTCGCCAACCTGACCGCGTTCACACACGACTTTAAAATCATCAAGACCATCGTTAATGGCAACGAGGTCGTTACAGAGTAAGAGAAAGAATGACACCAGGCGGACAAGCTCAAATAGGTAATGTTGATCTCGTAAAACAGCTTAACAGCGCGGCAGTTTATCGCCTGATTGACCAGCATGGGCCAATCTCGCGCATCCAGATTGCCGAACAGAGCCAGCTTGCTCCCGCCAGCGTAACTAAAATTACGCGCCAGCTTATTGAACGCGGGCTGATCAAAGAAGTGGATCAGCAGGCCTCCACCGGGGGCCGCCGCGCTATCTCTATCGTCACTGAAACACGCAATTTCCACGCCATTGGCGTGCGTCTTGGCCGTCATGACACTACGCTAACGCTGTACGATATGAGCAGCAAAGCCGTCGCTGAGGAGCACTACCCCTTACCCGAGCGCACCCAGGAAACGCTGGAACATGCGCTACTCAATACCATTGCCACCTTTATGGACAGCTGCCAACGGAAAGTCCGTGAGCTAATTGCCATCTCCGTTATTCTGCCAGGCCTGGTTGACCCAGAAAGTGGCGTCATTCGCTATATGCCGCATATTCAGGTTGAAAACTGGGGGCTGGTCGAGGCGCTGGAAAAACGGTTCCAGGTGACCTGCTTTGTTGGTCACGATATCCGTAGTCTGGCACTTGCCGAGCACTATTTCGGGGCAAGTCAGGACTGCGAAGACTCCATTCTGGTGCGAGTGCATCGCGGAACCGGTGCCGGGATCATCTCCAATGGCCGCATTTTTATTGGCCGTAACGGCAACGTTGGCGAGATTGGCCATATTCAGGTAGAGCCGTTGGGCGAGCGCTGTCACTGCGGTAACTTTGGTTGTCTGGAAACTATCGCGGCCAACGCGTCCATCGAGCATCGCGTGCAAAACTTACTCAAGCAAGGTTATCCAAGTCGGCTAACGCTTGATGATTGCAGTATCAAATCTATCTGTAAGGCTGCCAACAAAGGCGATAACCTGGCATCGGAAGTGATTGAGCACGTGGGCCGCCACCTGGGTAAAACTATCGCTATAGCCATCAACCTGTTTAACCCACAAAAAATCGTTATTGCTGGTGAGATTACAGAGGCAGATAAGGTCCTGCTGCCAGCGATCGAAAGCTGCATTAATGCCCAAGCGTTGAAGGCATTTCGCCACAATTTACCCGTGGTTCGCTCCACGCTGGACCACCGTTCCGCCATTGGCGCATTTGCGCTGGTGAAACGCGCCATGCTCAACGGAACGTTGCTACAACGTTTGCTGGAAAGCTAATACACCTCACTCTTCAAGCTGCCTCTGTATCGCTGAGGCAACTCGAATAATTGAGTGTATTTTATGTATAGTAACGCCTTCTTATTTTGATGTCGGATTGTCCATGGCCATTAAGAATGTAATTTGTGATATCGACGGCGTGCTGATGCACGACAATGTTGCCGTACCGGGTGCGGCAGAATTTTTGACCGGCGTGATGGAGAAAGGCTTGCCGTTAGTCCTGTTGACTAACTACCCTTCGCAGACCGGACAGGATCTGGCAAACCGCTTTGCCACCGCAGGTGTCAATGTTCCTGACAGCGTGTTTTATACCTCCGCCATGGCTACCGCCGATTTCCTGCGTCGCCAGGAAGGAAAAAAAGCCTATGTTGTCGGTGAAGGCGCACTGATCCACGAACTGTACAAAGCGGGCTTCACCATTACCGACGTTAACCCCGATTTTGTGATCGTCGGCGAGACGCGTTCCTACAACTGGGACATGATGCATAAAGCGGCATACTTTGTGGCCAATGGCGCACGTTTCATTGCCACCAACCCGGATACGCACGGTCGCGGTTTTTATCCTGCCTGTGGTGCGCTGTGCGCTGGTATTGAGAAGATTTCAGGCCGTGAGCCCTTCTACGTAGGTAAACCCAGCCCGTGGATTATCCGCGCGGCACTCAACAAAATGCAGGCGCACTCGGAAGAGACCGTCATTGTTGGCGACAACCTGCGTACCGATATTCTGGCTGGCTTCCAGGCCGGTCTTGAAACTATCCTGGTACTGTCTGGCATTTCCACCCTTGATGATATCGACAGCATGCCGTTCCGACCAAGCTGGATCTACCCGTCCGTTGCCGAGATAGATGTTATTTAAGCAACGCTGTGCCGGATAACCCTAAGAACACGTTAACCGGCACACTAAATAACCCCATCTAATAAAACCGCCATTTTTCTGGCGATTCATCAATAAATACGCTCATTACATACTCTTTTTTCACTATTCAACAATCATCATTGAGTTTTTTCTTTTCTCCTCACCAAACTCCTTGCGCCCTCTGCGGCTTTACGGCATTTTCTTTATTAAGCAAACATAAAAAGCATCACGCAACGGGTTAACGGAGAAGGTTATGTGTTCTATTTTTGGCGTATTTGATATTAAAACCGACGCAGTTGAGCTGCGTAAAAAAGCCCTCGAGCTGTCTCGTCTGATGCGCCACCGCGGCCCGGACTGGTCGGGTATTTACGCCAGTGATAACGCGATCCTGGCACATGAACGTCTGTCCATTGTCGACGTTAACGCCGGTGCTCAACCGCTATACAACGTGAAAAAGACGCATATCCTGGCGGTAAATGGCGAGATTTATAACCATCAGGCGTTACGTGCTGAATACGGCGATCGCTATCAGTTCCAGACCGGTTCCGACTGCGAAGTTATCCTTGCGCTGTACCAGGAAAAAGGGCCTGAATTCCTTGACGACCTGCAGGGCATGTTCGCCTTCGCACTGTACGACAGCGAGCAGGATGCGTATCTGATCGGCCGCGATCACATTGGGATTATCCCTCTGTACATGGGTCATGATGAACACGGCAACTTGTACGTGGCGTCTGAGATGAAAGCGCTGGTTCCTGTTTGCCGCACCATTAAAGAATTCCCGGCCGGTAGCTACCTGTGGAGCAAAGACGGAGAAATCCGTCAGTACTATCAGCGCGACTGGTTCGAATACGATGCCGTAAAAGACAATGTGACGGATAAAGACGAACTGCGTCAGGCGCTGGAAGATGCGGTTAAAAGCCATCTGATGTCAGATGTGCCTTATGGTGTGCTGCTGTCTGGTGGCCTGGATTCGTCCGTGATTTCCGCTATCACCAAAAAATATGCAGCGCGCCGTGTTGAAGATCAAGAGCGCAGTGAAGCCTGGTGGCCGCAACTGCACTCCTTCGCCGTGGGCCTGAAAGGCGCACCGGATCTGAAAGCCGCTCAGGAAGTCGCCAACCACCTGGGGACCGTACACCACGAGATCCATTTCACCGTACAGGAAGGCCTGGATGCCATCCGCGATGTGATTTATCACATTGAAACCTATGACGTCACCACCATTCGCGCCTCAACACCGATGTACTTAATGTCAAGAAAAATCAAAGCGATGGGCATTAAAATGGTGCTGTCAGGCGAAGGTTCTGATGAAGTATTTGGCGGCTATCTTTATTTTCACAAAGCGCCGGACGCAAAAGAACTGCACGAAGAAACAGTACGTAAACTGCAGGCACTGCATATGTTCGACTGCGCCCGAGCCAACAAAGCCATGTCGGCCTGGGGCGTTGAAGCCCGCGTACCGTTCCTCGACAAGAAATTCCTCGATGTCGCGATGCGCATCAACCCACAGGATAAAATGTGCGGTAACGGAAAGATGGAAAAACATGTCCTGCGTGAATGTTTTGAATCCTACCTGCCAGCCAGCATTGCATGGCGTCAGAAGGAGCAGTTCTCTGACGGCGTCGGTTATAGCTGGATTGACACGCTGAAAGAAGTGGCGGCAGAGCACGTTTCCGATCAACAACTGGAAACCGCCAGCTTCCGCTTCCCGTACAACACACCATCGTCTAAAGAAGCGTATTTATACCGTGAGCTTTTTGAAGAGCTGTTCCCGGTAGCCAGCGCCGCCGAGTGTGTGCCAGGTGGCCCGTCCGTCGCCTGTTCTTCTGCCAAAGCCATCGAATGGGACGAAGCGTTCAAAACCATGAACGATCCATCAGGCCGTGCAGTTGGCGTGCACCAGTCGGCTTATAAGTAAGCCCATCATCCACTAAGAGCCCTGAGGGGCTCTTTTTTTATGTCGGTTTTACGTGCGGAAAAACAATTAATAACGAATAATTGCCGAATATTGCGTCACGCTGTTCGCAACCTAACCAAACAGTCACATTCCAGCTATTTTCAATGAAAAAGGGGTTGACGCTTCAAGGCTCAATACGCATAATGCGCCCCGCAACGCCGATAAGGTAACGCGAAAAAAAGATGGCTACGTAGCTCAGCTGGTTAGAGCACATCACTCATAATGATGGGGTCACAGGTTCGAATCCCGTCGTAGCCACCATCTTTTTTGCGGGAGTGGCGAAATTGGTAGACGCACCAGATTTAGGTTCTGGCGCCGCAAGGTGTGCGAGTTCAAGTCTCGCCTCCCGCACCATTCACCCGTAAGCGTTGCACGGATGGGGTATCGCCAAGCGGTAAGGCACCGGTTTTTGATACCGGCATTCCCTGGTTCGAATCCAGGTACCCCAGCCACTTTTCTTCGATATAGCGGTTCACCGCAACGGTCATTGGGGTATCGCCAAGCGGTAAGGCACCGGTTTTTGATACCGGCATTCCCTGGTTCGAATCCAGGTACCCCAGCCATCGAAGAATATGATAGTATTTGGCTACGTAGCTCAGCTGGTTAGAGCACATCACTCATAATGATGGGGTCACAGGTTCGAATCCCGTCGTAGCCACCATATTAAGGGCGTATCGATTTAATTCGGTAAATCCAAAAAATTGTTGGGGTATCGCCAAGCGGTAAGGCTCTGGTTTCTGATACCAGCATTCCGAGGTTCGAATCCTCGTACCCCAGCCAATTTCAAAAAGTCGTCCACTTTGTGGGTGCACCCGTTGGGGTATCGCCAAGCGGTAAGGCTCTGGTTTCTGATACCAGCATTCCGAGGTTCGAATCCTCGTACCCCAGCCATTTTAGAAAAGCTCGCTTCGGCGAGCTTTTTGCTTTTCTAACGCCGGGTGACGGCAAGCCTTACCCGGCCTACATGACGCGTAGGCCTGATAAGCGCAGCGCCATCAGGCACCACTTGAGCTACAACCCTAATGCATACTTCAGCGCCTGACGTTTTAACACGCCTGCACGCTCGGCGGCCATTAGACCAAGATTGCGCATAATACGCAGCGGCTGCAGGTTGTTGCTGAATCCGGCGTAAAACAGATCCATACCACTTTGCATGATGAAGTTATCGGTCATACGACGCGTTTGGTAGCGCTTCAGTACCCGCTGACTGGCCCACTGCTCACCATAGCTACGGGCGTTCACCAGCACATCAATTAACGCATCGACATCACGGTACCCCAGATTCACCCCCTGCCCGGCAAGCGGATGAATGGTGTGCGCAGCATCGCCCACCAGCGCCAGTCCTGGCTGTACATACTGCAACGCGTGGCGACGAGTAAGTGGAAACGCCCCTGCGGCAACAGGCGTAACGTCACCCAGACGTGAAGGGAAATATTTTGCGATTTCCGCCTGGAGCTGCGCCATATCGAGACTCTGCAACTGGCGGATGCGGGCCGGAGAGTCATACCACACCAGCGAAGCCCAGTTATCGAACAGCGGTAAAAACGCCCGCGGTCCGTCAGGGGTAAACTGCTGCCAGGTACTGTCTCCCGGTGAATTCTCACATTGCACGGTAATCAGCATGCAGGATTGCGCGTACTGCCAGGCATGGATGCCAATCCCGGCCATTTGACGTACCTGAGAATTCGCGCCATCGGCACCAATCACCAGTTTTGCCGTTATCTTTTCACCGCCAGTCAGTTCAAGCTCATGCCGATCGTTATGTTGATGCAGAGAAATCAGTGATGCCGGCACGCACAGGGTCACGTTGGGATGCGCCTCCATCGCCTGCCACAACGCCTGTTGCAGGACGCTGTTTTCGACCATATAGCCCAGCAATGGGAGTTTTAGCTCTGCCGCATCAAACACCACATGGGCATTCTCCCACTCCCAGGTTTCCAGACGACGATATGGATGAGTGCGCATGCCCTGCACCGCATCCCAGACACCCAACCCTTTCAGCAACGATGCAGACGCGGAGCTAATGGCTGAAATACGGATATCGGGCTGACTGTCAGCCACAAACGGCACGGGCGCGGCGTGCTCTATTACCGTCACCCTGAATCCATGCTGCGCCAGTCCCAGCGCCAGCGCGCCGCCGACCATCCCCCCGCCGACAATGGCAATTTCCGTTGGTTGATTTGTCATGGTCAATCATCCTGTTACATGTATTGTGTAAGTTTACAGGATTTTTTACCCCTTGAGGCTGACATCCGTCATACTGGTCACAACCGCGCCAACGCAGTACACTATGCGCCCTGCATTTCAGCCACAATTTCGCAAGAGCAAGTCGATGACTAAAAAACTCCATATTAAAACCTGGGGCTGTCAGATGAACGAATACGATTCATCGAAGATGGCCGATCTGCTGGATGCCACTCACGGGTATCAACTGACCGACGTGGCGGAAGAAGCGGATGTGCTGCTGCTGAATACCTGCTCAATTCGCGAGAAGGCTCAGGAAAAAGTTTTCCATCAGTTAGGTCGCTGGAAACTCTTAAAAGAGAAAAACCCGAATCTGATTATCGGCGTGGGCGGCTGTGTCGCCTCCCAGGAAGGCGACCATATTCGTCAACGTGCACACTACGTCGACATTATTTTTGGGCCACAAACCCTGCACCGCCTGCCGGAAATGATCAACAAAGTGCGCGGTAGCACCAGCCGTAGTCCAGTGGTGGATATCAGTTTCCCGGAAATCGAAAAGTTCGACCGCCTGCCGGAACCGCGTGCTGAAGGTCCAAGCGCGTTTGTGTCCATCATGGAAGGCTGTAACAAATACTGCACTTACTGCGTGGTGCCCTACACCCGTGGTGAGGAAGTCAGCCGTCCGGCGGACGATATCCTGCTTGAAATTGCCCAACTTGCGGCGCAGGGCGTACGTGAAGTCAACCTGCTGGGGCAAAACGTTAACGCCTGGCGCGGTGAGAACTACGACGGCACGACCGGCTCATTCGCAGATTTACTGCGTCTGGTAGCGGCGATCGACGGCATTGACCGTATCCGTTTCACCACCAGTCATCCAATTGAGTTCACCGACGATATCGTTGAAGTCTATCGCGATACCCCGGAGCTGGTAAGCTTCCTGCACCTGCCGGTACAGAGTGGCTCAGATCGCGTACTAAACCTGATGGGACGTACCCATACCGCGCTGGAATACAAGGCAATCATCCGCAAACTGCGCGCTGCACGCCCGGATATTCAGATTAGCTCCGACTTCATCGTGGGCTTCCCTGGAGAAACCACACAAGATTTCGAGCAGACCATGAAGCTGATTGCCGACGTTAACTTCGACATGAGCTACAGCTTTATCTTCTCAGCTCGTCCTGGCACGCCTGCCGCCGATATGGTTGACGACGTCCCGGAAGAAGAGAAAAAGCAACGTCTGTATATCCTGCAGGATCGCATCAACCAGCAGGCCATGGCCTGGAGCCGCCGTATGCTCGGCACCACCCAGCGTATTCTGGTCGAAGGCACGTCGCGTAAAAGCGTAATGGAGCTGTCGGGTCGTACTGAAAATAACCGTGTGGTGAATTTTGAAGGCACCCCGGATATGGTCGGTAAGTTTGTGGATGTTGAAATTACCGACGTCTGGACTAACTCCCTGCGCGGTAAAGTCGTGCGTACCGAGGACGAAATGGGCCTGCGCATCGCAGAAAGTCCGGAGTCGGTCATTGCGCGTACCCGCAAAGAGAACGATCTGGGTGTTGGCATTTATCAGCCGTAATTACCATAACCCCTCCTCTATCCCCTAAAGCGACAAACGAGCAAATCCCCAGGAGCATAGATAACTATGTGACTGGGGTGCGCGAGTGCAGGCAACGCCTCTGCGGCTTGAAGTATGACAGGGAGGGTCTTGTATTTCCTCTCTACGCCCCCATCTTCATTGCAATGCTTGCGCCTTTTCCCTGTGGCGTGAATAATTTCCCTACATGCCGGTAAATGTTCGACGTCCGGCGATATCTGCATAAGAGGAACGGTTTGAACATAGACACTCGCGAAATTACCCTTGAGCCCGCAGACAATGCCCGTCTGTTGAGCCTGTGCGGTCCTTTTGATGACAACATCAAACAGCTGGAACGTCGCCTTGGTATCGAAATTAACCGCCGCGACAACCACTTTAAGCTGACCGGTCGCCCGATTTGCGTTACCGCTGCGGCAGATATTTTACACAGCCTGTACGTCGATACCGCGCCAATGCGCGGCAAGACGCAGGACATCGAGCCGGAACAAATTCACCTGGCAATCAAAGAAGCGCGTGTCCTTGAGCAGAGCGCAGACAGCGTGCCGGAGTTTGGCAAAGCGGTGAATATCAAAACCAAGCGTGGCGTGATCAAACCGCGTACGCCGAATCAGGCGCAGTACATCGCCAATATTCTCGACCACGACATCACCTTCGGCGTCGGTCCTGCAGGGACGGGTAAAACCTACCTGGCGGTAGCCGCCGCGGTCGATGCGCTCGAGCGTCAGGAAATTCGCCGTATTCTGCTGACCCGTCCGGCGGTTGAAGCCGGTGAAAAACTGGGCTTCCTGCCGGGCGATCTCAGCCAGAAAGTCGATCCTTATTTACGTCCGCTGTATGATGCGCTGTTCGAAATGCTCGGCTTTGAGAAGGTGGAGAAGCTTATTGAGCGTAACGTCATTGAAGTCGCCCCGCTGGCTTATATGCGCGGTCGTACGCTGAACGATGCGTTCATTATCCTTGATGAGAGCCAGAACACGACTATCGAACAGATGAAAATGTTCCTGACCCGTATTGGCTTCAACTCCAAAGCGGTGATCACCGGCGACATTACCCAAATTGACCTGCCGCGCAGCACCAAATCCGGTCTGCGTCATGCCATCGAAGTGTTGGCTGAGGTCGATGAGATTAGCTTTAATTTCTTCCATAGCGAAGACGTGGTACGCCACCCGGTGGTTGCCCGTATCGTGACGGCGTATGAAGCCTGGGAAGAAGCAGAACAAAAACGTAAAGCCGAACAGGCAGCGGAACGCAAGCGTGAAGCCCAGGAACAGGAACAAAAATGAGTCAGGTTATTCTCGATTTACAGCTGGCATGTGAAGATAACGCCGGTTTACCGGATGAGCGCCAGTTTCAGGCATGGCTGGATGCGGTGATCCCGCAGTTTCAGGAAGAGTCAGAGGTCACCATTCGCCTGGTCGATGACGCTGAAAGCCACGAACTGAATCTGACCTATCGCGGGAAAGACAAGTCAACCAATGTGCTGTCCTTCCCGTTTGAGGCCCCACCGGGCATCGAACTGCCGCTGCTGGGCGATCTGGTCATCTGTCGTCAGGTGGTCGAAAAAGAAGCGCAGGAGCAAGGTAAGCCTCTTGAAGCCCACTGGGCACACATGGTTATACACGGTAGCCTGCATCTCTTAGGCTACGACCATATCGAAGACGACGAAGCGGAAGAAATGGAATCCCTCGAAACAGAGATTATGCTTGCTCTGGGCTATGAGGATCCGTACATTGCCGAGAAGGAATAACCTGCTGCCGGTCAAGCCGGTGACAGGTCACGACGCCGGGCACTGAGTTTACGTGCCTTGAGCAATCTATTAACTAACATGAGAACCCATACGACGCCATGAGCGACGACAATTCACACAGTAGTGACACCTTACACAGCAAAAAGGGATTCTTTTCCCTGTTACTGAGCCAACTTTTCCACGGTGAACCAAAAAACCGCGACGAACTGTTGGAGCTGATCCGTGATTCCGGGCAAAACGACCTTATCGATGAAGATACGCGCGATATGCTCGAAGGGGTGATGGACATTGCGGACCAACGTGTTCGCGACATCATGATCCCCCGGTCCCAGATGATCACACTGAAACGCAACCAGACTCTGGATGAGTGTCTTGATGTCATCATCGAGTCCGCCCACTCGCGTTTCCCGGTGATCAGCGAAGACAAAGATCACATTGAAGGGATTCTGATGGCGAAAGACTTGCTGCCGTTTATGCGCAGTGATGCCGAAGCTTTCAGCATGGAAAAAGTGTTACGCCCGGCGGTTGTCGTACCTGAGAGCAAGCGTGTTGACCGCATGCTGAAAGAGTTCCGCTCTCAGCGGTACCATATGGCTATCGTTATCGACGAGTTCGGCGGTGTCTCGGGTCTGGTGACCATTGAGGACATTCTTGAACTGATCGTCGGTGAAATCGAAGATGAATACGACGAAGAAGACGATATCGATTTCCGTCAGCTCAGTCGCCACACCTGGACCATTCGTGCGCTGGCCCCGATCGAAGACTTCAACGAAGCCTTCGGCACCCACTTTAGCGACGAAGAAGTCGATACTATTGGCGGTTTGGTGATGCAGGCCTTTGGTCATCTGCCCGCACGTGGAGAGACTATCGACATTGATGGCTACCAGTTCAAAGTTGCCATGGCCGACAGCCGTCGTATTATTCAGGTTCATGTCAGAATTCCGGACGACTCACCCCAGCCAAAACTGGACGAATAAACCCGAAACTGGATCAAAGACTACATGGCATTTGCCCCCTTAATTGAACGCCAGCGCATTCGCCTGCTGCTGGCGTTATTATTCGGTGCCTGCGGGACGCTGGCGTTCTCTCCGTATGACATCTGGCCTGCGGCGATTATTTCGCTGATGGGTCTGCAGGCCTTAACTCTCAACCGTCGCCCACTCCAGTCTGCCGCTATCGGCTATGTCTGGGGAATGGGTCTTTTTGGCTCCGGCATCAACTGGGTCTATGTCAGCATTGCGCAATTTGGCGGTATGCCAGGCCCGGTTAACGTATTCCTTGTGGTATTGCTTGCGGCATACCTCTCGCTGTACACAGGTTTGTTTGCGGGCGTTCTGTCGCGCCTGTGTCCAAAAACCAGCTGGCTGCGGGTGGCGATTGCAGCCCCGGTAGTCTGGCAGATAACCGAATTCCTGCGCGGCTGGGTGCTGACCGGCTTCCCATGGCTACAGTTTGGCTACAGCCAGATTGACGGCCCGCTGAAAGGCCTGGCGCCGGTAATGGGCGTCGAGGCGATTAACTTCCTGCTGATGATGGTCAGCGGCCTGCTGGCGCTGGCGTTAGTCACACGTAACTGGCGTCCTCTGGTTACTGCCGTGGTATTGTTCGCTCTGCCCTTCCCGCTGCGCTACATCCAGTGGTATACGCTGGAGCCAGAAAAAACCACCCAAGTTTCGATGGTGCAAGGTGACATTCCGCAGTCGCTGAAGTGGGATGAAGGTCAGCTCATCAACACGTTGAAGATTTACCTTGATGCCACGCAGCCTGAAATGGGCAAATCACAGCTGATCATCTGGCCAGAGTCCGCTATTCCTGATCTGGAGATCAATCAGCAGCGTTTCCTCGGCATGATGGATGACCTGCTAAAATCTAAAAACAGCACGCTAATCACCGGTATTGTTGACGCGCGCCTTAACAAGCAAAACCGCTACGATACTTACAACACCATCATCACGCTGGGTAAAAACAGTCCGTACAGCTATGACTCCAGCAATCGTTACAACAAAAATCACCTTGTCCCGTTTGGTGAGTTTGTGCCGCTGGAATCGATTCTACGCCCGCTGGCGCCGTTCTTTGACTTACCCATGTCATCCTTCAGCCGAGGACCGTATGTGCAGCCACAGCTGCAGGCGCACGGCTTTAAGCTGACGGCGGCAATCTGCTACGAAATTATTCTTGGCGAACAGGTACGGGATAACTTCCGCCCGGATACGGACTACTTGCTGACCATCTCCAATGATGCCTGGTTTGGTAAATCCATCGGTCCATGGCAGCACTTCCAAATGGCGCGCATGCGGTCACTGGAGCTGGCGCGTCCGCTGTTGCGTAGCACTAATAATGGCATCACGGCGGTGATTGGCCCGCAAGGTGAAGTGCAGGCCATGATCCCGCAGTTTACCCGACAGGTACTGACCACCAGCGTTACCCCGACAACGGGTCTTACGCCGTATGCGCGTACCGGAAACTGGCCGTTATGGCTGATTACCGCGTTGTTAGGCTTTGGCGCGATCATCATGAGTCTGCGCCAGCGTCGTAAATAATCTCAGCTCTCGTCATATTGCCGGATGTTGGCGCTCACGCGCCTTGTCCGGCTAACACATCCCCCCTCTTCTCTCCCATTCTGGCACGCCTATTGCTTTGTTATACAAGGCAAACGCTGTTTTGGTTGAATGTGCAACCTGGTCGCACCAAATTTGAGCACAGGTAGCACCTGAAATGTGCAACAAGATATTTTTGCCCTCAAACGGTGCGGCGCACTTCGCAAAAATAAACAATAACACAGCAAATTCTTTACATTCATCCAAACTAAATGTTAACAAACACATACAAGACTGCACTTTTAAGTAGCAAACAATAACAACATCACAATGGGTATCAATGCGTCCCTGACGCAGACGATAAAGGAGTTGGATATGCAATTACGTAAGCTCGCCACTGCCATGCTGGTCGTGGGAATGTCTGCCGGTCTGGCGCACGCGGAAGATGCCGCCCCTGCGGCAAGCAGCACCCTGGACAAGATCGCTAAAAATGGCGTCATCGTCGTCGGACACCGTGAATCCTCGGTCCCGTTTTCCTACTACGATAATCAGCAGAAAGTGGTCGGTTATTCACAGGATTACTCCAACGCAATTGTTGAGGCCGTGAAGAAAAAGCTGAACAAACCTGACCTGCAGGTGAAGCTGATTCCGATTACCTCCCAGAACCGCATTCCGCTGCTGCAAAACGGCACCTTCGACTTTGAATGTGGTTCCACCACCAACAACGTTGAACGCCAGAAACAAGCGGCATTTTCTGACACCATTTTCGTTGTCGGCACCCGCCTGCTGGCGAAAAAAGGCGGCGACATCAAAGATTTCGCTGACCTGAAAGGCAAAGCGGTGGTTGTGACTTCCGGTACCACCTCGGAAGTGCTGCTGCATAAGCTGAACGAAGAACAAAAAATGGATATGCGCATCATCAGTGCGAAAGACCACGGTGACTCTTTCCGTACCCTCGAAAGCGGTCGCGCCGTCGCCTTTATGATGGATGACGCCCTGCTGGCTGGTGAACGCGCGAAGGCGAAGAAACCGGACAACTGGGAGATCGTCGGCAAGCCACAATCTCAGGAAGCGTACGGCTGTATGCTGCGTAAAGACGACGTCGCGTTCAAAAAGCTGATGGATGACACCATTGCACAGGCACAAACTTCAGGTGAAGCAGAGAAGTGGTTTGATAAATGGTTTAAAAACCCTATTCCGCCAAAGAACCTGAATATGAATTTCGAACTGTCGAGCGAGATGAAGGCCCTGTTCAAAGAACCAAATGATAAAGCACTCAACTAACTAAAATAAATGGGGCGAGTTCACCTGGCCCTCACGATTGTCGGGAAGCATGGACAGACTATACGCTGAGTGGCCGTTCCCCACTCAGCGCGAAAAATGAGCTTCTCAACAATCTTCGAGGGTAGCGCTGCTACCCTTTTTTTTTCTGGAGTAGATTTATGTCTATAGACTGGAACTGGGGGATTTTTTTACAAGAAGCCCCGTTCGGCAACACCACCTATCTCGGCTGGCTCTGGAGTGGTTTCCAGGTCACCGTCGCGCTTTCAATCACCGCCTGGATTATTGCTTTCCTGATAGGTTCCCTATTCGGCATCTTACGCACCGTTCCCAACCGTTTCCTTTCCGGGATAGGCACGTTGTATGTTGAACTGTTTCGTAACGTTCCGCTGATCGTACAATTTTTTACCTGGTATCTGGTAATCCCGGAACTGCTCCCAGAAAACATTGGCATGTGGTTCAAGGCTGAGTTGGATCCCAACATCCAGTTTTTCCTCTCCTCAATGCTCTGCCTGGGGCTGTTTACCGCCGCCCGCGTTTGTGAGCAGGTGCGCGCCGCGATTCAGTCTTTGCCTCGCGGACAAAAAAACGCCGCGCTGGCGATGGGGCTGACGCTACCGCAGGCCTATCGCTATGTTCTGCTGCCCAACGCCTACCGCGTGATCGTACCGCCGATGACATCAGAAATGATGAACCTGGTGAAAAACTCCGCCATCGCCTCAACCATCGGTCTGGTCGATATGGCAGCACAGGCAGGCAAGCTGCTGGATTACTCTGCCCACGCCTGGGAGTCGTTTACGGCTATCACCCTTGCCTACGTCTTGATTAACGCCTTTATTATGCTGGTGATGAATCTGGTTGAACGTAAAACTCGCCTGCCTGGCAATTTGGGAGGCAAATAATGTACGAATTTGACTGGAGTTCCATTGTCCCCTCCCTGCCGTATCTGCTGGATGGGCTGATGATCACGCTGAAAATTACCGTTACGGCGGTCATTATTGGCATCGTTTGGGGAACTATCCTTGCGGTAATGCGTCTGTCCAGCTTCGCGCCCATTGCCTGGTTTGCGAAGATCTACGTGAACGTATTCCGCTCTATTCCGCTGGTCATGGTGCTGCTGTGGTTCTATCTGATTGTACCAGGGTTCTTACAGAACGTATTAGGCCTGTCACCGAAAACCGATATTCGTCTGATCTCAGCGATGGTGGCGTTTTCGATGTTTGAAGCGGCGTACTACTCAGAGATTATCCGTGCCGGGATCCAGAGTATTTCTCGTGGACAGTCCAGCGCCGCGCTGGCGTTAGGGATGACCCACTGGCAGTCGATGAAGCTCATTATTCTGCCGCAGGCATTTCGCGCGATGGTGCCGTTGCTGCTGACCCAGGGCATCGTTCTATTCCAGGACACCTCGCTGGTCTACGTATTAAGTCTTGCAGATTTCTTCCGTACCGCCTCCACCATTGGCGAGCGTGACGGCACACAGGTCGAGATGATCCTGTTCGCTGGCGCCGTCTATTTTGTATTCAGTCTGAGCGCATCGTTGTTGGTCAGCTATTTGAAGAAAAGGACAGTTTAATGATTACCCTGAAAAATGTTTCTAAATGGTATGGTCACTTTCAGGTTCTGACCGACTGCTCCACGGAAGTTAAAAAAGGTGAAGTGGTGGTAGTTTGCGGTCCGTCAGGCTCCGGTAAATCGACGCTGATCAAAACGGTAAACGGCCTGGAGCCAGTGCAGCAGGGTGTGATCACCGTTGACGGTACCGTCGTGAATGACAAAAAAACCGATCTGGCCAAACTGCGTTCTCGCGTGGGCATGGTCTTCCAGCACTTTGAACTGTTCCCACATTTGTCGATCATCGAAAACTTGACCCTGGCCCAGGTAAAAGTACTTAAACGCGATAAAAAGCCTGCTCGCGACAAAGCACAAAAACTGCTTGAGCGCGTAGGACTGTCGGCCCATGCCGATAAGTTTCCGGCCCAGCTTTCTGGTGGACAGCAGCAGCGCGTGGCCATTGCCCGGGCGCTGTGTATGGATCCTATCGCCATGTTGTTTGATGAACCCACCTCAGCGCTCGATCCAGAAATGATCAACGAGGTGCTGGACGTCATGGTCGAGCTGGCTCATGAAGGGATGACCATGATGGTGGTCACCCACGAAATGGGCTTCGCTCGGAAAGTGGCGAACCGGGTAATCTTTATGGATGAGGGTAAGATTGTGGAAGACTCGCCGAAAGAAGAGTTCTTTGCCAATCCAAAATCAGATCGCGCCAAAGACTTCCTCGCCAAAATATTGCATTAATCTTTCCGGCGCGCACATCAAAGTGCGCGCCAAATCACGCTTTCTTTCTTCGCATCTCGAATCACATACAGCCCGGCGTTAACCTTGTCACGAAGTCCCACCCACAAGGAGTCACAATGGCACTTCCGATCCTTTTTGATTGCGATCCAGGTCATGACGACGCTATCGCAATGGTTCTCGCCCTCGCCTCACCGGAACTTGATGTTAAAGCCATAACATCCTCAGCGGGCAACCAGACGCCTGATAAAACCCTGCGTAATGTGTTGCGTATGTTAACGCTGCTCAACCGCTCGGATATTCCCGTTGCCGGAGGCGCGTTGAAGCCCCTGATGCGCGAGTTGATAATTGCCGATAACGTTCACGGAGAAAGTGGCCTGGACGGCCCCGTACTGCCGGAGCCAGCATTTGCCCCGCAAAGTTGTACAGCCGTGGAGTTAATGGCGAAAACCCTGCGCGAAAGTCCGGAACCAGTCACGATTGTATCAACTGGCCCCCAAACTAACGTAGCACTGCTGCTGAATAGCCACCCCGAGTTGCATAAGAAAATCGCCCGTATTGTGATTATGGGCGGCGCGATGGGACTCGGAAATTGGACACCGGCTGCTGAGTTCAATATTTATGTTGATCCCGAAGCGGCAGAGATGGTGTTTCAATCAGGTATTCCGGTAGTGATGGCCGGGCTGGACGTCACACATAAAGCACAAATTCATCGTGAAGACACCGAGCGATTGCGCGCGATTGGCAATCCTGTGGCGAGCATTGTCGCTGAGTTACTGGATTTCTTCTTCGAATATCACAAAGACGAGAAATGGGGATTCAAAGGCGCACCGCTACATGATCCATGCACCATTGCCTGGTTACTGAAGCCCGAACTGTTTACCACCGTTGAACGCTGGGTCGGCGTAGAGACGCAGGGAAAATACACGCAGGGCATGACCGTAGTGGATTACTATTTCCTGAGCGGAAATAAACCCAACGCCACGGTTATGGTTGACGTTGACCGGCAAGGTTTTGTCGATCTGCTGGCCGAACGGCTCAGGTTTTACGCCTGACATTTATCATTAAGTGCGTAGGCCGGATAAGACGCGTCGCGTCGCATCCGGCACAAAAATCACGGCTCAAATGGTCTGCGCTGGAACTGATCGTGACCACATTTCGGGCATAGCGGCAGCACGTCTGGCGTGTAAACGGCTAAATGGAAGTGGCATTTCTCACAGACCAGATTCCCCAACCCGACCACCTCACCACTGTGATAAACCCCGTGATGACTCAGGTCCTGGAATACTTCGCGCCATTCAAGCTGGGTTTTATCGGTAATATCCGCCAGTTCTTGCCAGATACTCTCTTTGATGACCCGCATAAAAACGCTGTCAGTCTCCTCATCAAGACTCTCTTCATAACTGATCGCGAACTCTTCAAGGTCGCGTCTGACGGCCCTGGTGAGTTCTTCTACCTCGGTTCGCGTTAACTCCCCGGTCTGCATAACTCGCTGACGTGCCTGGTCCACCAGCGCATCGATATCGCGTTCACCATTGCGCAGACGTTCGCTAAGTGACGTCACCAGTTCACGGTAATATTGAGCAACCTTGTTCATCGCTTCGCCTCCTGGGTCGTTAACTGTCTATAATAATAGACGTTATTTACACTACGCTTTGCAAGACTGTCCACAGAGTATGTAAATTCGTGCAATATTTATCCTTGCGGGAATTCAATGCTGAATGCGCGAAAGGCTGTTTTGACGCGGACGTTTGGGCTATGCTATGCGGATCTGAAACACCACATCTAAAGCTACGTTTGTAGCTGTATTGAAAACAGGACCACTGGCTGCCATGCAAGAGCAATACCGCCCGGAAGAGATAGAATCCAAAGTACAGCTTCACTGGGATGAGAAGCGCACATTTGAAGTTACCGAAGACGAGAGCAAAGAGAAGTATTACTGCCTGTCTATGCTTCCCTATCCTTCTGGTCGACTACACATGGGCCACGTACGTAACTACACTATCGGTGATGTGATCGCCCGCTATCAGCGTATGCTGGGCAAAAACGTTCTGCAGCCGATTGGCTGGGATGCATTCGGCCTGCCAGCTGAAGGCGCGGCGGTGAAAAACAATACCGCGCCTGCTCCGTGGACGTACGACAACATCGCTTACATGAAGAACCAGCTCAAAATGCTGGGCTTCGGCTATGACTGGAGCCGTGAGTTGGCGACCTGCACCCCGGAATATTACCGTTGGGAGCAAAAGTTCTTCACTGAACTGTACAAAAAAGGTCTGGTGTACAAGAAAACCTCTGCGGTCAACTGGTGCCCTAACGACCAGACAGTACTGGCGAACGAACAGGTTATTGACGGCTGCTGCTGGCGTTGTGATACCAAAGTTGAGCGAAAAGAGATCCCGCAGTGGTTCATCAAAATCACCGCATACGCTGACGAACTGCTGCGCGACCTGGACCGTCTGGATCACTGGCCTGACACCGTAAAAACGATGCAGCGCAACTGGATTGGCCGCTCTGAAGGCGTGGAGATCACCTTTGATGTCAACGGTTATGACAACACGCTGACCGTTTACACCACCCGCCCGGACACCTTTATGGGTGCCACTTATCTGGCCGTTGCCGCAGGTCACCCGTTGGCGCAGAAAGCCACGGCGAATAACCCGGAACTGGCGGCGTTTGTTGACGAATGCCGCAACACCAAGGTTGCCGAGGCTGAAATGGCGACCATGGAGAAGAAAGGCGTCGACACTGGCTTTAAAGCGATTCATCCGCTGACCGGTGAAGAGATCCCGGTTTGGGCTGCAAACTTCGTGCTGATGGAATACGGTACAGGTGCCGTGATGGCCGTGCCGGGTCACGATCAGCGCGACTACGAGTTCGCAACCAAATATGGTCTGAGCATCAAGCCAGTTATCCTGGCGGCGGACGGTTCAGAACCGGATCTGTCTGAGAAGGCACTGACCGAGAAAGGCGTGCTGTTTAACTCTGGTGAGTTTAACGGTCTCGATTTCGAAGCGGCTTTCAACGCCATTGCCGACAAGCTTGTCGAAAAAGGTGTGGGTGAGCGTAAAGTTAACTACCGTCTGCGTGACTGGGGCGTTTCCCGTCAGCGTTACTGGGGCGCTCCAATCCCAATGGTCACGCTGGAAGATGGCACCGTGTTGCCAACCCCAGAAGATCAGCTGCCGGTTATTCTGCCGGAAGATGTGGTGATGGACGGTATCACCAGCCCGATTAAAGCCGACCCAGAGTGGGCAAAAACCACCGTTAACGGTATGCCGGCTCTGCGTGAAACCGACACCTTTGATACCTTTATGGAATCATCCTGGTACTATGCGCGCTACACCTGCCCGCAGTATCAGGAAGGCATGCTGGACTCTAAGGCTGCCAACTACTGGCTGCCGGTTGATATCTACATTGGCGGTATCGAACACGCCATCATGCACCTGCTCTATTTCCGTTTCTTCCACAAGCTGATGCGTGACGCGGGCATGGTAAACTCTGACGAACCGGCTAAACAGCTGCTGTGTCAGGGCATGGTGCTGGCGGATGCCTTCTACTACGTCGGTGCCAACGGCGAGCGTAACTGGGTTTCTCCGGTTGATGCTATCGTTGAGCGCGATGAAAAAGGCCGTATCGTGAAGGCGCAGGACGCCGAAGGTCATGAACTGGTCTATACCGGCATGAGCAAGATGTCCAAGTCAAAAAACAACGGTATCGACCCGCAGGTGATGGTTGAGCGTTACGGCGCAGACACCGTGCGTCTGTTCATGATGTTCGCCTCTCCGGCTGATATGACGCTTGAATGGCAGGAATCCGGTGTTGAAGGAGCTAACCGCTTCCTGAAACGTGTCTGGAAACTGGTTTACGAACACACCAGCAAAGGTGATGTTGCGGCCCTGAACGTTGACGCATTGAGCGACGATCAGAAAGCGCTACGTCGCGATGTTCACAAAACTATTGCGAAAGTGACCGATGATATCGGCCGTCGTCAGACCTTTAACACCGCGATAGCGGCGGTTATGGAACTGATGAACAAGCTGGCGAAAGCACCGCAGGAAGACGAGCAGGACAGAGCCCTGATGCAGGAAGCGTTGCTGGCCGTTGTGCGTATGCTCAACCCGTTCACCCCGCACGTATGCTTCACCTTGTGGCATGCGCTGAAGGGCGAAGGCGATATCGACAACGCACCGTGGCCGGTTGCTGACGACAGCGCAATGGTCGAAGACTCAACGCTGGTTGTGGTGCAGGTGAACGGTAAAGTACGTGGCAAAATCACCGTTCCAGTCAACGCCACCGAAGAGCAAGTTCGTGAGCGTGCTGGCCAGGAGCATCTGGTAGCAAAATATCTTGATGGCGTTACCGTACGTAAAGTGATTTATGTACCGGGTAAACTCCTCAATCTGGTCGTTGGCTAAGCGCGGGAGGAAGCGTGCGACATCTGACAACTCTGTTGTTATCCCTGGTGGTGCTGGTCACCGCTGGGTGTGGTTGGCATCTGCGTAGTACTACGCAGGTACCGCCCACAATGAAAACTATGATCCTGGACTCTGGCGATCCGAACGGCCCGTTAAGCCGCGCGGTACGCAACCAGTTACGTCTGAACGACATCGAACTGCTCGAAAGCGGTTCTATGCGTAAAGACGTGCCGTCCCTGCGTCTGGGTGCGGTCAGCATTTCTCAGGATACGGCATCTGTATTCCAGAACGGTCAAACGGCTGAATATCAGATGGTGATGTCGGTCAGTGCCTCCGTTCTGATTCCAGGCCATGACATTTATCCGATCAGTGCCAAGGTCTATCGTTCGTTCTTTGATAACTCACAGGCTGCACTGGCGAAGGATAACGAGCAGGAAATGATCGTTAAAGAAATGTATGATAAAGCGGCCGAACAGTTGATTCGTAAGCTGCCAAGCATACATATTGCTGATACTCAGTCATCCAGTGATGACGTACAGCCTGCTGAGAATGAAACATCCGCGCCAACGTCTTCTCCGGCGCGTGTTTCCACCACGCTGGGTAACTGATGCTCAAGTTGTACCCTGAACAACTCCGCGCACAGCTCAAAGAAGGGCTGCGCGCGGCGTACTTATTACTGGGCAACGATCCCCTCTTGTTGCAGGAAAGCCAGGATGCCGTCCGTCTGGCCGCCACTGTGCAAGGATTCGAAGAACACCACACGTTCACCCTCGATACCAGCACTGACTGGGGGGTTATTTTTTCCCTCTGCCAGGCCATGAGCCTATTTGCCAGCCGGCAGACATTACTTCTACAACTGCCTGAAAACGGCCCTAATGCCGCCATTAACGAACAACTCGCCACGCTGGTTACCCTGCTGCATGACGATCTGCTGCTGATTGTTCGCGGCAACAAGCTGACCAAAGCACAGGAAAATGCCGCGTGGTATACCAGTCTGGCGAGCCATGCTGTTCAGGTGAGCTGCCAGACGCCAGAGCAGGCGCAGCTCCCTCGCTGGGTTGCCGCCAGAGCGAAACAAAGCAACCTGCAACTGGACGAAGCCGCCAATCAGCTATTATGTTATTGCTATGAAGGTAACCTATTAGCCCTGGCGCAGGCGCTGGAGCGGTTATCATTGCTGTGGCCTGATGGAAAACTCACGTTGCCTCGTGTGGAGCAAGCGGTTAACGATGCGGCGCACTTTACCCCCTTCCATTGGGTCGATGCGCTGTTGATGGGCAAAAGTAAACGCGCGCTACATATCCTGCAGCAACTGCGCCTTGAAGGCAGTGAGCCGGTTATTCTGCTGCGCACGATACAGCGTGAATTACTGTTACTGGTCAACTTGAAAAGGCAATCAGCCCACACACCATTACGCGCCTTGTTTGATAAGCATCGGGTATGGCAAAACCGCCGCGGCATGATGGGTGATGCGCTAAACCGGCTGTCATCTGAGCAATTACGCCAGGCGGTACAGTTGTTAACGCGCACGGAAATTACGCTTAAACAAGATTATGGTCAGTCAGTATGGGCCGAGCTTGAGGGACTTTCTCTTCTGCTCTGCCATAAATCACTGGCAGATGTTTTTATTGATGGTTGATATGAAATCATTACAGGCTTTGTTCGGTGGCACCTTTGATCCGGTGCATTATGGTCATCTTAAACCCGTGGAAATTCTGGCTAATCTGATTGGCCTATCACGGGTGATTATCATGCCTAATAATGTGCCGCCGCATCGTGCGCAACCCGAAGCCTCCAGCGCACAGCGTAAACAGATGCTTGAGCTGGCAATTGCTGACAAGCCTTTGTTTATCCTGGATGAACGTGAGCTAAAACGAGATACGGCCTCTTACACCGCCCAAACTCTCAAGGAGTGGCGCGAGGAACAAGGGCCACTCGCGCCGCTGGCGTTTATTATTGGTCAGGACTCACTGCTCACCTTTCCTTCCTGGCACAATTCCGACACCATTCTGGACAATACCCATCTCATCGTCTGCCGACGACCGGGGTATCCGCTGGAGATGGCGCAGGCGCAGCACCAGCAGTGGCTCGAACGTCATCTGACTCATTCGCCAGATGACCTGCACCAGCTTCCTGCCGGGAAAATTTACCTGGCAGAAACCCCTTGGTTCAATATCTCCGCTACCCTTATCCGCGAACGACTGGAACACGGTGAGCCGTGTGACGATTTAATGCCAGACTCCGTGCTGGACTATATCAATCAGCAAGGGTTGTACCGCTAAGCGTGTAGCGTAATGCCGCCAGCAGGCGGTTGTTCTCTTCAGCGCCACGGACAGCCACCCGGTAGTAACGCGCATCCAGCCCCGGATAGTTAGCGCAACTGCGGATCAACACATGCTGTTCCAGCAATGATTTTTGCAAATCTAAACCCGGTCGATCGCAGCGTAACAAGCGATAATTTGCCCGTCCGGGATACACCGTCAGGCCAGGCAGATTTTGCAGTTGTTGATCGAATCGGCTCCCCTCATGCGCCAGCCATTCCCATGTCGCCTGCTGATAGACACTATCGTGGAGAATCATTTCGCCCGCCAGTGCGGCAAAGGCATTGATTGACCAGGGCATTTGCCGGCTGCGCAGGTGTGCTACCGCCTGCTCGTTGCTGTTAACCAGATATCCCAGGCGCAGGCCGGGTATCGCATAAAATTTGGTGAGTGAGCGCAAAACCCAGATGTGCGGATTCTCTTGCAACAGCGGAATAAACCCCTGTTCCCCGGCGATAAAATCGATAAACGCTTCATCGAGGATCAATGCGATCCCGAGCTGTTTACAACGCCGTGCTATCTCCTGCAACAGGTGATGTTCGGGCAACAGCCCGGTGGGATTGTTAGGTGTACACAGGAACAGGCAATCCAGCTCCGAGGTAAGTGCATCGAGAATCTCTCCGGTCAACTGCCAACCGTCCTCTTCGCGCAGCGCAAACTCGTGTATTGCGCATTCGCCCCATTGCAGTGCCCGGCGATATTCCGCAAATCCGGGAATGACGATCATCGCATGACGCGGCTTAAGACCATCAACCAACGTAAAGATCGACTCCGTCTCCCCGTTACCGGCGAGGATCCACGACGCAGGAACATGATGGTGCTCCGCCAGCGTGGCATGCAAGTGGGCGTAATCCACGTCCGGATAGCGCTCAGCACGGTCCAAATTGTCGATTAGTGCGCGTTTTAAGCTTGCCGGCATACCCAGCGGGTTAATATTCGCGCTAAAATCCAGCAATTGCTCAGGCGGGATACCCAACAATGCGGCGGCTTCCCGGGTGTTACCGCCATGCGCGCTTTTCAATAAAGACATCGTGCCGCTCCAGTTTAAAAAGGGTATTTTATTGAAAAATCTCTGCGTAATCAGGGCAAACATCATGTTTTATGCGAATAGCCTCACGAGGGAAAAATGAGACTCTGGTTAGTACGTCATGGAGAAACCGATGCCAACGTTGCCGGGTTATACAGCGGTCATGCCCCTACATCGCTCACTCAGCGGGGAATAACCCAAGCTGAAACACTGGCCGCACTATTACACAACGTTCCTTTCGACCACGTCCTCTGCAGCGAGCTTGAACGCGCGCGCCATACCACGCAGTTGCTCTTAGCAGGGCGCGACGTTCCACTGCGGATCATGCCCGAGCTTAATGAAATGTTCTTTGGCGACTGGGAAATGCGCCACCATCGCGATCTGGCGCGTGAGGACGCAGAAAACTATGCGCTGTGGTGTAACGACTGGCAGAATGCGACCCCCACCAACGGCGAAGGTTTTCAGGCATTTTCACAGCGAGTTGAGCGCTTCATTGCCCAACTTGCTGATTATAAAAATTCGCAGAACCTTCTGGTGGTCAGCCATCAGGGCGTACTCAGCGTGCTGATCGCCCGGCTCATGTCAATGCCCGCGGCATCAATGTGGCATTTCCGCGTTGAACAGGGGTGCTGGAGCGCAATTGATTTCTGCGACGATTTTGCGGTGCTGAAAGTGTTAAACAGCCGAGCCATCTGGCGCGAGGGGGAGTGAATACACGGTTTTTTCTGTCGAAGGGGCTCGCGCCCATTGACACCCCATGACAGGCTGCTATTCTCCGCAGCCTGACTTTTCCCGCCTTTCAGAGCTTTGCAGAAATTGTTTTACAAAAATGGCGATGCATTCTGTTGCGTGGGGTGGGATGATAGCGCACCTCAAAAGCGCTTTCGGAGACATTTGTCCCGATATCGCCTCTGGTTCAGGTATACTAACAAGCCTTTTTAACTCTTTTCACCCAGGGGGAACACTTGCAGGGTAAAGCACTTCAGGATTTTGTAATCGACAAAATTGATGACCTTAAAGGTCAAGACATCATCGCCTTAGACGTTCAGGGCAAATCCAGCATCACTGACTGCATGATTATCTGCACCGGCACATCCAGCCGCCATGTCATGTCTATCGCTGACCACGTTGTTCAGGAATCTCGCGCCGCTGGCCTGCTGCCGCTTGGCGTTGAAGGTGAGAACGTGGCCGACTGGATCGTCGTTGATCTCGGCGAGGTGATTGTCCACGTTTTACAGGAAGAAAGCCGTCGCCTGTATGAACTGGAAAAACTCTGGAGTTAATGCGTGAAGCTGCAACTTGTCGCTGTGGGTACGAAAATGCCTGACTGGGTGCAAACCGGTTTTACGGAGTATCTCCGTCGGTTTCCAAAAGACATGCCTTTTGAGCTTATCGAGATCCCGGCAGGAAAACGCGGCAAGAACGCGGATATTAAACGCATACTCGATAAAGAGGGTGAACAGATGCTGGCTGCCGCTGGCAAAAATCGCATCGTCACCCTTGATATCCCAGGAAAACCCTGGGACACGCCACAACTGGCAACCGAGCTGGAACGCTGGAAACTGGATGGTCGTGACGTCAGTCTGCTGATTGGCGGACCGGAAGGATTGTCTCCAGCCTGTAAGGCTGCCGCGGAGCAAAGCTGGTCACTCTCTGCATTAACCCTTCCCCACCCTCTTGTTCGGGTTCTGGTGGCAGAGAGTCTGTACAGAGCGTGGAGCATTACCACCAACCACCCTTATCACCGTGAGTGATCATTGAGTCTTGAGTAGATTAAGCAGCGGATGAAACTACAGAATTCTTTTCGCGACTATACGGCTGAGTCCGCGCTGTTTGTGCGTCGGGCGCTGGTTGCTTTTTTGGGGATTTTGCTGCTCACTGGCGTGCTGATCGCCAACCTGTATAACCTGCAAATCGTTCGTTTCACCGATTATCAGACCCGTTCAAACGAAAACCGCATCAAACTGGTGCCGATCGCCCCCAGTCGCGGCATCATTTATGACCGTAACGGCATCCCCCTGGCCCTCAACCGCACCATTTACCAGATAGAAATGATGCCTGAGAAGGTCGATAACGTTCAGCAAACGCTGGATGCGCTGCGGGAAGTGGTTGATCTCAATGACGACGATATTGCCGCCTTTAAAAAAGAACGAGCACGTTCCCACCGCTTTACGTCCATTCCGGTGAAAACCAATCTGACGGAAGTGCAGGTAGCACGCTTTGCCGTCAATCAATATCGTTTTCCCGGTGTGGAAGTCAAAGGCTATAAGCGCCGTTACTATCCCTACGGCTCTGCGCTAACTCACGTCATTGGTTACGTCTCAAAAATTAACGATAAAGACGTTGAACGCCTGGACAAAGACGGCAAGCTCGCCAACTACGCCGCTACCCACGATATCGGCAAGCTGGGTATTGAACGTTATTACGAAGACGTTCTGCATGGTCAGACCGGTTACGAAGAAGTTGAAGTCAACAACCGTGGTCGCGTGATTCGCCAATTGAAAGAAGTGGCGCCTCAGGCCGGGCACGATATCTATTTAACGCTGGATTTAAAGCTCCAGCAGTATATTGAAACCCTGCTGGCCGGCAGTCGTGCCGCCGTGGTGGTCACTGACCCGCGTACCGGCGGCGTGCTGGCGCTGGTTTCTATGCCCAGCTACGATCCCAACCTGTTTGTGGACGGTATCTCCAGCAAAGATTATGCAGGGTTGCTCAATGACCCCAATACCCCACTGGTTAACCGCGCGACGCAAGGTGTTTACCCCCCTGCCTCAACCGTTAAGCCTTACGTGGCGGTATCCGCACTAAGCGCGGGCGTGATTACCCGTAATACCGGGCTGTTCGATCCAGGCTGGTGGCAGTTGCCCGGTTCTGAAAAACGTTATCGCGACTGGAAAAAGTGGGGGCATGGTCATCTGAACATAACCCGCTCACTGGAGGAATCTGCGGATACGTTTTTCTACCAAATCGCCTATGATATGGGGATAGACCGTCTTTCAGAGTGGATGAGTAAATTCGGCTATGGCCATTATACGGGGATCGATCTGGCCGAAGAGCGAGCCGGTAATATGCCAACGCGTGAATGGAAGCAAAAACGGTTTAAAAAGCCATGGTACCAGGGTGATACTATTCCGGTGGGCATCGGTCAGGGGTACTGGACAGCAACCCCTATTCAGATGAGCAAATCGCTGATGATTCTTATCAACGACGGCGTGGTAAAAGTCCCGCATCTGCTGATGAGCACCACGGAAAACGGCAAGCAGGTGCCATGGGTTCAGCCGCATGAGCCGCCGGTGGGTGATATTCATTCCGGTTACTGGGAAATTGCCAAAGACGGTATGTACGGTGTTGCAAACCGTCCTAACGGTACCGCGCATAAATATTTTGCCGGTGCACCGTATAAAATTGCGGCAAAATCCGGTACCGCTCAGGTCTTCGGTCTGAAAGCCAATGAAACCTATAATGCGCATAAAATTGCCGAACGTTTACGCGACCATAAGCTGATGATCGCATTTGCGCCCTACGATAAACCCGAGGTCTCTGTCGCGATTATCCTCGAAAACGGCGGGGCCGGTGCGCCTGTAGGTACCATCATGCGCCAGATCCTTGACCATATTATGTTGGGCGACAACAACACCAATCTGCCTGCGGAAAACCCGGTGGCTGCCGCAGCTGAGGACCAATAATCGTGACGGATAATCCGAACAAAAAAACGTTCTGGGATAAAATTCACATCGATCCCACGATGTTGCTTATTTTGCTGGCACTGCTGGTTTACAGCTCGCTGGTTATCTGGAGCGCCAGCGGCCAGGATATTGGCATGATGGAGCGTAAGGTCGGCCAAATAGCCATGGGTCTGGTCATCATGGTGGTGATGGCGCAGATCCCTCCCAGGGTCTACGAAGGCTGGGCTCCCTATCTCTATATTGTCTGTATTATTCTGCTGGTAGCGGTAGATGCCTTTGGGGCCATTTCTAAAGGCGCACAGCGCTGGCTGGACCTCGGCATTGTGCGTTTTCAGCCGTCTGAAATTGCTAAAATTGCAGTCCCGCTGATGGTAGCACGCTTTATCAACCGTGATGTTTGTCCGCCGTCGCTGAAGAATACCGCTATCGCGCTGGTGTTGATTTTCATGCCTACGCTGCTGGTTGCCGCGCAACCTGACCTCGGGACCTCTATCCTTGTTGCCCTTTCCGGCCTGTTTGTGCTGTTCCTGTCGGGCTTAAGCTGGCGCTTAATCGGCGTGGCCGTGGTTCTGGTCGCCGCATTTATCCCGATACTGTGGTTCTTCTTGATGCATGATTACCAGCGTCAGCGCGTGATGATGCTTCTCGACCCTGAAACCGACCCACTGGGCGCGGGATATCACATTATTCAGTCTAAAATTGCTATTGGTTCCGGTGGTCTGAGCGGCAAAGGCTGGCTGCACGGTACGCAGTCACAGCTTGAATTTTTACCCGAACGCCACACCGACTTTATCTTTGCGGTGTTAGCCGAAGAGCTTGGGCTAGTAGGGATCTTAATTCTGCTGGCGCTGTACATTTTGCTGATTATGCGTGGGCTATGGATTGCCGCCCGAGCGCAAACCACTTTTGGTCGCGTCATGGCCGGTGGTTTAATGTTGATATTATTCGTTTATGTCTTCGTAAATATTGGTATGGTGAGCGGTATTCTGCCCGTAGTAGGGGTTCCACTCCCGCTGGTCAGTTACGGAGGCTCTGCACTGATTGTGCTGATGGCCGGGTTCGGGATTGTGATGTCGATCCACACCCATAGAAAAATGTTGTCGAAAAGCGTGTAAGGGGTACGCAATGCGTAAGCAGTGGCTTGGAATCTGCATCGCAGCAGGAATGCTCGCGGCGTGTTCGAATGATGATGGTCAGCAACAGGGTGCTGTCGCGCCGCAACCAGCGGTGTGTAATGGTCCGATTGTTGAAATCAGCGGAGCCGATCCGCGTTTTGAACCCCTGAACCCAACGGCTAATCAGGATTACCAACGTGATGGTAAAAGCTATAAAATTGTTCAGGATCCCTCTCGCTTTAGCCAGGCCGGATTGGCCGCAATCTATGATGCGGAACCCGGCAGCAATTTAACCGCATCCGGTGAGGCATTTGATCCCATGCAGCTCACCGCTGCGCATCCGACATTACCGGTTCCCAGCTACGCCCGAATTACCAACCTGGCAAACGGCAGGATGATCGTCGTACGGATTAACGATCGTGGTCCTTATGGCAACGATCGCGTGATTTCACTTTCACGCGCTGCGGCCGATCGTCTGAACACCTCGAACAATACGAAAGTGCGTATTGATCCGATAATCGTCGCGCAAGACGGTTCGTTGTCAGGCCCCGGTATGGCGTGTACGACGGTTGCAAAACAGACTTACGCCCTGCCGTCTCGTCCTGATTTAAGCGGGGGTAACACTATGCCTTCTGCACCGGACGCAGACCAGCCGCAAGGCGATATTCGTCCTATCAGTAATTCAACGCTGAAAAGCGATGACGCTACCGGTGCGCCAGTTAACAGCAATGGTTTCCTTGGTGCGCCAACCACGCTCGCCGCAGGCGTGCTCGAAGGCAACGAACCCACACCGCCTCCACAGCCCGTAACAACAGCGCCTGCAACAGTGTCAGCACCGGTATCTGCTCCGGCCGCTGCTACACCCGTTGCTGCAACCAATGGCCGTTATGTCGTTCAGGTGGGTGCCGTCAGCGAGCAGGCCCGTGCGCAGCAGTACCAAAAACGACTGAGCCAGCAGTTTGGCGTGCCGGGCCGCGTGGTACAAAACGGTGCCGTATGGCGTATCCAGATGGGGCCGTTCACCAGCAAAGCGGAAGCCAGTACATTGCAGCAGCGCCTGCAATCCGAAGCGCAATTACAGTCCTTCATCACCGGCGTGTAGTAACGTAAAGCAGGCACCCGTTCTGTCAATTTCTGTCAATGACATTAACAAAGTCATGTGGAAAGTCGGATGCCTGTAAGTTACGCATTTGCTATAGTAGGGCACTTTTTTTACTTTCATCACGGACGTCGTAGTTCAGACCATGAAGACCACTTTTTCCGCTCGTTTCGTGCAGCGCATCGCGCTCACCGCTGCTCTCTGCGCAGCCTCTCTCTCTGCTGCCCATGCCGATGACCTGAATATTAAAACCATGATCCCGGGCGTTCCGCAGATCGACGCGGAGTCCTATATCCTGATTGATTACAATTCAGGAAAGGTTCTGGCCGAACAGAATGCGGACACTCGCCGCGACCCCGCCAGCCTGACCAAAATGATGACCAGCTATGTCATCGGTCAGGCCATGAAAGCCGGGAAATTCAAAGAAACCGATTTGGTCACCGTGGGCAATGACGCGTGGGCTACCGGTAACCCGGTGTTTAAAGGTTCATCGCTGATGTTCCTGAAACCGGGAATGCAGGTTCCCGTTTCACAATTGATCCGTGGTATTAACCTGCAATCCGGCAACGACGCTTGCGTGGCAATGGCTGACTTTGCTGCCGGTAGTCAGGATGCTTTCGTCGGCCTGATGAACAGCTATGTTAATGCGCTGGGACTGAAAAACACCCACTTCCAGACCGTCCACGGTCTGGATGCTGAAGGTCAGTACAGCTCAGCACGTGACATGGCGTTGATTGGTCAGGCGCTGATTCGCGACGTGCCTAACGAATACTCTATCTACCGAGAAAAAGAGTTCACTTTCAACGGCATTCGTCAGTTAAACCGTAACGGCCTGCTGTGGGATAACAGCCTGAATGTTGACGGGATTAAAACCGGTCACACCGATAAAGCGGGCTATAACCTGGTGGCATCCGCAACCGAAGGTCAGATGCGTCTGATCTCTGCCGTCATGGGCGGTCGTACCTATAAAGGTCGTGAAACCGAAAGCAAAAAGCTGCTGACCTGGGGCTTCCGTTTCTTTGAAACCGTGAACCCACTGAAGGTCGGCAAAGAATTTGCCTCTGAACCGGCCTGGTTTGGTAATACCGATCGTGCCTCGTTAGGTGTTGATAAAGATGTCTACCTGACCATTCCGCGCGGCCGTATGAAAGATCTGAAAGCGAGCTATGTGCTGAACACCACTGAACTGCACGCGCCGCTGCAGAAAAACCAGGTTGTCGGCACCATCAATTTCCAGCTCGACGGCAAAACCATTGAACAGCGCCCGCTGGTGGTCCTGCAGGAAATCCCTGAAGGCAACTTCTTTGGTAAAATCATTGATTACATTAAATTAATGTTTCATCACTGGTTTGGCTAAAAATTGAGCACTTGAAAGTGTGATTTACGTCCCCATATACTAGGTATCCAGATAACTCCCACTCAGCGTGGGAGTTATTATTTTTTGATGTAACGCCGGAGCTGACATGAAAACCAAACTTAACGAACTGCTTGAATTCCCTACTCCATTTACTTACAAAGTAATGGGGCAGGCGTTGCCGGAGTTGGTTGATCAGGTGGTTGAAGTGGTACAGCGCCATGCGCCAGGTGATTACTCTCCAACAGTAAAACCGAGCAGCAAAGGCAACTACCACTCGGTCTCTATCACCATCACTGCTACGCACATTGAGCAGGTTGAAACCCTGTACGAAGAATTAGGCAACATCGACATCGTACGTATGGTGCTGTAACAGCCTGTCGGTTACCCGTTGCATTCTGCTCGGGTAACCTCTCTCTCCTTCCCCTGTGATATACTTTCCCCTCTTTATATTCTCTACTCGATGTGAGTATCTACGGAGATACCGTTTTGTATCAGGATAAAATTCTTGTCCGCCAGCTCGGTCTTCAGCCTTACGAGCCCGTCTCTCAGGCCATGCACGAATTCACCGATACCCGCGATGAAAACAGTCATGATGAAATCTGGCTGGTAGAGCATTATCCGGTCTTCACTCAGGGGCAGGCAGGCAAAGCAGAACACGTTCTGGTGCCGGGTGATATCCCCGTTATTCAGAGCGATCGTGGCGGTCAGGTAACGTACCACGGCCCAGGGCAACAGGTGATGTATGTCCTGTTGAACCTCAAACGCCGAAAACTGGGCGTTCGCGAACTGGTCACGCTGCTGGAACTAACCGTGGTAAACACGCTTGCAGAAATGGGTATCGATGCACACCCACGAGCCGATGCGCCAGGCGTTTACGTCGGTGAAAAGAAAATCTGTTCGTTAGGGTTACGGATTCGTAGAGGATGTTCATTCCATGGCTTAGCGCTTAACGTGGATATGGATTTGTCGCCTTTCCTGCGCATCAACCCTTGCGGCTACGCCGGAATGGAGATGGCGAAAGTTTCACAGTGGGACAGTCATGCCACCACCGAAAGCGTTCGTCCTCGTTTGCTGGCAAACATATTATCGCTACTCGGTAACCCACCACACGAGTACGTCGCAGACTAAAAACGGGGCAGACATTGCCGCAGCATATGTTGTGGCAAATGGCACAAAACAACAACTATTTTACATTTTGCCAGCCTGTCAGGCTGCTTTCTGGCCCGTTTCAATGATATACTGCGTATCACTAATTCAAAAATAGTTGATAAATACAACATTCCCTTGAATTGAAACGCTTTCCTTCGTTATTCGCAACTGGAACACGCAAGCTATGAGTAAACCCATTGTGATGGAACGCGGTGTTAAATACCGCGATGCCGATAAGATGGCTCTTATCCCGGTAAAAAATGTGGCAACAGAGCGTGAAGCCCTGCTGCGTAAACCGGAATGGATGAAAATAAAACTGCCAGCGGACTCCACTCGCATCCAGGGCATCAAAGCGGCAATGCGCAAAAATGGCCTGCACTCTGTCTGCGAAGAAGCGTCCTGCCCTAACCTGGCTGAATGTTTCAATCACGGCACCGCAACCTTTATGATCCTCGGCGCGATTTGTACCCGCCGCTGCCCATTCTGTGACGTTGCCCATGGTCGTCCGGTTGCCCCGGATGTCAACGAACCGTTAAAACTGGCTCAAACTATTGCGGACATGGCGCTGCGCTATGTCGTCATCACCTCCGTCGATCGCGACGATCTGCGCGATGGCGGTGCTCAACACTTTGCGGACTGCATCACAGCTATCCGTGAGAAAAGCCCGTCGATTAAAATCGAAACGCTGGTACCTGACTTCCGTGGTCGAATGGACCGCGCGCTGGATATCCTCACCGCAACGCCGCCAGACGTGTTTAACCACAACCTTGAAAACGTACCGCGTATTTACCGCAATGTACGTCCGGGTGCAGATTACAACTGGTCACTGAAGCTTCTGGAGCGTTTCAAAGAAGCCCATCCGGAGATCCCAACCAAATCAGGTCTGATGGTGGGTCTGGGTGAAACCAACGCGGAAATCATTGAGGTCATGCGTGACCTGCGTCGTCATGGCGTTACCATGCTAACGCTGGGGCAGTATTTACAGCCAAGCCGTCACCATCTGCCGGTTCAGCGCTATGTTAGCCCGGATGAGTTCGATGAAATGAAAGCAGAAGCTATGGCAATGGGCTTTACCCATGCAGCTTGCGGTCCATTTGTACGTTCTTCATATCATGCAGACATGCAGGCAAAAGGGCTGGAAGTGAAGTAATCGCGTAATACTCACTTACATTTCAGCAATAAAAAAACCGGCAAATTGCCGGTTTTTTTCATGCAGAGTTTGCAGTACGAGCATCATGCTCCTGACATCACTCTTTATGAGAAAGCTTCTCAGCCTGAACGCTACCATCTGCATCTTTCTTCGCATCGGCATTTTCATCGTTCATCGCTTTCTTGAAGCCTTTAATTGCCGTTCCCAGGTCTCCACCCAGAGTACGCAACTTCTTGGTACCAAACAGCAGAACGACCAGTGCGGCAACCACCAGCAGTTTGGTAATACTAATCTCACCCATAGATACCTTCTTCACTTAAACCAGGCTGCATAAAGCGCCATATTAACCTGAGAATTTTAACGGCCTTTCGACGCGGGCACACAATAGCAATCTGTAACAAGGTGAATCAAGTCTTGTTTAAAAAAACGTCATAATAATTGCGGTGGCGCAAAGCGTCGGTTGCGTAACACCGGAAGTTGCGCCCTGACCTGTCGCACTCGCTCGGCAGAAACCTCAGTAACAATCAGCGCGGGTGTTTCTGCGGCAGCGGCAATCGTCACGCCAAACGGATCGATTATCCGGCTTTGACCAATATTCTTATTGCCACACTCACCGGCAGCAATCAGATAGCAGGTCGCATCCAACGCTCTGGCCGCCAGCAGCGTAGCCCAGTGATGTTCTTTTAGTGCACCGCGTACCCAGGCCGCAGGGAGTACCAGAATATCTGCCCCCTGCAAAGCATGTGCTAATGCCAGCTCAGGGAAACGTAAATCGTAACAGGTCATCAAACCGACTTTAAGACCTTCCACGTCCAACAGCAGCGGTACGACATCGCCTGCATCAACATTACGCGACTCCTGAATCGAAAAAGCATCATAGAGATGTAATTTGGCGTAATGAGCCACAACCTGACCTCTTCGTAGCGCCACCAGCATGTTAAACGCCCGTCCCGGCAGCGAGGGAACATGAATCGTCAGGATCGTTGTCATCTCATTCTGCACGCTTTCTCGCAGTAATCGCGTCAGAAATCCCCCTTCCAGCCATTGAGCAGATTTCACTGACAGGTCAGGGTCAAGATCGTCACGGGCCAGCAACGCTTCGGGTAAGACCAACAATGAGACGCCCTCGCCCGCGGCCTGGGACATCAATGATACGCACGTTTCGGCATTTTTCTCCCATGAGGGACCCACGGCGAATTGCCCTGCAGCAACGAACATACTCCCTCCTGAAAAAACGGTTAGGCTCGCCAATAATGATTATTCAGCGTTACACTCACACTATATACAATCAAATAGCAGGATTATGCAGTGTCACAACTCCTTTTAGCGGTTTTTATTGGCGGTGGTACAGGTAGCGTAGCCAGATGGCTGTTGAGTATGCGATTTAACCCCCTTCATCAAGCGATTCCCTTCGGCACGATGGCTGCAAACTTAATTGGGGCGTTTATCATTGGTATGGGGCTGGCGTGGTTCAATCGCATGACCCACATTGACCCTATGTGGAAGGTATTGATTACGACAGGCTTTTGCGGCGGGCTGACCACCTTCTCAACGTTCTCAGCAGAGGTGGTGTTTTTACTGCAAGACGGACGTTTTGGCTGGGCAATGGTGAACGTACTGATCAATCTGTTGGGGTCTTTTGCGATGACCGCCCTGGCGTTCTGGCTGGTTTCCGCTTCTTCGGCACACTGAAGATAAAAAAACCCGCAATTAAGCGGGTTTTGAATTCTTGCTGTCGTATGCTTACAGAGCGGTTACGTTTGCAGCAGAAGGGCCTTTGGCACCGTTAGTGATTTCGAACTCTACACGCTGACCTTCAGCCAGAGTTTTAAAACCATTGGTCTGGATTGCAGAGAAGTGTACGAACACATCTTTGCTGCCATCTTCCGGAGTAATGAAACCGAATCCTTTGGACTCATTAAACCACTTAACGTTACCTTTAATCTTAGACATCAAAATTACCTTTACATGAAAAATAGACACAAATGCTGTGTCGGGTATCAGTACAACAATTGTGGTGGACTTTGTCCAGTCGAACTTTGCCAAAAAGTGATAAATGTCGCGTTATTTTTGCAGTAACGTTCGTAACCAATTGTTTTTTAATTGTTTATACTTAGCTGTATAACAATACACATCGTTCATCAAAACTGGAAACGCATCCAGGCAAAATAGACATTCCCGTTATTATACGTACCGGGTATGTAGGTCATCTGAAACGTTGCCGGACCATAACCTATCGATGCCAGTGGCAGTATCACCGGCACAGGAATGTAGTTCCAGTTATCACGCGCGGTGAAACCGGCGGTAAAACCCAGACCAGTATGGAAGTTATCATCGGCCAGCGGGCGCCAGGTTTTTTCCCAGCCATATCCTCCGATGGGTTCCCACTTATTGTAGGAATCCTTAAAGGCCATAATATACAGCCCGTGCCAGTTGCCTTTATCATCCCAACGGGACTGACCAAATCCCGCTCCCCAGGGGCGTTCATTGTAACGATCTGTTTTATCTTTATCGTAGGCAAATCGCGCATGCCAGGTAATGGCGGGCACGTACAGGTCATAATGCTCCGGCTGCTGCCAGGTTTCACTGACATTATCTGTGAAGGTATCAAACCAACCTTTATCTTCAGCTGTGGCCTGTGGAATAACAGCCAACTGAATAAAAACAAATGAAATAAACAGGAAATAGCGCTTCGCGACAATCACAACGTAATTACCATTCTGGGGTTCTGCATTAATTGTAGCAAAGCCATCCTTAATGTTAACTTAACGAAAATGCTTAGGGTTAAAAATCAGAATATTCCCTTCGTATGCGCGTAGTTTATTTCCCTTATATTTCCCGAGCCTTATCTGAAACGGTCATTACTCTATTAATATCAATAAATTGTTCATTTTACATGCAAAAGTTAAATAAATTAACAATTAGAAAACAAAACAAGATCAATTCAATGTCAAATCCCACACAACCACAGACGACTTCACACTTTTTGATTGCAGCATTCCCGGTTCATCCGCTATGTTGAAAAAATGGCTCAGCCATTGGTTTAATCCGTATTTTTATTGATTTCAATCAGCGAGGGTTATCCGTTTATTAGGCACATTCTCTCACCGTTTTATGCTTTTTTTAGTTTTTTTACTTTCTGGGCGTCAATGTGACAGGGGAAATAATGTTGACATTTATAGAACTCCTTATCGGAGTTATGGTTATTGTGGGTGTAGCGCGCTACATCATTAAAGGTTATTCCGCGACCGGCGTACTGTTTGTCGGTGGCCTGGTTTTACTGATTATCAGCGCCCTGATGGGTCATAAAGTTTTGCCCGGTAGTGCCGAAAGCACAGGCTACACAGCAACAGACATCGTTGAATACATTAAAATTTTGCTGATGAGCCGCGGTGGCGATCTCGGCATGATGATCATGATGCTGTGTGGTTTTGCCGCCTACATGACGCATATTGGTGCAAACGATATGGTGGTTAAACTGGCTTCCAAACCACTGCAATATATCAACTCACCCTATGTGTTAATGATTGCCGCCTACTTTGTCGCCTGCCTGATGTCACTGGCGGTTTCTTCAGCGACGGGGCTGGGCGTACTGCTGATGGCAACCCTCTTTCCGGTCATGGTTAACGTGGGTATCAGCCGTGGTGCTGCGGCGGCCATTTGCGCCTCCCCTGCCGCCATCATTCTATCCCCCACTTCTGGTGATGTGGTTCTCGCCGCCAAAGCCGCAGAAATGCCGTTGATCGACTTCGCATTTAAAACCACGCTGCCGATTTCCATTGCCGCCATTATCGGCATGGCGATTGCCCACTTTTTCTGGCAGCGCTATCTGGACAAAAAAGAGAACGTTTCTCACGAAATGTTAGACGTGGCCGAAATCACCACCACCGCGCCATCGTTTTACGCCATCCTGCCGTTTACTCCGATTGTCGGGGTTCTCATTTTTGATGGTAAGTGGGGACCGCAACTGCACATCATTACCATTCTGGTGCTGTGCATGCTTATTGCCGCAGTGTTGGAGTTTGTCCGCGGGTTCAATACCCAGAAGGTTTTCTCAGGTCTGGAAGTGGCCTACCGCGGCATGGCTGATGCCTTTGCTAACGTGGTAATGCTGTTAGTTGCCGCCGGAGTTTTCGCCCAGGGTCTGAGCACTATCGGCTTTATTCAGAGCCTGATCTCGATCGCCACCTCGTTTGGCTCCGCAAGCATTATTCTGATGCTGGTGCTGGTTATTCTGACCATGCTGGCAGCAATGACCACCGGCTCCGGTAATGCCCCGTTCTATGCCTTCGTTGAGATGATCCCAAAACTGGCGCACTCTTCAGGCATTAACCCCGCTTACCTCTCCATCCCGATGCTGCAAGCGTCGAACCTGGGGCGTACGATCTCCCCGGTCTCTGGTGTGGTCGTTGCCGTTGCGGGTATGGCGAAGATTTCACCGTTTGAAGTGGTCAAGCGCACGTCTGTGCCGGTGATGGTCGGGCTACTGATTGTCATTATCGCCACGGAAGTGATGGTGCCCGCTACAACCGCCGTGATTGGAGGTTGATAGCGAACAAAATGTAGGCCGGATCAGGCGGTTACACCGCTATCCGGCATTGCAACCGCACGTTGCCGGATGGCGATGCTAAAGCATCTTATCCGGCCTACGTCAGAAATCCGCATTTAGCCGCCATGATAAATACGCTGCGGCCGCCCAACCTTCCCGTGAATAATCTCCGCAATAATCAAATGCCGGCTGGCACAGTACTCCAGATAACGCCTGGAGGTTGTGCGGCTGATGGTCAACGCCTGTGCAATGGTCTCCGCAGTATGGTGTACCGTCGGATCAGCGAATAATTTCAGCACCGCATTCAGCGTTAGCGCATCAATACCCGTAGGCAAATCCCCTTTTGGTTCACCCCGCGCATAAGCGTTAAACATTTCATCAATCTGCTTTTGACTGGCACTGTCGTTACCCGCCAGCATGCGTCTGCGCTGCTGATAGCGCGTTAGCGTCTGCCCCAGTCGCTCGTAGGCAATCGGTTTGACCAGATAATCAAACGCCCCGCCGCGCACCGCCTCTGACACCGTATCCATGTCACTGGCAGCCGTAGTAAACACCACGCCGCCAGGGTAGCGTGCCTGAGTCAACTCATGTAGAAGGGTAATGCCCTTACCGTCCGGTAAATAGTTATCCAGAAGAATCAGACCGGGCTTAAAACGCGCGATCATCATCCGCGCCTGCTCCAGGTTCCCCGCCAACCAGATCTGGCTGAAACCGGGTATATGGCGGATATATTCAGCATGCATCTCCGCCAGCAGCGTTTCATCCTCAACGATCAATAGCGTTAATGGTTCCGTCATCGTTTTTTTTCACTTTCGGAAGAAATAGAGAAAATAAAGTGCCGCAGGGGGTGTTATCTTCAAGCGTAATAACCCCATCACAGCGCCTCACATAACTTGCAATCAGATACAAACCGATGCCATGTTCACCTGGTTCATCGGTACGGGTGCTCACACCCTGTTCAAATATTTTTTCACGTAACGCTTCCGGTACGCCGCACCCTTGGTCGGCAACTTCAATGATGACCTCATCCCCTTCATCACTCAGAAACAGTTCAACAACCTTATTCCCTTGCTGGGTACGTAAGCTGGCCTCAAATGCATTATCAAGCAGATTGCCAACAATTGCTGCAAACTCTGTGCTATCCAGCCCTTCGGGAAGTTGATGAAGTTGACTTCCGGGAACAATCGTCATTTTGAGCCCCAATTCCCGCGCACGCTGGACTTTACCAAACAGCAGACCGGCAACCTGGCGATCGGCAAAGGCACCGCGCAGGTCATCAATCAGCTGCTGCTGGGCTTGGGATTCCCCCTGCACCATCTCAAGCACGCGATCGTATTCTTTCATTTGCAGCAGGCCATTAATGGTCGACATCCAGTTCAGATGTTCATGACGCAGTGTTCTCAGGCTCTCAACATATTGTTTGATTTGTGTCAGCTGGGCATTGAGGGTGGCTATTTCATCTTTACTACGAAAACTGATAATCGCCCCGAGTAATTCATCGCCGGAACGAATAGCCTCACGGTTGGCGATAACGCTTAGCCCGTTAAAATTCACCATCGCATCCTGACGTTGCTCCGCAATCTGCTGCGTAAAAAAGTCCGACGGATTAACAACCTCATCAATGGGTTTCCCCAACCACTGCCGCCCTGGCGACGGAAGCCCCAGCATTTTTCGCGCACTGCGATTGATAGCAGTTATGCACCCGTCCAGGTCAACGGCAATCAAGCCTTCGTATACCGAGCTAAATAATGCGTCCTGTTGGCGCACCACACGGGCAATTTGTTTGGGCTCCATTCCCAGCATCTGGCGGCGAATATGGGCGGCAAAAAACCAGGAGAGCAGCATCAGTAACAACAGCAGCAGAAGAAACACACCCGCCATCGGCAGTAAAAAATCCGATCGCCAACTGTCGATTTTACTGATCAAATAACCTATCGAAACCACGCCAATAATCTTGCCATCATCATCAAAAATGGGCGTTTTAGCGCGCATTGCCAACCCAATAGATCCCGTCCCGGTAATAAAGTAGCTTTCCCCATTTGCCAACGCACCGGGCTTGGTGAACTGCATTGGGTAGCCAATTTTTTGCGGATTCGGATGGTAGAGACGAATAGAGTTCTCATCACCGATCACCACATAATCGAAATCAGTCCCGCTCTGAAGCTTGTCGGCAATGGTCGCCAGACGCGTGTAATCGCGATGCTTCACCGCAGTGATGATACTGTCGTTAGAGGCGATGATTTTCGCCTGGTTCATTGCCATATCACGGACGTGCGTTGTCAGGTAGTCTTCAAAACTGGCGGTGAAGTATTTCGCCAGCGCGGCGATGATAAAAATGGAAACGACCAGGATCAGCAGGAAAATACGCAATGGAAACGCCAGTCTGCGGAAAAAAGAAAACCGTGTTTTATTTTTATGTTGTGACATAATTTTTCCTCAACGACGTTAACCGCAACTTATTTTTTTGTATTTGTAATGAAAATGTTTTATTTACAAGTCACGGCATAAAATAGGATCGTTACAGATTCCCCACCTTAAATCAATTAAACAAATTAAAACCACGCGCTATTTCAGGGTTAAATTAATTAAAAAACTTAAAACCATAAAACACATAAAAACCTTCTAACGTATTGTGAAATAAATCAAAATTTACCTCTAAAATACCCCTTACGATGTATGCAGTAGGGAAAAAAAGAAATACTCCGTAATAAAAAAACCTTCCCTTCACTTGCAAACAAAACGTTATCAGGTTGCTAAACCTGGCAACAAAACCTAAAAGCCAGTAACAAATATACCATCAGGACACTTTTTACTATGTTCGGTAATAATATATTCTCGCACGTGAAGCGCTCAGAAAATAAAAAGATGGCGGCTATCGCTCAATTTCTGAAAGAGAATGATTTGAGCGTGGATACGACCGTTGAAATATTTATCACCGTCACCCGTGATGACCGCCTGATTGCCTGCGGCGGTATTGCCGGAAATATCATTAAATGCGTGGCTATCAGCGAAACCGTGCGCGGCGAAGGCTTAGCCCTGACGCTCGCCACTGAGCTGATCAATCTCGCGTATGAGCGTCACTGTACGCATCTCTTCATTTATACCAAAACCGAATACGAAGCGCTGTTTAAGCAGTGTGGCTTCTCTACGCTGACCAGCGTACCAGGCATTATGGTGCTGATGGAAAACAGCACCACGCGTCTGAAGCGTTACGCCGAATCGCTGACAAAACAGCGTCGCGAAGGAAAAAAAATTGGCTGTATCGTCATGAACGCCAACCCTTTTACCAACGGTCATCGTTTTCTGATCCAACAGGCAGCGGCACAGTGCGACTGGCTACATCTGTTTCTAGTAAAAGAAGACACCTCACGCTTCCCGTATGAAGACCGTCTGGATCTGGTACTTAAGGGAACAAAAGATATTCCGCATTTAACTGTGCATCGCGGATCGGAATACATCATTTCTCGCGCCACGTTCCCGTGCTACTTCATTAAAGAGCAGAGCGTCATTAACCACTGCTACACCGAAATAGACCTGAAAATCTTCCGCCAGTATCTGGCCCCGGCACTTGGCGTCACGCACCGCTTCGTCGGTACCGAACCGTATTGCACCGTCACCTCCCAGTACAACAACGACATGCGCTACTGGCTGGAGACCCCAACGCTCCCCGCCCCACCGATTGAACTGGTGGAAATTGAGCGGCTGTGCTTCCAGGAGATGCCGATTTCCGCCTCCTGGGTACGCAAGCTGCTGGTTAAAAAAGATCTCACGGCTATCGCCCCTCTGGTTCCTGAAGCCACGTTGCACTACCTGCAAAACATGCTTGAGAGAACCTCGCCAGGCGCGGTAGTCCGCCAAAATACCCCCGCATTAGCAACAGGTGAAAAATGAAAATAAAGCAGGCAGCCGTCGCAGGCACTCTCGAGTCCGGTGATGTGATGATTCGCATCGCCCCGCTCGATACGCAGGATATCGACCTGCAGGTTAACAGTAGCGTTGAAAAACAATTTGGTGATGCCATTCGCACCACCATCCTCGACGTTCTGTCCCGCTACAACGTACGCGGCGTGCAATTAAATGTTGATGATAAAGGCGCACTGGACTGCATTTTACGTGCGCGACTGGAAGCATTACTGGCCCGCGCCAGCGGCATTCCGGCACTGCCATGGGAGGATTGCCAGTGATTTCTGAATCTTTGCAACAACGTAAATCCCGCACACGCCGTAGCATGTTGTTCGTACCGGGCGCCAATGCCGCAATGATCAGCAACTCGTTTATCTACCCGGCAGATGCGCTGATGTTCGACCTGGAAGACTCCGTCGCACTGCGCGAGAAAGATACCGCGCGTCGTCTGGTGTACCACGCGCTGCAGCACCCGCTGTATCACGACGTTGAAACCATTGTTCGCGTAAATGCCCTCGATTCTGAATGGGGTATCAATGACCTCGAAGCGGTCGTTCGCGGTGGCGCTGACATCGTGCGTTTACCTAAAACGGATACTGCGCAGGATGTTATCGACATCGAAAGCGAAATTCTGCGTATCGAAAACGCCTGCGGTCGCGAACCTGGCAGCACCGGTCTGCTCGCTGCTATTGAATCACCGCTGGGCATCACCCGCGCCGTTGAAATCGCTCACGCCTCTGAACGTCTGATCGGTATTGCCTTGGGTGCAGAAGATTACGTGCGTAACCTGCGCACCGAGCGTTCACCGGAAGGCACCGAACTGCTGTTTGCCCGCTGCTCTATTTTGCAGGCGGCACGCTCTGCGGGCATTCAGGCATTTGACACCGTTTATTCCGATGCCAATAACGAAGCCGGTTTCCTGCATGAAGCCGCACACATCAAGCAGTTGGGTTTTGACGGTAAATCGCTCATCAACCCGCGTCAGATCGACCTCCTGCACAACCTGTATGCGCCAACGCGCAAAGAACTGGCGCACGCCCGTCTGGTTGTAGAAGCCGCTGAAGCCGCCGCTCGCGAAGGCCGTGGCGTTGTCTCCCTGAACGGCAAGATGGTCGACAGCCCGGTTATCGAGCGCGCCCTTCTGGTTATCTCCCGTGCAGAACTTTCCGGCATTCGCGAAGAATAAGGCAAAAAAATGACGCAGAAAATCGAACAGTCTCAACGACAGGATCGCGTGGCGACCTGGAGCCGTCATGCTGAAAGCGACCTTTCCGCTTTCCACAGCAGCGCAAAAGTCGCGTTACAGGCGCAAAAACCCCGCGACAAAAAACTGTGCGCTAACCTGGAAGACGCTATTCGCCGTTCAGGTTTACAGGATGGAATGACCATCTCTTTCCACCACGCTTTCCGCGGTGGCGACCTGACCATTAACCTGGTGATGGATACCATTGCCGCCATGGGCTTTAAAAACCTGACGCTGGCGTCCAGCTCCCTGAGCGACTGTCACGCTCCGCTGGTGGAACACATTCGTCAGGGCGTCGTCAGCCGCATTTATACTTCCGGTCTGCGTGGTCCGCTGGCGGAAGAGATCTCCCGCGGTTTACTGGCTGAACCTGTGCAGGTCCACTCTCACGGCGGTCGCGTACACCTGGTACAAAGCGGTGAGTTAAGCATTGACGTCGCCTTCCTCGGCGTACCGTCCTGCGACCAGTTTGGTAATGCTAACGGCTACACCGGTAAAGCCTGCTGTGGCTCACTCGGCTACGCCCGTGTCGATGCCGATAACGCTAAACAGGTGGTCCTGCTGACCGAACAACTGCTGAGCTACCCGCATAATCCGGCCAGTATCACCCAGGATCAGGTGGATCTGATCGTGCAGATCGAGCAGGTCGGTGATGCGGACAAAATTGGCGCTGATGCAACCCGCATGACGACCAACCCGCGTGAGCTGCTGATCGCCCGCAGCGCGGCAGAGGTGATTGCCAATTCCGGTTACTTCAATGAGGGCTTCTCTTTGCAGACCGGTACCGGTGGCGCCTCGCTGGCCGTAACCCGCTTCCTGGAAGACAAAATGCGCAGCCGCGACATCCGCGCCGACTTCGCACTGGGCGGCATCACTGCCACCATCGTTGACCTGCATGAAAAAGGGTTAATCCGCAAACTGCTGGATGTACAGAGCTTCGACAGTGCCGCCGCAAAATCCCTGGCCCGCAATCCAAACCATATTGAGATCAGCGCTAACCAGTACGCTAACTGGGGTTCGAAAGGCGCATCGGTTGACCGTCTGGATGTCGTAGTGCTGAGCGCACTGGAAGTGGATACGAACTTCAACGTCAACGTGCTGACCGGCTCCGACGGTGTGCTGCGCGGCGCATCCGGTGGCCACTGCGATACCGCTGTCGGTGCTGCACTGTCGATTATCGTCGCCCCATTGGTTCGCGGTCGCATCCCGACGCTGGTTGATAACGTGCTGACCTGCGTCACCCCTGGCTCCAGCATTGACATCCTGGTCACTGACCACGGTATCGCCGTCAACCCTGCACGTCCTGAACTGGCTGAACGTTTGCAGGAAGCGGGGATGAAAGTGGTCTCCATCGACTGGCTGCGCGAGCGTGCACAGCAGCTTACCGGTCAGCCACGCGCCATCGAATTCACCGACCGGGTGATTGCCGTTGTGCGTTACCGCGACGGTTCAGTGATTGATGTTGTGCATCAGGTGAAGGAATAAGCCATGCACCTGCTCCCTGAACATGCCACCTGCCACGCGGTTTCTATTCCCGAGCTGCTCGCCAGCCGCGATGAGAGACAAGCACGGCAGCATGCCTGGCTCACCCGCCACTGCGCGCCACTGGTCTCTTTTACCGTGGTCGCTCCGGGTCCGATTAAAGACAGCGAACTCACTCGTCGCATTTTTAATCACGGTATCACTGCCTTGCTCACGCTGGCGGAAAAATCGGGCTGGATAGTCAGGGAGCAAGTTACGCGGGTTTCTGCCAGCGGGCCGGAAGGTCTGTTGTCTATAGAGGCCCCGGCACACGACCTCAAGCTCGCCACCATAGAGCTTGAGCATTCACACCCGCTGGGACGGTTATGGGACCTCGATGTCCTGACTCCGGAAGGAGAAATCCTGTCTCGCCGTCATTTCACGCTCCCTGCCCGCCGCTGCCTGCTGTGCGAGCAAAGCGCAGCCGACTGCGCGCGGGGTAAAACCCACACGCTTTCCGAGTTACTTATTCGCATGGAGGAACTGCTGCATGATGCCGATTCCCGCAACATCGACTAAATCCGCCGTTCTTCCTCAGGATTTACCAGAAGCGTACGCGACGCTCGCGTGGCGTGCCATGCTGACGGAAGTCAACCTGTCTCCCAAACCCGGTCTGGTGGATCGTATTAACAACGGCGCGCACAAAGACATGGCGCTGGATGACTTTCACCGCAGCGCCGAGGCGATCCACGCCTGGCTGCCGCGTTTCGTCGAATACGGGGCCTTCAGCGCGCAACTGGTACCTGAAGATGTGCTGAAAGGACTGCGTCCGGTGGGGATGGCCTGCGAGGCCGAGATGTTTCGCGCCACTGCCGGGGTGAACACCCATAAAGGCAGTATCTTTTCGCTGGGATTGCTGTGCGCCGCCATTGGTCGCCTGCACCAGCTCGGCCAGACCGTCACACCTGAAACCATTTGCTCTACAGCAGCAGCCTTTTGCCGCGGCCTGACCGAGCGCGAACTGCGCCAGAACAATCAACAACTCACGGCTGGCCAACGTCTGTATCAACAACTGGGTTTAACCGGGGCTCGCGGTGAAGCCGAAGCGGGCTATCCATTAGTGATCCACCACGCGTTACCGCACTACCGCGCGTTGCTGGCTCAGGGTCGCGATCCTGAACTGGCATTGCTCGATACCTTACTGCTGCTTATGGCAATCAACGGCGATACCAACGTCGCTTCCCGCGGTGGCGCTGAGGGTCTGCGCTGGTTACAGCAGCAATCTGCCACATTATTGCAGCAAGGGGGAATTCGCACCCCCGCCGATCTCAATTACCTGCACCAGTTCGACCAACAGTGCATTGAACGCAACCTCAGTCCTGGAGGCTGTGCCGATCTGCTGATTGTCACCTGGTTCTTAGCTCAGATTTCACAAGTTCATCATTATCACCATTAAAGATCCTTTCCGGAGAATCATTCATGTCTTTATCAAAAGATAGTATATGGAAGTTACTGGCCCCGCTGGTCGTCATGGGTGTCATGTTTCTTATCCCCGTCCCTGATGGAATGCCCCCGCAGGCCTGGCACTACTTTGCCGTGTTTGTGGCCATGATTGTCGGTATGATCCTCGAGCCTATCCCGGCAACAGCGATCAGCTTTATCGCCGTGACAATTTGCGTGATCGGCAGCAACTACCTGCTGTTTGATGCCACAGAACTGGCAGACCCCACCTTTCACGCCGGCAAACAGGCGCTGAAGTGGGGTCTGGCTGGCTTCTCCAGCACCACCGTCTGGCTGGTGTTTGGTGCGTTCATCTTCGCACTGGGTTATGAAGTCACCGGTCTGGGTCGTCGTATCGCGCTGTTCCTGGTGAAGTTCATGGGGAAACGTACCCTGACACTGGGCTATGCGATTGTTATAATCGACATCCTGCTGGCGCCATTTACACCGTCGAACACCGCGCGTACCGGTGGTACCGTTTTCCCGGTTATCAAGAACCTGCCGCCGCTGTTTAAATCATTCCCGAACGATCCGTCAGCTCGCCGTATCGGCGGTTATCTGATGTGGATGATGGTGATCAGTACCAGCCTGAGCTCCTCTATGTTCGTTACCGGCGCTGCGCCAAACGTACTGGGTCTGGAATTCGTTAACAAAATTGCCGGTATTCAGATCAGCTGGCTGCAATGGTTCCTCAGCTTCCTGCCAGTCGGTATTATTTTGCTGATCGTTGCGCCGTGGTTATCCTACGTTCTGTACAAACCCGAAGTCACTCACAGTGCAGAAGTTGCCGCATGGGCCGGTGACGAACTGAAAACCATGGGTAAACTGACCCGTAAAGAGATGACCCTGATCGGTCTGGTGCTGCTGAGCCTGGGTCTGTGGGTATTCGGCGGCAAGCTGATTGATGCCACCGCCGTGGGTCTGCTGGCGGTTTCTCTAATGTTGGCTCTGCACGTAGTACCGTGGAAAGACATTACCCGCTATAACAGCGCATGGAACACGCTGGTCAACCTTGCCACCCTGGTGGTAATGGCCAACGGCTTAACCCGTTCCGGTTTTATCGACTGGTTCGCTAACACCATGAGCTCACACCTGGAAGGCTTCTCGCCTAACGCGACCGTGATCGTGCTGGTACTGGTGTTCTACTTTGCTCACTACCTGTTTGCCAGCCTGTCTGCGCATACCGCGACCATGCTGCCAGTAATTCTGGCGGTCGGTAAAGGGATCCCGGGCGTGCCAATGGAGCATCTGTGTATTCTGCTGGTGCTGTCCATCGGTATCATGGGTTGTCTGACACCGTATGCCACCGGCCCTGGCGTGATCATCTACGGCTGTGGTTATGTGAAGTCCAAAGACTACTGGCGTCTGGGCGCCATCTTCGGCGTTATCTATATCGCCATGCTTCTGCTGGTCGGCTGGCCGATTCTGGCAATGTGGAGCTAATCGTACTTCTTAGTCCTTAGCAAAAACGCGTAACGAAAATGATGCCGCTCAGCTAAACCTGAGCGGCTTTTTTTATGATTTAATAGATGACATTCAGAAATTATATAAGTATCCGAATTCATCATGACATCGACATGGCGTTATTGCTCTTTGCTGGTGGCACTTCTGCTGCCGGTTTCTGCGGCCCAGGCCGAACAACTTCAGGCAAAACAGTACGGTGACTTTGATCGCTATGTGCTGGCGCTCTCCTGGCAAACCGGTTTTTGTCAGAGCCAACACGAACGTAATCGTCAGGAACCCGACGAATGCCGCCTGCAAAAAGAAACCGCAAATAAAGCAGATTTCCTGACCGTTCACGGTCTGTGGCCTGGCCTGCCAAAATCGATTGCTGCCCGCGGTGTAGATAATCGTCGGTGGATGCGCTTTGGCTGCGCCACGCGCCCTATACCAAACCTGCCGGAGGCTCGTGCCAGTCGCAAATGCGCCGCGCCAGAAACGGGGCTTTCGCTGGAAAGCGCCGCAAAACTGAGCGCTGTGATGCCCGGCGCTGGCGGAACATCGTGTCTCGAACGTTACGAATATGCCAAGCACGGCGCCTGTTTTGGTTTCGATCCTGACGCGTACTTTGGCACTATGGTGCGAATGAATAGTGAGATAAAAAATACCGAACTCGGCAAATTTATTGCCGACAATTACGGAAAAACCGTCAGCCGCAACGCATTTGACGACGCCGTCGCGAAAACCTGGGGTACAAAAAGCGTGAAGGCAGTGAAGTTAAGCTGTCATGGTAATCCGGCCTACCTGACTGAAATCCAGTTTACGCTCAAGGCAGCCACCATTAATGCCCCGCTTTCCGCAGCATCGTTCCTGCCGCAAGCGCATCCTGGAAACTGCGGCAAGCAGTTTATCCTCGACAAAGTCGGTTATTGATCGCCTGAATGTGAACTAAATCACTTCAAACCTGGGGTAAGTCTCAGTATCATCATAAAAGCTAAACCCTTGCCGCCTGACGGTGAGGGTTTTCTTTTGGGATTATTTACCTGCGCACCCGCAGTATCGACGACATGGAGTAATAAATGTCCAGACCAACTATCATCATTAACGACCTCGATGCTGAGCGCATTGACCGCCTGTTGGAGCAACCTGCGTTTGCGGGTTTACCAATTGCTGACGCCTTAAACGCCGAGCTGGATCGCGCCCAAATGTGTTCTCCAGAAACCATGCCGCACGATGTCGTCACCATGAACAGCCGCGTGAAATTCCGCAATCTGAGCGATGGTGAAGTCCGAGTGCGTACCCTGGTGTATCCGGCCACGATGACCGACAGCAGTACTCAACTGTCGGTGATGGCCCCGGTAGGTGCTGCCCTTCTGGGTCTGCGCGTTGGCGACACGATCCACTGGGAACTACCAGGTGGTACATCAACCCATCTCGAAGTCATCGAACTTGAGTACCAGCCTGAAGCTGCGGGCGACTACCTGCGCTAACTCTGTTATAGCAAAGCTACTCGCTTTATCTTACAGGGGATGCTTACGCATCCTCTTTCCGATGATATCCCCGCCCCTCATTGACATTATTGCTGCTTTCCCTTTCCTGTTCGCAAAACATAAATCTGTGTCGTGACTGACAGAATCATTTTTAATACTATGCTGTTATGTGTTCATGTAATGACAAGGAGAATGTTTATGTACAACACAATCATAATGCCTGTTGATGTATTCGAAATGGAACTGAGCGACAAGGCTGTTCGCCATGCAGAATTTCTGGCACAGGAAAATGGGATTATCCATCTTCTGCATGTGCTTCCTGGCTCCGCCAGCCTGAGCCTGCATCGTTTTGCTGCTGACGTTCGCCGTTTTGAGGAACATCTGCAGCACGAAGCGGAAACCCGCCTGCAAACGATGGTCGGTCACTTCAGTATTGATCCTTCTCGCATCAAACAGCACGTTCGCTTTGGTAGCGTACGTGATGTAGTCAACGAGTTGGGCGAAGAGCTGAACGCCGATGTGGTGGTCATTGGATCGCGCAACCCATCAATCAGCACCCATCTGCTGGGTTCTAACGCCTCCAGCGTAGTCCGCCACGCCACCCTGCCGGTGCTGGTCGTTCGTTAAAAAAAGGGGCTACCTTTCGGTAGCCCCTTTTTATTCCGCATCGATGTTATTTCATCGAATCGGTAAGCCTGAAACGCGTTTGCGACCTCAGGCATTTTCCTTCTTTTGCAGGTGAGTCTTACTTTCTTATTGTACGGTGGAGCGAATCAGGTAATCAAAGGCGCTCAGTGATGCTTTTGCACCTTCGCCGGTAGCTATGATTATCTGTTTGTACGGCACGGTGGTGCAGTCACCCGCAGCGAAAACCCCTTTCACGCTGGTTTCACATTTGGCATCAATAATGATTTCGCCCATGCGATTACGCTCAACGGCGCCTTCCAGCCAGTTGGTGTTTGGCAGCAGGCCAATCTGCACAAAAATACCCGCCAGTTCCACATTGTGGACGTCGCCGCTGACGCGATCGCGGTATTCCAGACCGGTCACCTTGCTACCGTCACCCTTCACTTCAGTAGTTTGCGCATTCAGAATAATGTCGACGTTTTTCAGGCTACGCACTTTATTTTGCAGAACCTGATCAGCCTTCATTTCCGGCGCAAACTCAAGCAGCGTCACATGTTCAACTATACCGGCCAGATCGATTGCCGCTTCAACGCCCGAGTTACCGCCGCCAATCACCGCCACGCGTTTGCCTTTAAACAGTGGGCCATCACAGTGCGGGCAATAGGTTACGCCTTTGGTCCGATACTTATCTTCGCCCGGTACGTTCATGTTGCGCCATTTGGCACCGGTGGCAATAATAATGCTGCGTGCTTTTAGCACCGCGCCGGAGGCCGTTTCAATCTGGTGCAAGCCGCCTTCCTGCGCAGCAGGAACCAACTTGCTGGCGCTCTGGCTATCAATCACATCAACATCATAGTCATCAACATGTGCTTTCAGCGCGCCTGCCAGTTTTTGACCTTCGGTTTTCGGCACCGAGATATAGTTTTCGATATCAACGGTATCCAGCACCTGACCGCCAAAGCGTTCACCCATCAAGCCGGTACGAATACCTTTACGTGCGGAATACACTGCCGCCGCCGCCCCTGCAGGACCCGAACCGACGATCAGCACATCATAGGCATCACGTTTATTCAGCTCTTCTGCCGCGCGCTTCTCAGCACCGGTATCGACTTTGGCGACGATTTCCGTCAGCGTCATACGCCCCTGACCAAACTCTTTGCCGTTCATATACACGGCCGGAACACCCATCACGTTGCGATCGGTAATCTCATTCTGGAAAGTACCGCCATCAATCGCCGTATGCTTGATACGCGGGTTCAGCACCGACATCAGGTTCAGCGCCTGCACCACGTCAGGACAGTTGTGGCAGGACAGTGAATAATAGGTTTCAAACTCAAAATCGCCATCGAGATCGCGGATCTGCTCCAGCAGAGACTGCGCTTCTTTTGACGGATGACCACCGGTCCACAGCAGCGCCAAAACCAGAGACGTAAACTCGTGGCCCAGTGGAGAACCGGCAAAACGCGGTCCCTGGTGAGAACCTGGATTAGTAATCAGAAACGATGGCTTACGTACTGCCAGCGTGTTGTCTTCTTTAAAGGTTACTTTCTCTGACAGTTCAGCAATTTCAGTTAGCAGTTCCTTGATTTCTGCCGATTTAGCGCTGTCATCCAGCGTAGCAATCAGCTCAACAGGTTTGGTCAGTTTCTCAAGGTAAGCCCTGAGCTGGGTTTTCATATTTGTGTCGAGCATTGTTCTTCCCTCTCTGAAAACATCATCATGCAAGCCGATTTCACGGGACTGCATCAATGCAACTTGCGTCATGATGCTGGAATAAAATGGGCGCGCCTGCGCCCATGACTGACGTAATTTCCTAAGTATTTCGCGTCAGAGCAAGGCGGCTAGCCTGAGAATCCCCGGGAGCTTACAGAAGTAAGTGACCGGGGTAAGCAGGTGACGCCAACACGGCTATGACGTGAAAGACGACGGAAATTTAGATTTTACCGACCAGGTCCAGGGACGGCGCTAATGTCGCTTCACCCTCTTTCCACTTCGCCGGGCACACTTCGCCAGGGTGAGAAGCGACATACTGCGCGGCTTTAATTTTACGCAGCAGGTCAGACGCATCGCGGCCGATACCTTCAGCGGTAACTTCGATCGCCTGGATGATACCCTGCGGGTCAACAACGAACGTTGCACGGTCAGCCAGACCTTCATCTTCACGCATGTTGTCGAAGTTACGGGTCAGGGCGCCAGTCGGGTCACCGATCATCGCGTATTTGATTTTGGCGATGGTGTCAGAGCTGCTGTGCCAGGCTTTATGCGTAAAGTGGGTATCGGTAGATACAGAGTAAACGTCTACGCCCAGCTTCTGCAGTTCTTCGTAATGGTCTGCCACGTCGCCCAGTTCAGTCGGGCATACGAACGTAAAATCAGCCGGGTAGAAGAAGAAAACACTCCAACGACCTTCGATATCTTTCTCGGTAACTTCGATGAACTCACCGTTTTTGAACGCCTGGTTTTTGAAAGGTTTAATTTTGGTATTAATCAAAGACATCTGTACTTCCTCCGTGTTTTCGTTGAGGGATAAGTTAACGAAAATCTTTCATCAGGGCTAATGCGTTTCCTTTATCAAATCAATAAGCGTTAACTAACAACCGACTCAACAAAATGTTGTGAAACCGTAGCAAAAAGTAAAAAGGCCCCCTTTGCAGGGAGCCCATTACCCGAGTTACCCGCAGATAACTTCAGTGCCAGCAGACTGGCTAAGTGTTGCGCTCTACATTACCTTAACAAAGGTTGTAACAGCGATTGGGATTACATCACCCCACTCAAGAAAGGGCAATCGACAGACCGTCGGTCTTACCTATGGCTGTGATAGGTTTTGCAATTCAGCCCCCTTTCCTTTTGATTTTATAAGGAAAATCAATGTTTAAACGTACATTACTCTTCGCTTTGCTCCCTGCCGTCGTGCACGCCGAAGAACTCCCTGCCCCGGTAAAAGCCATCGAAAAACAGGGCATTACCATCCTCAAGCCGTTTGACGCGCCAGGTGGAATGAAAGGTTACCTGGGAAAATACCAGGATATGGGAGTGACTATCTATGTCACGCCTGACGGGAAACACGCCATTTCCGGCTACATGTATAATGAAAAAGGCGAAAACCTCAGTAATACATTGATAGAAAAAGAAATCTATGCACCTGCAGGCCGTGAAATGTGGCAGCGCATGGAAAAAGCGTCGTGGATTCTGGACGGGAAAAAAGACGCGCCGGTTATTGTCTATGTTTTCGCCGATCCCTTCTGCCCATATTGCAAACAATTTTGGCAACAGGCACGTCCATGGGTTGATTCAGGAAAAGTACAACTCCGGACATTGTTGGTCGGCGTAATCAAGCCCGAGAGTCCGGCAACCGCCGCAGCAATTCTGGCCAGCAAAGATCCGGCTAAAACATGGCATGACTATGAGGCCTCTGGCGGTAAACTCACGCTGAAAATGCCAGAGACGCCCCCTTCCGGGCAGCTGAAGGTATTGAATATCAACCAAAAATTGATGGATGACTTGGGCGCTAACGTCACGCCGGCAATCTACTACATGAGCAAAGACAACACATTACAACAGGCCGTCGGGCTGCCGGATAAAGAAAAACTGGACATTATAATGGGTAATAACTAAAACTAATATTATGAGTGATTGTTATCGTTCTCATTTCAATCACTCATGATGCATTTTCTACTCGTCAAATTAATACTGACTGTGATACTTTAGTTTAAGTTAACTATTCATTAAGCGTATAAAAGATTCTTAAAAGAAATAATTTGCAATTCAAATATATAAAAATGAAATATTTCCACATAAAATAACAATGAGAATATACATATGGCTAACCTCTATGACCTTAAAAAATTCGATCTCAACCTATTGGTTATTTTTGAGTGTATTTATCAACATTTGAGTATCAGTAAGGCCGCCGAAACGCTGTATATCACGCCATCCGCCGTAAGTCAGTCGTTGCAAAGACTACGCACACAGTTTAATGACCCTCTATTTATTCGGTCTGGTAAAGGGATCACGCCTACGGTGACAGGCATCAACCTGCACCATCATCTTGAGCAAAATCTTAACAATCTGGAGCAAACGATAAATATCATGCATAGCTCCAGCCTGAAAAAGAAGTTTGTCATTTACTGCCCACAACTTGTTACCGGTTTTAATATAAGAGAGTTAATTCATTATCTGAGAGAGGATGCCGATGTCGAAATTGAACATCATGATATATTAATGTCAGCAGAAACGGCTGAAAACATATTGGCTTATCGCAAAGCAGATCTGGTCGCTACTATTGTACCCGTGCGCAATCGTTCCATTATCTGCGCCCCGTTCAAAACCATCGAAGGTGTATTGGTTTGCAGTAGCAACCACCCCAGAATAAATGCTTCAAGCACACTTAAACAAGTACTGGAAGAACAGTTTACCTCTCTTCTCTCTGAAGAACTGGGTATGAAAGAGTACCAGTCAAAAACTAACGAATTTATGGCCAATCGTAATATAGGGTTTAGCAGCGACTCTCTTATTTCAATTACCAACGTCATTTCCAGCACTGATATCATCGGTATTATTCCCAGAGTCATTTTCGAGCACTACGCACCTATTTTCAATCTAAAAGAAATAGATATTGGTATAAAGATACCGTCAGCCGAACTTTTTCTGATGTATAATCGCGCCTCACTTAACAACAGCGGTTTTGCTGAATATATAAAAAGAATTATACCCGAGAGCGAATGAGCCAACATCGTTTATTTTTTAATTCAATGCATGCGCGATATGAATCAATGGAACCCATACACCAAGTAAATATATTTAAAAAAGTTGCGTGACCCGTAAATTAGCATATCTTATTGCAACCATTTATTATGTATAAAAATAATAAAGTTACGACCTGAGCTTGATATGTCTGTTTATAAAATACCGCTAAGTAAAAATGTACTTGAAGCCGCTCAGGAGCGCATTACGTGGACGCTGGAAACGCTGCCGCGCATTTGTGTTTCATTATCAGGTGGCAAAGATTCAGGGGTGATGTTGCATCTGACGGCCACACTGGCCCGTCAGATGCATAAAAAAATTCACGTATTATTTATCGACTGGGAGGCCCAGTTTTCCTGCACTATCGACTATGTGCAGGCATTGCGCGAACATTACTCCGACGTTATTGAACGGTTTTATTGGGTCGCCTTGCCGTTAACCACGCAAAATTCACTCTCGCAATTTCAGCCGGAATGGCAGTGCTGGGAGCCGAATACGCAATGGGTTCGCCAACCGCCAGCAGATGCCATTACCGATCCCCAGTTCTTCCATTTCTATCAGACCGGAATGACCTTTGAACAATTCGTTCGCGAGTTCGCTGACTGGTTTTCAGAAAAGCGGCCGGCCGCAATGCTGGTCGGGATCCGTGCCGACGAGTCATATAATCGCTTTGTCGCGATTGCCAATTCACATAAGCAGCGGTTTGCCGATGATAAACCCTGGACCACCGCTGCTCCTGGGGGACATACCTGGTACATTTATCCCATCTATGATTGGAAAACGGCCGATATCTGGACCTGGTTTGCTAAAACAAATATGACATGCAACCCCTTGTATAACCTGATGTACCAGGCCGGTGTCCCGACGCGATACATGCGCATTTGCGAACCCTTTGGCCCGGAACAACGCCAGGGCCTTTGGCTCTATCACGTTATTGAACCGCAGCGATGGGCAGCCATGTGCGCCCGCGTGAGCGGCGTTAAAAGTGGGGGTATTTATGCCGGTCATGACAACCATTTTTACGGACACCGGAAAATATTAAAACCGGATCATTTAAGCTGGCAAGAGTACGCCATGCTGCTACTAAACAGCATGCCAGAACAGACAGCTGAGCACTATCGCAACAAAATCGCCGTCTATATTCAGTGGTATAAGAAAAAAGGTATGACCGATATCCCGCAAAATCAAGACGGTGATATTGGGTCCAAAGATATCCCCTCATGGCGACGGATCTGCAAAGTCCTGCTGAATAATGATTACTGGTGTCGGGCGCTTTCTTTTAGTCCAACAAAGTCAAAAAGCTACCAACGCTATAACGAACGCATGAAAACAAAACGTCAGGAATGGGGGATTTTATGCAACAACGATTAACACAGGAGCTCCTCGGTTTTCTTTCTGAACTCCCCGAAAAAGAGCGAATTGAGGCCATAAATGAATTCAGAATAGCCATCCACAGCGTCAGTCCTTTTCGCGAAGAGCCGGTAGATTGTGTGTTATGGGTCGAAGGAAATCATATTACGCCTAACGACTACAACCCTAATAACGTGGCGCCGCCGGAGAAAAGACTGCTGCTGAAATCCATCGAGGCAGATGGATTTACCCAACCCATCGTTGTGGTTCACTCAACGGAAGAAGAATATGAAATCATTGATGGTTTTCATCGACATGAATTAGGCAAAAGCAAACCCTCGCTGAGATCCCGACTAAAAGGTTATTTACCCATCACTTGCTTGCAGCGTGAACGCCATGAACGCATGGCGGCAACGATTCGTCACAACCGTGCTCGCGGACGGCATCAAATCCACGCCATGTCTGAAATTGTCCGTGAATTATCACTCCTCGGCTGGAGTGAAGAAAAAATCGGTAAAGACCTCGGGATGGACAGTGATGAGGTATTACGTCTCAAGCAAATCAACGGTCTGCAAGAATTGTTCGCCGACCGCCGATTCTCCAAAGCCTGGACGGTGAAGTAACTACAGCGCGGCCAGGCGTTCTGCTGCCGCCAACAGCGTCGATTCCTGCTTGGCAAAACACAGGCGAATCAACTTGTGTGGGAAAGGATCGGCGCAAAAAACTGACAGAGGGATCGCTGCTACCCCCACCTCTTTGGTCAGCCACTGGCAAAACGCCACATCATCGAGATCCGAGACGGCACTGTAATCGATCAGCAAAAAATACGTCCCTTCGCAGGGCAAAATGTCCAAACGACTGTCACGGAGTGCGTTCACCAGCACATCACGTTTTCGCTGATAAAACGCGGGCAGGTCGCGGTAATGCGTTGGGTCGGCCCGCAGCATATCCGCCAGTGCCAACTGCGCTGGCGTATTGACCGAGAAGGTCAAATACTGGTGTACCTTACGTAATTCGACGCTGATGTTTTTTGGCGCCACACAGTACCCAACCTTCCATCCGGTCATATGGTAGGTTTTGCCGAATGATGAGACCGCAACCGCACGCTCGCGCAGCTGCGGATGTGCCAGCACGCTGGCATGCCCTTGCGCGGCAAAGCAGATGTGTTCATAGACTTCATCGCTTACCACAAAAATATCGCGTGCTTTAATGGCCTGCCACAGAGCATCAAAGTCTGCTTTTTGCCAGACGGTGGCAGAGGGGTTATGCGGTGTGTTGAGGATCACCAGTCGGGTCCTGTCGCTCAACAACGCGGTAAATGCCTGCCAGTCCACGCGAAAAGATGGCGGCTGCAGCGCGATACGTTTAACCACGCCACCAGATAGCGCCACCGCGGGCGCATAGCTGTCATAGCTCGGGTCAAAACAAATCACCTCATCGCCGGGTCGCACTAAGGCCGTAATCGCCGAGTACAATGCTTCCATCGCTCCCGCCGTCACCGTAACCTCACTGTCAGCATCCGGTTTATAGCCGTATAACTCGGCGGTTTTGTCGGCGATGGCTTCACGCAGCGACTGCACACCTGTCATGGGGGCATATTGGTTCGCCCCTTGCGCTACATGGTACGCCAGGCGTTCTTGCAGATAGTGCGGACCGTCAAAATCCGGGAATCCCTGCGACAGGTTAATCGCCTGATGTTCCTGTGCCAGGGCGCTCATTTGCGAGAATATGGTAGTGCCTAAATTGGGGAGTTTGCTTTGCACAATCAGCGAGTTATTACTCATTATTGTTATCCTGACGTGTGATGTTGTGGTTGAAGCCACTATAACACGATGTTAGTATTTGGCAATCAAGACGTTTAGACGTCCATATAAAAATAACCTGCGTGGACAGGACAGCCAAAAGGACAACACAACATGAGTCAGAGCGAAATTCGCGTCGTCGTCGGCCCGGCCAATTACTTTTCCCATACCGGCAGCCTGTCCAGACTGCATGATTTCTTCACCGCCGACATACTGTCGCGCGCCGTCTGGGTGTATGGCGAGCGTGCTATCGCCGCTGCCCGTCCCTATCTGCCTGGCGCATTTAATTGTGACGGGGCAAAGCACCTGCTGTTTACCGGTCATTGCAGCGAAACAGACGTTCAGCAACTGGCAGAAGATGCCGGTGATCACCGCAGCGTGGTGATTGGCGTGGGCGGCGGCACATTACTCGACACCGCCAAAGCACTGGCCCGTCGTCTCGGTTTGCCTTTCGTGGCGATCCCAACCATTGCCGCGACCTGCGCGGCCTGGACGCCGCTCTCCGTGTGGTACAACGATGCCGGTCAGGCGCTGCACTTCGACATTTTCGATGACGCCAACTTTCTGGTGCTGGTGGAGCCGCAGATAATCCTCAATGCACCAGAGGAATACTTACTGGCGGGCATCGGCGACACGCTGGCGAAGTGGTACGAAGCAGTCGTGCTGGCACCGCAGCCTGAAACGTTGCCGCTGACCGTGCGTCTGGGGATCAACGGCGCGCTGGCTATTCGCGACGTGCTGCTGGAATACAGCGAACAGGCGCTGGCTGATAAAAAGCAGGGGAAACTGAGTCAGGCGTTTTGCGATGTGGTGGATGCAATCATTGCCGGCGGCGGCATGGTGGGCGGTCTGGGCGAGCGTTACACCCGCGTGGCGGCGGCACATTCGGTGCATAACGGTCTGACGGTGCTCCCGCAGACGGAGGCGTTTTTACACGGTACCAAAGTGGCCTACGGCATCCTGGTACAGAGTGCGCTGCTGGGGCAAGACGATGTACTGGCTCAACTCACTTCAGCCTACCAGCGTTTCAATTTACCCACCCGGTTGGCCCAGTTAGACGTGGATATAAATAACCGTGCTGAGATCGATAAGGTGATTGCGCACACATTGCGCCCGGTGGAATCCATTCACGCACTGCCGGTCACGTTAACACCAGAAACCCTGCGCGCGGCGTTTGAGAAGGTGGAATCGTTTACGGTGTGAGTGCGATGTGGGTTGCCTGATGGCGGCTTCGCCTTATCAGGCCTACGCAATGCGGTGTTGTAGGCCGGATAAGCGTCAGCGCCATCCGGCAAAAAATCAACAGCACTTCGCGCCGCCTTTGCCCCCATAGCGCGCATCCTGACGCTCACGGAAGAATTCTTCGTAGGTCATCGGCGCCTGCTCCGGGTGCGTGACGCGCATATGCTCAACATAGTTGTCATAATCCGGCACGCCAATCATCAGGCGGGCGGTTTGACCTAAATATTTCCCGGCTTTTGCGAGTGTTTCAAACATAGTCATTCCCTGTCATGCAAACGCCCTCCCCGCTGCGGAGAGGGCTTGTGGGTTATGAGAATATTAGTGCGCGCCTTTCGCCTGCGCCACGATCTCTTCGACATTCTCTGGCATCGGTTCGTACGGCGTTTCTTTTGACGTCGGTTTGTCCTCTTTCAGCGCAGCCCTCGCCGTTTTAATGGCGAACAGACCCAGAACCACCACCACCACCATGAAGAAGATGGTCAGTCCAGCATCCAGACGGTTGTTAAACACCAATTGTGAAAGCTGCGACTGGGTGTATTGCGCCGGAATGTTACCGCTGTCGATCATCGCCTGGAACTTGTTGGCGATCGCCAGGAAGCCAATTTTGGTATCCGGGCTAAACGCTTTCTGCCAGCCGGCGGTCAGAGTACAAATCAGCAGCCAGGCGGTTGGCACCAGCGCCACCCATGCGTAGCGCTGACGTTTCATCTTGAACAGTACCACCGCACACAGCATCAGCGCCATGCCAGCCAGCATCTGGTTGGCGATACCAAACAGCGGCCACAGGGTGTTGATACCGCCTAATGGATCCACCACGCCCTGGTGCAGGAAGTAACCCCAGGCCAGCACGCACAGCGCCGTTGCCAACAGGTTCGCAGGCAGTGAATCAGTACGCTTCAGGCCTGGTGACACCACGCCCAACAGGTCCTGCAACATAAAGCGTGCAGCACGCGTACCGGCATCGACCGCGGTCAGAATAAACAGGGCTTCGAACAGAATAGCGAAGTGATACCAGAACGACACATCCATCATGCCACCCAGCGCACCGTGCAGAATGTACGCCATCCCTACCGCCAACGTAGGCGCACCGCCCGCACGAGAAATAATGGATTGCTCGCCCACTTCGTTAGCGATTTGATGCAGGGTATCCGGGGTAATGGCAAAGCCCCAGCTACTGACCACCTGCGCCGCAGAAGCGACCACATCCACCGAGCCTGCAGGTGCCAGCACCGCCATCGGGCTGTTCATCGCAAAGTACACGCCCGGATCGATGATACACGCAGAGACCAGCGCCATGATGGCGACAAAGGACTCCATCAGCATCCCGCCGTAGCCGATAAAACAAGCCTGCCCTTCATTTGCCAGCATCTTCGGCGTGGTGCCGGACGCAATCAGCGCATGGAAGCCAGAAACCGCCCCGCAGGCAATGGTAATAAACAGGAATGGGAACAGGTTGCCCGTCCACACCGGACCGGTACCGTCAACGAATTTGGTCAGCGCAGGCATGGTCAGCGTTGGACGCATGATCAGAATGCCCACCGCCAGACCGACAATAGTACCAATCTTCAGGAAGGTAGACAGGTAGTCACGCGGTGCCAGCAGCAGCCACACCGGCAGTACGGCGGCCACGAAGCCGTAACCCACCAGCATCCAGGTCAGCTGTACACCGGTAAAGTCAAAGTACGGTGCCCAGGTTGGGCTTTCAGCCACCCAGCCGCCGGAAATAATGGCAAACACCAGGAATACCAGGCCGATAATCGACACCTCACCAATGCGACCCGGACGCAGATAGCGCAGGTAAATGCCCATAAAGATCGCCAGCGGGATGGTAAACGCTACGGTGTAGGTTCCCCACGGGCTGTGGGTCAGCGCTTTCACGACGATCATCGCCAACACCGCGAGGATAATCACCATGATCATAAAACAGGCCACCAGCGCAATCACACCCGCCGTTGGGCCCATCTCTTCTTTCACCAGTTCGCCCAGGGAACGGCCATCGCGACGGGTGGAGACAAACAGCACCATAAAGTCCTGCACCGCGCCCGCCAGTACCACCCCGGCCAGTAGCCAGATCATGCCCGGCAGGTAGCCCATTTGCGCTGCCAGCACCGGTCCGACTAACGGACCCGCTCCGGCAATCGCCGCAAAGTGGTGACCAAACAATACTTTTTTATCGGTAGGAACGTAATCCAGACCGTCGTTATGCCGCACGGCTGGCGTCATACGCGTCGGGTCCAGTGCCAGCACATTTTTCGCGATGTACAGGCCATAAAAACGGTAGGCAATAAGATAGACACAGACCGACGCCACCACAATCCACAGCGCGTTGATCTGTTCACCACGGTTTAACGCAATATATCCCAGGGCAAATGCTCCGATAACGGAGAGCAATGTCCAGAGAAGGTATTTCCCTGATTTATTCATGGTTGTTGTCCGTTTGCGTGATCCAGAAAGATGTTACATTTTGTTTCTATAACACCTTTCCTGAATTTAACAACCTGACAACCACATAAACCCGAGACTCCACTGACTATTTACATTGCATTGTTAACTAGATCACTTCATTTACCTGTTAAGCCTGCAATTTCATTTTACGTTGTCGGCAATGTCACCCCATCACCGCCGTGCCTAAGCGACAGGTACAGCAGCGCCGTCCTTGCTCATCAAAAATCACGATCTCCCAGCTTTGGTTCTGCCGCCCGAGATGCAGCGGCTGACAAACGCCGCGCACTTTTCCCTGCGATACCGCACGATGGTGGGTAGCATTGAGTTCCGTACCAACCACGCACTGTCCGTCACGGGTCATCATGTAGCCCGCCATCGATCCCAGCGTTTCCGCCAGTGCCGCCGACGCGCCACCGTGCAGCAGACCAAACGGCTGATGGGTACGATGGTCCACCGGCATTTCAGCTTCCAACACGTCATCGCCCAGCCGGGTATAGACCACGCCTAAATGCGCCACCAACGTGTTCTGGCTGGTGGCATTGAGTTCATCGAGCGTGAGGTGTCGTTTCCAGATCATCATTACGCTCCCAGCGTCGAGCCGCCGTCCACCACGATATCCTGCAAGGTGATATGGCTGGCCAGATCGGAGGCGAGAAATAAGACAGTGTTGGCGATTTCCTGCGGACGAGCAATCTTACCCAACGGAATGCCGAGCTTAAACTGTTCGCCAAATCCGCGAATACGCTGCTGTTCGGCGTCGTCACTGACCCACAGCGTACGTTGCATATCGGTGTCGGTCGACCCCGGCGAAACCACATTACAGCGCACGCCACTCGTAGCCAGTTCCAGACCGACGGTCAATGCCAGGCTTTTCAGCGCGGCTTTTGACGCGCCGTAAGCGCTCATACCGATGCGTGGCGTATGTGCCGCATCCGATGCAACGGTGACTATCGCCCCGCCCTGCTGGCGGCGAAACTGCGCCATGGTGTGCTGAAACAGATTGAACGCGCCGCCCACATTGACAGCGAAGGTCTGCTGCCAGTCCTCAGCGCTCAGCGCGTCGGTTGGCCCCATACGTAAAATCCCGGCGGCGTTGACCAGCACGTCCAGCCGCTCGGTGTTCGCCAGCAAGCGCTCGCACACCTGCGCCACCTGCGGTGCATCCGCCACATTCATTACCTCGGTGGCAAACGGATAAGCTTCACCGTCAAACGCCAGATCGAAGCCAGTCACCCGCGCACCCGCGTCAACAAACGCCAGCGCCGTGGTGTAACCAATGCCTTTTCCTGCGCCGGTAACCCAGACGGTTTTGCCTGTGAAATCAAACCCAACCATTACTTCACCTCGCGGGAAAGCAGTTTCCACCAGGCGTCAATGGTCGGATTTTTCGCCAGCATCACGAAGTCGATATCGCCATGCACTTTACGCCAGCGGGCGGCCAGCGCCATCATCCGTACCGAATCCAGACCGTAGTCGATCAGATTTTCGTCATCCAGCGGCTCATCGGATTCATCCAGCAACGGCAGAATAACGCTGCGTAGCGCCTCTTTGCTGGCAGGCACCGGCGTTGGCAAGAGTTCCTGCGTCATCACCACCCGACCAGAGCGTCCGGCAACATATTTCAGCGACATCAGGTGTTCGTCGCGGCTAAAGTCAGCCAACGCATCGGCCACCATAAACGGCTTAATGTCGCGCATGAACGCGTCGGTTGCGGTGGTCATACAGCCAATATGCGCGTAGACGCCGGTAATAATCAGCTGATTACGCCCAGTTTCTTTCAGCATCTGTTCCAGCGGGGAGCGATGAAACGCGCTGTAGCGCCATTTCACCAGGATTGTATCCGCTTCGTCCGGGGCCAGCGCGTCGACAATCTTCTGCTGTTCCGGCGAGCGCGTCAGCCCCGGTCCCCACATATCGTTCAACAGGGCACGGTCTTCATCGCTTTGATCTTTCGGCTGGGCAGTGTAATAGACCGGAATGTTATGCGCTTTGCAGTACTGGCGCAGCGCGGCGATATTAGCCACTACCTGCTCCATCATCGGGCAGTTATCGCCCCAAAAACCGATAAAATAGTCCTGCATGTCGTGGATCAGCAGCGCAGCACGCTCGGGTTCAAACGCCCAGTCAACTTTATTGGCGGGAACATCAAGCGCGGTGGGCAGCGCATAAGCCTGCAGTTTAGGAATTGCCATCTCTTTTCTCCTTCAGGCCAGTGAACGTGATGCCAGCCACTGACGTAATTGTTTTTTATCCACTTTCCCAACCGGGGTTAGCGGCAGCGACGCCACGCACTCGACGCGGTCCGGTAATTTGAACTCCGCCACGCCCTGCTCACGCAGGAAACGACGCACCTGAACTGCGCGCAGCGGTTCTTTCACCACCAGACAGGCACAGCTTTTCTCGCCCATCAACTCATCGTCCACGCTGACCAGCGCCGCATGAACCACCGCCGGGTGGCGCAGTAACAGGTTTTCTATCTCTTCGGCGGCGATCTTCTCCCCGCCCCGGTTGATCTGATCCTTCTCGCGCCCTTGTACGGTGATGTAACCATCATGATCGATGGCGATCAGGTCGCCTGAGCAGTAGAACCCGTTGGCATCAAAGGCGCTGGCGTTGTGTTCAGGACTGTTGAAATAGCCGCGGAAGGTATACGGCCCGCGCGTCATCAGGCGTCCGGTCTCACCCTGCGGCAAAGGATTACCGTCGGCATCGGCCACCCAGACCTCGTCATCCGGGCACATCGGACGTCCCTGGGTATTGATGATTCGCTCAGGACTGTCGTCCAGACGGGTGTAGTTCACCAGCCCTTCCGCCATGCCGAAGACCTGCTGTAACTGACAGCCGATCTCTGCCGGAATACGGGCGGCAAGCGAAGCAGAAAGCCTCGCCCCACCGACCTGCAACAGTTTCAGCGATGCCAGTTGCGCATGACTGCCCCATTCTGCAATCGCCTGCAGCCACAGGCTTACCGCCGGGGGAACCAGCGCCGTGACGTTAACCTGATGCTTCTCAATCAGCGGGAAGCACAGCGTGGCGCTCGGGTCCGTCGCCAGCACCACGGTTCCACCGGCGAGGAACACGCCCAGCGCGCCCGGTGAGCTCATGGCGTAGTTATGCGCGGCCGGGATCGCACACAGATAGCGCGTTTCTTCGGTAAAATGGCAAATTTCGTTGCTGCGCCGCACACTGTAGTAATAATCGTTATGGGTACGCGGGATCAGCTTCGGCGTCCCGGTGGTGCCACCGGAAAGTTGGAAATACGCCACTTCATCGGCAGGCGATGGCGTGGCGGTAAAATTGTGAGCAGGCTGGCTTATCGCATTTTGCAGGTTGTGTTCACCCTCGTCATTGAGCAGCAGCACCACGCGTAGCGAGCTGTGATCACTCACAAATGCGTTCAGGAAATCATCCGCAGCAAACAGCGCATGTGCGCGGTCAGCAATCAGCAGCACCGGTTTGATTTGCGTCGCGTAGGCGTTGAGCTCAGTGCGTTGATGGCTGTACAACCCAAAAACCGGAGCCACGCCCAGCTTGAGCAGCGCAAAGAAGGTGATATACAGCTCCGCCACATTGCCCAACTGCACCAGCGCGGTTTCACCGGGTTTAATGCCCTGACGACGCAGGCTGCTGGCAAGATTGTCTGCTGCCTGGTTAAGCTGGCGGTAGCTCAGATGCCGCGCTCCATCAATCACCGCCGTATGGTCACTGTCGGCATGACGGGTCAGAATGTCGGTCAGCGGCAGATCCTGCCAGTAGCCTTTTTCACGGTAACGGCGGGCAAATTCTTCCGGCCAACGGGTGAAAGGAATACTCATTATCGCTCCTTAGAGGCCTGGTCAATAAGGCTCTTAATGCAGTCCAAAAACATTCAACATGGTCGAAAGCTTGGCACCCGTTTCACGCCATTCGGCAACCGGGGAAGAGGCAGGCACAATGCCGGCACCGGCGAAGAAACGCACCTGATTACGCAACAGCTTCGCGCAGCGGATCGTCACCACCCACTCGCCATTGCCCTGCGCATCACACCAGCCGACAATGCCGCCAAACAGTTCGCGCTCGAACGGCTCCAGCTCGGCAATCAGTTTCTGCGCAACGTGATGTGGAAAACCGCTCAGCGCTGGCGTCGGATGCAGCAGGCAGGCCAGCGTCAGGGCGTTTTCCTCGGGATTAGCTTGACCCTCAAATGGCGTACCGAGATGCCAGAGCGTGGGTGTGGTGACCAGTTGAGGAGAAGACGGCAGTTGCAATTCACGACTGCGATCGCGCAGTACCGTTTTCATAGCCTGCGTCACGAGATCGTGTTCATGGCGGTCTTTCTCGGAGGCCAGCAGGCGGATCCCGGCTTCTCTGTCCAATACGTCATCCGGCTGACGCCGCGCCGAACCCGCCAGTGGCAATGAACTGAAATGGTCACCGTCTTTACGTAACAGCAACTCCGGACTGGCGCCGATCAATACGCCGCCATCTTCGATCGGCACATGGAAGTTGTAACTTGCCGGATTTTGCGCCACCAGACGCTCCAGCAGCGCACCGCTGTCAATGTTGGCGTCGGCGGTGATATCGATCAGCCGCGACAACACCACTTTGTCCACTTCCGGGGTGGCGGTCCGGGCCGCCGCCTGGGCGACCATGTGTTCAAATACGTCCTGCTCGGGAATCGCTTTACGTTCCACGACGCTCAGTGACTGATGCGCGGTAAAGTAGCGCGACGATTGTTGCTTCGCCGTGCGGGAGAAGCTCTGCCAGGATCGGGGGATAAACAGCGACGATGGCTGGCGGGTATCAAAGGGGATGGCCCCAACCATGATGGGATTAGCGATACCCTGCGATTTGGCATCGGCAAACAGGGCGTGCATTTTTTGCTGGAACGGGCTGTCCGGTGAATCCCCATCAACTGCCGGTTCCGCATAGCGGGCAAAGCATCCTGACGTCGTAAAGCTACGGTACGGCGACATAAAGAAAAAACTGTCGGGAGCAAGTGTTGCCATAGTCTGCGGTATTTCCTCGGCCAGTGACGTATCCATATCATCCTCCAAAAATGATAAAGGTTTTAATAATGATTATCATTTATATTTTCGGTCGCTAACCTAAAAGCAAAGCGCCGGTATGTCAACTCTTGCCGTCACACAATGTGCGACTTAGGCTTGCATCCCTGCCCGCTAACAATGAAAATGAGAAGCATTAACTATATTGATAACAGGAAGCTTATTCGTGCAACTCCCCGCGTTTTACCGAACGGCGCTCTTATTGGTTGGGCTGTCTCTTTCAGGAATTTCTTTAAGCCATGCTGCTGACTGGCCGCGTCAGGTCACCGACAGCCGTGGGACTCATACGCTGGAACAGAAGCCACAGCGCATTGTCTCCACCAGCGTGACGCTGACCGGGTCGCTGCTGGCCATTGATGCGCCGATTATCGCCAGCGGGGCCACCACGCCGAATAACCGCATCGGCGACGCACAGGGTTTTTTACGCCAGTGGAGCGAGGTGGCAAAAGCCCGCAAGCTGAGCCGTCTGTATATTGGCGAACCGAGCGCCGAGGCCGTTGCCGCACAAATGCCGGACCTGATTCTGATCAGCGCCACCGGCGGTGATTCTGCCCTCGCCCTGTACGATCAGCTGTCCACCATTGCCCCCACGCTTATTATTAATTACGACGACAAAAGCTGGCAGTCGCTGCTGACGCAGTTAGGTGAGATCACCGGGCATGAACAACAGGCGGCGGCACGCATTGCCGAGTTTGATAAGCAGTTGCAGGCGGTTAAGCAGCGCATTACCCTGCCGCCACAGCCGGTCAGCGCGCTGGTGTACACCGCCGCCGCGCACAGCGCCAACCTGTGGACGCCAGAGTCTGCGCAGGGCCAACTGATGGAGCAGCTCGGCTTCACGCTGGCACCGCTGCCTGCCGGACTGCATACCAGCCAGAGTCAGGGTAAACGTCACGACATTGTGCAACTTGGCGGTGAAAACCTGGCAACCGGACTGAACGGCGAGGCGCTGTTCCTGTTTGCGGGCGACAGCAAAGATGCCGACGCCATTTACGCGAACCCGCTGTTGGCACACCTGCCAGCCGTGCAGAATAAACGCGTCTACGCACTGGGCACTGAAACCTTCCGTCTGGATTACTACAGCGCCACGCTGCTGCTGCAACGCCTCTCCGCACTGTTTTAATCTTTAGTGCCGGATGAGGTTTACGCCTTATCCGGCATTCACCGGCATCTGCCGAAAACGACGGACCTCACTCAACAGCAACAGCAGCAACAGACCAACGATAGCCAGGCCGAATCCACTGACGCTTGCCGACGCGACCGGCGTCATCATCGCACCCAAACCGCCTAACAGCGCTGCGCCGATGGTATCACCGGTGACGTTCTGTGCGGTCCACAAACCGTTAATACGCCCGAGCATCGCTTCCGGCGTCTGCGTCTGTAACAGGGTGTACTGCAACAGAGAACTCACCGCGCTCAGCCAGCCAAACAGCGCCAGGCAGACCACGCCCAATTGCCAGACCGGCATCAGTCCAAACAGACCAATTGCGAGGAAGGACGCCACGGTCGACGTCAGCATAATCAAACCAGGACGCACGCTGTGCGCCAGCTGCCCACTGGTCAATGCGCCGATGGCGGCACCCAGCGGGATCGCCGCATACAGCAGACCAATCTGGGCGCTCGACATCTGCCAGCTCATCGCCAGCGCCGGGTAAAGTACGCGCACAGCGCTGGCCATGGTCAGCAGGCCGCCCAACAGCGCAATGCCGCCAATCAGCGGACTGGCAAGCAGGAAACGAAATGCTGCCAGCAGGGATTTCAATGGGTGTTCACGTGGCTGGGGCGGCGGCGGTAATGCAGGAAGGCTCAACAACGGCAGTAAGGTAATAAAAGTGCCTGCCGCCGCCAGACCATAGTTCCAGGCCACGCCGCCGGTGGCGAGCAGTACCCCACCTACCATCGGCGATATCACCGATCCCAGGCGCACCGTCAGCATGGTGATGGCCCCCGCCTGCATCAGGTTTTCACGCCCAACCAGCGCCGGCGTTGCCGCCAGCAGCGCCGTAACGCCCAATGAAGCAAAAAAGCCGTCCCATAAACCGAGGATATAAATTGCCAGCAGCGACGGTTCCGGGAGCAGCGCGTTCAGACACAGACCAATAAAACCAATGCCGCAGGTACCACGCGCCAGCAGGATCACTTTTTTACGCTCATAGCGGTCGGCCAGCACGCCGCCGATCATCAGGCCAATAAACATCGCGCTGCCGGTGAGCGTTACCGACAAACCAACCTGCCAGGTCGACTGGGTCATCATCTGGATCTGTACCGGCACCGCCACGCCGAGTAGTCCCAGAGAGACGATGGAAATAAAACGGGCAAGGAAAACGGCGCGAAATGCAGGGTGGGTCTTTAGCAGGCTGAGATTGAGCAGCCAGGATTGTCGATTCATTACAGAGCCTTACCAGGTACTTTTTCAATATCCATTCAATGGCTGCACATGCTAACATACCTAAATAAGATCGATAACGATAATTACTATCATTATCAAGGATAGTTGATATGTCATGCTCTGTTTCCGCGACACGCGCCTTTGCCGTGCCCGGACTGTTGTTATTACTTGTTGTCACCACGGTATTAAGTCTGGTTATTGGCGCCAGGTCGCTCCCTGCCTCCGTGGTGCTGGATGCGCTCACCGGCAGTTGTCATAGCGCTGATTGCACCATTGTGCTGGACGCGCGGCTCCCGCGTACGCTGGCAGGATTGCTCGCAGGCGGCGCGCTGGGACTGGCGGGTGCCTTGATGCAAACGCTGACCCGGAATCCGCTGGCCGACCCCGGTATTCTTGGCGTCAATTCTGGTGCCAGCTTCGCCATTGTGCTGGGGGCCTCGCTGTTCGGTTTCTCCTCCCCGCAAGAGCAACTGCTGATGGCCTTTTCCGGGGCGCTAGCCGCGTCGCTGATTGTCGCCTTTACCGGCAGCCAGGGGGGTGGTCAGCTCAGCCCGGTTCGCCTGACGCTGGCTGGCGTGGCGCTGGGGGCAGTGCTGGAGGGATTATCCAGCGGCATCGCCCTGCTCAACCCTGACGTCTACGATCAACTGCGTTTCTGGCAGGCCGGTTCGCTGGACATTCGCAGTCTGCAAACCCTGAAAGTGGTCCTGATCCCGGTACTGATCGCCGGAGCCGTAGCCCTGTTCCTCAGCCGTGGTCTGAACAGTCTGAGTCTGGGCACAGATACCGCCACTGCGCTGGGCAGTAAAGTCGCCCGTACGCAGTTTATCGGTCTGCTGGTAATCACCGTCCTGTGCGGAAGCGCGACCGCGATTGTCGGCCCTATCGCTTTTATCGGCCTGATGATGCCGCATATGGCGCGCTGGCTGGTGGGAGCCGATCACCGCTGGTCGCTGCCCGTCACCTTACTGGCAACGCCTTCCCTGCTGTTAATTGCCGATATTATCGGTCGCCTGCTTGTGCCCGGTGAGCTGCGCGTATCGGTGGTCAGTGCGTTTATCGGCGCGCCGGTGCTTATTTTTCTGGTACGCCGTAAGCAGCGTGGAGGTGGCGCATGATGCACCTTTCTCGTCGACTGATGATCAGTTGCCTGCTGCTGGTTGTGGGTTGTATCGCCGTCGGATTATGGAGCCTGCGTAGCGGCGTTGTAACGCTGGAAACGCAGCAGATCATTGCCGCCCTGCTGGGCGATGCACCGCGCAACATTACGCTGGTAGTGACGGAATGGCGTTTACCGCGCGTGCTGATGGCACTACTGATTGGCGCGGCGCTGGGTGTCAGTGGCGCAATATTCCAGTCACTGATGCGTAACCCGCTGGGCAGCCCGGACGTGATGGGCTTCAATACCGGCGCCTGGAGCGGCGTGCTGGGGGCGATGGTGCTGTTTGGCCAGCATCTTACCGCCATTGCGCTGGCGGCCATGCTCGGCGGGGTCCTGACCTCGCTGGTCGTCTGGGCGCTGGCCTGGCGCAACGGTATAGAAACGTTCCGCCTGATTATCATCGGCATCGGCATTCGCGCCATGCTGGTGGCGTTTAACACCTGGCTGCTACTGAAAGCCTCCTTAGAAACCGCGCTGACGGCCGGACTGTGGAACGCCGGATCGCTCAATGGTCTGACTTGGGCGAAAACCTGGCCATCCGCGCCGCTGATTATTCTGATGCTGGTGTGCGCCACGCTGCTGGTGCGCCGCCTGCGCTTGCTGGAAATGGGTGATGACAGCGCCTGTGCGCTGGGCGTCAGCGTCGAACGATCGCGTTTAATGATGATGCTGGTGGCGGTAGTACTGACCGCCGCCGCCACTGCGCTGGCGGGGCCTATCTCGTTTATTGCCCTTGTCGCACCGCATATTGCCCGTCGCCTTAGCGGCACTGCTCGCTGGGGATTAACCCAGTCAGCGCTGTGCGGCGCACTGTTACTGCTGACAGCCGATTTATGCGCCCAGCAGCTATTTTTGCCTTATCAGCTTCCGGTCGGCGTTGTCACCGTAAGCCTCGGCGGTATTTATCTTATCGTCTTGTTAATTCAGGAGTCCCGCAAAAAATGACCGAATCAGTAGCCCGTTTGCGTGGCGACCAGTTAACGCTAGGGTATGGCAAGTTTACCGTGGCAGAAAACCTCGACGTATCGATCCCCGATGGCCACTTCACCGCCATTATTGGCCCCAACGGCTGCGGGAAATCAACGCTGCTGCGCACATTGAGCCGTCTGATGACGCCGGCGCACGGCAAGGTGTGGCTGGATGGCGAACATATTCAACATTACGCCAGTAAAGAGGTGGCGCGCCGCATTGGCCTGCTGGCGCAAAACGCCACTACGCCGGGCGATATTACCGTTCAGGAGCTTGTTGCCAGAGGCCGTTATCCGCATCAGCCGCTGTTCACCCGCTGGCGTAAAGAAGATGAAGACGCGGTGATGAACGCCATGAAAGCTACCGGGATCACCCACCTGGCAGCACAAAGCGTAGATACGCTTTCCGGCGGACAGCGCCAGCGAGCGTGGATCGCCATGGTGCTGGCGCAGGAAACGTCAATCATGCTGCTTGACGAGCCGACCACCTGGCTGGATATCAGCCATCAAATAGATCTGCTGGAACTGCTCAGCGAGTTAAACCGCGAGAAGGGCTATACGCTGGCCGCCGTGCTGCACGATCTCAACCAGGCCTGCCGTTATGCCACGCATTTAATCGCGCTTCGTGAAGGGAAGATTATTGCCGAGGGTGCGCCGAAGGAAATTGTTACGCCGCAGCTTATCGAAAAGATCTACGGACTGCGCTGCATGATTATTGACGACCCGGTGGCCGGAACGCCACTGGTGGTGCCTCTCGGGCGTCAGAAATAACGTTATTTATTGTATGGCGACGTGTTCGTCGCCATACAATAATAAATCACACCAGTTGCTGCCCAAGGATCGCAATATCACGTTTACGCGATAGCATGGCATAATTCAGCAGCGTCCCACCGCACGCCGTCATTCCCCCCAACAGCGCCGCCAGAATAACGATCATGGATTTCGCGGGGCCGTCTTTTTTCACTGGCAGAGACGAGGCAAGTTGATATTTAAACGGTGAGAATTTGACGTCACTGACATTCATCGCCAAGAGCTGTTCAACGTGATACTGGCGGTTACGCAATTCACCGTTGATCTCTGCTACATCGGTTACTGATTTTTCGATTTCTAATTTACGCGCGATGCCATCCGCACCCAGCGAAATAGAGAAATCAGGATCGTCCTTCACGGCTTGTCCATTACTGTAAACCGGTTTTTTGATCCCAGCCGCATTCGCAATTTCGAGTGAGTAATTCAATCTCTGAATGTTTGCATCCAATTGATTCTTCAGTCTGATTCGGTCCATCGCCAGTCGTTCTTTCTCAAAGCTGGTTTTGATGGCCAGTTTATTGCGAATATTCTCCAGCGTTTCTTTCACAACACGGTCAGAAATAAACTGGATATACCCTGCCAGCACGGCCTGCGCTTCTTCAGCCAGCGGTGCGGTAAAGCTTAGCGTCCACGCGGTATACAGCGAGGTTTCATTCTTCTTACCCTGATTTGCATCAACCGCTTTCATTTTTTCACTGAGGCGTGCTATCGCCCGATGCAAATTCATTTCGTCTATATCAGCGCCTTTCAGTTGATCCATCACATAAGGTGAAGAGCGCAGGTACTCTTCCAGCAGCGATGGCGACTGAAATTTCTTGATAAACAGGTTAAATACATCATCACGGCTTACGTTAATATCCATATCGAGTACGCGTAAACTGGTCAACGTATTCTCGAGTCCTTGCCACTGTACAGCTTCGGCCGGGGTGACAATTGCCTCACTGGTCCATTTCTGCGGAAGCAGGAAAGACACCAGAATCCCCACACAGGCAAACGCGAAGACGGTAGCAATAATCTTGTTCCTGGCGCGCCACAAAATCTCGAGCAGGTTGAATAAATCAATTTCATTACCGCTTACCGTAGTCTGCGGATACGCAGCTAATTCTGAATCATTATCTTTCTTTATTTTTAATGATGACATGTTGTGTAACCTGAAGTCTTCGCTATAGAAATGTGCTTCTGTAGGCGAAGTCTACCAGCTAGTCAGAAATTTCCGAAACACTCTTTTCTTCATACTGGCTACCAAAAATAACATTCAGCATTTATTAATGCCTGCAATCAAGTCTCACTGACACAAAAAAACAACTCCATAACATTTATCTTGCATTATGGAGTTACTAAAATCATACAATAACCAAATATTTCCTATGGATGATTATCGATTAGTCCATTTATTATCGGCCCAATACTCTCAAACGCTGTCGGGGAAATAATATCAACGTGCGCGCAGTCCTGACGGTAGATATCCAGACTGGCTATCCACGGCGACCAGCTGTGTTCAGGGCTGACGCCCTGCGGTAGCGTACGTTCGGCCACAAACAACGTAGCATGACCGTCAAAAGCCACGCTGTGCGCGGTGGTTAACAGACGCACCGCATCGGCATAGTTACCTTCAATGGTGCTAAACAGCGTGTCGGACGCATTGCCCTGCTGGGCCGCCAGAAACGCCTCGCGTTCGCGTTCGATTTCCGCCAATACGGCAGGATCCAACCCATTGGCCTCTTTTTCCTGCCAGTTTTGCGTTTCCGGCGGCCAGGTATCCAGCAACCCCAGGAATGCAACCTTCTCTCCCCTGGCCTGCAAGCGTGCCGCAATACCCTGCGCCAGCGTGCCGCCCAGCGAATACCCCAGTAAATAGTAGGGGCCGTGAGGCTGCTGCTCCAGCAACGTTTTAAGATGGTATTCACAGACCTCATCGAGATTTGCTGCCGTCTGCATCGGCCCACTAGGCCGTGGCGACTGAATGCCAGTAATTGACCACTCAGGGTTCAAATAGCGCGATAACACGCTAAACTGCCAGGCAAAGCCGGACGCTGGATGGAAACAGAACAGCGTTGGGCCGTGGCTGGTGCGCAGCGGTAGCAGCGCTTCAAACCCCAGTTGCTGTGACTGTGCGTCATCGTTGCTGTCCAACAGCGTACTGAGTTGTTCAACGGTGGAAGCAACCATCACCTGCCCTGGCGTCACCTGACGTTCAAATACGCGGCTCAACTGCGCCGCCAGCTTCATCGCCAGTAACGAATGACCGCCGAGCGCGAAGAAGTCTGCTGCTACATCATTAATTTCACAGCCCAGCAGCGCGGAAAAGGCCTCGGCAATGGTGGTCTCCGTGCCCGGGTATGGCGCGCGTCCTGCCGTGCGCGGCGTCAACTGCGGCATCGGTAAGGCTTTACGATCCAGCTTACCGTTGGCGCTGAGCGGTAACTCCGCCAGCTGCAATAACACGGACGGCACCATATGCGCAGGCAGCGTTTCACGCAGTCTCGCCTGTAGTGCGGGAATATCCAGCGGTAACCCCGAATGCGACACCAGATACCCGACCAGCTGGCGCGCATCGCCGCCGGTAGCTACCGCCTGATTGAATACGCAGGCATGAGCCACGGCATGCTCGACATCCGGTAGCGTCTGCATTACCCGATCAATCTCACCCAGTTCAATGCGCTGCCCGCGAATTTTTAGCTGGTCATCGCTGCGCCCGAGGTATTCCACCGCACCATTATCCAGCCAGCGCGCCACGTCCCCGGTACGGTACATGCGTTCACCGGGCGCAAACGGATCGGCAATAAAACGACTTGCCGTCAGGTCCGGGCGGCCCAGATACCCCTGCGCCAGTTGGATCCCTGTCAGGTACAGATCGCCCGCCACGCCGACGGGCACCGGGCGCATCATGGCATCAAGGATCCGCAGGCCCGTATTCCAGACCGGATAGCCAATCGGCACGCTGTTACCGGTCACGGCGGCAAGCGCATCTCCGCATGCCGGGTACCAGCTGACATCCACCGCCGCTTCGGTCGGGCCGTACAAATTGTGCAGCGGTGCGTGGGTCAACTGTTCCCACTCGCGGCATAGTTCTGCTGGCAGGGCTTCACCGCTGCAGAACACCTGCTTCAACGTGGCGCAGCTTTCCCGCGCCGTCTCCGGCGTCAGCGAGGCAACAAACGCCGCCAACATCGACGGTACAAAGTGCGTGGTGGTCACGCCATAATGTGCAAAGAACTGCTGCATCGCCAGCGGGTCACGATGCGCCTCAGGCTCCGCCATCACCAGCTTTGCGCCCGCAATAAACGGCCAGAAAAACTCCCACACCGAGACATCAAAACTGCATGGCGTTTTTTGCGCCACCACATCATCGGCGGTCAGCGGATAGTGATTTTGCATCCACAACAGGCGGTTAACGATGGCGGTTTGCCCCACCATCACCCCCTTTGGTCTGCCGGTCGAACCCGAGGTAAAGATGATGTAAGCGGTATGCTCTGGACGCGATAACGCCAGCGGGACGCTATTTTCCGTTGGCAGCGGCGCGTTATAGCACACACTGTCCAGCCCAGGAATATCGCGAAAGCGGGACAGCTGTTCTTCGGTAGTGATCAACAACGTAGGACGTGCATCTTCCAGCATCATCCGCAGACGATCGTCCGGATAGCCGGTATCCAGCGGCAGCCAGGCGGCACCCGCTTCCACAATGCCGTGTAATGCGAGCGTCAGGAACACAGAGCGCGGTAAGGCCACAGCAACACTGTCGCCTGGTCGCACGCCGCGTTCACGCAGCACCTGCGCCAGTGCAACAACCTGCTCACGCATTTCGCGGTAGCTGAACTGATAGCGAGCGTCGGCCAGCGCCGGCGCATCCGGTGTTTTCGCGGCCTGTTCCGCCACCAGCGCGCTGAGCGTGGTGAACGGAATATCAATCGCCGTCTCGTTTATTTGCGCCAGCTGTTCTTGCTCTGACGGCAACAACATATCGGCATCGCCGCAGCGCAGCGCCGGGTTGTCGGCAAACTGGCCCATCAGCGCGGTTAAACGCGACGCATGTTGCGCCAGCGTCGCCTCATCATAACGCTGTTTATTGGCGAGAATTTCAATGCTCAGACCGCCGTTTTCATCCGGGAACAGCGCCAGTTCCAGATCGTTAACCGGCCCGGTCGCCAGCGTATGGGTTTGTGCCTGGATGCCGGGAAGATCCAGCTGGTAGTCAAAGATTTTCACGTTCAGTACCGGACCAAACAGCGCCTCTTCACCGGCCGCTCGGCCGCCGTCGCGCACAATTTGCTCCGCATCATAACGCTGATGACGACGCATCTTCTTGAGCTGCCCGGCCAGTCGTTTCGCCAGTTCAGGTAGGCTTTCCGCGGCATCAAGATGCACACCGAATGGCAGCACATTCAACACCGGCCCGGTTGCCGTTAGCGCCGCCGACCCCATGCGGCGCATGAAAATAAACCCGGCGGCATAATCCATCCGGCTGCATAAACGCCCCAACCATAGTGCCACCAGCGCCAGTGCTAAATCCGCACGCTGAATGTCAGGCATGCGCGCGGCAAGCTGGCGGAATACGCCGTCGGGGGCGGTCAACTGCATGCGAATAATATCCGCGCTGGTCGCCCGGCCCGGCAGGGGTTTGCCCGACAGCGAAGCCGGTGGCGGCAACTGCTCTCGCTGCCCGGCCCAGAATGCGCCGTCACGTTGATACGCCTCGCTGTGGCGATACTGCTGATACTCTTCCACCACCTCGGCAAAAGGGGTAAAAGGTGATTCCGGCGTCGGTTCGCCGTGCTGCCATGCGCGGTAAATGGCGGCTATCTGGCGGGTGATGGCAGGAAAACTGAAACCATCCACCAGCAAATGATGATAGCGCTGATACCAGTACCAACGGTTATCTGCCACTTGAATAAGTTGATGGCAGACCAGGGGTTTTGCGCCATCGGCACGAATGTCTTGCTGCAAGTCAGCCTGCATCAACGCCCGAGCGGCGTCGTGCGGACTGACCATGTCACGGACATCGATAATCTCGGGTTGCGTAAAAGTGAACGTTGGATCAACCCACTGCCAAACCTCGCCGTTGTCTTCGCAAAACCGCATACGCAGGGTATCAGCATGCCCCAGACCGACGACAACCGCTTTCGCCAGCAGCGGTGCGTTCAGTTCCCCGGTTAATTCCACGTAGTGCGCGACGCTCCATGCTGAAGGCAACGTGGAGAGTTTTTCCGCCATCCAGATCCCCGGCTGGGCCGCGACTAACGGTAAGCGCTGAGTCATTCTGCCTCCTGTACATCGGCATAATTTGCAGGTGTTAGCGTGGTCCAGTTTTCCGCGAGCCATTGCTGGCAGGCTTCCTGGGATTGCGGTTCGCATGCGATGGCCCAGCCAGCAGGAAGCGAGCACTGCTGCGGCCAAAGGCTAAACTGACGTTGGGGATTTTGCAGAATGTAAAACTGACCCTGCGGGTTATCGAAAGGGTTACTGAATTCCATACTCAACTCCTGTCGTGGAACATCGTCCGGTTAAATCGCGTCGGTGAGCGGCTGCCAGAGCGTCATCAGCCCGTGCATTAAGCCGCCGCGCCAGCAAAGCGCATCGTGTCCACCTTCAACCTGACGCCAGAAAATAGACCGTGGTGCATGCGGTAACTGTGCGAAGAGCGCCTGATTCGCGCGAAAAATAATCGGTTCACGAATTCCGGCTTCCAGAACAATACGCAGCCCCTGCGCGCTCAACGTTCCTGCCCTCAGTTGTTCAATCACGATCCCATCCTGATGCCCTGCGCGATGCGGCCACCAGTAAGATCCGGACTGACTGAGCACGCAGCCAAAACGTTCCGGCCAGTTCAGACCGGCATACAGCGAGGACAAGCCCCCAAAGCTTTGCCCGGCGACGACCGTGCGCTGCGGATCGTCACTGAACGCGGCAGTCGCGTTCACCAGCGGCAGTAACTCCTGTTGTACCGCCAGCCAGAAATCGGCATTGCACGGCAGCTCGCGACTGCGATGAGGCGTATCGATGGCATCAATCAGGAGATAAACGGCAGGAGGGAGCAGATGTTGTCGCGTCAGTGAGGTCAGCGCGGGCCAGACCGGCATGCTGTGCGCCCAAAACTGTCCGTCCAGCAGGACTGCCAGCGGACGTTCCCCGGGATTTGCCTCGCCGGTGGTAAACACCCACACGCGGCGCGTATTACCTAACCTTTCGCTGTGCCATTGCAAGCAAAGCGCTGGTGAATCCGGAGGTTGGGGACTGTCCCAGCCAGGCTGAACGGGGGCGTCGGGCATTTCCAGCGCTGAGACCGCATGCCCGCGCCCGCCTTGCCAGCTTTGAGGATTGAGGGGATCGGCGATGGCCTGCGGCAGCAACTGTCGCCAGCCTTCGCGTAATAACGTTCTGTCCGGAGTGTCGCCTGCGTTCAACGTGGCAAAAATGTCGTCTCGTGTAGAAGGGATGAAACAGTAACTGCCGCGCCAGCGGGCGTTCAGGGTAATGCTCCAGCACCAAACATCTGTACCGTCAATACGTTGCATCGACTGGGGAACGGCATTTTGATGGTGGTCGGTCACGCCGGTAATGTAGACCCACACGCGACGAATTGTTGAGTGTTTTTCCGTTCCCTGCGGGTCACGCCACCAAAACGTCACGCGGTAATCGCCGCTGTCCTCACGCACCCATTCCGGGCCATTTTTTGACTGCCACCACGCCTCACTTCCCATCATTAACGCCGCCACCGTCATAACCCCATGTTTATTGTGCAATTTTAAATCTAATCGTGAAATATATTGATAATATTATTGATAACTATTTGCATTTGCAATAGCGTATTGTCGCGCTGTGGGAAGCGCGTACAGTTTTTCACCACTCATAAACCGACCTGGCGCTGCGAACTTTTTCTGGAACGGATGGTTTTCGCAGGAGCGGGCGACATCAGGCCAAATGCCCCACAACGGCACATTGGTTCACGTGGCTAAAAGAAAGCAGGACATACAATGAACAACAAGATTCATTCACTGGCCTTATTGGTCAATTTAGGGATTTACGGGATAGCGCTGCCAGCCATGGCAGAAGATAAAACCGATAGCACCGCCGTCTCGCATGAAGATACCATCGTCGTTACCGCCGCCCAGCAGAACCTGCAGGCGCCAGGTGTTTCCACCATCACCGCTGATGAAATCCGTAAGAATCCTCCCGCGCGCGATGTGGCGGAAATCATCCGTACCATGCCTGGCGTTAACCTGACCGGTAACTCAACCAGCGGCCAGCGCGGCAACAACCGTCAGATTGATATTCGCGGCATGGGGCCAGAAAACACCCTGATTCTGATCGACGGCAAGCCGGTCACCAGCCGCAACTCCGTACGTCAGGGCTGGCGCGGCGAGCGTGATACCCGTGGCGATACCGCCTGGGTGCCGCCGGAAATGATCGAACGTATTGAGGTGCTGCGTGGTCCTGCCGCGGCGCGTTACGGTAACGGTGCTGCGGGTGGTGTGGTGAATATCATCACCAAAAAAGGCAGCAACGAGTGGCATGGCTCCTGGGATACCTATTTCAACGCCCCGGAACACAAAGAAGAAGGCTCCACCAAACGCACCAACTTCAGCCTGAATGGCCCACTGGGCGGGGATTTCAGCTTCCGTCTGTATGGTAATCTTGATAAAACGCAGGCTGACGCCTGGGACATCAACCAGGGTCACCAGTCAGAACGTACCGGGACCTATGCCAACACCTTACCGGCGGGTCGTGAAGGGGTCATCAACAAAGACATTAACGGCGTAGTGCGATGGGACTTTGCCCCACTCCAGTCTCTCGAACTGGAAGCCGGTTACAGCCGTCAGGGCAACCTGTACGCGGGTGACACCCAAAACACCAACACCAACCAGTTGGTGAAAGATAACTACGGTAAAGAGACCAACCGTCTTTATCGCCAGAACTACTCCCTGACCTGGAACGGCGGCTGGGATAACGGCGTCACCACCAGCAACTGGGTACAGTACGAACACACGCGTAACTCCCGCACCCCGGAAGGATTAGCTGGCGGTACGGAAGGGATCTTCGATCCGAAAGCGTCGCAAAAATATGTCGACGCCGACCTGAGTGACGTCATGCTGCACAGTGAGGTCAGCATTCCGCTGGATCTGCTGGTCAACCAAAATCTGACGCTCGGTACCGAGTGGAACCAGCAGCGTATGAAAGACATGCTGTCCAACTCGCAAACCTTTATGGGCGGTAATATTCCTGGTTTTAGCAGCACCAACCGCAGCCCGTACTCGGATGCCGAGATCTTCTCTCTGTTCGCCGAAAACAACATGGAACTGACCGACAGCACTATGCTGACGCCGGGCCTGCGTTTCGATCACCACAGCATCGTGGGCAATAACTGGAGTCCGTCTCTGAACCTGTCTCAGGGACTGGGCGACGACTTTACCCTGAAAATGGGCATCGCGCGGGCCTATAAAGCGCCGAGCCTGTACCAGCTCAACCCGAACTATATTTTGTACAGTAAAGGTCAGGGCTGCTACGCCACCGGTTCCGCCAGCGGCATCGGCTGCTACATGATGGGCAACGACGACCTGAAAGCGGAAACCAGCATCAACAAAGAAATTGGCCTGGAGTTCAAACGCGACGGCTGGCTGGCTGGAGTCACCTGGTTCCGCAACGATTACCGAGATAAAATCGAAGCCGGTACCGTACCGTTGAACCGTATTAACAACGGTAAAACAGATATCTACCAGTGGGAAAACATTCCTAAAGCGGTAGTAGAAGGCCTGGAAGGTACGTTGAACGTCCCGGTTAGCCAAACCGTTAACTGGACCAACAACATCACCTACATGCTGCAAAGTAAGAATAAAGAGACCGGTGAACGTCTGTCGATTATTCCGCAGTACACGCTGAACTCCACGCTGAGCTGGCAGGCGCGCGACGATCTGTCCTTGCAGTCCACCCTCACCTGGTATGGCAAACAGCAGCCGAAGAAATACGATTACCAGGGCAAACCAGTGACCGGCAGCTCGGCTGATGAAGTTAGCCCGTACAGCATTGTCGGCCTGAGCGCGACCTGGGATGTCACCAAAAACGTCAGCCTGACCGGTGGCGTGGATAACGTCTTTGACAAACGCCTATGGCGCGAAGGGAATGCCCAGACCACGGGTGATATTGTGACCGGAAATTATATGGCGGGCGCAGGCGCATACACCTATAACGAACCGGGCCGCACCTGGTATATGAGCGTTAACACGCACTTCTGATAACGTTTTTCCCTCTCCTCCATCGAGGAGAGGGAATTCGTGAGCCATCATGCACACAACCCACATTCCACTGTCCTTCGCCAGCCATACGCTGCATCTCGTTGAATTTGCCCCCGACAGCCTGCATGAACACGATCTGCTGTGGCTTCCTCATTATGCCCAGCTCGCAGCCTGCGGGCGTAAACGACAAGCGGAGCATTTAGCGGGGCGTATTGCCGCCGTCTATGCGCTGCGAGAATATGGCAGTAAAGCCGTGCCCGGCATCGGCGAGCGCCGCCAACCGCTGTGGCCACCGGGTCTGTTTGGCAGCATCAGCCATAGCGCCTCGACCGCGTTAGCAGTTGTCTCGCCGCGCCCCATAGGGCTAGACATTGACGCTATTTTTACACCCGACACCGCAGCCGAACTGGCCGACAGCATTATCGACCACCATGAACAACAGGTTTTGCAAGGTTGCCCGGTCCCCTTTCCGCTCGCCTTAACCCTGGCGTTCTCCGCCAAAGAGAGCGTATATAAAGCGTTCAGTGCGCAAACTCGCGGACTGCCGGGCTTTGCCAGCGCCAAAATCATCGCCCTCACCGCCACGCACTTAACGGTGCAAATAATGCCGTCATTTTCGGCAAACCTCGGCGGATTGAACATCAACGTGCGCTGGACCTCACGCGATAACAGCGTCATTACCCTGTGTGACGCTACTTTTTAACAAACTCACCAATCGCCTGATACGTGGCCTGCGCTTCCTGCGGGACTTTATCTTCCAGCATCAAATAGGCATGAGTCATCCCCGGAAAGTGAACGTGCTGTACGGGAATGCCCTCAGCCTGCAGTTTGGCAACAAAGGCAAAATTCTCATCGCGCAACGGATCCAGCCCACCGCTAAAGAGTAATGTGGCCGGAAAATCTTTACGCAATGGAAAATAGAGCGGTGATGCCAGTTTACGATCTTCATCATTCTGGAAATACTGCTGGAAGTACCAGCGTATTTTGCTTTCATCGAGCAGTTTCCCTGTGCCATTTTCCTTCACGGACGGCCAGCCTAACGTGTAATCCAGACTCGGGTAGATCAACACCAGCCGATTAATCAGCCCCGGCTGATGACGGGAAAGCGACTCGGCGAGCGTTGCGCTGAAAGCACCGCCACCGCTGTCACCGACCAGGGTCAGTTGACGCAGATAGGGTATGTGCTGACGCTCGAGCACTGAATAGACACTTTCAACCGCGGCTTTGGCATCGGAGAGACCCGCCGGATACGGGTTTTCCGGTGACCGCCGATAGTCGACCGACACCACCGTGTTGCCGGTTGCCGTCGCCAGATGCCGGGCTACGGGATCGTAGACCTCCACTGACCCACTCAGGTGTCCGCCGCCGTGAATAAACACCAACACCGCTGGCGAACCGGCTAATGACGGACGATAAATACGTACCGGGATGCGACGCTCCCCGGTATCCACTTCATCATTGATGACCGCCGCCATGGGGTCGGAAGCGGTGACGTTGGCTTTGGTCAGCGCCGCTAATCCTGCTCGCGAACTGAGCGTGTCGTAAACCGGTTTATCCGTAGCGGGTTGGGCGGCGAGAAATGCCGCCAGAGGTGCTGGCGGGGCTTGCGTCAGCGGGCCATGTTCCTGTTGCCAGCGTTGCTGATAGCGCTGTTGCTGCTCCTGCAACGCGTCAGCGCTGACCGCTGCGCTGAAAAGACTCGCAGCCATGGCGACTGCGGCGGGTTGAACTAAGGCCTTGCCGGATAACCCGAATCGGCTACCTGATTTCATGGTACGTTCTCTGTTGAACCGTTTCGCGAAAGAGTATAGCCGTTGCTAATAATCTGTCTGAACGGTTATGGCGGATGACGGTGTTATCCCTGCCGACACGCAGCCAGCGACTGACGCTGCTGACCCTGCGCATCAAAGTTTTCCGCGGCCAGCCAGCGTTGTAAAACGGCATCACGTTGTGGCCATTCACCGTCAATCATCGATAGCCAGTCACTGTCGCGGTTACGGCCCTTGCGCACAATTTTCTGGCGGAAACGCCCTTCAAAGACAAAACCTAAGCGTTCTGCCGCCCGTCGCGACGCATCGTTCAGCGAGTCACATTTCCACTCCACACGACGATACCCGAGGGCAAATGCCTGACGCAGCAGCAGCCAGACGGTTTCCGTCCCCAGCACCGTATTTTTCATCCGCGGCGACCAGGTTACATGACCAATTTCGACCGAGCCGTTCTCGCGGTCCATCGCCATAAAGCACACCAGCCCGACGGCGCGCCCCGAGCGCAAATCGATAACCGCGTAGGGAACCAACCCGGCGTCAGTAGATTTTCCTTTTACCCAGTGGGCCGCTACCGCAACGCTCGTCGGCCGCTCGCTGGCAAGCCAGGTCCAGTCACGTTCGTCCGGCGCTTGCGCATAGGCGTCAAATAAATCGGCGGCATGGCTGTCTGCATCCAGCACCTCAAGACGGCAATATCGCCCTTCCAGCACAACCCGAGGCAGCACTGACGCCCCATTCCAGTCCGGCAGGGCATCGCCTACCGTCTGTCCATACAGATTAATTTCCGGCACTGCTCACCCCCGTTGTGAAAGCAAAAAACAGTTATAGCACCTGTCATTTTGCGTTCAAAGCGCAGGATGTGGATTTCCCTTATCGTACGGAAAACCGCCAGTCCTTCTATACTCTAAGGATTTCGAGTTGCAGGAAGGCGACAAGACTGCAAATTCCTGGGAGCTTACTAAAGTAAGTGACCAGGATGAGCAAGCGCTGTCAACGCACCTGCGGCTCGAAAGACGACGAGTAAATACTGATTAAAAATCAACGCTCGAGGGAACGCTATGTCACTACCCGACTTTCATGTCTCCGAACCGTTTACATTGGGCATTGAGCTGGAAATGCAGGTGGTTAATCCGCCAGGCTATGACCTGAGCCAGGACTCTTCCCGACTGATTGACACCGTAAAACCGCAGCTCACCGCCGGAGAAGTGAAGCACGATATCACCGAAAGTATGCTGGAGATGGCAACCGGCGTCTGTCGTAATATTGATCAAGCGGCAGCAGAGTTTTCCGCCATGCAGCAGATAATCCTGCAGACCGCGGCGGAGTATCACCTCGACATCTGCGGCGGCGGCACTCACCCGTTTCAGACATGGCGGCGTCAGGAGGTGTGCGATGACGAGCGCTACCGGCGCAACCTGGAGAACTTTGGTTATCTCATCCAGCAGGCAACGGTGTTTGGCCAGCATGTTCACATAGGTTGTACCCACGGCGACGACGCCATTTACCTGCTGCACGGCCTGTCACGCTTTGTGCCGCATTTTATTGCGCTCTCTGCCGCCTCACCGTATATGCAAGAAGCCGATACGCGATTTGCCTGCGCTCGACTCAATATCTTCTCAGGATTTCCCGATAACGGTCCGATGCCGTGGGTTAACAACTGGCAGGAGTTTGAGGGATTATTTCGTCGACTGGCCTACACCAGCCTCGTTGACAGCATTAAGGATTTGCACTGGGACATCCGCCCCAGTCCGCACTTTGGCACGGTAGAAGTTCGCGTAATGGACACCCCGCTCACCCTCGAGCATGCGATCAACATGGCCGGGCTCATTCAGGCTACGGCCCACTGGTTGTTGAAAGAGCGTCCCTTCAAACATCAGGAGCGTGATTACCTGCTGTATAAATTTAACCGTTTTCAGGCCTGCCGCTTTGGTCTGGAGGGGATCGTTACCGACGTGCATACCGGCACTCATCACCGACTGGCGGATGACACACTTCGATTGCTGGAGCTTGTCGCCCCCTCGGCGGATAAAGTGGGTGCCGCCAGTGCCATTGACGCCTTACACCAGCAGGTAAAAAATGGGCACAACGAAGCACAGCGCATGCGTGATTTCGTGGCCGATGGCGGATCGCTAAGCGGACTGGTGAAAAAACATTGTGAAATCTGGGCGGGGCGTTAAGCGAGGGGTTTGCGTTAGCACAGGAGATCCCGGACAATGGTATTTTAACTCAAGTTTAACAATGTTATGAAACACCCGCTTGAATCACTGATGACCGCCGCCGGGATCCTGCTGTTGGCCTTTCTGTCCTGCCTGCTGCTGCCCGCGCCTTCGCTTGGCCTGGTGCTGGCGCAAAAACTCGTCGCCACTTTACATTTGATGGATCTTAACCAGTTTTATACGTTGCTATTATGCTTGTGGTTTTTACTGCTTGGGGTGATTGAGTATTTTATTCTACGTTTTATCTGGCGACGCTGGTTCTCGCTGGCGGATTAGCCCCGCGAGAACCTTTCGTCGTTAATGCGTACGGCTGTGGTTTTCTTTGCGGTACGCCCCAGGTGGCTGGCTGAACGTACGGGTGAAGATACGCGTAAAGGTTTGTTGCGAATCGAAGCCGTACTTCAGGCAGATATCGTACACTTTCTGGTCGGTATCACGCAAATCACGCGCCGCCAGCAGCAGCTTACGCTCGCGAATGTAGCGCCCAAGGCTCTCGCCTTTATACTGCATAAACAGACGCTGCAGATGCCATTTTGAATATCCCGCGTGGCGGGCAATATCATCAATGCGCAATGGTTGATTCAAATTATCATCAATCCATTCGACAATCGTCTCGATAACTTGTGCAGAAATCGTCATCGTTATCTCCCTTTTTTCATTGAGCCGCTGGCTGCCACCAGGCCGTGAACGGTTGGTCCGGTTCGGACAGTACTACCGGCTCACCCAGCATCGGCGTCAGCAGACGGTAATCTTTGAGACGGCTGGCCAGCGCCAGACGCTTGTAGGGATCGTCCCAGCTATGTTTCGCCAGTACAAAACGACCGGCATGACCGGGCACAACGGCTTTGGCATGGAGATCGGCGGATGCCTGCGCGGTCTCTTCCGGCATCATATGAATGAACTTCCAGTCCTGGTCATATTGACCGTTCTCCATAATCGCCACATCGACCGTGCCGAACTGTTCGCCAATCGCTTTAAAATGCGGCCCGTAGCCGGAGTCTCCACTGTAATAAATATTTTGCTCTGGCGTTTCCAACATAAAGCTGGCCCACAGGGTCTGGTTACGCTTGATGCCGCGCCCTGAAAAATGCCGTGCCGGCAGGACATGCACAATCAGTGAGTCCGTCACTCTGACGGACTGATTCCAGTCCCGCTCTTCAATTATCTCGCTGTTCATTCCCCAGTACCGCAGATGCGACCCGACGCCAAGCGGCGTAATCACCCGCTTAATCTTCGGCATCAACGCCTTTATGGTGGCAAGATCCAGATGGTCATAGTGGTCGTGCGAGATGATGAGCAGATCGATTTCGGGCATGTTTTGAGCCGTCCACGGATACTCCCCGGCAAAGGCTTTATTCAGAAATGAAAACGGCGCAGCGTAGTTGCTCAATACCGGGTCGATCAGAATGCGTTGACCTGCCAGCTGCAAATACCACGAGGAATGACCCAGCCAGACGAGAGTATCCTGCTGCGGTGACAGACGCGCGAGTTCGGTTGCCACCAGCGGCAATGGTTGCGCAGGGCGGGCATTTTCGCGCTTCGCGACCAGAAATTCCCACCAGGCTGCCAGCATGCTTTTGTTGCCGGTGTAACCCAGCGTGGGCACCTGATTATGAAACTGTCCGTCACGGTAGTGTGGTGACTGTTCAACCTCACTCAGTTGTGCCCCTTGCGGCGCCTGACCGAATCCGGCATTGAGTACAAACGGTAAACTTGCAGCTGCAGCAATGAGCATAATAACAACCACACAAACGGTGAGACGCCTCATATCCTGACCTTAAACGCGCCCCTTTCCGCTGGTTTGCGCGACTGACTCTTGATTATGAGTGAGTAAGCACTCATTATAGAAATCGCAAGTTCGCCGTCAAGATGATTTTCAATCTTTGACATTCGCCGTTGCGGTGCTGCGAAGGCCGTGATTCAATCGTGTTTTTAACAGGCTTAAGGGTAAAGTGTAGTGGCTCGTCCGAAGAGTGAAGATAAAAAATTGGCATTACTGGAAGCAGCAACCATAGCATTTGCGCAGTCCGGCATTGCGGCCTCTACCGCCGTCATTGCCCGCAATGCAGGCGTTGCTGAGGGAACTTTGTTTCGCTATTTCGCGACAAAAGATGACCTCATCAACGAACTTTACCTCCATTTAAAGCACGATATGTGCCAGTCAATGATGGCTAACCTGGACCGTTCAGTGACCGATGCCAAAACCATGATTCACTTCATCTGGAATAGCTACATTAGCTGGGGCCTGCATCACACCGCCGGACATCGCGCCATCCGTCAGCTTGCCGTCAGCGAGAAAATCACCAAAGAAACCGAGCAACGGGCTGAGGATATGTTCCCCGAACTGCGTGATTTTTGTCATCGCTCGGTGCGCCCGGAGTTTATGTCCGACGAGTATCGCGCCTTTGGTGACGCGTTTTTCCTGTCACTGGCTGAAACCACAATGGAATTTGCTACCCGCACCCCTGCCCGCGCCGATGAATACATTGCCATGGGGTTTGAAACCATGTGGCGCGCCCTCACCCGCGAGGAAAAATAATGGACGGTCAGACATTACATGCGTACGCAAAACGCCTTGCGCTTGAACTGCCGTTTACCGAACACTGCTGGCCGTTTGGCCCGGAATACGACGTCTTTAAGGTCGGCGGCAAGATTTTTATGCTGGTCTCAGAGCATCACGGACGCCCGCTGGTCAACCTGAAGTCAGACCCGCAAAAGTCGCTGCTCAATCAGCAGATCTACCCCAGTATCGAACCCGGTTACCACATGAATAAAAAGCACTGGATTTCAGTTTATCCCGGTGACGATATTACCGAGTCCTTACTGGCAGACCTGGTGAACGACTCGTGGCATCGGGTGGTGGACGGCCTACCTAAGCGGGAACAAAAACGCCTGCGTCCCGTCTGATTTATCGCTAACCCCGATAAGTGTTTATGCCTTTTTCTGTCTTATCTTTTTGCCGCTTTCCCTGTACCCTGCTGAAACAAAACGCACCCGCAGGGTAAGAAAAACGACCAGGAGTTTTTATGGATATTGTTTCTGTCGCCTTAAAACGCTACTCCACCAAGGCATTCGATCCGACCAAAAAACTGACCGCTGAGCAGGCAGAAAAATTAAAAACGCTGCTGCAGTTCAGTCCGTCCAGCACCAACTCGCAGCCGTGGCATTTTATCGTGGCCAGCACTGACGAAGGCAAAGCGCGCGTAGCCAAAGCCGCCGCCGGCGGTTTTGTGTTCAACGAACGTAAAATCCTCGATGCGTCCCACGTCGTGGTGTTCTGCGCCAAAACAGCGATGGACGATGCTTGGCTGGAACGTGTAGTGGATCAAGAAGAAGTCGATGGTCGTTTCGCCACGCCGGAAGCCAAAGCCGCCAACCACAAAGGCCGAACCTTCTTTGCCGATCTGCACCGCAAAGAGCTCAAAGATGATGCGCACTGGATGGCAAAACAGGTGTACCTGAACGTCGGTAACTTCCTGTTAGGCGTGGCTGCAATGGATCTCGATGCGGTACCCATCGAAGGCTTTGATGCCGCGGTTCTCGATGCAGAATTTGGTCTGCAAGATAAAGGATTCACCAGCGTGGTTATCGTCCCGGTGGGCCACCACAGCGTAGAAGACTTCAACGCCGCGCTGCCAAAATCACGTCTGCCGCAGGAAACTACCCTGACGGAAGTCTGATCCTCACATTTGCATAACCTCCACACAGCGGTCATCATAGACCGCTGTTTATTAAGGAGACGTTATGCAGGAATTGATATCTCAGGTAGAAGACCTCGGCATTGAAATGAATCACACCACTTCGCTGGTGATGATTTTTGGCATTATTTTTATCACCGCCATTATTGTTCACGTTATTTTGCACTGGGTGGTACTACGCGCATTTGAAAAACGCGCCAACGCCAGCTCCCGCCTGTGGCTGCAAATCATCACGCAGAACAAGCTATTTCACCGCCTGGCGTTTACGCTGCAAGGTATCATCGTCAATATACAGGCCGCGCTCTGGCTACAAAAAGGCAGCGAAGCCGCAGAGATATTAGTCACCTGCGCCCAGCTGTGGATCATGATGTACGCCCTGCTGTCGGTCTTTTCTCTGCTCGACGTTATTCTTAATCTGTCGCAAAAACTCCCCGCCGCCTCGCAGTTGCCGCTGAAAGGCATCTTTCAGGGCATCAAGTTAATCGGCGCGATTCTCGTCGGCATTCTGATGATTTCACTGCTGATTGGTCAATCACCCGCCATCCTGATAAGCGGTCTGGGTGCCATGGCGGCGGTCTTAATGCTGGTGTTTAAAGACCCGATCCTCGGTCTGGTAGCCGGAATACAGCTTTCGGCCAACGATATGCTCAAACTGGGCGACTGGCTGGAAATGCCGAAATACGGCGCAGATGGTGCGGTGATCGATATTGGTTTAACCACCGTCAAAGTACGCAACTGGGATAATACCATCACCACCATTCCCACCTGGTCGCTGGTCTCTGACTCGTTTAAAAACTGGAGCGGCATGTCAGCGTCCGGCGGTCGGCGAATTAAGCGCAGTATCAGCATCGATGCCACCAGCATTCGTTTTCTCGATGAAGATGAGCGCCAGCGATTGCATAAAGCACATCTGCTGAAACCGTATTTGACCACGCGCCTTCAGGAAATTAACGAGTGGAACCAGCAATTAGATGCGCCTGAATCCGTCTTGAATCATCGCCGGATGACCAATATCGGGACGTTTCGCGCCTACCTGAACGAATATTTACGTCACCATCCGCGCATTCGCAAAGATATGACGTTAATGGTGCGCCAGTTAGCTCCGGACGACCACGGGTTGCCGATTGAGATTTATGCTTTTACTAATACAGTGGTGTGGCTGGAATATGAAAGTATTCAGGCTGACATCTTCGACCATATTTTTGCTGTGGTCGAAGAGTTCGGATTACGTATTCATCAGTCGCCGACCGGGAATGATATTCGCGCCCTGTCAGGGGCGTTTCAGCGTTAATCTTTAGCTACTGGCGCGTGCAATATAGCGCCAGTCCATCATCACCCTTTCTGTTGGGGCATCGGGGTTATCGATTTTATTCAGTAATAACCCCACCGCCTTGCGGCCAATATCACGCGAAGGTTGCTCAATAGTTGAAAGCTGTGGGGAGACCATTTCAGCCAATTCCGTACCGTCAAAGCCCACCACGGCGATATCCTGCGGGATCTGTAACCCGGCGTTGCTAATAGCACGCATCGCACCGGCTGCCAGCGTGTCCGATACCGCAAACACCGCGTCGGGTTTCACCCCCGCCGCCAGCAGGTTTTCCATCGCCGCGATCCCGGCGCTGGAACTTAATTCACGGGCGTACTCCACTGCCTGATACTCCAGCGATAACGCATGCAGCGCCGCCTTGTAGCCGCGTTCACGCAAACGGGCGTATTTGTAGCTCAGGTCATGGTTGATCAGCGCAATACGCCGATAGCCCTTGTCTACCAGATGCGATATCACCGACTGCGCGGCGTCTACATCGTTAATGCCCACACAGGAAACCGCACCTTTATCGGCATATTCCGCACACTGCACCCACGGAGCATCGCCAATCAGGGTGGTCAGTTCCGGTAATTTTGAGAAGGCATCCATGGTGATGATGCCATCAACAATTTTACCTGACAGCAGCTTCAGCGCTGACTTCGAACGCGCTGTATCGGAACCGGAATTACACAGCAGAATGCGATAGCCATTTTTCTCCGCCTCCTCCTCAATACCTTTCACCACCTCGGCACAAAACGGGTTGGCAATGTTGGAGACCATTACGAGGATCATCGAGCTTCGCGCCGTGCGCAATTGACGAGCCAGCAGGTTGGGCTGGTAATTACTTTCCTTAATAGCCTGCAGCACACGTTCGCGGTTTTTGGCCTTGACGGACTCACTGTTATTCAGCACACGTGATACCGTCGCTACCGACACACCGGCAAGCTGGGCGATTTTTTGAATAGACATAACGACGACACATCCTGCGTTTTACGCTTTGTGCTGAGGCTACCATAAAATCACCGCCCGGCGAACCGGACCGGTTTAACGCTGTACCGACACCCAGCGCTGCTGTTGATGGCTTTTTATAATCGCATCAATGATGTACATCACGTCTGCGCCATCCTTGAACGAGGCAAAACGTCGGGCCTGTGGCGCGGGCATTTGGCCTGTCTGTACGGCCTGATAGAACTGCAGCATCATATTTTTAAACGCATCCGGCCAGCCCTCAATATGCCCACCAGGGAAATGCGCGCTGGCGGCGACATCGGCATTCATTAGCCCCGGATCGTCCGTCAGGATCTGGTTCGCCTGCTGGCGGTGGCCCACCCACAGTTGCTGCGGCGTTTCCTGATCCCAACTCAACGCACACTGGCTGCCGCTAATCTCAAAGCTAAGATGGTTTTTGCGCCCGGCGCTAACCTGCGAGACGCTAAAGCAGCCTTTGCTGCCGTCGTCTAACCGCACCAGCACCGACCCGCGGTCTTCGGTGGTCACCGGTTTATCCTCCAACTGCCGACCAACCGTCTGCGAATTAAACGTCGCACCACCGGCCACGTCCGCTTTCCGCGTGGGCCAGACGATCGCGAGATCGGCCATCACCTCAACAATGCGTTTACCGGTGACAAACTGCACCGTGTCGCACCAGTGCGAGCCAATATCGGCCACCGCCCGCGAGCCGCCGCCCAACGCCGCATCAACCCGCCAGTTGTAGTCGGTCTCCAGCAGCATCCAGTCCTGTAAATAGCTGCCCTGCACGGCAAACAGACGTCCAACGCTGCCATTGCGTACCATGCTGGCCGCCTGTTGCACCATCGCAAACTGGCGATAGACAAAACTCACGCCGTGCACGACCCCCGCCTGCTCCGCCAGCGTCACCAGTTCATGGGCCTCTTCGGGGGTCATGCACAGCGGTTTTTCAGAAAATACGTGCAGCCCGGCACGCAGTATCTGCCGGTTGATGTCGGCATGCAGATGATTCGGCGTACAGTTGTGGACCACCTGTAGCCCCGGGTGCGCCAACAGCGCTTCCACACTGCCATAGGCATGAGGCACCTGTAGCACGCTGGCCCGCGCCTGAGCCACCGCCAGCGAACTGTCGCAGAGTGCCACCACCTGCACATTCCCCAGTCGACGCAGCGCCTCAATATGCGCAGGCCCAATAAACCCGCTGCCAATAATGCCAACCTGGATCATTTGCGTACCTCATCGCCTGCGGCGAAATCATCAAATGCGTGGGATGAAACCGGAATAATATGCCGCTGAATAAACTCACGGCCTTCGCGGGCGCCGGTTTCTGCGTCTTTCAGGCAGCATTCCCACTCCAGTACCGCCCAGCCGGGATAATCATATTGTGTGAGCTTGCTGAAAATCGTTTTGAAATCAACCTGCCCGTCGCCTAATGAGCGGAAGCGTCCAGCGCGGTCGATCCACGGCTGGTAACCGCCGTAGACGCCGCTGCGGCTGCTGGCTCGATACTCCGCATCCTTGACATGAAACGCTTTTATGCGCGAGTGATAGGCGTCGATGAATCCGAGATAGTCCATCTGCTGCAACAGCAGATGGCTGGGATCGTAGAGCATATTGCAGCGCGGATGATTATCCACCAGCGCAAGAAAACGCTCGAACGTGATGCCATCGTGCAGATCTTCGCCGGGATGAATTTCAAAACAGACATCAACCCCCTGCTCATCAAAACCGTCGAGAATCGGCCGCCAACGGTCAGCCAGTTCCTGAAATGCCTCGGCAAAACGCTGCGCATTATGCGGCGGCCAGGGGTAAAAATAGGGCCACGCCAGCGATCCGGAAAACGTGGCGTGCGCCGTCAACCCCAGTTTTTGCGAGGCTGCCGCAGCCTGGTGTAACGTCCGCGTCGCCCACGCCTGTCGGGCCTGAGGATTACCGCGTACCGCCTGCGGCGCAAAACCATCAAAAGCGTCATCGTAGGTGGGATGAACGGCAACCAGTTGGCCTTCGAGATGGGTGGATAATTCGCTGATCGTCAGTCCGTGCTGCGCCAGCATTCCGCGAATATCATCGCAGTAAGTCTGGCTAACAGCGGCCTGTTCAACATCGAACAGCGACGCATGATTACACGGCATCTGTATGGCTTTGTAGCCCAGACCCGCTGCCCACTGCGCCAGCCCGTCCAGGGTATTGAACGGGGATTGCCCGCCGATAAACTGCGCCAGAAAAATCCCCGGTCCCTTAATGGTTCTCATAACCCCTCCTGAATATTACGCCTGCTCTTTCTCGTCATACTTGAAAGAGAAAAGGAAAATCACGGCAATCACCGCCGCTGCAACCGCCGGGATCCACCAGAACGGGATCCATGACTCAGGTACTGCCTGCCCCGCCACCAGACGGTTATACAGCGCACCGGAAATTTGCGAGCCCAGCAGCATGCCGATCCCGTAGGTAAACATTACGATCATGCTTTGCGCCTGGCCTTTCACCTTTTCCCCGGCAATACGGTCGGTGTAGATAAAGCCGACCACAAAGAAGAAGTCGTAACACACCCCGTGCAGCAAAATACCGAGATACAGCAGGATGCGCCCTTCTTCGCTGATGCCCAGCGCAAAGAAGGCGTAACGCACAAACCAGGCACACATGCCGATCAGTAACATGTATTTCACGCCCAGCCGTCTGAACAGGAATGGGATCACCAGCATGAAGAAGATTTCGGACATCTGACCGAACGACATCGCGGTACTAACATCCCCAACGCCCGCATCCGCCAGAAACGATGCGGTGTACGCGTAGTAGGTCCCCAGTGGTACCGAGATTAACGTAGCGCAGAGTGAGAAGACGAAGAAATGACGGGTTTTGAGTAAGGCGAAAGCATCGGCGCAAAACAGATCGCGGACTTTTACCGGCAACCCTTTCGCGGGCGCAGGCGTGTTTGGCAGCGTCAGGCTGTAGAGCGCCAGAATCACAGAGATAACCGCCGCCAGCGTAAAGATGCCGGTGGTATCCGAAATGCCTGTCACGCCGATAAAGATCCCCGCAACAATCCAGCCTATGGTGCCAAACACCCGTACTACCGGGAAGGTTTTGTCTTTATCCGACAGGCTGTGAAACGCAATATTATTGGTCAGCGCCAGCGTCGGCATGTAGCACAGCGTGTAGCCAAACAGCAGGCCAATCAGCAGCGCACCGTTTTGTGCTACCAGCGCCTGCGGCACAAACCACAGGATCGCCGCCCCGGCGAGGTGCATCACCGCCATCACTTTTTGCGAGGCAAAAAAGCGATCCACCAGCATACCTAAGACAAACGGCGACAAGATTGAGGCTATCGGTCCGGCGGAAAACGCATCGCCAATCAGCAGCGACATGTTGTGCTGGCTCATCACCAGCCCCAGCGTGACGGACCAACTTCCCCAGATAAAGAACTGTAAGAACATCATCAGCGACAGCCGCGGCACCAGCAGCCGGTACTGTACGCTCTGTTTTCCACTACTCTCGGTTGTCGACACCATTTTTTGCCCCACCCTTAAAAAAGTAATCGATTACAAATAGGTTCAAATGAAAAGTAATCGATTACAAAATAAAGATCCTGTCAGTAAGAACAGAACTGGGAGATCAATCACGATAAAGTTCAGGGAGTGACCGATCTCATCGCAAAGGATGAGATCGGTAAGGGATTAGCGGGCTTTACGGCGCAGCAGTTTGAAGGCCACAAACAGGAACAGGATCCATGCCGGTAGCAGCATCGCCGACAGGCGCATCTCATCCATGGTGCACATCAGCACCAGAATCATGCCGAGGAACGCAATACACAGGTAGTTCCCGGCCGGGTACAGCAGCGCTTTAAACTGAGTGTCACGCCCTTTGCGACGCATTGCCGCGCGAAAGCGCAGGTGCGCCAGGCAAATCATGATCCAGTTCAACAGCAGCGTCGCCACGACCAGCGCCATCAGCAGGCTGAAGGCCTTTTGCGGCAGCGCGTAGTTGATCAGCACCACCAGCGAGGTGATCGCCCCGGAAAGCACCAGAGAGTTAACCGGTACACCGCGACGGCTGACGCGGGTCAAGAACTTCGGCGCATTACCCTGCACGGAGAGGCCAAACAGCATGCGGCTGTTGGAGTACACGCCGCTGTTATACACCGACAGAGAAGCCACCAGAATAACGAAATTTAGCGCGGAAGCCACCACGTTGCTGTCAAGATTATGGAAAATCATCACAAACGGGCTGCTGTTTGATTTCACTTCAACCCACGGGTATAGCGCCAGCAGCACCACCAGTGAACCGATGTAAAACAGCAGAATACGATACACCACCTGGTTTACCGCTTTCGGAATACTTTTTTGCGGATCCTGCGCTTCTGCCGCAGTAATACCGATCAGCTCCAGCCCACCAAAGGAGAACATGATCACCGCCAGCGAGAGGATCAGTCCGTTCCAGCCGGTGGCAAAAAAGCCGTTATAGCGCCAGAGGTTATCGATACTTGCCTGTTCGCCACCGTGACCAGAAAACAACATCCAGACGCCGAAGCCAATCATGCCAATAATCGCCAGCACTTTGATCAGTGCAAACCAAAACTCGGTTTCGCCATACAGTCGCACGTTGACCAGGTTGATGGCATTGATGATCACGAAGAATACGGCGGCCCAAATCCAGGTAGGCACATCGGGAAGCCAGTATTGCATGTAGATCCCAGCCGCCGTCAGTTCAGCCATGCCGACCAACACAAACATCACCCAGTAGTTCCAGCCAGACAGAAAACCGGCAAACGGTCCCCAGTATTTATAGGCAAAGTGGGCAAACGATCCGGAAACGGGTTCTTCAACCACCATTTCGCCCAGTTGGCGCATGATCAGAAACGCGATGATCCCGGCTACGCCATAGCCCAACAGCACCGCCGGTCCTGCCATTTGAATCGCCGGGCCAATGCCCAGAAACAGACCCGTACCAATTGCGCCGCCCAGCGCAATTAACTGAATATGGCGGTTTTGCAACCCCCGCTGAAGCGTCGGCTCACTCGTTGACGCGGCATCGGACACGCTGGTGTCGGATGCAGATGACGCGTTTTTCACGCCCTACCCCTGTGTCGTTTATATTGAAGGGGCTTCTTTTAACATTTCAACCTGGTTGTCGCAAGGCGCAATCGTTTGGATACGCCGGGCATCCTTGCCCAACGCACCGAGGCGCAGGAAAAAAGTCACCAATCAACGGGCGTTAGCGGAAGCCAACGCGTTGTTGTTATTTATTCAGATCAATACGCACCACGTTATCGGGTGCATCCGTGGAGTGGTCTTTATTGAATTTCTGCTTCACAGTAACAAACAGCGTTTGCCCATCCGCAGAGAGCAGCAGGCTATTCGGGTTCGGCGGCAGATCCCAGCTTTTCTTCACGCTGTAGTCGGTTGCATTCAGGCTAAGTAGTTTCCCGGCATCACGCTGGGTAATATAGATTTCGTTGCGCTTTGCATTGAATTTCACCGCTAACGAATCGCCAACATCGAGTTGCTTGAGCAATTTACCGGTGTGGATATCCAGCACCAGAGTCGTTTTCGCTTGCGAGTTATCGGTGACAAACAAACGGCCCGTTTGCGCGTCTTCTGCCATATTCAGCAACAGCGCAGGTTTCTCACCCAGCGGCTTCCAGCGTTTCTCTATACGCTGATTACGCGGGTTGATCACCAGTATTTCGCCGCCGCCATTGGCGGCATAAATACGCTGAGTGACGTCAGAGTAATGCAGACCGGTCATCCATTTACCGGTGTTTTTGATACGGGTTTTCAGCTTCAGGGTTTCGGCATCCACCACCCAAATTACCGCCGGGTCAGCCACCGCGCCAATATAGAGCAGGCCATTATGCAGCAGCACCTGGCGCGCACCGTACGGGAAACCTTCGGCATTACGTTCCGGGAACAGTACACGGTTTTTCACTTTACCATCGGCGGTATTCAGGGCGCTCAGGCCGCCGTCCAGTGAGTTGGTAACGTACACCGTTTTACCGTCTGGCGAGAGCGCCATACCAAAGTTTTTCATATCGGTATGGCTTAGACCGAGCGTCTTGAGCGTTTTCGGATCCAGTTTGTAAACCACCCCGCCCTGGACATCTTTAAATCCTTCCGCACTGGCAACATACAGTGCATCGCCCGCCGGACTCAGCGCCATTTCATACAGACCATCAGCCAACGCACGCTGCTGGACATCAGTAGCAGCTGGCGTCACCGCTTTTTCCTGTACCGCCGTACGACTGGCTGGCGTTGAATGTGCGGCACAGCCACTTAGCGCTGCGGCAATCAGCAATGCCAGAGCGGATGTTGTTTTTTTCATTGCGGGGATCCTTACCAGAGTGTACGGAAATGGTTAATAACAAAAGAGAATGAGAACTATACGCATTATCTTTATTGAATCAAGAATAATTAGCTCGTGAATAAAAAAGATGAAACGGAGGTTTGAAGAGTGCGACTGACGCGCGCTACCTCCGCTTTCTTATAATTACCGTGAATTATTCTGGACGAAAAGGCACCGCAGGCCACAAAATGCACCTTACTGTTTTTCAACATTTTTAAACGCGTTCCCCAGGTCAGGTTCCTGTCACGCGCTTTAAGCCACGCCGGGCAGCGACCGTCATGAATAAGATCATTAAACGTCTTGAAATCATCAAAAGTGCCATCGAACTGGAAGATGATGAGATCATTTTCCAGCAACTAGTGCATTTGAAAAATGACACGTTGACGGACGTACCGAAGACGATCGTTCAGGCGCTTGAAGCACGACGCTTCAGCGATGCCCTGCATGAAATCACCGGCTGGCTGCAATCACAGCGAGCGGTATCAACGTGGCAAGATCCCGGCATCGCTGCCAGCAAACTTGAGCTAAAAGCACTTGAAACACAGTTGCGCGACTTAATTGATAAACGCAATGCACGCATTCAAATCCTTGATGACTTCAACGACTTGTATCATCAGCACCTTGGGCCGCTGATGAGTCGTATTCTCGAGTTGCGTAAACATCTGGCCGCCAGTGCGCAACGTAAGCAGGACGCTGAGCGCAAACGCCGGGAAAAAGATTATCAGTCCTGTCAGCACTTTATTTCTCAGGCGGTCGATCAACTGGCGCAACTCAAACAGCAGTGGATGAGCCAGCGTTCAGACTCGCGCGAATCAGTGGAAACCCGGCAGCGCATTCAGCAGCAAACGGAGCTTATCACCGCCCTGCTGGCGGAAATTCGCGAACTGGAAAACGACTTTTCCCGCCAGGATGACAGCGCCACCCGCCAGGCGCAGGAAGAAGCCCGTCACGAATATGATGAATATCAGGAGCAACAGCAGGACGCGCAGCATCGTTATAACCGCGAACGGACACTTTCTCATGATGAGCGCAATGAACTAAAACGCCTGTGGCGGCAGGCCAGTCGCCTGTGCCACCCGGACGTGGTTGCAGATGACCTGAAAGAGAAAGCGCACCAGATGATGGTGCAGTTGAATCAGGCGCGACAAAATGCCGATCTGGCCGCCGTTCGTACGCTGCTTACCCAGTTGCAAAACGGTCTCGAACCGATGATGGCAAGCGACCGCCTCAACGATCTGCAACATTTACGCCGCAAGATACAGCAGCTCAGAGAGCAAATTAGCAGCTTGCTCAACGAGATTAGCGAACTGGAAGCTGAGAACGCCTGGCGTCTCGCCGCCTCTGTGACAGATAAGGAAGCCTACTTTGCCGACCAACAACGGGCGTTAACCGAGATCCGCAATACGCTGGAAGATCAGGTACGCCAGGTCGAGCAAGAACTGCTGGCCGGATAAGCCGGCAACGTACAAAAAACAAGCGAACCGCAATTCTTTCGTGTGATTTTCAAATTAAGCACAAAAAGACAATTTTAGAATTAAATCCTTGAAATTTATAAAATCAAAGCACATAACACCATAAAATAAAATGAAAACGTAAATAAATTTGAATATGGCAATATTTTCATCCCTCCCCTATACACCCTCCGCGCCAGCCTGGTTTAAGTTAAGAATTATCTTACAGCGTTCTCATTGTGCTAAAAATGAGCCCTATCCAACTGAATTACGCTCTTTTTTGGCGACCTTCTTAGCCACACCTATCAGAATCCCCTGTGTTTTTAGGGTTATCCAGTCCCCAATTTTCTCGATTCATAAGCGAAATCTATCAATCAACTGCCCAGAGGTGATTTAAACGATTTATCTTAAATTTTAACAAAGTGTAATATCAACATTAAGAATAGTTAAAGATTTTAATAAATACAGAAAGTATCTGTTGAAACCGAAATTAATAAGGATACGTTCAAAACACAGAACGGGATATTCGTTTTAATTAACATTTCACGCATCGCGAGGAACTCTTTTTAATAAAAAAAAGAGGCGATTGCTTGCATCAAAATTTCAAGGAGATCGTTATGTCTAAAGCTATATTTTTGGGTGACTCACTTTACCCGTGGCTTGGCATGCGAGAAATTTTACGTGGTTCAGCATTATTTACGGATATCACGTACCACTCCTCTCAGACGCTTTCTGCCGTCAACATACATTCTCATAAATTGGATTGCATCATTATTAATCCTGGCAATTCTGATTTTTTAAAATATGCCAGAGTTATCCGCAACATGGCCTTACGCCCTGCGACGATGATTATCGTTCTGGCCGATGAAGCCACTTTTTCACTTTTTCAAACCGTTTGCGGGATGAACATGCATTTTCTCGATCAAGACGACTCTCTTGATCAACTTTTGCACGCATTCACCTCTATCACTCAAATAAAAAAATCACGCACTATCAAAGCAGTACATAACAAAATAACCGCAAACGAATTTAACGTCATGATGATGTTGGCCCGCGGTTGGACGCTGACTCAAATCGCCGGCGCATCGCAAAAAAGTGAAAAAACCATTGGGGCGTACAAAAGCAACATTGCCAGAAAGCTTGGCAAAACCAATACCCGGCTCAAGTACACCATCTCGCACTATAGCCAGCCGTAACTGACTTATTTAAGGACGACCATAACGATTATTTTTTAATAAGGGACTCACTTTCAGTTCGTCTTTTATTCCGCGAAACCCGGAAGGCATCCCCATTTTTAAAAATCGACCTGCCAGGTAGCACTCCCGCGTGCCAACCATAGCCAACAACTCAACGTAATAACGCATGCAATATAAAATGCAGATAAGGGTTATATATGAATAAAGTTTACAGCATTATTTGGAACGCGGTACTCGGTATCTGGGTTGTCGTTTCCGAATTAACCAAAGGCAAGAAAAAAAGCAGTTCGCGTAAAACTGTCACGGTACTGGCGGCCAGTGCATTAAGCGGTGCTTCAATGCTGGCATCTGCGGCACCGATTATCGATACAGGTGAGCACAATATTTATACTGACTATCAGAGAGGTATTTCAGCTGAGGTAAATGAGGGAATTCATAATTATGGCTTCTTATATGAAGATAACTCTACCGGTCAGGCGCTCAACATCAGCGGCGCAATCCCAACGATTGCCCCAGGTCAAAGCGGCGTTGTGGAGTCAACCACCATCAGAGAGCTGCTGCAAGACGGAAAAATCACCCTAAAAGCCACCAGCCCCGATCAGAATGTCAAAACGATCTCCACCGTGGAGCAACTGGCAGAATACCTGACTCATACTCAATCGGCGAAACCTTCGCAGAGCACGGACTTTGATGTTTTTGATCCGGCGCTTCCGGGAGAACCCGAGCCGATTAAAGTCTTTGATACCAGTGCATTGTCCGGGTTTATCACCGAATCACAACTCGGTGATGCGGTGTTGAACACTTATGATCCACAGCAAACGCAAGTCTATAAGCAATTTGGTATCGCTCTGGCGACAAACGGAGGCATCGCCAATCTGAATATTGGCAACGACACGCTTTACGTACGTGACAAGGCCAATACCATCGAATTGTTGGCCAAGGACTCCTCACTGCTGCAAGCGCAGGGCGCCAACAGCAAGGTGAACTGGCAGTCCGATAACTACATAAAATTCAACGCTGCCCCGGTTGTACCAACGGAAACATTTAACGGTTCACAAACCACCTCCGTATTTGGCACTGATGTAACGCTAATGGCTTACGGTTATAACGATGCCGGTGAGGTTATCGAAACAGGTACCAAAACGATCTCGATTACAACGGCCGCTGAGCTGGCTGAGTTCAATAGCTGGCTATTAGGCGAAAGTGATGACGCCGCACAAAAACCGGATGGACAAAAAGTCAGCCAGATCCAGCTGTGGCTGGATGCCGAAAATAGCCAAATAACGACGGTATCCGCTGCGCAAGCGAAGTATGCCGAGTTGATTGAAAACGTGCTTAGTTCCGGTAAAAAATCTGACGTTATCTCCTGGGATTATGACGTCTGGACCGACGGCCTGTCGCATACGAATAACACTACCGCCGGGCGTGGTGAGCTGCACGCCATCTATGCCAACGGCGCTGGGACTACCGGCACCCTGAACCAAGGTGCGATGATCGCCGTTGACGGCAGCATTAATGGCGTAATGAAAGCCATTGACGGTGGGGTTATCACTAACCTCGGCGAACTGAACGCATTGCGTTCCTCCGGCGGGCAAAGTCTGGCCATCGGCATGCTGGCGAAAGACGCCATTGCTACCAACCACGGCACCATCAACTCCGGGTTGTTTATTGATAAAGACGGCAATCAAAAGGTCAGCAGCTACGGCGCATTTGGCATGCAGGGGCAAGGCGCCAGCACCATTACCAACAACGGCACCATCAACCAGGCCATCACCACCGATAACTTCGGTACCGCCTCTGCCGCCGATCCCTGGAGTAAAGATGATCCTGATACCTCGCTGACGCTGGCCATTGGCATGCAACTGTCCAACACTGCACAGGGCGTGAATAACGGCGTTATCAATATCGTCGACGGGAGCAAAAACAGCGCATCCTTTGGTAAAGGCACCGCCTTTGGCGTAGAAGTCGCCGACAACGCGACCTTTACCAACGCGCAGAATGCCTCTATTTATCTTGGCCGCGACGCCAATGACCTGTCCCTGGATGCCACCCTGCCAGGCGGCTCCAGCCCAAGCGCCGGGATCATGACCAAAAGTGCCAGCGAGGTCATCAATAAGGGGCTCATCACGCTGGGCGTCGGCATACGCAACGCTGCGGGGATCTTGATCGGCAACGCGACAGGCAACGTGCTGAATACCGGCAATATTGTGGTCAATGGCGATGGTCGTGGAGGGAATATCAAGAACTACGGCATCACTGTTCGTGACAGTGGCGCTGAAAATGGTCAGATCATTCGCAATGACGGCAAGATCAACGTCAATGGCACCAACAACGTCGGCATTCACGTCAGCGCGACGAAAAAAAATGCCCTGGTGACCACCAGCGACTCAGGCTCTATTGTGGTAGACGGTACCGGCGGTGTGGGTAACCGTAACTACGCTATCTGGGCTGAGGGTGGCGTTAATGGTCAGGCGACGGTCAACGTCGATTCCGCTATCACACTTAACAAAGCCGGGAACATCGGCGTGCACGTGCGTGATAACGCCATCGCGAATGTCGACACCCTGAGCAGTCCACTATTCAACAGCACCAACCAGATTGGTTATTACCTGTATGGCAAAGGGGCTACCGCCAACATTGGTCAGGCGGTGATGAATGACAACGGTCAGGCTAACACCACTATTTTTCGTATCGCTAATGGTGCAAAACTTGCAGGTAATACGACCAACCCGAAAGATAATTCGAGTTCCAATCTCGACCTGACCTTAAGCGGCAAAAACTCCGTCGGCGTCCTCGCCACCGGCGCAGGTAGTAGTGTAGACACCGGCGAAGCCACGTTTAGCGTGAAAGGCTCCGATTCCGCAGCCCTGCTGATTGAAGGCGGCGCAACAGGTAACATCAGCGATAAAACCACCATCAATTTAACCGGCGAAAGAACCATTGCCGGGATTGTTGACGGTCAGGCGCATCAGTTGAATGGCGAGGTGCAAGGTAACCCGACTGCAACTACCCTCACCTCAAACGCGAAGATCACCTCTGAAACTGGCGGTAACGAGGTTATTGCCTATGTGGCAAGAAACCAAGGCAATCTGACCCTTGGTGCCAACGCCATTATCGATCTAGCCAGCACCGACAGCATCGGTGTTGATGTACAGCAAGGCGGGCGTTTCACCAACAATTCCGACAAAGCCCTGCATGTCAGTGACGGTATCGGTGTTCAGGCTTCGGGAGCCAGTGCGCAGATTAATAAACTGGGCCAAATCCTGGTCGATGATGGTACTGCCGGGGTTCTACTGACTGAAGGTGCCAGTTTACTGATTAATGGCATTTCCGGTGACAGTATTACCACCAACGGTTCCGCTGACGGTATTCGCCTCGCCGATAAAGCCGGTGCGCTGTCCGCGCAAAGCGTGATGATCCGCGCCGATGGAACTGGCGCAGGCATTCAAAACGATGCCAACAACAACAATATCCTGCTGCGCAACGTGACCATTGACTCCAACGATGGCGCAGGGATCCGCACCAGCGTGGCACTCACCATGACCGATCTCTACAGCGAGGGAAATATCCTCAACGTTCACGGGAAAGGTACCGGCTTCGCCTTTGAACAACGCGATGGCGGCGAAACATCGGGCGACCTGAGCATAGGCAAAGGCTATACCATTGAGGTCCTTAAGGCTGAAGGTAGCGGTATTCGCGCAAATACTGATGGCGCGCTCACCACCAATGCCGATATCAATGTACGTGACGGCGCAGGCGGCTCAGCGATCATCGCGAAGAACGTCCTCGCCGTCAGCAATAGCGGCAAAATTATCTCTGCCAGCACCAGCGCACCGGTGATTGATGCCAGCGGTGACAGCAATAAAAAAATCACCAACACCGGCACCCTGCAGGCCATCAACGACACGGCCGTAGCCATTCAGTCTGGTAAAGGTAATGACGCCATTGATATCAGCGGCGGTGTGACCAGCGGCGTGATCAACACCGGTGAAGGTAAGGACACCTTTAACTGGCAAAACGGCACCTTTGCGGGCGAGGTGAATTTCGCCGGCACCGGCGGCAACAATAAAGCCAGCATCGGCAATGTGATGCTGGATAAAACGCGCCACATCATTACCGCTGCGGGTACGGGCAACGCCCTCACCTTCACCAACACCCACGGCGACAGTGCAAAAATTGGCAGCCTGAACAGCGACAACCAGACCACCGGCACCAACATTGGCACCGGCTGGGACTCGCTGACCATTACCGGGTCAAACGCGGATGTCCGCGTCGTTGAAAATCTGAGTCTGGCGAGCAAAACCATTGCCGTAAACGATGGTGCAACGCTGCATACCGGCGACCACGTCGAGTCCACCAGCACCGCCGCGACCATTGGCAATTATGACGTGAAAACCCAGGGCACCAGCAGCAGGGTTATCTTTGATACCCAGGGCGATACGTCAGCCGCGCAAATTTACGACGGCGTCATCAGCGGTGACGGGAAATTTGAACGTAAGGCAGGCGGGACCACGGTCTTTACCAACAATAACAGCTACACCGGTTCTACCACCATTGATCAAACGGGGACGCTGCAGTTAGGTTCCGGCGGCGATACCGGCGAAATCAGCGCCGTATCAAACATCCTCGACAACGGCGTACTGGCGATTAATCGCGCCAATAATGTGCTGCTCGGCGGCGTGATTTCGGGTATCGGCGCGCTGCAGCAAATCGGCGGTGGCATTACGCGCCTGGCGGGCAATAACACCTATACCGGTGACACCACCGTCACCCACGGTACGCTGCTGGTAAACGGTAATCAGAGTGCGGCTACGGGCGCAACCACCGTCAGCGGCATGTCCACGCTTGGCGGTAACGGTATTATCGGCGGCAACGTGCTGATGAACGACGCCTCGACCCTCAGCGCGGGTGACGGCGGTGCGGGAACGTTAACCATTAACGGCGGCCTGCAACTGGGCAGCAAAACCACCTCCGCCTTCGAGCTGGGTCAGGCTTATACGCCGGGTGGCGCGCTGAATGACCTGATTACTCTCACCGGCAACCTGCAACTGGACGGGACGCTGGACGTCACCACGTCTCAGGGCGGTAATTTTGGACCGGGTGTGTACCGTATTTATAACTACGGCGGCACGCTGGATAACCGGACGCTGGAGCTGGGCGCGGTGCCAGACAGTCAGGATAAGAACAACATTTTTGTCCAGACCTCTATCGACAAACAGGTCAACCTGGTCAACGCCAACGGCGTCACGCTGCAATTCTGGGACGGCGCAACCGTCAACCAAAGTCACGGTAAATCGGGCATTGAAGGCGACAGCAAGATTGACGGCGGCGATGGCAAATGGATGGCGATTGGCGATCAGGGCGACAACAACTGGACAACGGCCACCGGCGAGGGCAACGCGCCGTGGGCGCAGAAATCCTTCGCCGTGTTTACCACCAAAGGCGGTACCGTCACCGTGGATGACGCCAAAGGTGACGTCAATTTCTCCGGAGCACAGTTTGACGCCGACGGCTATGTCGTGAAAGGCGATGCGCTCAACGCTTATGCCACCACCGAAACGGCCACACATGCGGGTCAAACGCCGGGCACCGGTGAACTGCTGCTGCGCGTCGGGGCGGGTGGCGCGGGACAAAACTATACCGCGACCATTGAATCTATCCTTCGCGAGGCCAGCGCCCGCGATCGGCTGACGCTGGTGAAAACCGACCTCGGCCGTCTAATCCTCAGCGGTGATAACGAATATCGCGGCGGCACGCGTATTGACGGCGGCACCTTGCAAATCTCCGCCGACAGCAACCTCGGCCAGAGTGGCACGGATTTGGTCATCAATAACGCCTCCACGCTGCAACTGGGCGCTGATTTGACCAGCGACCGTACCATCGAGCTGGGCGCCAATGCTAACGCGGCGGTGTTTGATCTCAATTCGCACCATTTCACCCCAACCGGCGATATTACCGGAGATGGCAAGCTGAAAGTGACCAGTAGCTCGAGCGATGCGGGCAGCAGCTTAACGCTTGACCGCGCCAACAGCTACCAAGGGGAAACCGAAATTGCCGGGACCGGGAATAGTAATAATGTGACGGTTAACGTCAGCAAAACCGGAGCGTTCGGCAGCAATGAAAGCAGCACTGTTAACGTCAATAACGGCGCAACGCTGAATATCAATGGTGCAGACACCAGCCTGACATCGCTGACCATGAACATCGCCGACAGTCTGTTAACGCTGGCCGATACCGTCACTGCCGCCAGCGCCAACCTGAATCTGACAGGTAAAGCGAAAGCAGTATTACGCGATAAAACCACCGCCGCTAACGCGACGGTCAACGTAGCGAAAGACAGCACCCTGGCACTGGAAGACAACGCCAGCGGCGGCAATGCCACGGTAAACAACAGCGGCCTGATGACCGCGGCTGATAACGCGATGGCGGAAAATACGGTGGTCAAAAACCTGGCGGACGGCCTGGTGGATGTCAGCGCAGTCAACAGCGCCACCTCCATCGGTTCACTGTCCGGTGCGGGTAATGTCGAGCTGGGTAACAAGCAACTGTCGCTGGGTAATCTAAATCTGGCTGACACTATCAGCGGCGTTATCAGCGGCAACGACGGCAGCCTGGTGAAAATCGGCGACGGTACGCTGACCCTGACCGGCGACAACACCTGGACCGGCATCACGGATGTTGACCAGGGCGTGCTGCTGGTCAACGGTAATCAGTCTGCCGCAACCGGCCAGGTCACGGTGAAAACCGGCGCTACGCTCGGCGGTAACGGCATTATCGGCGGCGCGGTGGATGTGCAGGATAACGGTCACATTACCGCCGGTGCGGCCATCAACAGCGTCGGTAAACTGACCACCGGTTCGCTGACGCTAAGCGATAACGCACAGCTGGATTATCAGTTTGGTCAGGCCTATACCCCAGGCGGAGCTTTCAACGATCTGATTGATGTCAACGGCGATCTGACGCTTGACGGCAAGCTCAACATCGAGACCTCACCGAACGGCAGTTTTGACGTTGGGGTTTATCGCGTGATCAACTATACCGGCACGTTGACCAATAACGTGATGGATATTGCTAACGCACCGGAAGCCGCGGACAGCCTGTATGTACAAACCTCGGTTAAAAATCAGGTAAACCTGGTCAACCATGCCGGGCTGACGCTGCGCTTCTGGGACGGCACCGGCGGTGAGAACGGCAACCTGAAAAACAACGGCGTGATTAACGGTGGCGACGGGATCTGGCAATCCAGCCAGGGGAATGACAACTGGACCACCGATGAATCCACGCCAGAAGGCGCGCTGAACGCGCCATTTACCGATGCCGCGTTTGCCGTCTTCCAGGGCGAGGCAGGCAATGTGACGGTCGATAACAGCAAAGGCGACGTCATCATCAGCGGTGCACAGTTCGCCACCGACGGCTATCGCGTCGGCGGGGAGGCTATCACCACCGATACCGCCAATACGCTGATCCGCGTTGGCGATGGTACGGTAGACGGCGTTAACTACACCGCCACCATTGACAGCGTGATCCGTGGCACCGGCGGCCTGAATAAAGGCGATCTTGGTACGCTGATCCTCACGGGCGACAATACCTACAGCGGTGGCACCACTATCACTTCAGGTACGCTTCAGGTAGCCGGTGATACCCACCTTGGCGCAGCAGATACTGGCATCACCTTTAATGGTGGTACGCTGAAATATGGCGACGCGTTCGATACCGCACGTCAGGTAACGCTGGAATCCGGTGGCGGGACGTTCGACACCAACGGGCACGATGTATCCCTGCTGACCGAAGTCGAAGGTCATGGTCAGTTGATTAAAACCGGCAAAGGTTCACTCACCCTGACGCTGGATAACACCTACACCGGCGGTACCACCATCAACCAGGGCGTATTACAACTCGGCACCGGCGGCGATATCGGCAGCATTCAGGGTGATATCGTTGATAATGGCGTACTCAGCGTCAATCGCGCTGATACCCTGGCATTAACCGGTGATATCAGCGGCAAAGGTCAACTGCACCAGACCGGCAACGGCACCACCGAGTTGCAGGGTAAAAACAGCTACAGCGGCGCAACGCTGATTACCCACGGCGTGCTGCAAGCGGGTGATACCAACACCCTGAGCGCGGCGTCGCACCACTATGTGGTTGCGGACACTACGCTTAACACCCAAGGCTACAACCAGACGGTAGCCAGGCTGAGTAACGGCGGCGATGTGTCGCTTATCGGTCAGCAAATTGGTACAACCTTAACCGTCAAAGGAGACTACACCGGCGAGAAAGGCACTATCAACATGGCAGCCACGCAGAATGGTCGCGGCGCGGGTATTGCCGATCGCCTGATTATCGACGGCGGTAAAGCCAGCGGGAAAACGTTGCTTGATGTTGACGGCTCCGGCCTCGGCGCGCCTACCGTGGGTGACGGCATCGAAGTGGTCACCGCGCTGAATGGCGCCACCACCACCGCGCAGACCTCGCGAGACGCCTTCCATCTTGCCGCTGAACGCATGGCTGCGGGTGCATTTGAGTACCAACTGCACGCCGGTAACGCGCAAGGTCAGGGTGAAAACTGGTATCTGAGAAGCGAATACCGTCCGGAAACCATGCTGTACTCTGGCCTCGCCAGCGTCGTTCGCCAGGGTGACATCAGCCTGCTGGGTAACATGCACCAGCGTATGGGTGACGAGGTGAAACCGGGTATTGATGAAGATAACCGTGCGTGGGCCAGAATGATTGGTTACTCCGGCAAAACCAAACTGGATGATGCGACAGGGACACAAACCAGTTCACATACCATGGGCATCCAGGTCGGCGTCGATATGTACGCCAATGAAAGCTGGAAAGCCGGGATGTATGCCAGCGTGCTCGACATCGACAGCAGTGTTAAAGGCACCAAAACTGGCAGCGATGGCAAAGGCGGTAATATCGATGACAACGCGTTTTACGTTGGCGGTTATGCCACCTGGTTCTCGGATGACGGAATGTATGTCGACAACGTCCTGCAGTACGGTAACCATAAATCCCGTCTGTCGGCATCCGGAAATAACGGCTCGCACACGGTGAAAGGCAATACGCTGACGGCCTCAACGGAAGTGGGCAAGTCATTCCGTTTAGGCGCCAGCGCCTGGAGTCTGGAGCCTCAGGCGCAGTTGATCTATCAGTACAGCAACTTCGATAACAGTACGTTGGATGGCGTCACCCAAACGAAGGTCAAGATGGATACCGCCGATTCGTTTACCGCGCGTCTGGGTGTGCGTCTGGTCGCAGACTATGATACCAACCACGGCAAATTCCAGCCTTACGGCCGGGTGAACGTCTGGCAGGGTCTGGGTTCAAAAGACAAGACGCAGTTTAGCAATGCGGTTGCCACCACTACGCTGGAATCGTCACAGCAGTACTCCAGCACCGAAGTCGCCGCCGGTCTGAGCTGGTCTATTGACCGGAATGTGCAGGTCTACGGTGAATTGGGTACGCAATTCAGCAACGGCAGCAGTAAGTCGCAGATTGAAGCCCCGGTGAATGCTTCTATTGGCTTTAAGAAATCGTTTTAATCTAACGTAAACGTAGCCAGCCCTCTGTAATTACAGGGGGCTTTTTTATGCGCGAGGGAATCAACATCGGTTGTCCGGCGGTTGTCCGGATAACGCGCGTGCGCCTCCATCAGGAAAAGGCGTTATAGCCCAGGGAGAGAGTGATTAACGGCTAAATTGGGTTAACAGTGCGGGAATGTCTTCGGCCATCACCGGAGGAGAGATAAAAAAACCCTGAATTTTATCGCAGCCAATCAGCGTCAAACGTTCTAACTGGGCATGGGTTTCTACCCCTTCAGCCAGCACTTCAATGCCAAAATTGTGCGCTAATGTAATAATACCCTCAACGATCTTTGCCGATCGGGTATCGGGCTCGATGCCTGCAACAAATTCTTTATCAATCTTTAAGGTATCAAACGGATACTTCAGCAGATAATTAAGGTTCGCGTGCCCGGTACCAAAATCATCAAGCGCCAGCTTCACCCCAATCGCCTTCAGTTCTGTCATGTTTTTAGCGGCTATCTGGCTGTCGCACAGCGGCGACGTTTCCGTGATCTCTATTTGGCATCGATGAGCAGGTAGTCCACTGGCGGCGAGATTTTGTCTGACACGTTGTGGGAGCAGTGGATCGCAGAATTCAAGGGCAGAAATATTAACAGAGAGAGAAAGAGGGTCTGGCCAGGAGGCGGCAATGTCCCATGGAGGGTTGCTTACCATCTCCTCTATGGAAAATATATTGCCGCTATTTTCCAGCACCGTAATAAAAACATCAGGGGAGATCATGCCCATCTGTGGGCTATTCCAACGCATTAACGCTTCAAACCCACTAATAGTGTGGGTTTGTAAGTTAAAAATAGGTTGATAAACCATATAAAGCTGACTGGTATTGAATGCTTTTTCAAGCGCCGTTAGCACATCACTGGAATCTAACACACCCCTTCCCCCCCATCACCACAACAAAAACCAGTCGAAATCACTCCCAAATTGTATCTACTTTTACGTATTTCACATCAGAAAAGAATATTCAGATCAGGGTAAAAAAGACAAGCTATGGGTAAACCTAATAATTAATTTATTTAAATCAGAGGTATTGGCCAGTCCCAGTTTCGTAACGACCCGCATCTTGTGCGCTTGAATCGTTTTATAATTCAAACTGACTAATTCAGAAATTTCTCTGGCAGTATAACCACTTACCAACAGATTGAGGATCTGCTGTTCTCTTTCCGTGAGCCTTTTCTGCGACCGATACAGTCGGGGATTCCATTTCCCAACCGCCAGCGTAGCCAGTTGTCCAAAATCACGCAGTGATGATTTTTCCGTCAGGACAATGGTCTTTTCCACATATAATAACTCAACACATAATTTCGCCACCAAACTGTCAGCGACAATGACAATAACGTTATTATAAAATTTAAATCGGTTTTTATTCAAAAACTGCACAATTGCAGAACACGGTTGTTCATTGTTAATGATATTAAAAACCATTGTTTGATGTTGGCACAATGATGATTGCTGCAACATATCCTCAAACGGGAATGTTTTGATAGGGACATGTTTACTTGTCAGATAGGCGAACATACCGCTGCCCACAAAATTATCAGTGCCGCACATCAACATCCTGTTCACCGTTCCTTATAAACTTCGAATCTTATTACTCATTAAAAATTTGATGATTATTTTCTCGACTTCCGCCTCTTCACGACGGTTCTTATAGTCAAACTCGCACGATATCTGGTAGCAGGAGTACAACTGATTATCATCATCAAACTCATTGATCATGACGACATCAATCACTTTGAGATCAAGCAGTAAACTGCCAAACACATCAAAATCCAGGGCGGCACCTTTAATAACCGCATCTTTATAAAGGAATCGTGCATTCACATCCTTAACGATTAATGCGCAGCCCCCCTGAGAAATATTTTTAACCTTCAGTGAGTAATTTTCGCCGTTTTTGTAACGACCAGAACAGAAAAAATCATAGCCCTTGAGGAAGGAGAAACGCTGATTTTGTCGCTGTTGCGCAAAGAAAATCATATCCGGGATAAGGTACGACAACCCTGCTTGCGCATCACCTGCGGACGCCTGTTCGTATCTGGCGCTAAATTTAACAATCCCGCTATCACTGTGCAGGATGAAGTATTGGACCTTTTCAGGAACGATGTCTTTGTGCGGAGAAAGCACAAAGCGCTCGAAATCAATCTTTTCTAACTGTGTGATAACGCTGTTGTTTTCACATAAGACTTCCAGTTTAGTCTTCTTGTGCAACTCTTCGCGCAGGATCGCTATGATTTCAAACTTGTTGTCCTTTGCTAATCCAAAGCTCATTCTCAAACCCTTATTTCCATATTTAAGAAATGTTCCGGTCTTGTTCGCAGACAAAAACACGAAATCAGCATCCACTCCTGGCGCTTAATTACCTTAGTGGATTCCATGTCAAACTGTTGATAAAAATTTAAGTTTTTAACTATCTTTAATGTTTTATTGATATGTAAAAACGTTTGATACGGGTTAATTCTAGCTGAAGTGAAGTCTAAAACCACGCGAAGTTGCGCAACAAGCATAACAAAAAAGAATAACAAGACGTTTTCAGCAGGGGTTTGGGGATAACGAATTTAGCTTATGGCAAAAAAAAGCCAGCATCATGCTGGCTCCGGTAATTACCGTATTAAACTCTAGTGGCATACTATCTTACAGAGGGTACAACGTGAGAAAATCAGTACTGCTGCTTAACGAGGGTCCGAGCTGAATCCGCAATAATCATTACTGCACCCGCCAGCATTAATGTATCTTTTAACACTAGCCGCCCGGCCCCCGATAAATACGGGAAACCGTGGTGCAGATCGCCTAGCGGCATAACCCATGCTTCCGGCGTGGTGATTAAAAAAGACAGGGTGACAATCGGTGTGGCGAATGCCAGAATCCCGCCGATTAATCCCAACCTGCGGCTGAGCGGATTTGCCAGCACCAACAAGGCAATAATTATCTCAACCACGCCCAGTCCATTAGAGAAGCTGTAGGTATTATTCGCTGCTTGCCATTCCCGCTCCTGCGGTTTAAATTCCCCTTCATGCGTCAAATGCTGCTGATACTCTTGCGGATGTTCATAAAAAAATGACATTAGCGGACTGTTGGCCACGAATGGCGTAATACTGTCGGCTTCGTATGGAACGAATTTTAATAATCCAATCCAGATAAACACAATGGCGATGCTCAGGCGAATCAGGGTTAATCCGATGCGATCGGCCTTGCCCAGTAAGCGAAGATATTTTTCCATACCAACCGCCCTTACTTGTACAAAATCGCCGTAGCGTAAGTGCTGCTGTCAATACGCATTGAGGTGATTTTCCACGATGATGCCTGTTTCTCCTGCGCCAGTTTTGCAATGGCCTCCTCAATCACAGAAGGCGCGGCGGAGACGGCTGACACGCTAACGTGGGCAATTTCGGTTGGCGACTGCGCCAGCGCGGAAAACGTGACAGGTGCAGTCAGTAAAGAGGTCATCAGTAAAGTTGCTTTCAACATATTCATTTCTATTTCCATTAACCAGTCAATTCAGTGTTAATATAATAAACTCACACATTCTATTTATTGCCATCCGTAACGCCAGAATAACTGTTCATACGTATTATTTAGGTACTGTGCTACACGCATAAAAAAAGCCCCACACGGGTGGGGCAAAAAGGCAGACACAGCGTTTTATTATTTAACTAATGCGAATAGATCGTTTAATGATTCGCTCATGCTCGGGTGGGTAAATATTTGGTCACGTAAAACGGTATAGGGTAATCCGGCATCCATAACGGTTTTAACGATATTAATCATTTCATGTGAATCTACACACAATAGCGATACACCTAATATCCGTTGGGTATTCACATCAACCACGGCTTTGAGCATACCGCGCGTATCATCCATCACCCGAGCCCGCGGGATCGCCGTAACGGGTAACGTCACGACCTGAACCTCCGCCCCGCTGGCTCTGGCCTGCGCTTCACTCATCCCCACGCGAGAAAGCGGCGGTGTCATAAACACGGAATACGGCACATTCTGGCGGTCGCCGGTGTTGCGCAACCCATCGCCCAATAAACTGTCGCGCACAATGCGGAAATCATCCAGCGAGATATAGGTAAATTGCAATCCGCCAGTCACGTCGCCCATGGCCCAGATATTATCTGCCGAGGTGCGCAGATATCTATTCACGATAATTCCGCCCCGATCGTTGACGTCCACGCCAGCATTTTTCAGTTGCAGTGCTTCCGTTGCCGGTTTACGCCCCGAGGCGATCAGTAGCGCGTCCACCGAATGCGTCTCTTCTGGCATCTGTATCTGTACCGCACCGTCCTGGGACGATACAGAGTGTACATTGGCATTCAGAATCAGCTCGACACCTTTGTCGCGCAAAATGCGGGCAATGGCATCAGCGACATCCCGGTCTTCACGCGGTAAAAATAGCGGCGCGGCTTCAAAGATAGTGACCTTGCTTCCAAAATTGGCAAACATGGACGCGAATTCCACGCCAATGTACCCGCCGCCCAAAATCCCCAACCGCTGAGGACGCTGCGCCAGATTCAGCAATCCAGTGCTGTCGAATACGCCAGGTGTGCTGGATAATCCTTTAATATCAGGTATCGTCGACTGCGCACCGGTATTAATGAAAATCTTCTCGCCGCGAAGTTCACGCGTGCCGGTCGCCTGGATGACCCGCACAGTATGGTTGTCAACAAACTCAGCGCGCCCTTCAATCACATCGACATTGTCCAGACCGGCAAGGTTATGGAAGTTTTTATCACGCAGAAAGCGAACAACGTCTGTTTTGCGTTGCATTGCGGCGGCAAAGTCATGCTGCATTTCGGCATCATGCACCAGTGTTTTAGTGGGTATACAGCCGATATTGATACATGTCCCGCCATACATGGTGTTGGACTGCTCAATAATCGCCACCTTCCAGTCTGCTTTTGCCAGCGTCGCCGCCAGCGTTTTACCTGCTTTGCCAAAACCAATAATGATCGCCTGATACTGATTCATACTGCCTCTTTGCAAAATCACTGTTCATTTGTTAACCCGAAGTATAAGGACTGACGAACATGAACAGCGTATCCATAACGCGCTTATTTATGTCAAATCGTCTAAAGTGAACCATGCAAATTTGTGAAAGCACAAACCATATTACCAACTAACCATTTGATGGTATTAATTTAATATAAAATTATAGCGATAATGGCGATATCTCCCTAAGGGTATAAAATTGTTCAGGAGTCTTGATGGACGCGCTTAGCCGATTATTAACGCTTAATGACCCGCAGGGGTCTATTGATAAAAACTGCTTGTTGAGCAGAGACTGGCAGTTGCCACATGCGGCGGGAGAGCTGTCGGTTATTCGCTGGCATACGGTAACTCAGGGTGCGGCTCAGCTTGATCTCCCGGACGGCTCGTCCTACACGCTGCATCCTGGCGCAGTGGTTATGCTGGCACAAAACTCCGCCCACCGGCTGTGCCAGTCAGGCGAGGAACAAACGCATCTCGTCTGCGGAAGCCTACGGTTGCAGGCATCTTCACGCTATTTTTTAACCGCACTGCCGGAATTGCTCATTCTGGCCCCCGAGGAAAATAGCCCTGTTGGTCAGTGGCTGAGAGCCATGATTGAACTGCTGCAACGGGAATCAATGAGCACGCTGCCAGGTTCTGAGGTGGTATGCAGCCAGCAATGCGCCACGTTGTTTACCCTTGCTGTACGCGAGTGGCTGACACGGGCCGCACCAGGTAAAAACATGTTGAATCTGCTGCTGCATCCCAAACTGGGGGTTATCGCTAACCTGATGCTGGAGTTGCCCGCTCATCCGTGGACTGTCGAAGAGCTGGCGCAGCGCGCGCATATGTCGCGGGCCAGCTTCGCGCAACTGTTTCGTGAAGTCTCAAACTCCACGCCGCTCGCGGTCTTAACCACATTGCGTCTGCAATTCGCCGCCCAGATGTTAGCGCGTGATTCACGGCCGTTGATCGTGATTGCTGAGGCGGTGGGCTATGCCAGCGAATCATCGTTTCACAAAGTCTTTCTGCGTGAATACGGCTGCACGCCGGGTGAGTACAGAAAGCGGGTCAAGGCGCTGGAAAAATAGCGTTGCGCCGTATTACGTTCTCCGGCGCAACGCTATTCAGGCGTTATTTCTGCGGACGATGGCGGTGCAGCCACATCAGCTTATACGCCGCCGGAATGATAAACAGCGACAGCAACGGCGCGGTGATCATACCGCCAATCATCGGGGCGGCAATCCGGCTCATCACCTCCGACCCGGCCCCGGTGCCCCATAAAATCGGCAGCAGGCCGGCAATAATCACCGCCACGGTCATCGCTTTGGGGCGCACGCGAAGCACCGCCCCGTGATACAGCGCCTCATCCAGCTTAGCCACCGTAAAGGTCTGCGGATTTTCCAGCGCGGGCTCCGCCTCAATGGCGTGACGCAAATACATCAACATCACCACGCCAAACTCAGCGGCAACACCTGCCAGCGCAATGAATCCGGTGCCGGTCGCCACCGACATATGGAACCCCATCCAGTAGAGGAACCAGATCCCACCCACCAGTGCGAACGGCACGCTGGTGATAATCAGCAACGCTTCACCAAAACGACGGAACGCCAGATACAGCAGCACGAATATGATCATCAGCGTCATCGGCACCATCAGTTTGAGCTTATGGCTGGCGCGTTCAAGCAGCTCAAACTGGCCCGAAAACGCCACGCTGGTCCCTGGTTTTAGCTGGACGTTTTCGGCAATCGCTTTTTTCAGATCGTTTACCACCGAGACCATGTCACGATCGCGGGCATCGATGTAGATCCAACTGGTCGGGCGTGCGTTCTCGGTTTTCAACATCGACGGGCCTGAAACAACCTTCACATCCGCCACATCCGCCAGCGTGATTTGTTGCTTCATGGGCGTCAGGACCGGCAATTGTCGTAACGCTTCCGGACTGTCGCGATAGCTTTGCGGGTAGCGAAGATTGATCGGATAGCGGGCAATCCCTTCCACCGTTTCGCCCACCATCGCACCGCCGACCGCCGAGGTAATAAACAGCTGTACATCGCCTACGGTCATGCCATAACGCGCGGCCTTTTCACGTTGAATATCGACGCTGAGATAGCGCCCGCCTTCCAGACGTTCCGCCAGCGCAGACGCGACGCCCGGCACGGTCCTCGCCACCTCTTCGATTTGCTCCGCCGTGGCGTCAATATCCGCCAGCACGGTGCCCGAGACCTTAATCCCGATTGGACTTTTGATCCCGGTAGACAGCATGTCGATGCGGTTACGAATCGGCGGTACCCACAGGTTCGCCAGGCCCGGCAGCCGGACCGTTTTATCCAGTTCCTCGATGATTTTGTCCATCGTCATCCCCGGACGCCACTGATCCTGCGGTTTCAACTGGATGGTGGTTTCAACCATTTCCAGCGGCGCGGAATCGGTGGCGGTTTCGGCCTTACCGGTTTTACCAAATACCCGCGCCACTTCCGGCACGGTCATGATCAGCTTGTCGGTTTTTTGCAGCATATCCGCCGCCTGCGCCGCCGAGATCCCCGGCAGGGTCGACGGCATATACAGCAGGTCACCTTCGTTGATCTGCGGTAAGAACTCGCCGCCGACTTTATTGAGCGGGAAAATAACCGTCAGGATCGACAACACCGCCACCAGCAGGGTGGCCTTCGGCCAGTGCAGCACCTTCAGCAACAGCGGATGATAAATGCGGATCAGAAAACGGTTAAGCGGGTTACTGCTTTCCGCCGGGATCGTGCCGCGGATCCAGAATCCCATCAGGATTGGGATCACCACAATCGCCAGCAATGCGGCCCCAGCCATGGCATAGGTTTTGGTGAACGCCAGCGGGCCAAACAGTCGCCCTTCCTGCCCCTCAAGGGTGAAAATAGGGATAAACGACAGGGTAATAATCAGCAAACTGATGAATAGCGCCGGTCCCACTTCCACCGAGGCGTTTGTGATCACCTGCCAGCGCGTGGCGTTATCCAGCTTTTCTCCCGGATGCTGATGCGCCCACTCTTCCAGCCGCTTATGCGCGTTCTCAATCATCACAATCGCGGCATCAACCATCGCCCCTACAGCAATGGCGATGCCGCCAAGCGACATAATGTTGGCGTTCAGTCCCTGGAAATGCATCACAATAAACGCAATACACAGCCCCAGCGGCAGGGAAATAATGGCGACCAGCGCCGAGCGGATATGCCACAGGAACAGCGCACACACCAGCGCCACAACGATAAACTCTTCCAGCAACTTGTAGCTCAGGTTATCAATCGCGCGGTCGATAAGCTGACTGCGATCGTATGTTGTAACTACCTCAACGCCTTCCGGCAGGCTGCTTTTCAGCGTCTCAAGTTTGGCTTTGACGGCGGAGATTACGTCACGTGCATTTTTACCCGAGCGCAGGATCACCACGCCGCCCGCCACTTCACCTTCACCATCCAGTTCGGCGATGCCACGGCGCATTTCCGGTCCAATTTGCACGCGGGCAACATCGCGCAGGTAAACCGGCACACCGTCAGCCCCGGATTTCAGTACAATAGTATTGAAGTCATCGAGGGTTTGCAGATACCCGCTGGCACGCACCATGTATTCCGCTTCCGCCATCTCCACGGATGAGCCACCCGCCTCCTGGTTAGACGCATCCAGCGCCGATTTCACCGCAGCCAGGCTGATACCGTATTGCGTCAGCTTCATCGGGTCGATAACCACCTGGTACTCTTTGACCACGCCGCCTACCGACGCCACTTCTGCAACATTGGGAATCGTTTTCAGCTCATACTTTAAAAACCAGTCCTGCAGAGAACGCAGCTCGGCCAAATCGTGTTTGCCGCTGCGGTCCACCAGCGCATATTCAAAGATCCAGCCGACGCCGGTGGCATCTGGCCCCATTTCCGCGCTGACGCCTGCGGGCAGTTTTCCCTGCACCTGGTTGAGATATTCCAGTACGCGGGAGCGTGCCCAGTAAGGGTCGGCGCCGTCTTCAAAAATGACATACACGTAAGAGTCACCAAACTGCGAGAAACCGCGCACCGTTTTCGCGCCAGGCACCGACAGCATGGTGGTGGTCAGAGGATAAGTGACCTGATTCTCAACGATTTGTGGCGCCTGTCCCGGATAGCTGGTTTTAATAATCACCTGCACATCTGAGAGATCCGGCAGTGCATCTACTGGGGTGTTGATAATGGTCCATGTTCCCCAAATACTGAGGAACAACGCCCCCATCATCACCAGAAAACGGTTAGCCACTGAGCGGCGAATAATCCATTCAATCATGTGTTATATCCTCAGTGTGAATGGGTCGCCGGGGTCGGCATTGCGGGCATAGCCGCGGCGTCTGGCGTCCCACTCTTCCGGGCGCGCATGCGGTCCAACGCCCCGGCGATATTCGCCTCGGAATCAATCAGGAACAGGCCGCTGGAGACCACCTTCTCACCTTCCGTCAGACCGGAGCGGATAGCCGTTAGCCCCTGAGATTCATGGAATACGGCAACCTGCTTCGGCACAAAGCGTCCGTCGTTATCCACGGTGATCACCCGCTGCTCGCTGCCCGTATCAATCAGCGCTTTGGACGGGATCAGCAGCATCGGCTCACTTTGTGTTTTCAGCTTGAGGTAAGCATTCATCCCCGGCTTGAGTGCCTCGTCAGGGTTTTCGACCTGCAAACGTAACTGGAGGGTACGCGTCGTGGCATCCACGCTCGGTAAAATACTCCACTTGCTGATGGTGAATGTTTTATCCGGCCAGGCGGGTACGGTAATCGCAAACTGCGAGGCGTCTTTAATAAGCCAGGCGATAGACTCCGGGACCGATGCGCTGACCCACACCGGATCCATGCCCTGAATTTTTGCTACCACGTTATCTTTCGAAATGTTCATGCCGGTGCGCAAATCAAAGGCGGTGATCACCCCATCGATGGGCGCGCGCAGGGTGAAGCGGGTTTGAATTTTCCGCGTCGATTTTAAGCGCTGGATGTCCTGTTCGGACATCCCGGCCAGACGCAATCTTTCGAGAATACCGTCGACTTGAGTGGCGGTACCGCCGGTCTCGCGCAGCAGAAGATATTCGCTCTGCGCTTCAACCCAGTCGGGGATGGTCAGATCAATCAGCGGCGCGCCTTGCTTAATTTTATCGCCAACGGTCAGCGGATACACTTTTTCGATAAATCCCGCTGAGCGGGCTTGCACAATCACAAACTGATATTCGTTATAGCTAACGTTGGCCGGGAACGTTTGTGCATACTGCAGCGGTCCACGACGTACGGCCTCGGTTTTTAGCCCCAGATTTTGGGTTTGCGTCGGATCGATTCGCACCCCTGCGGCGGCGTCGCTCGCGGTCTCTTCATCGGCATATTTCGGGATCAGATCCATATCCATAAACGGCGATTTACCCGGCTTATCAAAACGGGTATTCGGATACATCGGGTCATACCAGAACAGGACTTTACGCGCTTCTTTTTGCGCATCGGGGCCACTGTCAGTCGGGACGTTTGCTGATGACAAATAAGGATAGATACCGACGGCAATAACCCCACCGACAATCATGCTGGCAAGAATAAGCGCGGTATTTTTAATATTTAAAGACGCCATAGTGATTTCCATTGCGCGAGTGTCTCACCCGCGTTCAGAGAAAACGGGTGAGAATAAAAGAGACCTGCGACTGCGTTATTGACTGACGTGAATATCACGTAATACAGAGAGATTTCCCTGTTGAACAAAGGTAAAGGCGACCTTATCGCCGGGCTTAATATCATCAGCCTTCGTTTCCGGGACCAGCGTAAATCGCATGGTCATCGCAGGCCAGTTCACCGCCGGAATAGGTTCGTGCTTGATGGTGATTTTTTTGCTCGCCATATCAATAGATTCAATCACGCCCGTGGCGCTGATGACTTGCTCCTGCTGGGTAGCGGGCTGCATATTCATCATCTCGCCATGCTGATGCTCATTGGCCTGAGCGTTAAACATGACCACAGACAACACAGTAAACAAAGCGGCTTTAGCGGTACTTTTCATGTCATATACTCCTGAGAATTTATAATTCAATATCATTCAACCCAGCCGCCGCCTAAGGCAGCAAACAGCTTAATTTCATTAACCTGCTGGGCGTAATTAAGATCGAGCAGTGATTGCCGGGTAGCGAATAAAGAACGCTCTGCGTCCAGTACTTCGATATAACTCACCGCACCATGTTGATAGAGCACTCTGGCGCGTTGCAGCGTGATTTGCAAAGAGTCCAGATAGCGCTGTTGAGCGGTAATTTGATCTGCCAGGCTTTGGCGCAACACCAGCGCATCCGCCACTTCTTTAAACGCGTTCTGGATTTTTTGTTCGTAATTCACCACCGACTGCTGCTGACGAATTTCGGCCAAATCGAGGTTTGACTGATTACGTCCGGCGTTAAAAATCGGAATATCGATTTTGGGTACGAAATTCCACATGCCGCTGGCGGCATTAAATAAGCTGGAGAGGTCACTGCTGCTACCCGATAGCGAACTGGTGAGGGTAATGGACGGGAAAAAGGCCGCCCGTGCAGCACCGATGTTGGCATTTGCCGCCATTAATGCATGCTCGGCTTCTAAAATATCCGGTCGCTGAAGCAGTATTTGCGATGGCAGCGATGGCGGCAGCGTCACCGCGTTGATATCACCGTGGCTGCGTGCCCGGTCATCCGGTAATTTCCCGTAGGAGCCAAGCAACAGTTGCAGCGCATTATTCGCCTGCGCCAGTTCGCCTTTACGTTTGGCGATATCGGCGCGCGTGCTTTCAATTACGCCCCGCGCCTGTTCCAGCGCCAGCACGTTGGTGCTACCGGTTAACAGTTGTTTCTCAACAAAAGCGTATGAACGCTGATAGTTTTGCAGCGTCTCTTCGGCAATTTTCAGCTGCGCGTAAGCCAGTCGCTGGTTGAAATAACTTTGCGAGACGTTGGAAATTAATAAGATATGCACCGCCCGACGCGCTTCTTCACTGGCAAAGAAATTCTGTCGTTCGGCTTCACTCATATTTTTCAGGCGGCCGAAGAAATCCAAATCGAAACTGAGATTCAGTCCGGCCTCAAATTCTTTCTGCGTGCTGGTTTCACCTTTAAATTTGCCGCTATAGGTACCGCTGGAGCCAGCATTAAGCTGCGGATAGCGGTCTGCATCCGTCACCCCATATTGTGCTCGCGCTTCCTGAACCTTGAGGGTGGCCATGCGCAGATCACGGTTATTCAGCAATGCCTCGCCAATCAGCGCTTTCACCTGATCATCAACGAAAAAGGTGCGCCAGCCCGTATCCTGGTATCCCTGTGGTGCCGGCACCAGCGCATTCTGGCTCAACGAAAATTGCTGCGGTATCGGCATTGCCGGACGCTGATACTCCGGCGCCAGCGAACAACCGGCCAGAATAAAAACAACGCTGAGAGTAAGAAGCTTAAATTTGCACATAGTTCTTTTCGTCCAAACCGGACTGGAATGTGAATTTATTACCGTGCACCTTACCGAATCGACTCTGTTTAAGCGGTGACAGGAAAATGACAAAGCTGTCATTTTCCCAATAACTCATTGCTATCCGATCCCGCTTCTCTAGAATTGAAACCCGCACAGCCAGTGGGTGAAGGAGAATGTGATGAAGATTTTGGTCGTCGAAGATGAGAAAAAAACCGGCGAATACCTGACGAAGGGCCTGACGGAAGCCGGTTTTGTTGTCGATTTGGCGGATAACGGCCTGAACGGGTATCACCTGGCCATGACCGGCGATTATGACCTGATCATCCTCGACATCATGCTGCCTGACGTGAACGGTTGGGATATCGTGCGTATGTTGCGCAGCGCTAACAAAGGCATGCCGATTCTTCTCCTTACCGCGCTGGGCACGATTGAACACCGGGTCAAAGGCCTGGAACTGGGGGCGGATGATTATCTGGTGAAACCCTTCGCCTTTGCCGAACTGCTGGCTCGGGTCAGAACGCTGCTGCGCCGTGGCGCGGCAGTGATTGTCGAAAGTCAGTTTCAGGTTGCGGATTTAATGGTTGATCTGGTCAGCCGAAAAGTCACCCGCAGTGGCACCCGCATTACCCTTACCAGCAAAGAATTTACGCTGCTCGAGTTTTTCCTGCGCCATCAAGGGGAAGTATTACCCCGCTCGCTGATTGCCTCACAGGTCTGGGACATGAATTTTGACAGCGACACCAATGCGATTGACGTCGCCGTAAAGCGCCTGCGTGCCAAAATTGATAATGACTTTGAACCGAAGCTGATTCAGACCGTACGCGGTGTGGGATATATGCTTGAGGTACCGGATGGCTATTAAACGCCTGCAGCGCCCTTTTTCGCTGGCCACGCGACTGACCTTTTTTATCAGCCTGGCAACCATCGCTTCGTTTTTCGCCTTCGCCTGGATAATGATCCACTCGGTGAAAGTCCATTTTGCCGAGCAGGATATCAACGATTTAAGAGAGATCAGCACCACGCTGGAACGGATCCTTAATCAACCCAACGAACCGGAATCCCGGCGGCTGGAAATCTTAAAAAACGTGGTTTCCGGTTACTCTAACGTTATTATTTCACTGGAAGATGCTAACCAAAAAGCCATTTTCCATTCACCTGGTGCGCCGGATCTGCGTCAGTTTATTGCCCATGCGAAACCGGATAAAAACGCCGGTAATAATAATGTCTTTTTAATCTCCGGCCCCATGCTACGCACGCAAAATCACGATCACGGAGAAAACACGCCCTCCAACTGGCGCATGATTCGTTTGCCGGTAGGCCAGTTAGCGGACGGCAAACCGGCCTGGACGCTGTATATGGCGTTATCAATAGACTTTCATCTGCACTATATTAACGATCTGAAAAACAAGCTGATTATGACGGCATCGCTGATCAGCATGATGATTATTTTCATCGTATTGTTCGCCGTCTATAAAGGTCATGAACCGATCCGTAACGTCAGTCGCCGTATCCAGAACATTACCTCCAAGAATCTCGATGTCCGCCTCGATCCCCAGGCCGTACCGATAGAGCTGGAGCAGCTGGTCGGGTCGTTTAACCATATGATCGAACGCATCGAGGATGTGTTTAAACGCCAGTCTAATTTCTCAGCGGATATTGCCCATGAGATCCGCACCCCCATCACCAATCTGGTCACCCAAACGGAAATAGCACTTAGCCAGCCCCGTAGCCAGAAAGAGCTGGAAGATGTGCTCTATTCCAATCTCGAAGAGTTTGGCCGAATGTCGAAGATGGTGAGCGACATGCTGTTCCTGGCACAGGCGGACAATAATCAATTGATCCCGGAAAAGACGGTACTCAACCTGGCGGATGAGGTCGGTAAGGTGTTTGACTTCTTCGAGGCGTGGGCAGAAGAGCGCGAGGTAAGTTTACGCTTTGAGGGCCGCGCATGCTGGGTGTCTGGCGATCCGTTAATGCTGCGCAGAGCCCTGAGCAATTTGCTGTCGAACGCCATGCGTTACACTCCCAAGGGCCAGTCGGTGACCGTACGGGTAAAAGAGGCGGACGAACAGGTACACATTATTGTCGAGAATCCCGGCACGCCCATCGCCGCGGAGCATCTGCCGCGACTGTTCGACCGTTTCTATCGCGTAGACCCATCACGACAGCGTAAAGGTGAAGGGAGCGGCATTGGCCTGGCGATTGTGAAATCAATTGTCGCGGCCCATCAGGGAAAGGTGGCGGTCACCTCTGACACCCACGCTACCCGCTTTATTCTGACACTGCCAAAACACGCAAATTAGCCCTGCAGGGTGGCACGAATGTGCCATCCGCTGACCTGCTGGCATCTTTATTGATTCTCTGACGTAACCGTCATAATTCTGTCACCTCGCTGAGCGCGCCTGCTTATTATCATTTCTTCCGTAAACCCATACTGGAGAAATATGATGAACAAGATGTCTTCTTTTTTTGCTATTGCATTTTTTATCTCAGCTGGCGTGAATGCCGCAGAAAGTGTTGATACCCATCAACAGGCGGCGATGGCCCATGACATGATGAATAATAGCGATGCCTCTGCCCATCAGAAAATGGTGCAGGCACATCAGATGCAAGTACGTAATAGTCAGTCCACTAAGGCCGTTGCGCCGTCATTTTCACAAATGGATGAGCATGAAAAAGCAATGGTTGTACATGAGTCAATGAATAACGGTCATGCGTTTTCACATCAGCAACAGGCAGAAAAACATCGCCAACAGATCCCCGCACAGGGATAACTCATGTACTATTCTGGATGAATAACACCACTCTCCCATTACGGATGGAAATTCCATGAATAAGCTATTCAGCGCCTTTGATTTTCAGCAAACACGTCAGCGCCTGCTGGCCAACATAAAATCACATGGCCTTGTTTTATTTGGCGAGTTTGATCATGCCAAAGCTGCTGCCGAGGTGGAATTAATACTTCCACCCACTACGGTACTTATTTTTGGTAACCCCAAAGGGGGTACAGCGCTAATGTTGCAGCATCCAGAATTAGCGCTCGACTTACCCTTCAGAGTATTAATTAGCCAGCAACCGGACGGGCTGGTTTGGGTCGGTTTTCATCCGGTCGAAACGCTGGAGAAATACGGGCTGGATACGCATGCTATTCAGGCACTAAAAAAACTGGAAAATCTTGTAGAACAAAGCATTGCCAGCATTGACTGAGTCACACACGCAGGCTTATTGTTCAATAAGTCTGCATTTCTCATTACCTCCTTCATTCTTTCTCTCCACGATTAATGTCAATATTAATATTCCATTAAATCGCACATCAAAAATTAAACAACCTCCAGAATAATAAATGAATTGTATACAATACGTAAAATACCTACGTATTATGTTGTATACCCCCATAATTTAACGCCCTCAAAAAATATAAATTAGGATTCCCCCTGGTATTCACCGTTAATATTTAATGGGAAACTTTCTTCGTCATAAACATGACAGCAATAAAATCAATATTCCTATAAATAAATTTAATGATGATAGTGAGTAACAGAATGAATAAACGTCTGCTGGCCATCTTTGTTCTGGGTCTGACAACCGCGACAACTGCATGCGCCATTACCCCGGCGATGCAGAAAAAATATGAACGCTCAGGCTGTACACAAATGAGTGAACTCAACGGTTGCGATGTGAATAAATCCTATGAGTGGAACCGCGATCACGGGTTTATCGACAATGCGGAAAACCATCATCAGCGCCATCATCGTCATGATGAAGACCGCCAGAACAGCGGTAATCAGGATAATCATGACCAGGCCGGTATCGACGGTAAGTTCACCGGTAATTACGTGGCTAAATTTGAAAACGGTCAACGCAGCGTTGATATTCACGTAGAAGATTCCGGCGTTTACATCAACGGCAATGAAGTACGCGATGTGAATACCTATAAAGATACGATGACCTTCCGCGTGGGGTATGCCACTTACACCCTGAAAGCGAACGGCCGCGGTAGCTGGAACGATAGCGACGCCAGTAACGCTGGCAAGATTGTGCGTGAATAACGGATGACACCACAATGAAAAAACTGATATCTGCACTGGTAATCATGGCCAGCCTGGCAGGCTGTGCTGAGCATCCGTACCTGTCTGCCGCAGCCGCAGGTGTAGGCGCTGCAGCGGTAGCCACGGCGATTGCTAACCACAAGAATCGTGAATCCAAACGCGATAAAGAGCATAAACGCCAGGAGCAGGAAGACAGAGAAAACCAGCACGCCTGGCGACATCACCACCGCCATGACGACGACAACGACCAGTACTATCGCCGCTGAGTAGCCCCGAAGAGCGCTGAGATCACAGCGCTCTTACCTTCCGTGCGTTACAGTATGATGCTTTAACGCCGGAGTCTGGTATGGCTTTAACCCTTACGGTATTGCTTGAAAACACGCGCGCTGCCGGTGCTGACAAATCATTGCAGGCAGCCCCTGGGTTAAGCCTGCTCGTCCAGGATGAAACAACCTCTGTTTTGTTTGATACCGGGCCGGATGACAGCTTTAAGCTGAATGCCGCGAGAATGGGCGTTGACCTGTCTCAACTTACCGCCGTGGTACTCTCGCACGGGCATTACGATCACTGTGGCGGCGTGCCGTGGCTGGCGGATAATACGCACGTCATCTGCCATCCGCACATTGCCTGCGAGCGTTATTCTGCAATCACCGTTGCCGGATATAGCCAAAAAATCAAAAAATTATCACGCGAGAATGATTACTCTCGCCTGCATATGACCTATACCCGCGAGCCATTCCCGATTAGTGAGCGCTTTCTGTGGTCCGGAGAAATAAACGTGCCGACGCCACAGGCTTACGGCGTTATTCAGGAGCAAACACCCCAACCGGATTACATCACCGACGAAGGCGTATTGATTTATCAGTCTGAGCGTGGACTGATCATTATTACCGGCTGCGGGCATCGAGGAATAGAGAACATCGTCCGCCATTGTCAAAACATTACGGGTATCACCAGGATCTACGCCCTGATCGGCGGCTTTCATTTACGCGCGGCGTCGCCGCAAAAATTGTGGAAAACGCGTCGGTTTCTCCGTCAACAAAAGCCCGAAAAGTTGCTCGGCTGTCATTGCACCGGTTCGTGGGGACGTTTTTGGCTGCCCGGAACAGACGCGCCAGCAACGGGAGATGTGATTGTTCTGGCTGAGTAAAAACGGCATACCCAATAAGGAAAACGGAAGCCTCGCGGCTCCCGTTTTATCTTCGTAACAGGAGTGAGTTAACTATCACTACATCGTAACGATAGCGGGCTCATCAAATACGGTCAGTTTTGGCGCTTCGCCGGTATATTTTTCTGCATACACCAGACTGGTATTGCCTGCACAGCCATTCGCCAGTCTTGAGGTTGGAATATCTGCCGTCAATACGTTGGCGCCGCCGTTTTTACAGATACCGTTTTCAATATCTGGCCAGGCCCCTTCATGAATACAGATGATCCCTGGTTTGATTCCATCGCTGACGTGCGCCCCAACCAGCACCTGTCCACGACCATTCCAGACGCGTACCAAATCCCCTTCGACGATACCTCTGGCTTTTGCATCGTCCGGGTGAATAGTCACCGGTTCGCGATTAGCAATCGCGTACTCTTTACGCAGCGCAGCGTAGTTCAGCTGGCTATGCAGACGATGCGCCGGATGCGCCGTCAGTAACTGCAGCTGATCCTTATCCGCAGAACCTTTCCACTCATCCGGTTCAATCCATGACGCATGCGGCGGACAGTCTTTGTATTTATAGCCCTCAATCGTTTTCGAGTAGATTTCAATCTTACCGCTCGGCGTACCGAGCGCGTTCATCACCGGATCGCTGCGGAAATCGGCGTAGCGCACATATTTGTTGTTCTTCTCATTTTCCCGCATTTCTATCAGTTTATTCTGCTGCCAGAATGCGTTGAACTGCGGCATAGCCACACGCTGGGCGCGGGCGGCTTTTTGCGCAACGTCGTAGAATTGCTTCAGCCACGCCATTTCGTCTTTGCCTTCGCTATAGACTGCTTTTCCGCCAGGCTTGAGCATTTCGGCCAGATCAGCAAATACGTCAAAGTCATTCCGCGCTTCAAATTGCGGCTCAATGACCTGCTTCATCGGCACCAGGTGCTGATTACTGTAATCGCCGGTCATGGTCAGATCGTTACGCTCAAACGAGGTGGTGATCGGCAGGACAATATCGGCATGTTTGGCTGCGGCCGTCCAGTAGCACTCCGAGATAACAACCAGTTCGGGCTTCTGCCAGGCTTTAATTAAGCGGTTGGTATCCTGATGATGAGTAAAGTTAGCGCCACCCGCCCACCAAATCATTTTGATCTCCGGGAAGGTCTGCTCTTTACCATTATGCTGATATTTTCCGCCCGGATTCTCCAGCGCTTCGACGATGCGCGCTACAGGCAGGTTCGTCACGGCATCAGAAACCGCCCAGTCATTTCCTGCTGACGAGCCGCCCTCAATTTTGGCCGAAATCGCCGGTAATACCCCGCCGGTACGCGTCGGGTTTCCACCGTTGGAGTAGTGATAAGAGAAACCAAAACCACCGCCTTCGGTACCAATTTGCCCGAGCATTGCCGCCAGCGTCACCAGCATCCAGTGTTTTTGCTCACCGTATTGCTGACGTTGGATCCCCCACCCAGCCATCAGCATGGTTTTGTTACTGGAGAAAATGTCTGCCAGTTTCTCCAGCTGTTCCGCAGGTACGCCACACACACCTGATGCCCATGCAGCGGTTTTCTCAATACTGTCGCTCTTGCCCAGCAGGTACTCTTCAAACTGCGGATATCCGGTGGTGTATTTTTCCAGGAATGCTTTGTCGTGGAGATTTTTCTTCACCAGCGTATGGGCAATGCCGAGCATCATCGCAACGTCAGTGCCCATGTTAGGCGCGATCCAGGTGGCATTGTCCCCAAAGAATTCAATCGTTTCAGAACGCATCGGATCGATTGCGATGACGCTTTTCCCTGATTTCTTCAGCAGATTAAAATATTCGATACCTTGTTCGTCCGTACTGCTCCAGGCAATTTTTAATGTATTCAGCGGGTTCATACCCCACAGCACTACGACCTGGCTGTGTTCCAGCACCATAGGCCAGGTGGTTTGCTGTTCGTAGACTTCAACCGATCCCACAACGTAGGGCATGATGACCTGCGCGGCCCCGGTGGAATAATCCCCGGTATGCCCGGCATATCCACCCGCCATGCTCATATAACGTTGCAGCAACGTTTGTGCTTTATGCAAAACCCCGCTGGAGCGCCAACCGTAAGAGCCAGCAAACACCGAGGCTGGACCGTAACTGCTGCGGATCCGGCTATGCTGTTCATGAATCAGTTTTAGCGCCTGCTCCCAACTCACCCGCACAAAAGGATCGCTGCCGCGTTTGCCGTCCGCTTTACCCGGATTTTCCAGATAGCTTTTGCGCACCATCGGATATTTTACGCGGATATTGGTGTGCACCTGGTCCGGCGCAGTTTGTTGTAATGAATTCGGTACTGTTTTCGGTAATGCACCTTTTGAAGAAACAACCTTGCCGTCTTTTACTTCCACATACACAGCTCCCCAACGTGCGGCCGTCAGGATTGCCCCGCCATTTTGGCCTTCCGCCCAGGCTGGCATCGGGATCACCGAAGAAATCGCCATAGTCCCGGTTGCCGCGCCAGCCGTCTTGATAAAGTCACGTCTTGTGAGTTTCATGATTTCTCCTGGTGTTATCGCTTATTTGTTCATGTCTTTCGCGTTGTACTGGAAGTAACGGCTCAGGATATCCAGTTCGTTTTCACTGATATTGGTGCGCGCGCCCATCCCTTTTGCCACTGAAGGCCAGGCGTTGAGCGTAAAGTGATTAGCAGGAATCGGTGCATGGCAACCTGCGCAATACACATTGTCGAGCTTGCGGGCGTAATCCCACATCGGTTCGCGACTGGCGAGCGCGGAGCCACTCCATTCTCCTTGCAGAGCAACGTCCCGCCACGTATTGCCGTAGTCATCCTTTTTCCAGTCGGAGAGAACCTTGAGCGATTGCTGTCCTTTTTCACTGAGGCTTGCAAGGATCAAACGCTGCCCAGCCGCGTAGTAAATAACCTGTTCACTTCCCTGCATCTGGCTGCCGCGGATCTCCACCAGCCGTGAATTTTCCATTGATTTCAGTACCTGCATTTGGGTCGCCGGATAAACCGTTCCCAGATCCCCGAGCGGGGTATTACTGACGGCATAAAGTTTTTCTGCCGTTGCAGGCGTAGAGGCAGACTGTGCTTCGAGCCCTTTTAGGGCACTGTCATCCATTTTTATTTCAGGAGGGAAATGAGCGACGCCTTTGTGGCAATCAATACAGGTTTGTTTTTCCGCAACCCCCATTTTGTGCATTTTCTGCGCATCGGCGCTTTGTGCAGCAAGATCCATCGCATCCATACTGTGGCAACTGCGACAAGTCGCCGAGTCGCTGGCTTTCAGTTGCGCCCACACGGTTTGCGCCATTTCCAGGCGATGTTCTTCAAACTTTTCTGGGGTATCAATTTTCTTAGTAACGAACTGATGATAAACATCTTTTGTTGCCCGGAGTTTGGCAACCAGGAAATCAAGTCCTCCTTGTGGAATATGACAATCCGCACATTCAGCGCGAATACCTTTCTTATTTTGAAAATGGACCGAACCGGTATATTCCTCATAAGGTGCTTGCATCGTATGGCATGACAGACAAAATTCAGTACTCGATGTTTTATGTAATGTCCATTGCCCAGCCAAAACGATCACAGCCCCCAGAACAATGCACAGCAGCATTGTCCATAGAATAGTTTTATTTATTTTTCTCATTTTTCATTCCCACAGGCAACCTACCCTTTAATAGGTAGACAGTAATTACACTGGCTGGGTTACTTATTGATATTCATCAAGGCCAGAAGGAAATGAGAATCAGCAGATAGGCAAGTTTGAAGGCGATCGCATATTTATTACAACAGAGGTTTTTCTTTAAAATTCAACATAAAAACAGAACAATAAACCTAGCGATAAGTTTAATAACCCATTATTAAATAAAATATCAGTGTAAAAAGTGGAAGACCCAGTCCAGGGGCATCTATCCCCCCCAAAAAATACTACGTTATATAAATAAATACATAATGGAAAGGAAAAAAATGAATCTCTTTCACCAGGTATGAGATAGGGAGATAAGCACCTATTCTTGATCTGGCTGCTTATTATACAGGTTATCAATTCGCTACACTCAGGATGGCGGTATAACAAACAAGAGGTGGTGAATATGTATCGTTCTATTCTGGTGCCGATTGATATCTCTGAAACCGATGTAACGCGTCAGGTGATCCCACAGGTCGAGGCGCACGCAAAAACCGCAAAGGTCCATTTTTTAGCCGTTATCCCTACTGTCCCATTCTACGCATCACTGGGACTGGCCTACTCCAATGAATTCCCGGACAGAAGTGGCATTCAAGCTAAGGCCACCGAAAAGCTGCAAGAGATTGTTAAACAATTCAACATTCCTGCCGGCAGGACGGAACTGCACGTCGTTTACGGCCCGCCTAAAGATCAGATCTTAAAGTTAGCGGAAGCGGTAGATGCAGAACTCGTCATCATCGGTTCGCATAAGCCGGGTTTTAGCACTTATCTGCTGGGTTCAACGGCCTCCGCCGTGGTGCGCCACGCAAAATGCCCGGTGCTTGTAGTGCGGTGACATGCCGACAAAAGACCATACATACGGGAGCGAATCAGCTCCCGTTCTTATTCGTTTCGGATTTCCTGAGTCTCGCAGAAAAAGTCAAATACGGAGCGAATGGTGGTTTGTTGCAATGGCGAATACGACAGGGATGATTAGAGAGGAATGCTGTAAAATGGTACGCCCTGTAGGATTCGAACCTACGACCTACGGCTTAGAAGGCCGTTGCTCTATCCAACTGAGCTAAGGGCGCATTGCGAAGTGAAGACTTCATGCGGATGAAACGCGTGAATTATACGGTCAGCGCCTGCTGAGTCAATGCCTTTTGTTCTGGTTGCTTGCGAAGTGTACGAATGGTGGTTTTTTCTGCTCGTCCACGGGTATCCAGGAAATCACCTGGTAACAACTGAGGCGCCGTAAAGCCCGGTTTAAGGTTAAATGTATTTAGAAAATTAATGATTTTGCTTAACATTCTCCTACACCCTTCCCTGCGGTTTAGGATCCCTTCTATGTTAAGTATCGCCATCAAAGACGAAAATAGTCACTTCGAACATGGTCTGAAAATCATCATTACTCGTCTGACGAATCAGTGGCGTCAGGAGATTTGCTTCTTGCCTGTCGACGATATCGATCGTGCAGACATCGCCTTTTTATCGCTGGATGAAGAGTGGCTCAGCGCGGGCTGTTACGAAATCCCCCTCCACACCCGTCACCAGCATCGGGTCATTATTTGCAGAAAATGCGATAAAGATAAGCTGATGTTCAGGCCCTGCCTGTACATGCTACCGCTGATTTATCGCGAAGATGATGTCGAAGAGATCGGCAAAAAAATGGTACTCATTTTGCAAAAACGCGCACTCCGTACCAGCGTCCCTGCCACCATCTGTCACTACTGCACCACCCGCAACTTTTCCATTGCAGAGCGTCAGTTTTTAATGTTCCTCGCCAGCGGATATACCTTCGCCGAAACCGCACAGCTTCTTGCACTCAGTGAGGTAGAAGCGAAGGTAACGCGTCGGAGTATTATGAGAAAACTGCAGGTGAAAAATGAACAACAATTCTTAAGATACATCAGGGTTAACCTGAGTTTTCTACAAAATTGAACCGTTTCTTATGCGCTGGAAACTTTATGAGAAATGTCTCATGTGCAATTAAGTATATGCGCCTACTGCCCCCATTTCTATGCTGCCACAATAATGCCTATGTGTTATTTCCGGGGTAAAAATAAAACACTCTCGGTAATATTTGCTCCGCGTGGGAGAATATCATGATGCCGAGCCTGTTATTGTGCAACGATAAATATGAGTACGCACATCCTTCAATAAAAAATGATGCTAACGTTCTACTTTCAACACTGAAATTAGAACCCATTGTCGAGTTATCGACTTCGCACCGATACGGCTTTGAAGTCCTGACCCACCTCCCGCGAAAAATGAATAGCGAGTACTATTTTCGCCAGCTTTCTTTCGCACAACAACAAAGCCTATTTTATCGCCAAATAGCCAACATCGTACATTATCAGCCCGGCTACGTTTATTCACTGAACCTGCCGATGAAGGCCTTTCTGAACTGGACGTCATTTCATTGGCGTGATGTTACGTATCCACCTAACCTTGTCATCGAAATACAGGACCCTGCTACATTCCTTTTGCTCAATGTTGCTCAACGCCATGTGGCGTATAACGCTATGCAGCATGTTGAAGCGTCAGGCACCCCTATCTGGATGGATGACATCAATGAAGAATTACTCATCGCATTCATTGAGGCTAATTGGCACCTGTCAGGCATTAAACTGGATAAAAATACTTTTTGGACACTGAGTAAAAAACCCAGCAGGCTCCAGCAGATCATTAAGAAAGGACAAGCTATCGCAAATCAGGTGATTATCGAAGGGATTGAAACCCAAACGCACAAGGAAATTGCCCAGCGAGCCGGCGCAAAATTGGGGCAGGGGTATTTATGGCCCGCCATTTATCCAGGGCAGGAGAAATAAAACGGAAAGGAAAACAGGAAGGATGCGCAGCGTACTACGTCGGGAACGACATCGCCGTTTACAAAACACTCACTGTACCCATCAATATCATCACTGTGCGCCGCAGGTATTTGACCGGCTTGAGTATCTGGCACAAAAAATCAATTATACATTACCGGGAGACACTGTATCTCAGGCAATTATCACCACTGATTACTATCTCGCATTTACACTGAACCGCTATTTATTTTCAGGTACCCGTACGGCTGTTTTCCAGAATTTTGAGTCGGCGCTCGACAGTCTGCAATCCCCTGAATCCAGTCAGTTAGTGATTGATATGGAAGGACTGCCATTCTCGTATTTCGAGACGCTCCAACAGTTACGCCTGCTGGTTAAACAGCGTAATGACATACAGATTTTTTTATTACTCAACGATAATGACGAAAGTCTGGGTAAATTTATTGCCATGACCGGTCCTTTTTATGTTCTCCCCCGCCGTCAGCGCCTTGCAGACATACGTCACGCTTTATTATCGCCAAATCTAAATAATATTCATTCTTCGCGTTTAAACCTGGCTGACTGGGAGATGGTTTCATTACTATTGCAAGGTGAATCCTTAAAAAAGATTGCCTGCATACAAAACCGGCCTTACCACCGGGTTATCTATCGTCTGAATCAACTGATTACGTACCTCGGATTGCCACACCGCCAACGTTTTTTGCATCTGATACACCGTCTTAACGCTACCTCTCATCATTTAATTTAACACCATAAACCTTTGTGAAATAAGATTTTTTAGGAAATTACTTATTTATTACTGAGACGCCCCATGTAATTTTTACATAAATTTAATATTTACAACTAATCCTGGTATTATGCCTGCGGCGTACAAAGCACTTAACCCTACGAACTCTGTGCATTACGTCGTAATGGCCATCTAAGACCTCCTTAACAAAACCTAAACAATCAGCCTGTTGTGTTGTTTTTAGTATTTTAAAAAAACTTTCAATCTGCCATAATTAAAACAGAAGGAAAATAATACTAACAATCGTAAGCATATTGGGTTCTTTCAGGATATCGTAACAGCCATTAAGAAGTTACTTACCGCAAGACTTTTCCGAATGAGTAGAGTAGGTATAATCCCTACTGTTTAATGATTAATTGTAAATTTTTCCTGGTGTGAAATGGATATTCCACACACTCATTGTTCTTACCAAGAACGGCTGAATAAACAAGGATGAAGTCTTATTTATTCGGTTCTTCTCGCAGAACAACCCTTGGCTATTTGACAATATTAATAACGCCTGATGTTTTATCAAAATCGCAAGATACACGAACAGTTTGAGGCATACAACAATGAAACCAGCATCCGTTATCATTATGGACGAACACCCTATTGTCAGAATGTCGATAGAAGTGCTGCTCGAAAAAAATAGTAATATCGAAGTGGTACTGAAAACTGACGACAGTCGTACAGCAATTGATCACCTGCGCACCTATCCTGTCGATCTCGTCATTCTGGACATTGAACTGCCTGGTGCCGATGGATTTACCCTACTCAAGAGAATTAAATCACTGCAGGAAAAGACGCGGGTTCTGTTTCTGTCCTCAAAATCAGAATCTTTTTACGCCGGACGCGCTATCCGGGCAGGTGCAAATGGTTTTGTCAGTAAACGCAAGGACCTGAATGATATCTACAATGCGGTGAAAATGATCTTATCCGGTTATTCTTTTTTCCCGTCAGATACGCTTAACTTTATTAATAACATTAATATACGTAAAGGAGAGCTGAATGACATGCCGCTTTCCAATCGCGAGGTCACGGTGCTACGTTATCTGGCAAATGGGTTATCCAATAAAGAAATTGCAGAGCAGCTATTACTCAGCAATAAAACGATCAGTGCGCACAAAGCCAATATCTACTCCAAACTTGGTTTGCATACCATTGTCGAGCTGATCGATTATGCGAAAATGCATGAATTAATGTAACACCACTCCCGACGAGATGTCGTTCGGGAGTGAGTGGTCAGTTATAGTTGATCATAAACGTCGCATCAGCCCTGGCAAGTCCGGGCTGGACCCCATCCGCTAAGGCAATATAGTTGGCGAAAAAGGTCAGTGTGGCATTGCCATTTTCGTCAATACTCACCGTCTGGCTCGCCTGTTCGAGCGGCAACCGTGTACGATCGCTGTCATGCAGTTCAATCGCCACCTTTTGCGCCATCGCCGTATTATCCAGCGCCAGTAGCGTGGTACCCGCTGCCGGCGTACCGGAAAAGGTGATTGACGCCGACCCAGGCGGGCAGCCTTCCAGCTTTAGCGAAAAAGGAACCGGTTGGGTGGTATCACCACTGGTTTTTAACTGCTTTGTCGGCCAGGTACCGAGGTCCACGTATTTATTGCTGTCGCTGGCAATCACGGCACAGGTAAAGTCCACTACATTACCGCGCAACTCAATATTGATCTCGCCCAACGACGTATCCGCCCGACTTAGCGAGGTAAACGACAGCAAGGCAGCAACCACCAACAGTATGCGAATGACCATTGCGCGCCTCTTAGTCATAATCTACTCGCAGATATCCACGGGCAGTAAATGGCCCTTCCGCCGGTTTATTGCCCGTCACGCTAACCGGCCACGCCCGGATACTGACGCTCGCCGCGGCGTTATCATCTAGGCGAAACGGAATGGTGCTGGACAGGTTGTTAGGTGTTAGCGGTACGCCGCTGCTGTCGGCAACAATAAAGCCTAAATCGGCGTTGTCCGACACCATCATTTGCCCCGAAGATCTTTCAGCCTCCACGCGCATGGTCAGGTAGGCCTGCGCGGCAACATTGGTACATTTTATGGCCATCGTTTTAGTCTGCGGGTTAACGCCTTCTGGCCGATTTCCAGCCCCAGCTTTGCTAAACAACGACGCGCCGATATCACCAAAATCAAACTCGACAACCTGTCCGGCATTCACTTCGCAGTTTTGCGGCACCTCGACCTTGCCGCTGTAGCTGATGGTGTATACCGGCACACTCAGGGCATCGCCGATGCTGGTCGTGACATAGACCCTAAACATCGTTTGGCGGGGGATTGGTACCATGTTAATAAATGAGCGGATCACTTTTAATTTGAATACCAGCTTTGAATCCATGACGCCAAAGGGTTTCTGCTTAGGTACGTTTGGGTGAGTTCCCATACGAATATCGTTACGTGGAGGATAAAACAGCCCGGCATAGCTGTCGGTGATACTCATAGCCCCCAACAGGTAATCATTCAGCTTCAAATACTGAAAGCCCCCTTCCGTACTTTGCACCGGGAGTTCCGTCACGTAGCTGCGGTAGGTGTAATTTACCGTCGTCCCCGCAGGACAGGTCGCATTAACCCCAACCCAGCCGGACTTTTCCGGCAACGTCACGACCTGACCGGGGCGGTTATTACTGCTGTTAAAGACGTTCGACAGATCGTAAAACACATCCGTCGGCGTGCCATTCGAATTCTGGCAGACCGTGGCCCATGACGAATTTGCCAGCAGCAGTAAAGCGCTCCCGAGTAACCAACCAGTTTGTCGTTTCATCGTATTATTCCTTTCATGCCGACGGGCGTTCGCAGGTCACATTGGTGAGCGTTACCGCCTGTTTCAGGCTCTCCTCAGGCAAGGCATAGTGCGCCGTACAGCGCGCGTTCGCGCCTTCGCCCCACTGGATCAGCAACTCGCCTTTTAGCGGCAAACCGCTCAGGTAGATTTGTCCATCGTCTCCCACCATGCTGGTTACGCCGCTGGCGGTTTCACGCACAATGGAGCCAAACGGTACCGGTTTACCCGCCTGTTGCGCCGTAATTAACGCGCGCACGCCGATACGTGTATCAAACGCCGCTCTTACCAGCGCCCCCTGTGTCGGTACTACGCTGCTGACGTTATTTTCCACATCGGTATGGTTGTTCATTGAATTGGTATCCAGCGCCACACGGTTATAGCGATAGACGGTGGCGTACGGCATGACCGCGTAACCACGCCAGTCGGTCTGCACCCCGGTCTGGTTCTCTATCCTTACGCCCTGGGCGCCTGGTGCTTTGATCAGCACATTGGTATCGCCCAGCGGCTGGCTCAGGGTGATTCCGTCCGCATGCCCAATCACGCCGCCGGAGAGCTGCCAGTTATAGTCATGCTGGTCGCGGTCGTAGTTGTATCCCATACCCAGCGTGCCATAGGTCGCCTGCCAGTTTGCGCTGGCGCTACCGCTGTAACCGTTGGTGCTGCTGTGCCCCTGGTTTACGCTGTAGCTCAGGTTGCGCCCGTCAAGCAACGTCCCGCCAATCCCGCTCTGCCAGCTGTTTTGTCCGTTGCTATTGCGGTTAGCGTTGAAGGTGGCATAGGTGCGATCAAGCGCGTTATCGCGCGTGTAGCGTCGCCCGGTCAACAGGCTAAACGGCACCGACATATTGAAGGCCAGAATCCTGTCGGTGTCGGCAATCCCTACCGATTCGTTCCACGACCAGGAGAGCGAATAGCTAATCCCCTGCCAGCCGCTGGCGTAGCCGAGCTGATACCAGGTATTGGTATCGGACGTATTCCAGTAAGTTTGCTGACTGCCTGAGACATACAGCGATCCGTAATCTCCGAGATTCTGCGAGATGTTGATCTGAAAACGGCCTTTTTTGCTGTAGCTCAGATTGTGATAGCTCTGGACCACCGGCACTTTATGGCGATTGCCTTCGCTGTCGTATTCGTATTCGTAACCTTCCATATTGCGATACGCCACGTCGTCGAGGGTATAAAACCCCCGGGTCGAATAGCGATATCCCAGTAACTGGAAGTTGGTGCCGACATTATTCAGTGATTTTGCGTACAGAAAACGCAGCGATTGCCCCTGGTGGGTGCTGTCATCCGCCAGTTGGCTGCGCGCATGGGTTAAATCGACGGAGACCGCGCCCCAGTCGCCGAGGTTGCGCCCGGTACCGAACACCAGCGCGCGGTAACGAGAGGCCAACTGCGTGCCGCCATAGGCCGTATAGCCTTCAGGTAGCCCGGCGATTAACGTGCCCTGGACAAAAAACGGTGATGACTGCTGGCTGTTACCGCTGCGGAAATCCCCGGCCACCAGGTCGTATTTCAGTCGCCCTTCGCGCTGTAACAGTGGAACCGTGGAGTACGGGACGGTATAGCGCTGCTGGCTGCCATCTTTTTCATCTACCGTCACCTCCAGGTCACCGCTGGACGACGTCGGGTTGAGATCGGTAATCGAGAACGCCCCAGGCGACACATAGCTTTGGTATATAACATAACCGTTCTGGCGAATGGTCAGTTTCGCCGCCGTACGGGCAATGCCGCGAACCGTTGGCGCGTACCCCTGCAAGCTATCCGGATACATGCTGTCTGACGAGTAGAGCCGCGCCCCGCGAAACCCGACGCTGTCAAAGACGTCGTTACCGGTGTTGCTGTCACCCATCACCAGCTCACCTTTCAGCGGGATAATGGCGCGCTGAAGCCAGGTACCGATGTTTTTCCAGCTCTGCGAGTGATATCCGTCGCCTTTGGAATAGCTCCAGGCGCCGTTGTTTCTCAGCCGCCAGGGGCCATAGTTCAGGCCACTCAACATGCTTAAGAAATAGCTGTCAGAATCGCTGCCACGACTGCCGGTAAAGCTGTAGTTCACCAGCGCAGCCGGGATCCCTTCATCCCATTCCTCAGGCGGAATATATCCCCGCGCGCTATTCAGCATACTGGCCTGCGGCAAGCTGATGTTCAGGCGCAGCGTAGAGAAATCGAAGGCGATTTCGCTGCCGGGGATAGCCTCGGGCAAATTAATACAGGTACTGTTCGGGTCCTGACTGAGCGCCGGAAACGCCGCCGTGTTGACCCCCAGGCGCTTAACCCAATCGAGACCAAAACATGGCGTCAGCCCACCAGATTTCTCGCCGGTACCCGCCTTACTGGTGGCGAAATGAACATCCTGGGTGGCAATAAATTCATCATTGCGCCAAATATCCACGCGGTAGACGCCCTCAGGCTGGTGATTCCCTTTTTCAAAACGCGACAAATCCGCCACGGACGCCGTATCCGCAGATAAAAATGCCGGGTTAAAATAGCTTTCCCCGTGGCCTGACAGCGGAAATAAGGCAGCCAGCGTGGACAACGCCACGCCCGCCAGCGGTGGCGTAATCCCCGGTAACCGGCCAGGTAAGTACGTTGTCTTATTCATCGTTTATCAACGCACGCTAACCGTTTTGGCAGGTGTCACTGCGCCGTAGTCATTAACCGTCTGGAACGTCACGCTGCCCTGAACGCCCGCAGGCAGCGGGATCTGCGCCGCGTTCTTCGGTGCCACCATGACGTTATCAACCTTCGTTTTTCCCACATTGAGGTTAACCAGCGTGACGTAATACGCTGACGGATTCGTAATTTTCAGCTGTGTGCCGGAACGGGAAAATTGCAACATGCCGGGCGCGTCTTCCGGTACCTGTGGCAGGTTATTTGGGCGGACAAAGAGTTTAATACGCGACAAAATCGCCAGTTGCAGAACGTTTTTACCCTCAAGGCTGTCTTTATTGACTGACGGGATCGCCTTCACGTTCATCCAGAACAGCGATTCGCGGTCTGTAGGCAGTGGCTGACCGGCATAGATAATGCGCAGCGTATTTTCACTTTTGGGCTCGCTGACAAACAGTGGAGGCGTCACCACAAAGGCTTTTTCTTTAACGCCTGCGCTATTCTCAATCCATGAATTAACCAGGAAACGTTCTTTAGTATCGCTATTGCTAATAGCCAGCGATGTTTGTTTAGCCTCGGCGGGATAAATAACGCGGGTAGCACCTAATGCAATTCCCCCAGCAGCCTGAGCACTGCAGGAAACAAATAAGGTGAGGAAAATAATAAAACCTGATTTAAGATAATTAAACATGGCTACAAATACCTTTGGTGTGATTATCGTTGGTAAATAAATCAGGGATAGACCAACGTAAACCACACGTCTGAACGAAGCGTTCCTGGCGTTATCTTTTCCGAGACAGCCCGATAGCGCGCGGTGAAGTGAAACGTCATTTCCTGCGTTAAAATTGGGGCGTAATGACGCGGCAGCGCATTCGGAATAATTTGTCGTTGCCCCTCATCAAATAATGCCAGGCCAATACCCGAGGCCGCAGACGTCTCACCGCTGGCCAGAAAGACCTGCGGATCTTCTGCAGGCGTGACGCCGGCAAACGCAATCCCAACATGGTCATAAACGTCGGCACTGCAGGACGTTAAGCGCAGTGAAAACGGTACGCTGGTCGAGGCAAAGCTTCCCGGTTCGCCAAATGCGTTGGTGCGATACTGCCCCATCTGTACCCGCAAGTTCTGGCTATCGGTGGCCACCGTACAGGCCCCATTGACCAGTTGCCCACGCAGGTGAAGGCGACCGCTTTCCAGTATTACCGTGTGTGCAAGCGCAGGCATTACGCACAGCATTCCCGCCAGCGTCATGCCTTTGAAAATCAGTTGCCACATCCTTCGTCATCCCCGGATATTGCCTCATCCATTGAGGCTGTCGTCTTCCTTGCGCCAATCAGAACGGCTTATTCGTACTTCATGATGAAGGTGGCGTCGGCGTTTGCCTGGCCTGGCGTGGCGCTTGCAGCGGTCGCTTTATAACGTGCGGAGAAACGCAGGGTGTTGGTGCCTTCTACCAGCGCCTGGGCAGTAGAGAAGGTGGCACCATCTGGCTTCAGCGCGGTAGACGCGTTGTCCAGAATTTCGATGCCTACACCGCCAGCGGTGGTGGTGTTATTCCCTGAAGATACCGCCAGCAGAGCTGAGTTGGAGGCATCCGCCTGACCCGAAAACGCCACAGCTGCCGTCGCGGCAACCGCAGGATCGCAGTCGTTCAGCACGATGGAGAACGGAATCTGTGCCGTGGTATCGCCGATGGCTGCAAAGCTGGCGGTACGATATTGCCCTAATGTCACCACCTGATCGGCTGACTGTGTGCTTACCGCACAAGCTGCATTGACCAGTTCACCTTCAAAATGAACGGTACCGCCGCTCACGCTGACCGGATCGGCTGCGACGGCGGCCCCTGCAACTAACATCAAGCTGGCAATAACAGAAGTATTTATTAATTTACGTTTCATGGATTTCCCTTGAATTACACACATCCGGTTCCGGTATCCTGCCGGCTCCGTTTGAATCATTATCGACATAAAATGTCAGGCAAATTATCTCTGCATCCTGTAAAGATATATATCGAAAGAGAATTAATGATGCTTGACCCCAACTCTCCTGAGCGCGAGATTCACTAATTAATCTTTACGAATATGACAATTCGTCACAGGGATAAATTAAACATTTCAATTAATGAAAAATACCTGCAAATCCTTGTAATGGCCCTGGCTAATTCTTATTGGGATCTAAGAAATGTCTGGGTAAATATTACTTAAACACCACCACAATGGTACGTAACAGACTGGTTTATGACGCATTACCCATGAAAACAGAAGGGTGATGAGTTGTTTCACTAACGTTAAAATTAATTAGCGTACTCAGTAATTATTCCTGTCTTTACGATATTGACACCTCACCCGTTCGCACAGCGAGACGTTCCTAATCTCACCTAAAAATGCAAACGAAAACTGACAGCACGCCGCGCTTCTGACAAAATAGTGACATCCCCTTCGATTTAACGTAACAGACGGAATCCTCTCTCTGATGGCAGCAAAGATTATTGACGGTAAAACGATTGCGCAGCAGGTACGCTCTGAGGTGGCTCAAAAAGTTCAGGCGCGTTTAGCGGCTGGATTACGCGCCCCAGGCCTGGCTGTTGTGCTGGTAGGTAGCAACCCGGCTTCGCAAATTTACGTAGCAAGTAAACGCAAAGCCTGCGACGAAGTGGGGTTCGTCTCCCGCTCCTATGACCTGCCTGAAACCACCAGCGAGGCGGAACTTCTTGAGCTCATTGATACGCTCAATGCGGATGCCGCCATCGACGGTATTCTGGTCCAACTGCCGTTACCGGCGGGGATCGACAACGTTAAGGTGCTGGAACGCATTGCACCGGATAAAGACGTCGACGGCTTCCACCCGTATAACGTCGGTCGCCTGTGCCAGCGTGCACCGCGCCTGCGTCCGTGTACGCCTCGCGGCATCGTGACCCTGCTTGAGCGTTACAACATCGATACCTACGGCCTGAATGCCGTGGTGATTGGCGCCTCAAACATTGTCGGTCGTCCGATGAGCATGGAGTTGCTGCTGGCGGGCTGTACCACCACGGTAACCCACCGCTTTACCAAAGATCTGCGTCGCCATGTAGAGCATGCTGACCTGCTGATTGTCGCCGTCGGCAAACCGGGTTTTATTCCCGGTGAATGGATCAAAGAAGGTGCGATTGTGATTGATGTCGGCATCAACCGTCTGGAGAATGGCAAGGTTGTTGGCGATGTGGTCTTTGAAGATGCCGCTGCGCGCGCCGGGTATATTACACCGGTGCCGGGTGGCGTTGGCCCGATGACGGTCGCCACACTTATCGAAAACACGCTTCAGGCGTGCGTTGAATACCATGATGTAAAGGACGTTTAAGATGGCCACATTTTCACTGGGTAAACACCCACACGTTGAACTCTGCGATCTGCTAAAGCTGGAAGGCTGGAGCGAAAGCGGCGCCCAGGCAAAAATTGCCATTGGCGAAGGGTTAGTGAAGGTCGATGGAGTAGTAGAAACACGTAAACGCTGCAAAATCGTTGCCGGACAGACCGTGAGCTTTGAAGGTCAAAGCATTAACGTCGTGGCATGATCCCAGGGCCGGATGGCGGTTCACACCACATCCGGTCCGTTCCCCCTGATTTTCAGATAATTAACTTCACCTTCACTTCACGCCAGGCTGTTAGCCTATCGTTTTCTTATACGAAGCGACTATCATGCCAACCATCGTTACCCACGCAGCTGTACCTCTTTGTTTAGGATTGGGTCTGGGGCTCAAAGTCATTCCCCCACGCTTGTTGTTTGCCGGGGTTGTACTGGCAATGCTGCCTGACGCCGACGTCCTGTCGTTTAAGTTCGGTATTGCCTACGGCAACGTATTCGGTCACCGCGGATTTACCCACTCGCTACTGTTCGCCTTCGCGGTGCCGTTACTGTGCATCATGATAGGTAGACGATGGTTTAAAGCCGGGCTGGTTCGCTGCTGGTTATTTTTGACGGTGTCGTTGCTGTCACACAGCCTGCTGGATTCGGTGACCACCGGAGGTAAAGGCGTTGGCTGGCTGTGGCCATGGTCAGATGAGCGCTTCTTTGCGCCGTGGCAGGTGATTAAGGTTGCGCCGTTCGCGCTGTCACGCTACGCCACGCCGTATGGGCATCAGGTGATTATCTCGGAATTAATGTGGGTGTGGCTGCCGGGAGCCGTCATGATGGGTGTGCTGTGGTGGTACAGACGTCACTAATAGTGCCTGATGGCGCTACGCTTATCAGGCCTACCGATCATTCCATCGTAGGCCGGATAAGGCGTTAGCCGCCATCCGGCAATTGAGAGAATTACTTGCGACGCCAGGTGGTGCCTTGTGGACCATCTTCCAGCACAATACCCATCTCGTTCAGACGGTCACGTGCCGCGTCGGCCGCCGCCCAGTCTTTCGCTTTACGGGCATCTAAACGCTGTTGGATAAGCGCTTCAATCTCAGCGACCTCACCGTCATCCGCCTGCGCACCGCTTTGCAGGAACGCTTCCGGATCCTGCTCCAGCAGGCCCAGCACGCCGGACAGCTTGCGCAGATGCGCGGCCATGGCGTTAGCCGCCGCCATATCTTCACCCTTCAGACGGTTGACCTCACGCGCCATATCAAACAGCACCGAGTAGGCTTCCGGCGTATTGAAATCATCGTTCATTGCTTCAATGAAACGCGCTTCAAAGGCATCACCACCGGCTGGAGCCACGGATTTGTCAGTACCGCGCAGCGCGGTGTACAGACGCTCCAGTGCAGAACGTGCCTGCTTCAGGTTCTCTTCGCTGTAGTTCAGCTGGCTACGATAGTGGCCGGACATCAGGAAGTAGCGAATGGTTTCGGCGTCGTAGTATTTCAGCACGTCGCGCACGGTAAAGAAGTTGCCCAGTGATTTGGACATTTTCTCACGATCAACCATCACCATCCCGGAGTGCATCCAGTAGTTGACGTATTCGCCGTCGTGCGCACAGGTGGACTGGGCAATTTCGTTTTCATGATGCGGGAACATCAGGTCAGAGCCGCCGCCGTGAATATCGAAATGGTTGCCCAGCTGTTTGCAGTTCATCGCAGAACATTCGATGTGCCAGCCCGGACGGCCTGCTCCCCACGGGGACGGCCAGCTCGGCTCGCCCTCTTTGGACATCTTCCACAGCACGAAGTCCATCGGGTTACGTTTCACATCCACCACATCCACGCGGGCACCCGCCTGCAGCTGATCCAGATCCTGGCGCGACAGCTGACCGTAGTGCGGATCGGTCGGCACGTCGAACATCACGTCGCCGTTATCAGCCACGTAAGCGTGACCTTTGGCGATCAGCTGTTCGGTGATTTCAATAATTTCCGCAATATGATGCGTCGCACGTGGTTCAAGATCCGGGCGCAGGATATTCAGCGCGTCGAAGTCGTTGTGCATTTCCGCGATCATCCTGTCGACCAACGCCACAAAGCTTTCGCCATTTTCATTAGCGCGTTTAATGATTTTGTCGTCGATATCGGTAATGTTACGCACGTACTTCAGCTTATAGCCGAGGAAGCGCAGATAGCGCGCAACCACGTCAAAAGAGACGAAGGTACGTCCGTGACCAATATGACAGAGATCGTAAACGGTGATACCACACACGTACATGCCGACTTCCCCGGCATGAATAGGTTTGAATTCCTCTTTTTGGCGCGTCAGTGTATTAAAGATTTTTAACATCGAAGATTCCGTGTAGACGTGTGTGGATAACAAAGCCCTATAATACCTATAAATTGGCCCCGAAGCAGCACACTTTGCAAGGTGATCGAATCTTGCGGTTATGCTATAACACACCCCTAACACTGACCCTGACCAGGGTCGAAGCACCACTCTATCGGAACAGGATGCAAAAATGGTTACTTTCCACACTAATCACGGCGATATCGTAATCAAAACATTTGATGATAAAGCGCCTGAAACAGTTAAAAACTTCCTGGACTACTGCCGCGAAGGTTTCTATAACAACACCATTTTCCACCGTGTGATTAATGGTTTCATGATTCAGGGCGGCGGTTTTGAGCCTGGCATGAAGCAAAAAGAAACCAAAGAGGCTATCAAAAACGAAGCCAACAACGGTCTGAAAAACACCCGTGGTACGCTGGCGATGGCCCGTACTCAGGCTCCGCACTCCGCAACGGCGCAGTTCTTCATTAACGTTGCCGACAACGACTTCCTGAACTTCTCCGGCGAAAGCATGCAGGGCTGGGGTTACTGTGTATTTGCTGAAGTGGTTGAAGGCATGGACGTGGTTGATAAAATCAAAAACGTTTCTACCGGTCGCAGCGGCATGCACCAGGACGTACCGAAAGAAGACGTTATTATCGAAAACGTGACCGTCAGCGAGTAATCGTGGCGACACTGTTTATTGCAGATCTTCACCTCTGCACGGAAGAACCGGCGATTACCGCCGGTTTTCTGCGTTTTTTAGCCGGTGAAGCACGAAAAGCCGATGCGCTGTATATTCTTGGTGATCTGTTCGAAGCCTGGATAGGTGACGATGACCCCACTCCGCTGCACCATGAAATCGCCGTCGCAATAAAATCGCTGGCTGATTCCGGCGTCCCCTGCTTCTTCATTCACGGCAACCGTGATTTTCTGCTCGGCAAGCGTTTTGCCCGCGAGAGCGGCATGACCTTGTTACCCGAGGAAAAAGTGCTCGACCTGTATGGCCGCAAGGTGCTGATCATGCATGGCGACACGCTGTGTACCGATGATGCCGGTTATCAGGCATTTCGCGCTAAAGTGCATCAGCCCTGGCTACAAACACTGTTTCTTGCTCTGCCGTTGTTTGTTCGCCAACGCATTGCCGCAAAGATGCGCGCCAACAGCAAAGCCGCCAACAGCAGCAAATCGCTGGAAATTATGGATGTGAATCCGCAGGCCGTGGTTACCGAGATGGAAAAACACCAGGTCCAGTGGTTAATTCACGGGCATACCCATCGCCCGGCGGTGCATGAACTGGCTGCCAATAGACAACCTGCGTTCCGCGTAGTATTAGGTGCGTGGCACAGCGAAGGTTCGATGGTTAAGGTCACGCCCGACGACGTTGAGCTGATCGCGTTTGCATTTTAAATACATCACACAATCTGGCTCCGGTTAGCAAAATGTTCGCTCACTGTCGCAACAACTCAGTACCTCATCCTCATCCTCATCTCGCCACCGTTTTACCACGAAGACGCTAATTGTCAGACTTTAGCCGTTTGGCCAAACAGAACTGACTACACCTCCCCACATAACGTAGGGAGGTGTGATGGTTACGTCGTCAGTTCCCTGTATATTTAGAAATCCTCAATGCACAGGAAACGTGATTTAGCAGATATTCCTGCCCCCCCGGAATAGACTCCGTTAATAAGATAACGTACCCACAGATAGGGGGCTGCATTATTAGTCGTTTTTATCCAAAAACGTACGCTATCGAGATAAATATGAGACGGAATTACAGATTGCTCATATTTAGACTTAGTACCCCAGAAATCACTAAAACCATCTCTCGCATCTGCCGGGAGTCTCATGTTCAGTGAAGCACATGCTTCCAGGGCATCGGGATAGAATACCTCATTGTCATAAACCGAAATCCATCTATCAAGTTTGAAGGTATGGCGAATAATGCCAAACGTTTTCCCATTCTTAGGTGTGGCCGTCACAGTGACCTCCCTGGCCTGATGGCTTGCTATCGTCGTTTTTAGCATCACCACGCCGCTCCCATCAACCGTTGCCCAATCCGCATTGGTACGCCAGTTATAATCCGTGCGATCGCCGCCCCCCTGTAAGTCCAGGACAAACTGAGCACCGTAGAAACCCTCTTTGGGGTGATTCAAGCCCATATTTGTATCTCTGCTATGGAGTCCCCTCACATTACGAAAAACTGGCATAACATCATAATTTGTTGTAACAATATCTGACGCCCAGCCATTGAGTCTAAATGATGCCTGTAGATCTTCACCTTTAACGCTCGCCGTTATCGTGAATGAGTAAGAACCATTACTATTCATCTCCAGTTTATTTATTACGGTATCTGAACCAGGCGTTTTGAATGTTGCATCACTTAAAACGCTCTCAGGGTCCATCCTGACCACATTTCGATTTCCATCTCGTAGAATTAGGGTGAATATCATCTCTTGATTCACCAAATAACCATTAGCGTTGCGGGTTAATGTTGACGTTGAGGCAACAGGTTCTCCGGCAACAATGCTATAAGGCAGCGACGTCACGCCAGTGTCCCAGTCGCTAAGCTGAAGCTTTGCGGTAGCACTACTCGTCACCTTCACGGCGGTGAACGTCGCGATATATTTCCCACGCCCTTCGTCCTGCCAGCTACTTCCCTCTTTTATGGTTGCATTGTTTACGTCAACGGTACTCGAACTCAGCTTATCCACTTGATTAATAACAGCATTTCCATGCTCATCATTAAGTGTTACGGTCACAACAACATCATCACCAGAGGTATAGGTATCCTTATCCACAGCCACTTCTGACCTCGAGAACGCCGCCTCTCCAACAACAAATGCCGTCTCCTTGCTGGCGGCATTATTGCCTACCGTTGCCGTCACGATAATTTTCCCGGCCACGGTGCTGGTCAGCGTGGTGCTGGCCCTGCCGTCATCGCCCGTGGTCACCACCGCAGGCGCAAACGAGGCCCCTGTATTATCGGCCGTGAACGTCACCTCTGCCTTTGCCACCGGATTGCCCTGCGCATCCGTCACCAGCGCCACAACGGCGTTGCCTGCCTGCCCGTCCGCCTTCGCTCCGGAGGTGACGCTCAGGTTGCTGTCGGTGATGTTGGCGGTGTCCCGGTCGGCGATAAATGCCGTCTCCTTGCTGGCGGCATTATTGCCTACCGTTGCCGTCACGATAATTTTCCCGGCCACGGTGCTGGTCAGCGTGGTGCTGGCCCTGCCGTCATCGCCCGTGGTCACCACCGCAGGCGCAAACGAGGCCCCTGTATTATCGGCCGTGAACGTCACGTCGGCCTTTGCCACCGGATTGCCCTGCGCATCCGTCACCAGCGCCACTACGGTGTTGCCTACCTGCCCGTCCGCCTTCGCTCCGGAAGCGACAGTCAGATTGCTGTCGGTGATATTGGCGGAGTCCTGGTCGGCGATAAAGTGCGTTGTCGTGTCGGTTGAACTTCCGGATTCACGTATAGATGCGTTGACCTTATACTCTCCGGCAGTCTGAGTTCTGATAATCGCATTCACCAGACCCTCATCATTACTTGCAAACGTGTCTGCCGTAACCGTCGCTTCCGCCGTTTCGCCAACGGCGCTAATATCCACGATCACCCCCCCGGCAATATTTCCCCGGGTATCCGTCACCTTTATCGTTACCGCATTGCTGTCCATTCCGTTGGCTTTGGCACCCGCCGTAACCCTCAGATCACCTTCAGCAATATGCGCGGCTGATTTGTCTACGACAAAGTGCACCGTAGTCGACAACGCAGCTCGCGTTGCCGATCCTGAGCGAACGGCAACATTCGTTTCTCCGGCACGCTCATTGGTGATCTTCAGCGTCGTTTTACCCTTTGCATCGGTTAACAATGATGTATCGACCACACCATCATTATCTGCATCCGCTTCAACGGTAAAATTCGCCAGCGGATTACCCTGCGCATCCAGAACAACAGCTTCAATTTCGTTCGAACTTAAACCATCCGCATGAGCATGATTTCTGGTCACGTTCAGACCACTGATCATTGCAGTATTAGCATCAGCGGCAAATAATACCTGTGCTTCCCTGGTACTCCCGTCATCCGTTGTGACCGTCACAGAACCCTTTTTTGCTACCTTACTGCGTAGCATAACCGTTCCCTTTCCATCCGCATCCGTGGTAACAGAGAGTACTTTGCTGTTCGATTGCGTATCGGTATAAAGCGTGGCCGAGGGGTTGTTATTCTCATCCGTCAGGCCCGATACGCTGAAAGTCAGCTGTTGCCCAGGCACGCCTAAACCAGACTCATCGTTTACGGCGGCCGTCAGTGAAACAAACTTGCTGTTATCTGCGACAACGGGGCTCTTCGGCGTGACGACAAGTTCCCCCATCTCGTGGTGAGAGGGGCTAACACGGATAATTGTGCTGGCTGTATTCGAACGATTACCTTTATTATCAAAGCTTACCGCAGTCAGCGTGTATTCCTGCGCAGCCCCACTACGTGTCCCTTGGGTATAAGCAGGGATACGAACGTCAATTTCTCTTTCTGAACGTTTCTGCAGGGTCCCTCCCTGCTCTACGAATCCTGGCGATGACGTCCATTGCGTCTCTTTCAGCCCATATTTATCCTTGTGCAAGGTAACAGGAATACGGATCAGCTCTGAAGAGCGCGCCTCTGTAACATCCGGCAAACTGATACGCAGCACTTCCTGCTGACGATACTCAAGAACAATATTGTTGTTACGATCAACCAGATCGTATCGGCTGCCAGCCAGACTACGCATTGCCGCCACTGATGACGGATCGATCTGCTGATGCCACGGCATACCCAGTTGATAATTAAAACCGATCCCCATACGGGTATCATTTTTGCCCGACTGCCCCTGACGCTGCTCAGCGTTTAAACTCAGTAACGGGATCGGCGTGTATTCAAGGCCGGCCGTGACCGCAAACGGGTTACGTTGGCGATTATTCTTTCCGAATAGTGCAACGTCTTTGCCATAGTACTGCTCCCAGGTCAGCTTCCCCCCCAGTTGCGGAGCAAACGGTAACCAGCCTTGTGTCCGAACATCCCAGCCATTCGCCGGGCGTTCATCATAATCTCTGACATCCGGGGAATCCTTCCAGCCGGTGAGTCTGAAATAACCATTCGCACTTAATTTAACAAAGTCACGCCAATATTCCGCACCAATACCGGCGCGGGCATGTTCGCGGGAGAGGTCATAGTCGCCAAACGTATTAACGCCCAGCATATAATCAGAGATGAAGTGACGAATCCCCACCCCCAGATTCGACTGGTTGCGGTCATCCGTACGATGGAGACTTCCCTGGGTAAACACCACCCTATCCCCCCGATCGTAAAGTGGAACCAGCAGGTCAAGCTGAGAATTTTTCAGCGACAGTTTTTTGTCAGTCTCCAGCTGCACGCGGGCGGTTCCGAAGCGGTTCAGGAGCTCCTGCACCTCACTACTGGCCGCGGTGGTTGCCATGCTGTTGCCCAGGGTAACGGCCGCATCCGTATCAGGGTTGTTAGCCAAAAAGCTCCCGGCGCGGGACGCAATTCCGGCAATATTTTTCTCGCGTTCATTGTCAACTGAAGGGAGCGGGTCGTTTTCACCCCAGGCTATCTCAGGAAACGGGGTTAACGGCACATCCAGTTCATCACCCGCCTGCAATGCATTAAAACCGCGCGAAAAAGTACGTAATTGATTGAGTCTTTTCAGCGCATCCGTACTCATGTTGAATTTCGCCGCAACGGAATCCACACTTTCGCCAGGCTGGAGAATATACACCTGGGTTGGAATATCTACTGTAGAATTTGCCGATGGTGTATTAAGAAATCGCCGTTCGCTTCCCGTACCAGCAATCGCTGGCGTGAACGCAACCGTCACGGGGAATAAGAACTGGGTTATTATATTAATCCAAACAAAACGTCGAAAAAAATTTCGCATACATTAAAATACCTGTATAAAAGGAATGCACCATCCCCTCCTTGACAGAAAGGATATAATTACGTCGTTTATATAAAAGTTGGCCAGCATGGCCGCGATACCGTCAACCATTATTTACACATTATAAACTAAGCTATTTCAATTCCGATAAATTGCCTGACTTCAGTAACATGTTGTAGATTGAGTTTGCGGGCGATCACTCCCACTCGCGAATAAACCGTCTTGTTATTCGCATTAAGAAATGTTGCCACTGCAGATATATTCGAATGCTGCGCAACTGCAATAGCAATCTTCTTCTCTTTTTCAGTCATCATGGAAAGTTCCTGCACCCTGGCTATATAATCTTCAATATCTGTCCAGGTCATCGAGCGGCCATTCTTGATACAACACAATATTTCACTCAAACCATCATCTCGATCAAAAGCTGTAATAGGTGCCAGAACCTTAGAATGAACGCTAATACCTTTCATCAGAAAGACATTCTGTTCAATATCCATATACTCAATAACATCCAATAACTCACCAAACGAATAAAACGAGTCGATATCAACAATGCATATTTTGTAGTTAAAATCACACTTTTTAAGCACATATCTAAATGCTAATTTTATATATGTGTTTTTCGACAGAATTTTATACCTCATAACAACAATACAACTCATTAACAATGAAAGCAGATAAAAACCTTTGTCTGAAAGACTTAAAGAGACCATCAAAAACCTGAGTTGTTCTCCCGAGTGGTCTGGTGATTGTCATTGTGTTGCTCCTTATACGCACTAACTCAGGCGTGGCGAGAAGTGTGAACGTTAGAGACACGCCCTCAGCTAAAACCGTTCAGTCCTTACTCATTTACTTATACGACTAATCCTAACAACTCAATGCCGCAATAAGATACTTGTATCGAAAATTTAAGCATTTACAGACACATAAACTTAAATACAGTTAAAGTACAAACAATTTAACTACGAAAATGTGAGGGCTATCTAAATGTGCTATCATGCCAACATCAATGCTGATAAGAAAACAGCACGAGGAATGCAGGTGGTTTAAGCCATTATGTCACCATGAGGCACGGAGAGGCGGGAATGGTTTATTTGATTGATAAACGGATAAAATATCGTACTGAGGATGGCTCAATATGGCCGTTGGGCGATGAGGAATCAACTGTCATTTTGACCCTCACCATGAACCGACTCCTGGCATGTCTTCTTAATCGCCATGGACAAGTCCTGACCCGTAATGAACTGCTTGATGATGTTTGGGATGCCCATGGTCTGCGTTCATCAAATCATACACTGAATAAATACATATCCGAACTCAGAAAATGTTTTTCCCGTTTAGGTATTTCTGCCGAATGTATTACGACCGTACCCCGGGTTGGTTTTATGTTCAGCCGTAATATTGACGTCCAGATTATCGATAATGATATTCCTGAAAGCCTCTCTCAGTCTGAAACGGTATTGCAACAGGAAAACACCCTACAGATAAGCAAACAAGCAGAAGAAAGCCGTAGCGATCTGGTAGAAAAAAAACAAACACCCTATCAGCGATTCAGATACACAATATTATCGTTAATTATTGTAATAATGAGCATTATCATGTTAACAGAGAAATACTGGTATCCCGAGAACCGAACCGCAGACATAAAAGATACCCCGAGATATTTTTTATTTAACTATGAAACGTGTCCAGTCTACACCATTCAGAAAAATTCAATTTCACTTACAGAGAAGAAAAAAAGATTGTTTCTGGAACTCGTTAGACGAGAAAATATATCATGTCTTACCGGTGCTTCTTTTACTTACCATGCTTCTGAATCTTATTTGTATGGTAAAGAAGGGCGTGTATTTATTAGTCGCTGCACCTCTAAAGATAGAAACTATATATCTTGCCTGAACTATTACTGGAGCGGTCATGAAAGTAATATATAAACAAAAATGGCTGTTCCCCTTTATGCTGTTATTGCTATTAGCATTCTCATTTTACAGATTTATATTCAATCGATACCAGACTCCCGGTTTAGATATTAACTGTGCAACAATTATACATTACGATCATCTAGATCCCATCTTTATCTCTACTATTGAAATGAACTTTCGTCTGGGTAAGGATCACAATGGTAAAGTAATATTATCAGGAAATATCAAAACGGGTAGCAATGTACAAACCATCTCGCGAATGGCCGTGTTTGATTATGAAATAACCTCCCCAAACGAGATTTCAATCTATAATGTGGAATATATGAAGAACGCGCGCGATACCGCAAACGATGAGTTATTTAGAAATAGCTTCTTTTATGCTCAGAAAGGAACAAGTAGACAAATGCACCTGAGTCCGTCAGGTAATGCGTGGTTAATCGGAAACCTGCAGTCACCCTTTGCGTTATGTGTAAATAAAGAGGGATAACTACGCGTTCCCTCCTCCTGCGCAATCGTTTTCCTTGGCGGTGAATTATGCTATTCTCTGTGGCCTCTAACGCAGTGTGAAGCACACCCACAGGAGTTTTCAGACGCATGTCTTCCCGCAATAATCCGGCGCGTGTCGCCATCGTGATGGGGTCCAAAAGCGACTGGGCTACCATGCAGTTCGCCGCCGAAATCTTCGAAATCCTGAATGTCCCGCACCACGTTGAAGTGGTCTCTGCCCACCGCACCCCCGACAGACTGTTTAGCTTCGCCGAAAGTGCTGAAGAGAACGGCTATCAGGTGATTATTGCAGGCGCAGGCGGCGCAGCACATCTGCCCGGTATGATTGCCGCCAAAACGCTGGTACCGGTATTAGGTGTTCCGGTGCAAAGCGCAGCGCTGAGCGGCGTAGACAGCCTGTACTCCATCGTGCAGATGCCGCGCGGTATTCCGGTGGGCACGCTGGCGATTGGTAAAGCGGGCGCGGCGAATGCGGCCCTGCTGGCGGCACAAATTCTGGCGACACACGATAAAGAACTGCATCAGCGTCTGCATGACTGGCGTAAAGCACAGACCGACGAAGTACTGGAGAACCCGGACCCGCGAGGTGCGGCATGAAGCAGGTTTGCGTACTCGGCAACGGTCAGCTAGGACGCATGTTGCGCCAGGCCGGTGAGCCGCTGGGAATTGCGGTCTGGCCCGTCGGGCTGGATGCCGAACCCGCTGCCGTTCCCTTTCAGCAAAGCGTGATTACCGCCGAGATTGAACGCTGGCCGGAAACCGCACTAACCCGCGAACTGGCGCGCCATCCGGCGTTCGTCAACCGTGATATTTTCCCGATTATTGCCGACCGTCTGACGCAAAAACAGCTGTTTGACAAACTGAAGCTGGCTACCGCGCCGTGGCAGCTGTTGGCAGACAAAAGCGAATGGTCTGCGGTATTTGAAACGCTGGGAGAGCTGGCGATCGTCAAACGCCGCGTCGGCGGCTACGACGGTCGCGGGCAGTGGCGTTTACGCGCCCACGAAACAGAACAACTGCCGGATGACTGCTACGGCGAGTGTATCGTCGAGCAGGGTATTAACTTCTCCGGCGAAGTATCGCTGGTTGGCGCCCGCGCCCACGACGGCAGCACCGTCTTCTATCCGCTGACTCATAACCTGCATCAGGACGGCATTCTGCGCACCAGCGTCGCGTTCCCGCAGGCCAATGCCAAACAGCAGGATCAGGCCGAGGCGATGCTGTCTGCCATCATGCACGAGCTGGGCTATGTTGGCGTAATGGCGATGGAGTGTTTTATCACCCCGGAAGGCTTGCTGATCAACGAACTGGCCCCGCGCGTACACAACAGCGGACACTGGACACAGAACGGCGCCAGCATCAGCCAATTTGAACTTCACCTGCGCGCCATTACCGACCTGCCGTTACCTGTGCCGGTGGTGAACAGTCCGTCAGTGATGGTGAATTTAATTGGCAGCGACCTGAATTATGACTGGCTGAAACTGCCACTGATGCATCTGCACTGGTATGACAAAGAGGTGCGCGCAGGTCGTAAGGTTGGTCACCTGAACCTGACCGACAACGATACCGCTCGCCTGAGCGCCACGCTGGAAGCACTGATTCCCCTGCTACCGCCGGAATATGCCAGCGGCATTATCTGGGCACAGTCCAAACTGAAATAAGCCATTAATGCCGGGGAATGGAATTTGTCCTTCCCCGGCCCCTCCTCTGGCGCGTAAAATCCCCTCCATTGCTGTTTTGTATTTTCAGGATTGAACATGAACGATGGAACGGACTATCGCGCGATTCTGCTCGCCGGTACGCCCTTAATCGATGTACGCGCCCCCGTTGAGTTTCAACAAGGTGCGATGCCGGGTGCAATCAACCTTCCCCTGATGAACGATGACGAACGTGCCGCGGTCGGGACCTGTTACAAACGTCAGGGACCGGACGCTGCACTGGCACTGGGACATCAGCTTGTGAGCGGTGACATCCGCCAGCAGCGAATGAATGCCTGGCAAGCGGCCTGTCGCCAACACCCTGAGGGAATTTTATGCTGCGCACGCGGCGGTCAGCGTTCACACATTGTGCAGCAATGGCTGCGTGAATCCGGCATTGACTACCCGCTGGTCAGCGGCGGTTATAAAGCCCTGCGTCAGGCTGCGATACAAATAACTGAAGAGTTGGTGCAAAAACCAATTGTCTTAATTGGCGGCTGTACCGGCAGCGGTAAAACGCAGTTGGTGCAATTGCAGCCAAACGGCGTGGATCTCGAAGGTCTGGCGCACCATCGCGGCTCTTCTTTTGGTCGCACGGTTGAGCCGCAACTGAGCCAGGCCAGTTTTGAAAACCTGCTGGCGGTCGAGATGCTGAAAACCGACAGCCGTCAGGACCTGCATCGCTGGGTGCTGGAAGATGAAGGCCGCATGATTGGCGCCAATCATTTGCCCGAGTGCTTGCGCGAGCGCATGACTCAGGCCACGATTGCGGTGGTCGACGATCCCTTTGAACTGCGCCTCGAACGACTGCGTGAAGAGTATTTCGTGCGCATGCACCACGATTTCACCCAAGCGTACGGGGAAACCCAGGGCTGGCAGGAATACAGCGAATACCTGCACCACGGTCTGTTCGCCATCCGCCGTCGTTTAGGGTTACAACGTTTTGCGGAACTGACCGAGCTGCTCGACGTCGCGTTGAACGAGCAACAGGCCAGCGGCAGCACCGACGGTCACATGGGCTGGCTGGTGCCGTTACTCAACGAATATTACGATCCGATGTATCGTTACCAGTTAGAGAAGAAAGCCGCGAAAATTGTCTTTCGCGGCACATGGCAGGAGGTGAATGACTGGGTTCAGACGCATTAATGCCGGTCGCGCTTATCCGCGCGTTTCGCCAGCCAGTCGCCCAGCACCTGAACAACCTGTACCAGAATAATCAGCGCCACCACGGTGACGATCATGACCTGGGTTTCGTAGCGGTAATAACCGAAGCGAATCGCCAGGTCACCAACGCCGCCGCCACCAACAATCCCGGCCATCGCGGAATAGCCGATCAGGCTGACCAGCGTTATCGTCAACCCACGCAGCAGGCCGGCACTGGCTTCCGGTAACAGCACCGTACAAATGATGCGCATCGGGCTGGCGCCAAAGGCCTCCGCCGCTTCAATAATGCCTTTATCGACCTCGCGCAGGGCGCTGTCCACCAGTCGGGCATAAAATGCAATCGCCGCTACCGACAGCGGTACCGACGCCGCAATCGGCCCGATGGTATTGCCGAGCAGAAACTGAGTTAACGGCAGCAGCAGCACCAGCAGGATCACAAACGGCACCGAACGGATGATATTCACCAGCACGGAGCTGAGCAGATACACAAAACGGTTCTGCCAGAATAAATGACGGTCGGTTACGAAGATTAAAAAACCCAGCGGCAGGCCGCCAACAATTGCCAGCACCGTTGAGATGCTCAGCATCTGGAAGGTTTCATTGAACGCCAGCGTCAAATCCGGCAATAAATCATCCACGAATCACCTCCACCTGTGCGGTACGTTGACGAATGTGCTCCACGGCGACATCGACCGCCGCAGGATTATGCGGCGCGGTCAGTTGCACCACCAAAATCCCCAGCGCCCGCTCGCCAATATATTCAATTTTGCCGTGTAGGATATTCACTGCCACGCCAAATTTCACCGCCACCTCGGACAGCACCGGCTGTTCTGCCGAATCGCCAATAAACAGAATTTTTAACAGCTGCCCCGGCAAATGTTGCCGCAGGCGATCCGGTAGCGTCAGGTTGAGCGTGTGTGATACCAGCTGTTGGGTAAACGCGTGCTGCGGATGGGCAAAAACATCAAACACCTCGCCGGATTCCACCACCTTGCCACCGGACATCACCGCCACGCGATCGCAGATAGATTTGATCACGTTCATCTCGTGGGTGATCAGGACGATCGTGATCCCCAGTTGGGCGTTGATCTGCTTGAGCAGTGCCAGAATGGTAGCGGAGGTTTCCAGATCCAGCGCCGAAGTCGGTTCATCGCAGAGCAGCACATCCGGGTGGTTGGCAATCGCACGGGCAATACCCACACGCTGCTTTTGCCCGCCGCTGAGCTGCACCGGATAACGGTTGGCCTTATCAGACAAACCCACCAGCGCCAGGATCTCCGTCACGCGTGGGGCAATTTTACTGCCCTCCCAGCCTGCAGCCTTCAGGCTGAAGGCCACATTTTGCGCCACGGTGCGGGTATGCATCAGGTTAAAGTGCTGGAAGATCATGCCGATACGCTGACGCGCCTTGCGTAATTGACGTCCCTCAAGCGCGGAGATTTCCACGCCATTCACTTTTACGCGTCCCTCGCTCGGGCGCGTTAAGGCGTTCAGGGTACGCAGCAGGGTACTTTTTCCCGCGCCGCTGGTCCCAACAATACCGAATATCTCGCCTGCGCCGATCCGCAGGCTGACGTCATCCACCGCGCGGGTTGACGGCCCACGGCCTGCGGTAAAGTCCACGCAAACCTTCTCTATCTCAATCATAGCCACCTCAGAAATGCGAAAAGGGCAGTCATCGCTGCCCTGTTAACCCATTGGCGCAGCGATTACTGGGCTGCCGACATCCATTCCGGTTTCTGGAAGGCGCTGTAAATATTTTTCGGGTCGTCAATCACCGCGCGATAAGCCGGTGATTTCACCGCCTCAACAATGTCTTTGGCGAACGGTTTATCCGCATCTTCACTGCGTACCGCGATGATGTTTTTCAGGTTTTCATCCAGGTGCTCTTGCTTCAACGCACTCGCGAGATCCAGTTTTGCGGCAACGGCGAAGTTACCGTTGACCAGCGCGCCGGTCACGCCGTCGAGCGTACGCGGCAACTGCGCAGCTTCCAGCGGTTTGAAAATCAGCCCTTTCGGGTTGCTGGCGATATCACGCTCGGAAGCTTTAGTGGGATCGATATTATCTTTAATGGTGATCAAATCGATAGATTGCAGGAAGCGCAGCCCGCGAGCCAGGTTGGTGGGATCGTTGGAAAGCGTAATCACGTCCCCTTTTTTCAGCTCATCCAGGCTTTTGATTTTATGTGAGTAGAACCCCATTCCGGCCGTCGGGACCACAATCAGTTTGCTCAGCTTCAGGCCTTTGTCGGCAGTGAATTTGTCAAAGTACAGCGAGTGCTGGAACAGGTTAGCGTCAATGCTACCGTTGGAAAGCGCCATATTGGGCTGGACGTAGTCGCTGAATTCGCGCACCACCACCTTGTAGCCCTTTTCTTTCAGCGTCGGGGCAATAGCCTGTTTTACCATGTCACCATACGGACCCGGCGCGACGCCGAAAACGATAGTCTGTGGATCGCTATTGGCGTGAGCAAACTGTAAGCCGCAGGCCAGTAATAATGCTCCGGTCGCGATGCGTAAATTGTGGCGCAATCCCATAATCTCTCCATTTTAACGTTGTGATGTGGTATCTCACGCCGTTCATGCGGCGTTGTTGTTGTTGACCTGCCTAACAGGCTGATTGTTAACATGACACAGATCACAACCTGCTGTCCTTGAAATTATTTCATGATGTTGCAGAGTGTGTAATTGAAGGGGAAGGCATGAAAAAAGCCGGATGGCGGCACAAGCACCTTATCCGGCCTACAAATAACTCGATTACGCTGCTCTCGTAGGCCCGATAGCACACGCGCGTCGGGCATTCCGTTTGGCAGGTGTTCGATTAGAAATCGTAACGCAGACGCACCAGGTTCATGTCGCCCAGGTTGTCGGTGCTGGAGGTAAAGACGTGTTCGTAATCTACACGGAAGCCGTAGTCCAGCTGGAAGCTGATCCCCACACCGTTGTCGGTGCGCAGGTAGTTACGGCCATTCACGTATTCAATACGATCGCCCATAAAGTAAGGCTGAACGGATTTCAGCGCATACTGACCAACCGGGAAAGTGTAACCGGCAAAATATTCCAGACCCCACGCGTCACCGGCAAAATAGTCGTTAACCGACACTTTCTTGGTGGTCATGAAGTTTTGATACCAGCCGCCCCCCAGGGAGAAGGTCCAGTTGTCCGGTTTCCAGCTCAGCGCAGTACCCACGATGTTCTGATCGTACGTTTTGCTGCCATTGCCGCGCATTTCCGCACGGGTGTAGTTCCACGCCGTACCCCAGGTTAAGTCATCGGTAATGTGGTAATCGGCACCCAGCGAGCCGCCGCCTTTACGTTTGTAGCGCAGACCGTTGTTCGGGTTGTAATCATCGCTGAAAAGATAAGAGGCATAGAGATCTACATCGCCCACGGTTTTCTTATACTTCAGTGATTTACGCGTACGATATGAACCATCGTAGTCGCCATTAATCCCGTTACCTGGTGCCTGACCGATCATGTCGTAGTCCCAGATATCTGTTTTCGCACCGACCACATCATAGTAAATGCTGTTCTGTTGACCGAAGGTCAGCGTACCCCAGGTCGCGCTCTTCAGCCCGGTGTACAACATACGACGCGTGGTGTCGTTGGCGCCGTCTGCATGGTGATTATCCCAGTCGAACATCGCCGGGAAGTTAACGCCCAGTTCGTAGTAGCTCACCCAACTGATGTCATCAAACAGATAGTAGTCTGCGGCAAAGCGGAAACGGGTACCGCCATCGAAACCGTTACGCTTGTAGCCATTCTTGCCATCGTCGCCCGCCATGTTCTGGAACTGGGGACGGATACTGCCACCGACGGTGAAGTTAAGACGGCTCAGCGGATTACCCGCCTGCGGATCTTGTTTCAGGACGGTGATTTCCGCCTGGGCGGCGAACGTCGTTAATGCCACTGCTGCGCCGATCGATACCGCCAGCGCTGTTTTTTTTATAGTCATGGATTGTTTTACCTTGATAGATAGCCCGCCAATTATTCAGCACGCAAATATTAACGTTTATTAATACTCGCGTGTTGGCGGGTTTTTATTGTTCCGTGCGGTTAAATATCAAGGAGTTATCAATTTGTGCGGGATAAACGAAAAATACGCACCGGTGTAAAAACCGGTGCGTAATCATCACTAAAATGAATTAATTGTTAAACTGACGAAACAGGGCCTTGCCTTTTAGCAGACGTGCGCCGAGCCACCCACCGCATAATGAGAGCAGCAACGCCCCGCAAACCGGTAAGATGACCCACAGCCGCCAGTCAGGCTCCCACGGGAAATCAAACACGCGGGTTTGCAGAACCGCCAGCGCGGTTTCTGCGCCAATGGCCGCGACCAGGCCGGAGACCATCCCCAGCATGGCGAACTCGCACCAAAGCGTGGTGCGCAGCAATTTCTTGCCCGCCCCCAGCGTCCGCCAGACCACCAGTTCCTGATGCCGCTGACGCATGCCGACCTGCACCTGTGCCAGCAGCAGCAGCATGCCACAAGCGGTAACCAGCACCACCATCACCTCCAGCGCCCGGCTGACCTGTTCAAGCACCTGGCCAACCTGTTTGAGGATCGCGCCGATATCCAGCAGGCTGATGGTCGGAAACTCGCGGTTAAGCTGCGTCAGCATGCCGTTGCCATTTTCCCAACGGAAGCTGGTCAGCCAACTTTGCGGCTGCCCGTCCAACGCGCCCTGCGGGAAGATAAAGAAGAAGTTAGGCCGCAGGCTTTCCCAGTCCACCTTACGCAGGCTACTGACCGTAGCGCTGAAATCCTGGGTGTCACCCATAAAGGTCACGCGATCGCCAAGTTTGACGTTCAGTCGCTTCGCCAGCCCTTCTTCCATCGACACTTCACCTGCTTTTGGCGGCCAGCTTCCGGCGGTTAACGGGTTATGATCCGGACGGGTATCCTGCCAGGTCAGGTTCAGTTCGCGGTTTAGCGACTCATCCTGATTGCCTTCGGTTGCCTTGTCATTGATGGCGGTCAGACGCGCCCGCACAATCGGGTAGAACGACTCAGGGATCACCTGATGCTCGGACAGGAACGCCTTCAGCGGCCCCACTTGTTCAGTGGCAATATTGATGAGGAAGTAGTTCGGGCTTTCCGGTGGCATTTGCTGCTGCCAGCGGTCGAGCAGATCGCCCCGTAACACCAGCAACAGCGCCAGTAGCATAAAAGAGAGCGAAAAGGCCGACAGCTGACTCAGCGTTGACCACGGCTGGCGCAGTAAGCGACTGACCGCCAGACGCAGCGGCAGCGAGGTGAGCGTCAGGCCGCGCAGCAGGTTGAGCAGCATCCAGCCCAGCACGCCGCACAGCAGCGCCAGCACCACCGCACCGGCCAGCACCGCCCACAGCAGCATGCTTCCGCCCATCAGCCCGGCCAGCAGCGCAACCACCACGATCGTCGCCACGGGCAAATAGATCTTCAGCGGCCAGACGTTGGCCACCACGTCGCGGCGCAGCACCCGCAGCGGCTGCGTGGCCAGCAGCAGACGATAGGGACGCAGCCCGACCAGCAGTGAAATGACGGTCATGGTGCCGAACGCCCACAGCCACGGCCACAGGCTGGCAGGCGGCAATTCACCCGGTAAAACGGGCCTGAGCAGCAGCACCAGTATGCGTTCAAACAGCAGACCACACGCCCCGCCGGTGATACCGGACAACGCCAACACCATCAGCCACTGGCCGACAATCAGCTTGCGTAGCTGCGCCCTGCCCGCACCGAGCGTTTTTAGTATCGCCACCAGATCGTAGCGGCTGCGGCAGTAATGATTCATCGCCACGGCAACGGCGGCAACCGCCAGCAGCAACGTTAACAGTGCTGACAGCAGCAGGAACTGTTGCGAGCGTTCGAGAGATTTCCCCAACGCGCCTTCATCTTGTTCCAGCCCGTACCAACGCTGCTCCGGTTTTAACTGCGGCAACAGCCACTTTTCATAATCTTCCAACTGCTGCGGCGTGCCGCCAAATTTATAACGCCAGGTCACACGGCTTCCAGGCTGGACGGCCCCCGTTTTTTCGACATCGGCAAGATTCATCATCAGACGCGGTGCTATCTGAAATGGGTTAAACCCGGAATCCGGCTCCTGTACCACCTCGCCAGCAATACGCAGCGTGGCGTCCCCGACATCAATGGCATCACCGATTTTCAAATTGAGCAGCGCCATCAGACGCGGGGCCAGCAGCACTGAACCGGGCTGCGGTTTCAGCCCTGGCGGGTTGGTTTGCAGCGCGCCATACAGGGGGTACACGTCATCCACCGCTTTGACGTTCGCCAGTTGCGGAGTATCGGCGGCAAAGGTCATGGTGGCGAAGGTCAGCTGTTCGCCCACCTTCAGGCCGCGCTGTCGCGCCTCGTCAATCCAGGCTTTCGGCACGTCCCGCGAGCTTTGCAGCGCCCGGTCGCCCGCCATAAATTCGCGGCTTTGCTGGCTCAGCCCTTTTTCCATGCGGTCACTGATATTCCCCAGCGCCAGCACGCAGGCCACCGCCAGGCTGAGTGCCAGCCAGACAATTAATAATGAGGGCGAGCGCCATTCGCGCCAGAACCAGCGTGCAATCATGCCTCCTCCTGTAGCAGCCCGTTAACCAGACGTAAACGCCGGTCGCAGCGCGCCGCCAGCTGCGGGTCATGCGTGACCAGAATCAGGGTGGTGCCGTGTTCACGGTTGAGAGAGAACAGCAGATCGGCAATTTTGTCTCCAGTTTGCCGGTCGAGGTTGCCCGTCGGCTCATCGGCAAACAGCACGTCCGGGCGTCCGTTAAACGCCCGCGCCAGCGCCACACGCTGCTGCTCCCCGCCGGACAGCTGGGCCGGAAGGTGGTCAAGGCGTTTGCCTAACCCCAATTGCTCCAGCAAAGCTTTGGCTCCAGCCTGACTGCTGCCACTGTTTTCCCCGCGCAATAACGCGGGTAGTTCGACGTTCTCGAGTGCGTTGAGGGTCGGAATGAGCATGAAGGACTGAAAGACAAAGCCGACATGCTGCGCGCGCAGCTGCGCCCGGGCTTCTTCGTCCATACTGTGCAACGGTTGCCCGACCAGGCTGACTTCGCCGCTTGTGCCATCGTCCAGCCCGGCGAGGATCGCCAGCAGCGTGGATTTCCCCGAACCCGACTCACCAATCAGCGCAATGGTCTCGGCGCGTTTGACAACCAGTTCAACTCCGGTAAGGATGGATAGCTCCTGATCACCCTGACCGACGGATTTCTTAAGATGATGAACTTCAACAATGTTTTCCGCTGGCATTTGCCCTTCCTGTTCCTGGTTCTGTTAACTTTCCGCGCCGCCGCGGCGGACACGTTATTAATTTTGGGTGACAGCCTGAGTGCCGGATACCGAATGTCGGCCAGCGCAGCGTGGCCAGCGCTGCTGCATGACAAATGGCAAAACAAAACATCGGTGGTGAATGCCAGCATTAGTGGCGACACCTCACAACAGGGCCTGGCGCGTCTGCCCGCATTACTGCAACAACACCAGCCACGCTGGGTGCTGGTCGAACTGGGCGGCAATGACGGCCTGCGCGGGTTTTCACCTGCGCAAACTGAACAAACCTTGCGTAAAATTTTACACGACGTCAAAGCGGCAAAGGCCGAACCGCTGCTGATGCAAATTCGTCTGCCAGCCAACTACGGTCGCCGTTATAATGAAACCTTTAGCGCAGTTTATCCAAAGCTCGCCAGCGAGTTTGATATTCCTCTGCTGCCCTTTTTTATGGAAGAGGTCTATCTGAAACCCCAATGGATGCAGGATGATGGTATCCACCCTAATCGTGACGCCCAGCCGTTTATTGCCGACTGGATGGCGCAACATCTCACACCTCTAGTAAATCACGACTCGTAAAACAACGGAGATCCTGACAGGTAAAGTTATGCAAAAATCGGTCTTAATAACAGGATGTTCCAGTGGAATCGGCCTGGAAAGCGCGCTTGAGCTAAAGCGCCAGGGTTTTCAAATTCTGGCAGGCTGCCGCAAACCCGACGATGTCACACGCATGAACGGCATGGGATTCACCGGCATCTTGCTGGATCTGGACTCTACAGAAAGCGTGGATCGCGCAGCCGATGAGGTGATCGCCCTGACCGATAATCGTTTGTATGGGATCTTTAATAACGCCGGATTCGGCGTGTATGGCCCGCTGCCGACCATCAGCCGTGAGCAGATGGAACAGCAGTTTTCCGCCAACTTCTTTGGTGCGCATCAGTTGACCATGCGCCTACTGCCCGCCATGGTGCCCCACGGCGAAGGGCGTATTGTGATGACGTCATCGGTGATGGGCCTGATCTCCACGCCGGGACGTGGGGCCTATGCCGCCAGCAAATACGCGCTGGAAGCCTGGTCCGATGCACTGCGTATGGAGTTACGCCACAGCGGCATCAAAGTCAGCTTGATTGAACCCGGCCCTATCCGCACCCGTTTCACCGAGAACGTTAACCAGACACAGAGCGATTCCCCGGTAGAAAACCCCGGTATTGCCGCACGGTTTACGTTAGGACCTGAGGCCGTGGTCGCCAAAGTGCGTCATGCTTTTGAGAGCGATAAACCGAAACTGCGCTACCCCGTCACCCTGGTGACCTGGGCAGTCATGCTGTTAAAGCGCCTGTTGCCAGGTCGCGTAATGGACAAAATTTTACAGGGCTGAGTTGAAGCCAGCGCGTCTGCCCCCATGTAAAAACAAATCGACGAATAGAGAGTGACTCCATGTCCGTACAAAATATTGTCAATATTAACGAATCTAACCTGCAGCAGACCCTTGAACTGTCGATGACCACGCCGGTCCTGTTCTATTTCTGGTCTGAACGCAGCCAGCACTGTCAGCAATTGACGCCGGTGCTGGAAAGCCTGGTCGCGCAGTACAACGGTCAGTTTATTCTCGCCAAGCTGGACTGCGACGCCGAGCAGATGATCGCCTCGCAGTTTGGCCTGCGTGCCATCCCAACGGTGTATCTATTCCAGAACGGTCAGCCGGTGGACGGTTTCCAGGGTCCGCAGCCGGAAGAGGTGATCCGTGCGCTGCTCGAGAAAGTCCTGCCAAGTGAAGAAGAGCTGAAAGCACGCCAGGCCATCGAATTCATTGAAGCTGGCAACCACGCTGACGCACTGCCGCTGCTGAAAGAAGCCTGGCAGATGTCCAACCAGAGCAGCGAAATTGGCCTGCTGCTGGCAGAAACGCAAATCGCCCTGAACCGCTCCGACGATGCCGAAGCGGTGCTGAAAACCATTCCGTTACAGGATCAGGACACCCGCTATCAGGGTCTGGTCGCCCAAATTGAACTGCTTAAGCAGGCAGCGGACACGCCGGAAATCCAACTGTTGCAGCAGCAGGTAGCAGACAACCCGCAGGATGCCACACTGGCCACCCAACTGGCGATCCAACTGCATCAGGTCGGACGTAACGAAGAAGCGCTGGAGCTGCTGTTCAGCCACCTGAGAAAAGATCTTGCTGCCGCTGACGGCCAGGCGCGTAAGACCTTCCAGGAGATCCTCGCCGCATTGGGCACCGGCGATGCGCTGGCGTCGAAGTATCGTCGTCAGCTGTACGCGTTGTTGTACTAATCCGCGTGATGTTGCCCGATGGCGCTTGCGCTTATCGGGCCTACAAATTCTACAAATACCGATCCCGTAGGCCGGATAAGGCGGTAGCCGCCATCCGGCTTCACATTACGTCTTCTTCAGATGCGTTACGACTAATTGGTGACGCGAATTATAGAACTTCCGATAGGTTAAATAGCAGGCGATAATGGTCGACAGGCTGGCGGTAGAAAGCAGCATGAAGGTCACCATAATCTGATATTTGATCGCTTTTACCGGATCGATACCGGCAAAGATTAACCCCGACATCATCCCCGGCAAGCTCACCAGACCGACGGTTTTCGCGGAATCAATGGTTGGGATCAACGACGCACGAATACTGTCGCGAATTAACGGCGCGGAGGCAATCTTCGGCGTGGCGCCGAGACTCAACTTTTCCTGAATTTGCTGCTGTTCGCTGTTAAATCGCTGGCCCAGATTGTTATAACACAGCCCGACCGCCACCATCGCGTTGCCCGCAACCATGCCGGAAATCGGGATCACCTGCATCGGCGTGAACGCAATGGAGCCTGACAGCACCAGTACCGCCAGCGTCAGTCCGGCCCCTGCCGTTATTGCAATAAACGACGAGATAAAGGCGTTGCCGATATATTTACTGCGTTTTTGCGCGTTATAGGCGGCGTTAAGACAGATAAACAGCACCATCAATAAGGTCAGAATACTGTGATTCACGCCAAAGATATATTTCAGCACGTAGCCGACGATAATAAGCTGGATAACCGCCCGACATACGCTCCAGAGAATATCTTTTTCCAGCGCCAGTTTTTCTTTATGGCTAATCAGAATAGCCACCACCACCAGCATCATCGCTAATGCCAGCGACTCATTGGTAATATTATGCTCGTTCATTGCGTGTTTCCTGCATTTCTCCGGCATGCGGTTGGAGGGTTATGACATTATCCGCATGATTAATTTCATCTTTGTCGTGCGTCACCCACAACACCGCCATATTTTTCTCGCGAACGTAGCGATGTATAAGCTCATTTACATTCCGCTTATTGGTTTCATCCAGCGCGCTGGTGATTTCATCGAGCAGCAGAATTTTGGGCAAAAACTGCAAATTACGAATGAGCGAGACGCGTTGCTTTTCACCGCCGGACAGTTCATTGATGCCTTTTTTGAGGATCGTCTCGGGCAGCTCAAAGCGCGCCAGATCGTCGAGAAATGCCTCTTCTTGTGGGTGTTTATGCCGAATTTGCCACGGAAAAATGAGATTGTCGTAAACGGTGTCGCCAAACAATGCGGGGGTTTGCGCACAATACGAGACCTGCTGTCGATACGCTTCGGGTTTGAGCGTGGATATCTCCTTTCCCTCAAAGAGGATCTCACCGTTGCTTGGGCTAATTAACGAGGCCACAATCTTCAGCAATGTGCTTTTACCGCAGCCGGATGGGCCTGTTATAAGCTTAAATTCCCCGGCGTGGAGATTAAAACAGATATTATTGAGAATCTTCGTGTTACCCGCCTGCCAGCCGACATCGTTGAGCTGGAGCAAAATACTGCTTTCTTCCATTATCATTCCCTTTTCACCGCTTTCGTGCAGACAGTCTATCCCTGTAATTTATTATTGGGGAGCCACCTTGATAAATCGGGTATAATTTGACTTATCAGGCAGTAAAGGACAGCGTAACAGGAGGTTTTATCGATGCTCATTTTCATCCCCATTCTCATTTTTGTCGCGCTGGTGATTGTTGGCGCAGGCGTCAAAATCGTCCCTCAGGGATACCAGTGGACGGTGGAACGCTTTGGTCGTTACACCAAAACCCTACAGCCAGGCTTAAGCCTCGTGGTACCGTTCATGGACAGGATTGGTCGTAAGATCAATATGATGGAGCAGGTTCTCGATATCCCGTCGCAGGAAGTTATCTCCAAAGATAACGCCAACGTATCCATCGATGCGGTGTGCTTTATTCAGGTGATCGATGCGCCAAAAGCGGCGTATGAAGTCAGCAATCTGGAACTGGCGATCATCAACCTGACGATGACCAACATCCGTACCGTTCTCGGCTCGATGGAGCTGGACGAAATGCTTTCCCAGCGCGACAACATCAATACGCGTTTGCTGCATATCGTTGATGAAGCCACCAACCCGTGGGGCATCAAAATTACCCGTATTGAAATCCGCGATGTGCGCCCACCGGCCGAGCTTATCGACGCCATGAACGCCCAGATGAAAGCCGAACGAACCAAGCGCGCCTATATTCTTGAGGCCGAAGGGATCCGCCAGGCCGAAATCGTCAAGGCCGAAGGTGAGAAGCAGTCGAAAATCCTGAAAGCGGAAGGTGAACGCCAGTCCGCGTTCTTGCAGGCCGAAGCGCGCGAACGTTCCGCCGAAGCTGAAGCCCGTGCAACGCAGATGGTGTCTGAGGCCATTGCCGCCGGGGATATTCAAGCCGTGAACTACTTCGTGGCACAGAAATACACCGAAGCGCTGCAACAAATCGGTTCGTCCAATAACAGCAAAGTGGTGATGATGCCGCTGGATGCCAGCAGCCTGATGGGCTCCATTGCCGGTATTAGCGAACTGATTAAGGACAGCGCCAGCGAGCGGAACAAATCATGATTGCGATGATTCTGGTTCATCCACACCTCTTCTGGCTCAGCCTCGGCGGTCTGTTACTGGCCGCTGAGATGTTGGGCGGCAACGGCTATCTGCTGTGGAGCGGTGTGGCGGCAGTCATCACCGGTCTGGTCGTCTGGCTATTGCCGCTCGACTGGGCATGGCAGGGCGCGATGTTCGCCGTCTTAACGCTGCTGGCAGCCTGGCTGTGGTGGAAGTGGTTGGCAAAGCGTGTGCAGGAACAAAAACCGGCAGACAGCCATCTCAACCAGCGCGGACAGCAACTGGTCGGCCGCCGGTTTGTGCTGGAAACGGCGCTGGTGAACGGGCGCGGACATATGCGCGTGGGAGACAGCTCCTGGCCGGTCAGCGCGCGTGACGATTTGAGTGCAGGAACACAGGTTGAGGTGATTGCCGTTGAAGGCATTACCCTGATTATCAGAGCCTTATAACCCACATAATGACAGGAATAAAGATTATGGTCAGGAAGACATCCCTCGCCTTTGCCGTGTGTACCTTGCTGGCGGGTGCCCCACAGGCATTCGCCTCTTTTGATATGGAAGATTGCAAATGGAGCGATGCGAGCTGTCTGCTGAAAGGCATCCCGGTACTCAGCCCGGAAAACGACACCCGTGATAACCTGCTGCGTCTGTTGAGCCAGGAAAAATCATTCACCCTGCCGGTGCAGTCACTGCCTGCGGATGTTACCCGCTCCCGCGATTACTATTTTGCATATCATCCACAGTGGGATGAAATATCTCCGCCGCCAGCCGACGCCCCAGTGCAAAGCAAAGATGATGCGCTTGCCCGCCAGATGGCCGAACTGCAGATTACCGTCGAAGAGACAAACGCCGACGACGCAGAGCATGAGAACCGCCATGTGTCGAATACGACAGCCAGCGTCAGCCAGTTCTTTGCCGCACTGCTGGCGGATACTACGTTAACAGCTGAACAACGCCAGGCGTTAGCCCGGGCACGCCTGGGACTACTGTCCGGCGCGAGCGCTGAGCAAATTACATCCTCGCTTGCCACCATCCCTGCCGACGCCTCTGCGCAACAATACAAAACCTATCTGATCGCCGCCGCCCGTTTCTATGAAGGCGACTACGTCACTGCCGAACAGGATTTCACGCAGCTAGCCACCAGCAGTAGTCCGTGGCTGGCAGAAACCGCGCAATACATGCTGATGCGCACCGCGTTGAACAAGAGCAGTCAGAACAGCATTGGCCAATTCGGCGATTTTGATATCGCAAAAATTAACCGCGAAGACGCTACTCAGGCTCAAACGCTGGCGCAGGCCTATCTGCAGCGATTTCCCCAAGGGCTGTACGCCGACTCCGCACGCGGCATGCTGCGCCGGATTAACTGGTATTTGCAGGCATGGCCGCCGCTGGCTGGGCTGTATGAACAAGCCTTCCAGCAGACAACCGACGCACAGCAGCTGCGCGATACGGTCATCGAATACGATAATGTTTTCGGTATGCAATTCTTTGAAGGCCCCGTGGTGGAGGCCTTCCCCGACGCGCCGCTGGTCAGCTATATCGAGTTGCTGCGCGCGCTGCGTCTGAACAACGACAACAAACCGACGCTGACGCAGGCCCAGCTTGATGCCAGCAAACCGGTGTTTGAAAAGGGGGGCAAACTCGCCCTGTGGCAGGATCTACAGCTGAATCTGTGGATGGCAACGGGCAATTACGCGGCCATTGTGCAGGCGGTGACCCCGGCGCAAAAACTCCCCGCACACGACATTCTCGCCTTCAGTGAGCAGGTGATGTACGGCGAAGCGCTGATGGGGCAACAGCAGTGGCCCGCCGCCCGCGCGTTCTGGCAGCAGCTACTGAAAATCAGTCAGGACCCCGAACAGCAGCAGTATGTACAGGCCAAGCTGGCGGCAACGCTGGTTTACAGCGGCGACATTGCGTCTATTTTCGCCCCGGACAGCGCGGTGACGAACCTGCGTTTTCGTTCGCAGGTGTTAAAAGCACAGGCAACACCAGAGCTGCTGCGCCAGCAGGCCACTCGCGGCCCCAGCAACGAAGAACGCACCATCGCCCTGCATACATTGTTGGTACGCGATCTCACCGAGAATCGTTTTAGCGACTGGTTGAATGACAAAAAGCTGGCTGGCGCGATTACGCCACCGGTGATTGGCGAGTCGTTTGCTGATGTGAATCTGAGTACCTTTGACTGGAACGGCGACGCCGCCCAGGCCGGTTACACCTGCCGTAGCCTCGATGAAACGGTCACTGTGCTAAGCAAAAAAGCGGATGATGCCCACGCGCTGAACTGTCTGGGGGAATTCTTCCGTACTTCGCAAACCCATGTGGATCTGCAGGCAGACAGTGCCGGTAACGACGTGCTGGGCACGGCCATCTCACGCAAAGAGCCGTTCGGGCAGTTTGACCGCCAGCGTTATTATCAGCAGGTGATCGCTTCCCCCAACGCAGAAGTCGAAGACAAGAGTTTTGCGCTGTACCGGGCCATCATGTGCTATGCACCATCGGGTTATAACGAATGCGGCGGTGAAGAGGTGGACAAGTCGCAGCGTAAAGACTGGTACACACAGTTGAAGACGCAGTATCCAGGAAGCCCGTGGGCGCAAAAACTCAAATACTACTGGTAATTGCGCTGCTGAGCGGACAGGCTCAGGCCGCAGAAACGGTAGCTGCCCGTGAACATCAGGCCTTTTGGTTATGGTCCGGGGTAAAAGCCAGCGACGAGCTGCGGGACGCGCAAACGGTGTATCTGCACCAGGGGGAAGTGCTGACCCGCTCGGGCCAGGTGGTTTTTCAGCGTCTGGGTCTGCCGGTCAGCCGCCTTACCTTTCCGTCAATTTGGCTGACCGTGCGTTTTACTACCCTCGACGTACCGGATGCGATCCCGGCACGTATCGTGCGGCTGTTGCAGCGCTGGCAGGCCGCAGGCAACCACGTGGTCGGTCTACAGGTTGATTTTGACGCGGCAACCCATCAGCTCGCCGATTACGCCCGATTTCTGCAACAGCTGCGCCAACAGCTGCCGCCGGAGTTCGCTCTTGGGGTAACCGGACTGCTGGACTGGGCCAAGACCGGCGATGTCGCCACGCTGAATGCGCTACCGGTTGATGAACTGGTGGTGCAAAGCTATCAGGGACGTCACACGGTAGCCAATTATCAGGCGTATCTGCCCGCACTCACCCGGTTACGCATTCCGTTTAAGCTCGGGCTGGTACAACACGGTAGTCGGGATGTGCAGGCGGAAGCGCAGTTGGAGACATCACCGTGGTATCGCGGCACGGTGGTCTTTATGCTGCAACCGCCTCGCCTTTAGGCCTTCGCTTTGTGGTGGCAGCAGCCGGAGAGATTATCGATGATCGGGCATTCGGCGCTGTCATCGCCGGGACAGCTGTCCGCCAGCGCCAGCAAATGTGTGCGCATCGCCTGGAGTTCGTTAATGTGCCGCTCAATGTCCGCCACTTTTTCCAGGGTGCGCTTTTTCACATCTGCGCTGTGGCGTGCCGGATCGTTAAACAGGTTTACCAGCTCACCGCACTCTTCAAGGTTAAAGCCAACCTGCCGCGCCTGACGCAGCAACGTCAGTTCGTTCAGATGTTGCTGCGTATAGGTGCGGTATCCGTTTTCGCTGCGCAGCGGCGGCGTCACCAGCCCTTTCTCTTCATAAAAGCGGATAGCTTTACTGGTTAAACCGGTTTTTTTAGCAACATCGGATATATTCACATCTTCCCCCTTGACCTTCCCCTTGATGGAAGGTTTAACCTTTATAACAGTTAGTCAAAACGATTGCCAAGGTCAATAAACCACCGACCAATCATAGAGGATTATTGTTATGTCTCAAACCATCGACCTGACCCTGGACGGATTGTCCTGTGGTCACTGCGTTAAACGCGTCAAAGAAAGTCTCGAACAACGTCCGGACGTTGAGCAAGCGGATGTCACTGTTACCGAAGCACACGTTACCGGTAGCGCCAGCGCCGAAGCGTTAATTGAAACCATCAAACAAGCTGGCTATGGCGCAGAGTTAAGCCACCCAAAGGCTAAACCGCTGGCGGAGTCATCAATCCCGTCGGAAGCGCTGACAGCGGTCTCTTCTGAGCTTCCGGTAGCGACGGCTGAAGATGACAGCCAACAGTTGTTGTTGAGCGGCATGAGCTGCGCCAGCTGTGTTTCCCGGGTACAAAATGCGTTGCAAAACGTACCGGGCGTCACGCAGGCACGGGTAAATCTGGCGGAGCGTACTGCGCTGGTAATGGGCAGCGCTTCCGCCGAAGAATTAGTCCAGGCCGTAGAGAAGGCCGGCTACGGTGCTGAAGCCATCGAAGACGATGTTAAACGTCGTGAACGCCAGCAGGAAACGGCCGTTGCCACCATGAAACGCTTTCGCTGGCAGGCAGCCGTTGCGCTGCTGCTGGGCGTACCGGTGATGGTGTGGGGCATGATGGGCGATAACATGATGGTCACCGCCGATAACCGTAGCCTGTGGCTGGTCATCGGTCTGGCGACGCTCGCCGTGATGGTCTTCGCAGGCGGTCACTTTTACCGCAGCGCATGGAAAAGCCTGATGAACGGCACCGCCACCATGGATACCCTGGTGGCGCTCGGAACCGGGGTGGCCTGGCTCTATTCAATGAGCGTTAACCTCTGGCCGCAATGGTTCCCGATGGAAGCACGCCACCTCTATTATGAAGCCAGTGCGATGATTATCGGTCTGATTAACCTCGGACATATGCTGGAGGCGCGCGCCCGTCAACGCTCCTCCAAAGCACTGGAAAAACTGCTCGACCTCACGCCACCGACCGCGCGCGTGGTAACAGAAGAAGGCGAAAAAAACGTCCCACTGGCCGATGTTCAGGCTGGCATGTTACTGCGCCTGACCACCGGTGACCGCGTCCCGGTGGACGGTGATATCACCCAAGGCGAAGCCTGGCTGGATGAAGCCATGCTCACCGGCGAGCCAATCCCACAACAAAAAGGCGAAGGCGACAGCGTCCACGCCGGTACGGTGGTTCAGGATGGCAGCGTGCTGTTTCGCGCCAGCGCTGTCGGCAGCCATACCACCCTGTCGCGCATAATTCGCATGGTCCGTCAGGCGCAAAGCAGCAAGCCAGAGATTGGCAAGCTGGCTGACCGCATCTCCTCGGTGTTCGTTCCGGTGGTGGTAGTGATTGCGCTGGTCAGCGCCGCAATCTGGTATTTCTTTGGCCCGGCACCGCAGATTGTCTATACGCTGGTGATTGCCACCACCGTACTGATTATCGCCTGCCCGTGTGCGCTGGGTCTGGCAACACCGATGTCGATTATTTCCGGGGTCGGTCGTGCCGCAGAGTTTGGTGTTCTGGTCCGCGATGCCGATGCGCTGCAGCGTGCCAGTACGCTTGATACCGTGGTGTTTGATAAAACCGGGACGCTGACCGAAGGGAAACCGCAGGTTGTCGCCATCAAAACTTTCGGTGATATCGATGAAGCGCAGGCCATCCGTCTGGCCGCAGCCCTTGAACAGGGTTCCAGCCACCCGCTGGCCCGCGCGATTCTGGATAAAGCCGGCGATGCGGCCCTGCCGCAGGTCAATGGGTTCCGTACGCTGCGCGGCTTAGGCGTTAGCGGTGAAGCGGAAGGTCATAGGCTGCTGCTGGGCAACCAGACGCTGCTCCATGAACAGCAGGTGATCACCACAGAGATGGAAGCTGAAATCACCGCGCAAGCCACTCAGGGGTCGACTCCGGTGCTGCTGGCGATTGACGGCAAAGCGGCCGCACTGCTCGCGGTACGTGACCCGCTGCGCAGCGACAGCGTGGCGGCACTGCAGCGCTTGCACCGCGCCGGGTATCGTCTGGTGATGCTCACCGGGGACAACCCAACCACCGCTAACGCTATTGCCAAAGAAGCAGGCATCGACGAGGTGATCGCGGGCGTTCTGCCGGACGGAAAAGCAGAGGCGATTAAACGCCTGCAAAGCCAGGGACATCAGGTGGCGATGGTCGGTGATGGGATCAACGATGCGCCAGCACTTGCCCAGGCCGACGTAGGGATTGCCATGGGCGGTGGCAGCGATGTCGCCATTGAAACCGCGGCGATTACGCTGATGCGCCATAGCCTGATGGGCGTGGCGGATGCGCTGTCTATCTCGCGGGCCACCCTGCGGAACATGAAGCAAAATCTGCTCGGCGCATTTATCTACAACAGCATTGGTATTCCCGTTGCCGCCGGGATCCTGTGGCCGTTTACCGGTACCCTGCTTAACCCAGTGGTGGCCGGGGCGGCGATGGCGCTCTCTTCCATCACCGTGGTAAGCAACGCAAACCGACTGCTGCGCTTTAAACCCAAAGAGTAACCCTGTGCCGGATGACGCTAACGCTCATCCGGCCTACAAAATGCAGGTGATATCGTAGGCCGGATAAGACGCTTTCGCGTCGCCATCCGGCGATTCACGCATTGCACCTTCCTGGACCACGCGCTAGCATGGGATTTTTCAACGGGAGGTCGTATGGATCTGTTATACCGGGTAAAAGCATTATGGTCTGCACTACGCGGTCACCATTATACCTGGCCTGCTATCGACATCTCGTTGCCCGGCGATCGCCATTTTCATCTGATTGGCAGTATTCATATGGGCAGCCGTGAAATGGCCCCTCTGCCCGCCAAACTCCTGAAAAAGCTCTACCGCGCCGATGCGCTGATCGTCGAAGCCGATGTTTCCGGTGACGATGCGCCGTTTGCTAACCTGCCCACGTTTGCCGCTCTGGAAGACCGCATCAGCGACGAGCAGCTCCGCCACGTGCAAAAAGTCAGCGCTGAGTTGGGCATTTCCCCTTCCCTGTTTTCCACCCAACCTTTGTGGCAAATCGCCATGATATTGCAGGCAACCCAGGCGCAGCAGTTGGGGTTACGTGCGGAATACGGAATTGATTACCAACTGCTGAAACAGGCGAAGCAGGTGCAAAAGCCGGTTATCGAGCTGGAAGGTGCTGCCAGCCAAATCGATCTTTTGTGTCAGCTACCGGATAACGGTCTGGCGTTGCTGGACGATACCCTGACACACTGGCATACCAATGCCCGTCTGCTGCAACAGATGATGGGTTGGTGGTTAAAAACACCGCCGCAGAATAACGATCTCACGTTACCCAATACGTTCAGTCAGTCGTTATATGACGTCCTGATGCACCAGCGAAATGAGGCATGGCGGGACAAGCTTAACGCGTTGCCCGCAGGCCATTATGTGGTGGCAGTAGGCGCACTGCATCTTTATGGAGAAGGGAATCTGCCGGAGATGTTGCGATAAAAAAATGGCCAATATTTCTATTGGCCCGTCAAAGAGGAATTTCATCATTATTATTATGCCGACGCTTAAAGCATCGGTGTAGGTCGATTGTCGCTCAAAGTCAGCATCCTGCCAATACTATTGCGCAAGATGGTACTATTTTTTCGACCGCCATCAGGCGTATGCTTTAGTCGTATTTTGTCTGAGCCAGGAAAAATTGCTATGACACCCGCCGTTAACTTACTCGAAAAAAACAACATTTCGTTCCAGATCCATACCTATGATCACGATCCGTCAGAGACTAATTTTGGTGATGAAGTGGTGCGTAAACTGGGTCTGAATGCAGATCAGGTCTATAAAACGCTGCTGGTTGCCGTGAATGGCGATATGAAACATCTGGCCGTCGCCGTCACGCCGGTAGCCGGACAGTTGGATCTGAAAAAGGTCGCCAAGGCGCTGGGCGCGAAAAAGGTCGACATGGCCGACCCGATGGTGGCGCAGCGTACCACCGGCTATCTGGTGGGCGGCATCAGCCCATTAGGGCAGAAAAAAAGATTGCCGACGCTTATCGACGCCCCCGCCCGGACGTTTGACACCATTTATGTTTCCGGCGGCAAACGCGGGCTGGATATTGAACTGGCGGCGGACGATTTGGCCAAAATTCTGGATGCGAAATTCGCCGATATCGCACGCCGCGATTAACCTGTTTTGGAATGATTGCCTGATGGCGCTACGCTAATCAGGCCTACAAACCGCATTGACTCGTAGGCCGGATAAGGTGCTTGCACCGCCATCCGGCACTGCGCTCAGTTACAGCCAGCTAACTTCACCCTTCGGCTCAAACGCACTGGCATCCAACGGTGAATTCTTCTGCACATACTCTTTCAATACTTCCGCATCGATAAACCCGGTATTCACATAACCCGGTTTGTTATCAATTCGCGGATAGCCATCACCGCCGGTGGCGTTGAAACTCAGCGTCGCCATGCGATAGGTTTTGGCCGGGTCGACGGGCTCGCCGTTGATTTTCAAATCGTTAAGCTTGCCGTCTTTCGCCACAAAGCTAACGTTGGCAAATTGCGGATAGGCCCCCGAGTCCGGCTTCATTTGCGCGACGGCGGTCAGATAGTCAACCACCTCTTTACCACTCATATCGGCATAGACCACTATGTTGCCAAACGGCTGAACCTTGAGCACGCTTTTATAGGTAATATCGCCGCCTTCAATGGAGTCACGGACGCCACCACCGCTCATCACGCCAAAATCAGCACCGGTGCGCGCCATTTGCGCCGCCAGTAGCAGACGCCCCATATTGGTCTGAACAAAACGGACTTTGCTGCGGTCTCCTTCCAGACGCCCATTAACGCTACCAATTTTGACCTCCAGCTGCGCTTTGCCTTTATTCTGGAACGGCGTTAGCAGGGAAAGCATTTGCGGGTTTTCAGCGATTTCCGGGGTGAAAAGTACGCGCTCACTTTTGCCGTTATCCCAGGTCACTTTCTTCTTCAGGTTTACCGGAATGAGCTGGTAGTTGACCATTTTCATTTCGCCGTTGCGGAATTCAAAGTCCGCGCGGCCTACGTATTTTCCCCACTCGTGCGCTTGGACGATCCAGATACCATTTTGTTTATCTGGCGCACACGGGGTACCTGGTACGTAATCCACCTGCTTTTTGTTTTCCGATGCCATGCACACCGGATCCTGTGAGTGACCACCCACAATCATCGCCAGCGCGCCTGCGGGCAGGCTACGCGCCATTTCCACATCGCCTGGAGCGTTGGAGCCGTGGTTGCCGTTGTCGTAATGCCCCATGTGCGTGGTGGCAATAATGACATCGGGCTTTTCACCCATATTGAGTTCCTGAATCACCAGCTTGGCTTCATCCGCAGGTTTACGGAACTCGATATCGATGAAGAACTCCGGGTTGCCAATTTTCGCCGTGTCGTCGGTGGTTAAACCGATAACGGCAATTTTTAAATCCTGACGCTTAAAGATGGCCCAGGGTTTGAATAAACGCTCACCGGTGCTTTTCTGGTAGATGTTGGCGGAGAGGAGCGGGAATTTGGCCCATTTTTCCTGCTGTCGCAACACGGTCAGTGGATTATCAAATTCGTGGTTTCCCACCGCCATCGCGTCATAGCCAATCAGGTTCATGCCGCGAAAATCCGGTTCAGCATCCTGAAGATCGGACTCCGGTACACCGGTATTAATGTCACCGCCGGAAAGCAACAGGACGCTTCCGCCCTCGGCTGCCACCTCATGACGAATACCGTCCACCAGCGTTTTTTGCGCCGCCAGCCCGTATTCGCCGTATTCGCTGCGCCAGAAGTGGCCGTGATGATCGTTGGTATGCAGAATGGTTATTTTATAGGTTTTATCTTTTTCGTAAGCCTGAGCAGGCTGACCTGCCAGCGCAAAGGCGGCAAATAATGCCAGCGTCACGCCCCGTTTCAAAAATTTCATGCTTCTCTCCCTGACCCAATATCAACCGCTGAAATTACAATGATATGAAATAATAGCCGAAAATGTTTTCAGAAATGAGACTTCCTTCAAACACCTTCCGCAGGTATGTTAGTCGGATAATAATTACACCTGTTCCTGTCTCATCATTACTGAAGTGGACCTATGGCTACCAATCAAACCGCTCAACCGCTCCCCGGCTCTGCTGCGCCGTCGCAAAAAGCACGCACCTCGTTTGGCATTTTAGGGGCGATCAGCCTTTCTCACCTGCTCAACGATATGATCCAGTCGCTGATCCTGGCGATTTATCCGCTGTTGCAGTCAGAGTTCTCGCTGAGCTTTATGCAGATCGGGATGATTACCCTGACTTTCCAGCTCACCTCCTCGTTACTTCAACCGGTGGTAGGTTACTGGACAGACAAATATCCGATGCCATGGTCACTGCCTATTGGCATGTGCTTCACGCTGAGTGGACTGGTATTACTGGCAATGGCCGGTAATTTCCATATGGTGCTGCTCGCCGCTGCGCTGGTCGGCACAGGTTCATCGGTGTTTCACCCGGAATCGTCTCGCGTGGCACGGATGGCTTCCGGCGGTCGCCATGGTCTGGCCCAGTCTATTTTCCAGGTGGGCGGTAACTTCGGCAGTTCTCTGGGGCCATTGCTGGCGGCTGTCATCATCGCGCCATACGGTAAGGGTAATGTAGCGTGGTTCGTGCTGGCCGCGTTGTTAGCGATTGTGGTACTGGCGCAAATCAGCCGTTGGTATTCGGCCCAACATCGGATGAGTAAAGGTAAGCCGAAAGTCGCCATCGTTAACCCGCTACCGCGCAACAAGGTGGTGCTGGCGATTAGCATCCTGCTGGTGCTGATTTTCTCCAAATACTTCTATATGGCGAGCATCAGCAGCTATTACACCTTTTATCTGATGCAAAAATTCGGATTATCGGTACAAAATGCGCAGTTCCACCTGTTTGCGTTCCTGTTTGCCGTTGCGGCAGGGACGGTTATTGGCGGACCGCTAGGTGATAAAATCGGTAGAAAATATGTCATTTGGGGCTCTATCCTCGGCGTAGCGCCGTTTACCCTCGTTTTACCCTATGCAACGCTGGAATGGACCGGGATTTTAACCGTGATCATTGGTTTTATCCTGGCATCGGCCTTTTCTGCCATTCTGGTATACGCTCAGGAGCTGCTTCCGGGGCGTATCGGCATGGTTTCTGGGCTGTTTTTCGGTTTTGCCTTTGGCATGGGCGGCTTAGGGGCCGCGGTGTTAGGGCTGGTTGCCGACCATACCAGTATTGATTTGGTCTATAAAATATGTGCTTTCCTGCCTCTTCTGGGGATACTGACCATATTCTTACCTGATAACCGACATAAAGCCTGATTTTATGGCGGCCAAAAGTAAACTTTGGCCGCCATCACTTACAGTGACCATCAGCGTTTGCTCTATGCTCCCCCCCGCAGTTATCCGATCCGTGCTTTTTTACGACTAAATTCCTGTTTTCATCAAATTTCAATAATTATTCATAAACATAAACATTAAAATTGTCATAAACTATTACTCGTAATTAGGGTTTTCAGGATCACCACAGCAATCAAAGGAGACGGAATGCATCACGCCACCCCGCTTATCACCACCATTGTTGGCGGCCTTGTGCTCGCTTTTATATTTGGCATGCTTGCCAATAAACTGCGTATTTCTCCTCTGGTGGGATATCTGTTAGCGGGCGTTCTGGCCGGTCCATTTACACCTGGTTTTGTTGCGGATACCAAGCTTGCGCCGGAACTGGCAGAACTTGGCGTGATCCTGCTGATGTTCGGCGTGGGGCTACACTTTTCGTTGAAGGATTTAATGGCGGTAAAGTCCATCGCCATTCCCGGTGCGATAGCCCAGATAGCCGTGGCGACGCTGCTGGGTATGGCGCTTTCAGCTGTGCTGGGCTGGTCGCTGATGGTCGGTATCGTCTTTGGATTATGTCTGTCTACCGCCAGTACCGTGGTGCTACTGCGCGCGCTTGAAGAACGACAGTTGATTGACAGCCAGCGCGGGCAGATCGCCATTGGCTGGCTGATTGTTGAAGACCTGATGATGGTGCTAACGCTGGTTCTCCTGCCAGCCATCGCCGGTATGCTGGAAAAAGACAACGTTGGCTTTGCGTCACTGGCCGTTGATATGGGCATCACCATCGGTAAAGTAATCGCGTTTATCGCCATTATGATGCTGGTCGGTCGTCGCCTGGTGCCGTGGATCATGGCCCGTAGCGCCGCCACGGGCTCGCGTGAACTGTTTACCCTGTCGGTACTGGCACTCGCATTAGGTATCGCGTTTGGTGCCGTAGAAGTATTCGATGTTTCCTTCGCACTGGGCGCGTTCTTCGCCGGTATGGTGCTGAACGAATCTGAACTGAGCCACCGTGCGGCGCATGACACCCTGCCGCTGCGTGATGCATTTGCGGTGCTGTTCTTTGTTTCCGTCGGCATGCTGTTCGACCCATTGGTCCTGATCCAGCAACCGCTGGCTGTGCTGGGCACGCTGGCAATTATCATCTTTGGTAAATCCCTCGCCGCCTATTTCCTGGTGCGCCTGTTCGGTCACTCTCAGCGCACAGCGCTCACCATTGCCACCAGCCTGGCGCAGATTGGCGAATTTGCTTTTATCCTCGCCGGCCTTGGCATGGCGCTTAACCTGTTACCACAGGCGGGACAAAACCTGGTGCTGGCCGGGGCCATCCTGTCCATCATGCTAAATCCAGTGCTGTTCGCCGTGCTGGAAAAATACCTCGCAAAAACCGAAACGCTGGAAGAGCAGACGCTGGAAGAAGCTATCGAAGAAGAGAAGCAAATCCCGGTCGATATCTGTAATCATGCCCTGCTGGTCGGTTTTGGCCGCGTCGGTAGCTTGTTAGGTGAAAAACTGATGGCTGCGGGTATCCCGCTGGTGGTTATCGAAACGTCGCGGACTCGCGTGGACGAGCTACGTGAACGTGGGATCCGCGCAGTACTGGGCAATGCAGCCAACGAAGAGATCATGAACCTGGCGCATCTGGACTGTGCGCGCTGGCTGCTGCTGACCATCCCGAATGGTTATGAAGCCGGTGAGATTGTGGCTTCCGCGCGTGAGAAGTGCCCGACGATTGAGATTATCGCCCGCGCGCATTATGACGATGAAGTGGAATACATTACCGAGCGCGGTGCTAATCAGGTGGTGATGGGTGAACGTGAAATCGCGCGCACCATGCTGGAACTTATTGAAACGCCACCAGCGGGTAACGTTGCTACCGCCAGTTAATGTTGTGTGCCGGATGGTGCTAGCGCTTATCCGGCCTGCGGGTACACCGCATTATGCAGGCCCGGTAAGCAATAACGCCACCGGGCAATGTCGCGCAATACCGCTTAACGCTCCCAGTAAGCCTCTTCGAGGCTGTCTTCCTTCTCCGGCAATCCGCGCGTCAGGCGCGGTGAATGCTGGTTCAGCACCTGATAACTCACGCGATTGGCATATTTACACACCTGCGCTAACGAGGAATAGGTCAGCCAGGTGTACTTGTGCTTGCTGGAGTTCGGCACATTGCCGCGATGGTAGCTGTTTGCCGTAATATCATGCAGCAAGGCCGCCAACGCACCGTCACCCGCGCCGTTGGTGTTCATGATTTTCTCAGGGCCACCCATGTACGGGGCAATGTGCGAATAAATGCGCAACGGGTTGATACAGTCTTTATGGCGCATCGCGCGGCTGAACTCGTACTGGTTGAATTCGGCAATAGCGCCCGGCAGCAGCGGATGCTGCGTTTTGCGTTTGACCTCATCTTCCGTAAACCCAGCCATATACAGGCCCACCGGACCGGCGGTACACAGCACCAAATCCACCCAATCCAGCGCTTTGTCAGATGCCAGCAGCGGGTCATTCAGGCCGGTCAGCGCTTCGGCTTCTTCTTCGTTCATCGCCAGAATGGAGACATTCTCTTTCAAGAATTCCTGCCACCACTGCGGGTTATCCGCAATAACGAATTTGGTTCCTAAGGTCAGCACCACCGGGACATTGTGCTTTTTGGCGAACTCAATGGCCTTCATGGTCGCTTCCGGCATCGGCTCGCCCGGTTCGCAGCGCACCAGATATGAGGTCAGCACCAGCGCAGAGGCACCGGCAATCACCGACTCGGGAATGCTGTCTGCCCGCAGTTTGTTCATGTGACCGGGGCTGATGGCGAAGGTACGCTCGCCGGATTCGCCAATCAGCGTGAAGCAGCGACCAATCGGCCCGTCAACGCCCTGCAGGTAGTTCAGATCGGTACGGCTGGAGGTATTGCATAAATAGCGATACGCGTAGCTACCAATCTCAATGTTGCTACACATGACGCCCAGCAATACAGAGCGGTCATCCGCCAGTACCGAATAGTTGTGCATGGTGTTACCGATGGTTCCGCCCGCAAACTGATGGGTGATTAAATTGTCACGCACCAGTTCCTGATAGAGCGCCTCAGCAACATCATCAGCAATCACCAGAGAATGCCCGGCGCTTAATCCATAACGCTTCACAAAGTCGTCATCGACTTTGGCTTCTATATCCACCAGAGTCTGGTCGATACCGACGACCCAGGCGGCGCTGGTCTCGTTTTCAGGCTGAATTTGTTGCAGCAACGGATCGCGCGCGCTGACGGGAAAATAGTGTTTGGATTTGCGTTTGCCGGGAAATTTCATGGTCGATTTTACGGGTGGTTAACTGAGCGATGCATGGTAGCACATTCCCTCCTGCGCGCGCGATGCGGTGCTAATTTTCAATATCGGGCGGTGAGATCGCAGTTTATCTGCCGTTAATTTCTACAATACATCACCTTTTACAAGGAGCGTTTTATGCAGCCGGAAAACAAGATCCCCGTCCTCGACCTTATTTCAGACGAAATGAAAAGCGTGGTGAACTTTCATCGCGATGACCTGCCGCCGTGGCCCGCCGCGGATGATTTCGTTGCCCAACGCCAACACTACGTACATGAGCGTCAGTTCTGGAATGCCGATGCTCCGCAGATGAGTACCCGGGAGTGCGTCATTTCTACCGCGTGCGGCCCGGTGGCGACGCGGATTTACTCCCCCCAACCCCATAGCCAGGCCACGCTGTACTATTTGCACGGCGGCGGTTTTATTCTCGGTAATCTGGATACGCACGATCGCATTATGCGCTTGCTGGCGAGTTACACGCGCTGCACGGTAATTGGCATCGACTATTCACTTTCGCCGGAAGCGCGCTTTCCACAGGCCATCGAAGAAATTGTCGCGACCTGCCAGTACTTTCATCACCATGCCGCTGACTATGCGCTGAACGTAGAGAATATCGGTTTTGCCGGTGATTCCGCAGGCGCCATGCTGGCGCTTGCCAGCGCACTGTGGCTACGCGATAAGCAAATTGCCTGCGGTAAGGTCGCGGGCGTGCTGTTGTGGTACGGGCTGTACGGTTTACGGGATTCGATCAGCCGACGACTGATGGGTGGAGAATGGGATAGCTTAACGCGAGACGATCTGCAGATGTACGAAGACGCCTATCTGCGCAGCGTCGATGACCGCGAGTCGCCGTACTATTGTTTATTTAACAACGATCTCACCCGCGATGTGCCGCCGTGTTTTATCGCCAGTGCAGAGTTTGACCCGCTGATTGACGACAGCCGCTTACTGTTCCAGACGCTCCAGGCGCATCGGCAGCCCTGTCAGTACAAAATGTACCTCGGCACGCTGCACGCCTTCCTGCATTACTCGCGGATGATGAAAACCGCCGACGATGCCTTGCGGGATGGCGCGCGTTTCTTCAGAGCGCAGCTTTAGCGATAGGCAGCGGTCAGTTTCAGCATCATTTCGATGTGTTCCGGTGCGTCATTCAGCGCCGGAATATATTCGTATTTCTGCCCGCCCGCTTCGAGGAAAATTTCTCGGTTTTGCTCGGCGATTTCCTCCAGCGTTTCAAGGCAATCAGCAGCAAATCCCGGACACATGACCTGGATATGTCGGGTTCCTTTTTCCGCCAGCATTTTGAGCGTTTCGTCGGTATACGGCGTCAGCCATGGTTCCCGACCGAAGCGTGACTGGAAGGTCATCATCACCTTTTCCGGCGGCAGCCCTAACGCCGACACCAGCTCCCGCGTGGTGTCGCGACAGCGTTGCGGGTAATCATCGCCTTCATCAGCGTAGCGCTGTGGAATACCGTGGTAAGAAAGCAGCAGTAAATCGGGTTCGCCGTGCCGGGCAAACGCATCACGGGCGCTTTTGGCCAGCGCATCAATATACGCGCTGTCGTCTGCGTAATCGCGAATAAAGGAGACGCCGGGGATCGCACGCTTGCGCGCTAAAATGCGCGCCAGTTCATCCCACACCGCGGCCACCGTTGAGCAGGAGTATTGCGGATACAGCGTTAACACCACAATGTGCTCAACGCCGCTCGCTAGCAGTTCGTCGACCGCGCTTTCCAGCGAGGGGGAACCGTAGCTCATCCCCAGCGCAACCGGCGTATCCGGCAGGCATTTTGCCAGCGCCTGTTGCTGACGGCGGCTGTAGACCATCAGCGGCGAGCCTTCATCCATCCAGACTGACTGGTATAGCTTCGCGACGCGCGGCGCGCGCAGCGGCAGGATCACTCCGCGCAGCAGCGGCCACCACAGCAGACGGGGAGTATCGACCACGCGTGTGTCGCTTAAAAACTGGCGCAGATAACGTTTAACTGCTTCGGGTGTGGGGGCATCGGGGGTGCCGAGATTTGCCAGCAGGATACCGGTTTTCGTCTGACGCATTACCGCCTCGTATTGATTCAAATTGTTGATAATTGTAGCGGAAAAGCGAGGAAGAAGAACTAATTGCTGCGAGAGGTAAGAATATGCCTGATGGCGCTAACGATACCGGTAGGCCGGATAAGGCGTTTACGCCGCTATCCGGCACCGATTGCCTGATGGCGCTGCGCTTATCAGGCCTACGAGATAATGGCAGGCCTGATAAGGGGTTCACAACGCTAAAACTTAACCGAGGATTTTTTCCAGGTCAGCGCGAACAGCGGCAACAGCCTGCGTACCGTCAACTTTCGCGTATTTGGTTTGACCCGCTTCAGCTTCTTTCTGGTAGTAACCAATCAGCGGGGCAGTCATCTGATGGTATTCAACCAGACGCTTACGCACGGTCTCTTCCTGGTCATCTTTACGGGTGGTCAGTTCATCGCCGGTCACATCGTCTTTGCCTTCAACTTTAGGTGGGTTGAATTTGATGTGATAAACACGGCCAGATGCCGCGTGAACGCGACGACCAACAATACGGTCAACGATCAGTTCGTCCGGTACCGCGAATTCCAGAACGTAATCCACAACGATACCCGCTTCTTTCATGGCGTCAGCCTGCGGAATAGTACGTGGGAAGCCGTCCAGCAGGAAACCATTACGGCAGTCTTCCTGTGTAATACGCTCTTTGACCAGCGCGATCACCAGCTCATCGGTCACCAGTTTACCGGCGTCCATGATGTCTTTCGCTTGTTTGCCCAGCTCGGAGCCAGATTTCACGGCAGCACGCAGCATATCACCGGTGGAGATTTGCGGAATACCATATTTCTCCATGATGAACTGAGCCTGAGTCCCTTTACCCGCGCCCGGAGCGCCAAGCAGAATGATACGCATTACGAAAATCCCCTTAAAGGTTGTCGATATTTTAAAAAAGCGCTAAACGATACCACCATCACGCAATTGGCTCAAGAAAGGCGCTTGACGCTGAAACGTTTAACGGTGGGAAAATTGAAAATAAGAAGAGAAAATGCCGGATAGCGGTGTAAATACCTTATCCGGCCTACGGTATACGAGATTTTGTAGGCCGGATAAGCGTTAGCGCCATCCGGCATCACATAACGCAACCGCTATCAGGACACCAGCAGCTGGTTCATGCGACGGATAAACTGGTTAGGATCTTCCAGCGTGCCGCGTTCTGCGAACAGCGCCTGATCCAGCAGCAGTTCAACCCACTCTTTAAACTGCTCATCATCCTGGGTATCCGCCGTGCGTTTAACCAGCACGTGGTCCGGGTTGAGTTCAAAGATGTATTTCACTTCCGGCACGGCCTGGCCCGCAGCGGCAAACAGCTTCGCCATTTGCGTGCTCATTTCGTCCGCATCGGTGGTTACGATAGCCGGTGTGTCGGTCAGACGGTGCGTCAGGCGCACTTCTTTCACGCGATCGCCCAGCAGGTTTTTCACGCGCTCAACGAACGGAGTCAGCGCTTTTTCAGCTTCTTTTGCCGATTCGTCGACTTCATCCGCCAGTTTGTCGATAGACTCGTCAGCTTTAGCAACGGACTGGAACGGCTTGCCGTCGAACTCGGTCAGGTAGTTCATCATCCATTCGTCGATGCGATCGGACAGCAACAGAACTTCGATGCCTTTCTTACGCAGCAGTTCCAGGTGCGGGCTGCTCTTCGCCGCCGCATAGCTGTCAGCGGTGATGTAGTAAATCTTCTCCTGTCCTTCTTTCATCCGCGACACGTAGTCTTCCAGCGACACGGTCTGTGCAGAAGAGTCGGTGTGCGTAGAAGCAAAGCGCATCAGCTTGGCGATGGTTTCCTGGTTGGCGTGGTCTTCCGCCGGACCTTCTTTCAGGACCAGGCCAAACTGTTTCCAGAAGGTCTGGTATTTTTCTGCATCGTCTTTCGCCAGTTTTTCCAGCATCTGCAGTACGCGTTTGGTCAGCGCGCTGCGCAGGTTACGGGTGACGGTGCTGTCCTGCAGGATCTCACGGGACACGTTCAGCGGCAGATCGTTGGAATCTATCAGACCGCGCACAAAACGCAGGTAGTTCGGCATGAACTGCTCGGCGTCGTCCATGATGAACACGCGCTGGACGTACAGCTTCAGACCGTGCTTGTGATCGCGGTTCCACATATCCCACGGAGCCTGCGACGGGATGTACAGCAGGCTGGTGTACTCCTGCTTACCTTCCACACGGTTGTGGCTCCAGGTCAGCGGGTCGGTGAAGTCATGAGCGATGTGCTTGTAGAATTCGTTGTACTCGTCGTCTTTGATTTCCGACTTGTTACGCGTCCACAGCGCCTGCGCCTTGTTGATTTTCTCCCAGGAAACCACGGTTTCACCGTCTTTCTCTTCCTGTTTTTCAATCTCTACCGGCAGGGCGATATGGTCAGAATATTTGCTGATGATGGAGCGTACACGCCAGTCATCGAGGAACTCATCTTCCCCTTCACGCAGGTGCAGGGTGATTTCGGTGCCGCGATCGTCTTTAGTAATGTCGGCCACGGTGTATTCACCTTCGCCCGCAGACTCCCAGAACACGCCGTTCTCCGGCTTGTCGCCCGCTGCACGGGTGCGCACGGTGACTTTGTCAGCCACGATAAATGCAGAATAGAAACCCACCCCGAACTGGCCGATCAACTGGCTGTCTTTCGCCTGATCGGAACCCATAGATTCGAGGAAAGATTTGGTACCGGATTTAGCAATGGTCCCCAGATGATCGATAACGTCATCGCGGTTCATCCCCACGCCGTTGTCGGCGATGGTCAACGTACGCTTATCTTTATCGAAGGAGACACGCACGCGCAGTTCACCGTCACCTTCATACAGGTCCGGGTTAGACAGCGCACGGAAACGCAGCTTGTCTGCCGCATCGGAGGCGTTAGAGATAAGCTCACGCAGGAAGATTTCTTTATTGGAATACAGAGAATGGATCATCAGGTGCAGAAGCTGTTTTACTTCTGACTGAAAACCACGAGTTTCTTGTCCTTTCATGTAGATCTACCTCAACAATGCCATTTTTAATGGTAAAAACACGTTGAGAGTGAAATGGGGACAGGGAATGATAATTTCAAGCGGAAACCGCCGTCGCGGCTTCCGTTTGTTCAGAATTTAATCTTATGACGCCCGGCAAGAGAGTGCGACAGCGTGGTGCCATCGACCATTTCCAGCTCACCGCCAACCGGTACGCCGTGGGCGATACGGCTGGCTTCAACGTCATATTGCATGCACAGCTCGGCAATGTAGTTGGCGGTAGCCTCGCCTTCGACCGTCGGGTTGGTCGCCAGGATCACTTCATTGATGTGCTCAGACGCCAGTCGCTGCTCCAGACGATCAAGCCCGATATCATCAGGCCCGATGCCATCCAGCGGCGACAGGTGTCCCATCAGCACGAAATAACGGCCGGAAAACTGCCCCGTTTGCTCAATGGCGTAGATGTCCGCAGGACTCTCTACCACGCAAATTTGGCCGTTTTCCCGGCGACGCGGATTCGCACAGATGTTGCATACTTCTTGTTCTGTGAAGGTGCGGCAATCAGCACAGTGGCCGATTTCCGACATCGCCTTCGTTAACGACTGCGCCAGACGCATCCCGCCGCTGCGATCGCGCTGAAGTAGCGCGAACGCCATGCGCTGCGCTGACTTCGGGCCAACGCCCGGTAGGCAGCGCAGTGCTTCCATAAGCTGAGTTAACAGCGGGCTGGTTTGCATCAGAACGGCATCTTAAAGCCAGGCGGCAGCTGCATACCAGAGGAAACGGAGGCCATTTTCTCTTTCTGGGTCTCTTCAATGCGACGAGCCGCATCGTTGAATGCCGCAGCAACCAGATCTTCCAGCATGTCTTTGTCGTCTTCCAACAGGCTTGGGTCGATTTCTACACGACGGCAGTTATGCGCGCCGTTGATGGTCACTTTCACCAGACCCGCTCCCGATTCGCCGGTCACTTCCAGCTTGGCCACTTCTTCCTGCATCTGCTGCATTTTTTCTTGCATCTGCTGGGCCTGTTTCATCAGGTTACCCAGACCGCCTTTACCAAACATAGGCTTCTCTCTCAATCACGTTAAGGGATGACAACCATAAAACCATGGAAAATGGCTTACGATCAAATGGGGCGAATACTCTCTTCGTCCAGCTCCGCATCGAAGAAACGACGCAGCGTCTGAATGTTATTATCCGCAATAATTGACTCACGCGCCTGCGCAAGTTTTTCTTCATAAATGGCCTGACGCCACTCCAGCGGCGTGCGCACCGCAGGATTATCATCTTCAACGATGGTCAATTCAACCGCTGAGCCCGTTAAGCTGCTCAATGCTTCAGCAAGTCGTTGCTGCGCACCGCTGGAATTGAGGTGCCGCTGCGTGGAACGCAGGTGCAGGCGAACCTCGTTGCCATTCTCTTCTTTCCAGGCATTGAGCGCCACCTGCTCCACCAGCTTAGGCAATGAAAGCTGACTGACCTGCGCGGCCCACGGGTCGCGTTCAATGGCTTCCGCCGCCAGTTTTGCCGCCAGTTCCGGTGTTTTTTCATGTTCCAGCGCTTTTTTCAGCGCCTTTGGCGTGGCAACAACTTCTTTGACTTCTGCAACCGGATTGGTCGTCTTCCAGCGATAGGCTTCTTTTTTCGCCGGTGCCTTCTCCAGCGTAGAGGCCGCCGGGCGCGCCTGAACGCGTTCCGTCACCGACGCCAGTCTTTCCAGCGCAGCATTATTCACCGGCCGCGCGCGGGATGCGGCTGCCGGTTCACTCTTTTTTGCTTTGGTCGCTCCCTGAGCACGCTGCAGCTGACTACGCGCAGCCAGCACCTGGCTGGTTGCCTCAGACAACGGCACGTCCTGATGCGCAGGCGCAGGTTGTTGCTCCGGGGCCTGTGTCGGTGCCATGATCGCGGTAGGAGCCGCGGGTGCAAACGACTGGCGAGGGACTTCGGGTTCCGGTAGCGGGACGCGCGGGTGAAAAGCCAGCGCCCGCAGCAGCGTCATTTCTACGCCCATACGCCTGTCCGGCGCATACGGCAGCTCTTTACGTCCAATTAACAGAGTCTGGTAATACAGCTGAATATCGGTCGGCGGCACGGTCCGCGCCAGTTCGCGCATACGTTGTTCAATGGCGGCCATATCGCTACCGAGCGCGGAAGGCGTGAGCTGAACCATCGCAATCCGGTGCAGCAACGCCAGCATCTCAACCAGCAGCGCTTCCCATTCAATACCACGCGCGGCAGCGTCATTAACCAGCGTCATGGCGCGTTCGCCATTCCCGGAAACCACCGCCTCAACCAGAGACAGCGCTTGATCGTCGTCAAGCGTACCGAGCATGGTACTCACCGCCTGAGTAGAGACCTGGCCGTCGCCGCTGGCAATCGCCTGATCGGTCAGGCTTAGCGCATCGCGCAGGCTCCCGTCCGCCGCGCGCGACAGCAGCTGCAGTGCACGCGGTTCGTGGGCGATGTGTTCCTCATTGAGGATATGCTCAAGCTGATGGCGGATCTGCTCAACGTCCAGCGCTTTAAGATGAAATTGCAGGCAGCGCGACAGGATAGTGACCGGCAGCTTCTGCGGATCGGTAGTCGCCAGCAGGAACTTAACGTGCGCTGGCGGCTCTTCGAGCGTTTTCAGTAAGGCGTTAAAACTGTGGCGCGACAGCATGTGCACTTCGTCGATCAGATAGACTTTGAAGCGTCCACGTGCGGGCGCGTACTGGACGTTATCCAGCAGGTCACGGGTATCTTCGACCTTGGTGCGCGACGCGGCGTCAATTTCAATCAGATCGACAAAACGTCCCTGCTCGATTTCACGGCAGTTGTCACACACCCCGCAAGGCGTGGCGGTAATGCCGGTTTCACAGTTGAGCCCCTTCGCCAGCAGACGGGCGATAGAGGTTTTACCGACGCCACGGGTGCCGGAAAAAAGATAAGCATGATGAATACGCCCTAACGACAAGCCGTTAGCCAGTGCCGTCAGCACATGTTCCTGGCCGACGACGTCAGCAAAGGTTTGTGGGCGCCATTTTCGGGCTAAGACCTGATAACTCATTGGCAGGCTCTGAAAGGCTGGAGGGTGGATTCACAGGGGAGTAATGCTAACACAACCTCGCAGCGACGGCGAGGTTGACACGTTATATTCGGGCGTTATCGTTGCAGTCAGTTTGGTTTCGGGCAGCGCACAGAAACCGGAGCGTACACGTAGTACGTGAGGATTTTGAGCACTGACCGGGGCCAAAATGGCAAAAAAGATAGTCCGACTTAGTGGCCCGGGAAAGGGACCAGGCTGTAGCAGGTCAGCCCTTGTTTTTCCAGGCGCTGTTCGCCACCCAGATCGAACAAATTGATGATGAACGCCGCATCGGTCACTTCACCACCCAGACGGCGGATCAGCTTCACGGTCGCTTCGATGGTTCCGCCGGTCGCCAGCAGATCGTCTACAACCAGAACTTTGTCGCCCGGTTTGATAGCATCAACATGGATTTCCAGCTGATCTGTGCCGTATTCCAGCTCATAGCTTTCAGCAATCACTTCGCGTGGCAGTTTATGGGGTTTACGCACCGGAACAAACCCAACGCCCAACCCCAGGGCGACTGGTGCGCCAAACAGGAAGCCGCGCGCTTCGGTGCCGACAACTTTCGTGATACCCATATTTTTGTAACGCTCAACCAGCAGTTCAATGCTGAGTGCGTAAGCTTTCGGGTCTTCCAGCAAGCTGGTGACATCGCGGAAAAGAATGCCCGGTTTTGGGTAGTCGTTGATGCTTTTGATGCTATCTTTGAGAAACTCAAGCTGCTGTGCAGTTGCGGTCATAAGTTTGTGCCTGATTGATACGGTATTACTTCACGGCGCACTATATACTTCATCCTCGACGCGTCTTGAATGACTTTGTGTATATATAAAGAGCAAAGGTTACATCTGTTTAACCTTTGACCGCCTGCGCCCGTGCTCGAAAACGGTCAAATTTACTGGCTGCGGGAGACAATTGCAACAGCGATTATTATGCTTCAGTGCTTTTGTTGCTCTTCATCAATCACCGGGATCCGCCACATAAAAATCAACAAGCACGCGAGAATAACCAACAGCAGTCCGCGTACCCACATCATCTCAACCAGCCACAGCGAAACGCCAAACGTCAGCAAAATAAACACAATGGCGCGCGGCTTTGCCCCTGACGGCATCGCACGGTGTTTCTGCCAGTGGCGCAGATAACCGCCGAACCATGAACGGTACAGTAGCCAATCGTGAAAACGCGGCGATGAGCGGGCAAAGCACCAGGCGGCCAGCAGCATAAACGGTGTTGTGGGCAACAGGGGCAAAACCACACCCAGCGTGCCTAACACTACCGCTATCCAGCCAATGATGATTAGAATAATGCGTCGCATAATATCAATACTTAACACAGAGAATCGCTACTTTAGCATAACGGTTCTCATTTTCATCGGAGTGTTATCGTGAAAACCGCCCTGCTGCTTCAGACGCTCGAAAGCCAGCTCAACAGCCTGCGGCAGCGTTGCGCCCCTCTTGCGCATCACGCAACGCTTAGCGCCCGCTTCGATCGCCAGCTTTTTCGCACCCGCAGCACACGGTTACAGGCCTGCCTGGATGAAGCCGATGCTAACCTGAGCGCGTTACGCCATGCCGTTGAACACCAGCAGCGTCCCCAGGTAGCCTGGCTGGCTGAACATTTAGCGTCTCAACTGGAAGCCATTTCCCGTGAGACCGCCACCTGGTCGCTCAGAGAATGGGACAGCGCGTCGCCAGGGCTTGCCCGCTGGCAGCGCAAACGCGTTCAACATCAGGAATATGAGCGCCGACTGGTCGAGATGACACGCGAACGTAAGGCTCAACTGGCTCGGGCAACTAATTTTGAGGAGCAGCAGCGCCTGCTACGAGAAGTGGAAGCCTTCGAGGCGCGTCTGGCACGCTGTCGCCATGCGCTGGAAAGAATAGAAAACGTGCTCGCACGTATCACCCGTTAATCGTCGGAGAATGTATGTCACTTGAAAGCGCCCCGGACGAAGTCAAACTGGCCGTCGATTTGATTGTCTTACTTGAAGAGAATCAGGTTGCGCCTGAAACCGTGCTGAAAGCACTAGAGATCGTTAAGCGGGATTATGAAACGAAACAGCTCACATCATCCAAAAAAGAACGGTAGCAGGATTGCCTGATGGCGCTGCGCCATCAGGCAATCACATTTCCTATTAGCCTACTGAAGGCGTCGGATCATCACCGTTGATGATGTCGCGCTTAACTTCAGTCACAGTATCCCCTTTGGCGTTGTGCAAGTGCACTTCGAGTTGGTTAAAGGCGATATCAATGTTGTTTTCACGGCACAAGCGGTCAACCGCGCGGTTAAGTTCATCAACCGTGTGGCTGCGGTCGCGCAGTTCACGGACATACAGACGCAGTTCGTGATCCAGCGTGCTGGCACCGAAGGCGGTGAAGAACACGGCTGGCTCAGGATCGTGCATCACTTTCGGGTGTTCCATTGCCGCCTGCAGCAGCACTTTCTTCACTTTATCGAGATCTGAACCGTAAGCGACCCCAATGCGGATCACCAGACGCGTGGTGGTATCTGAAAGCGACCAGTTGATCAGTCGCTCGGTCACAAACGCTTTGTTCGGGATGATCACTTCTTTGCGATCAAAGTCGGTAATGGTGGTCGCACGAATACGAATCTTACTGACTGTCCCGGAATAAGTGCCAATCGTGACGGTATCGCCGATACGCACCGGGCGTTCGAACAGAATGATCAGACCCGAGACAAAGTTACCGAAGATTTCCTGTAAGCCAAAACCGAGACCGACCGACAGAGCCGCGGCCAGCCACTGCAATTTATCCCACGATACGCCGAGCGACCCGAAGACCGTCATCGCACCGATAGCAATGATCGCGTAGTTGAGGATTGTGGTGATCGCATACGATGCGCCCTGGCGCATTTTCAGGCGCGACAGCACCAACACTTCCAGCAGACCCGGTAAGTTGCGGATCAGCGCCCAAGCCACCATTGAGGCAATAATCGCAAACAGCAGGCTGCCCATAGTGACATCTTTCACCACCGCGGCACCGGCTTCTGTGCCGTTGTAATGCCAGAGCGTGATACTGTCGAGATAGCTGAACACGGTGATCAGATCGGACCATATAGCCCAGAACAGCACGCCAAACAGGGCCACCATCAGCAGCATGGTAATACGCAGCGTTTGCTGGTTGACCTGCTCCAGCGCAATGGTAGGTTCTTCCTGCGGCTCAGCGCCTTCGGCCCCTTCTTTCACCAGGTTCTCACGACGGGCAAGTGCACGACGCCAGGCAATTCGGCGCGCCGCAACGCTCAATCCGCGCAGCACCGTCTGGTACAGCAGGTTCCAGATGATCACCAGATACACAGTCTCAATCCAGCGACCGGATAAACGCAGCGTGGTATAGAAATAACCGGTCGCCGTCAGCACCATTAGCGCGATCGGAATAATCGACAATACGGTTATCGTCACCAGGCGCAGACCGTGCGATTCCTTATCACGCCAGCTCTCACGACACATTGGCCATACCAGGAAGGCAATAAGTAGCAAGTTAAAGAAAATAACAATCTGCCCAAGCACATCATCCATCAGATTGAGAGGCGAAAGCTCAGCGACCACCGACCAGAAATTCAGCGGCAGCAGTGCCAGGCTAATACGCACGATCTGGCGACGCCAGTGGCTGGTCTGTTTCGCGGGCATGCCGAAGTGGCGGATCGCCACGCCGTCTTTTTCCAGCACCTTCCAGCACAGGCCAAACACCAGCCAGAAGACGGCCATTTTCTTGCTAAATGCCCATAGCAGATCGCTGACGTTCAGTTGCATAGTCAGCAGAATCAAGCCCACGGCAAGGATAATCAGGCATGCGGGCAAGGCGCGAATCAGATCGATCAGTATCGCTTTAGGTGTGTTGAGCTGGCTGTCATTGCGCAAGTTACCCACCGCGGCGGCGAGTTTCGCCTGGTACGCTTTCAGCCACTTCAGGCGCCAGCGGATAAGCCCGGCTACCAACAGCAGCGGCAAACCGGCCAGGAATGCGATAAACACCGCCGGCCAGGCTTTTTCCCAGTTCACGGTGATTTTCATCGATTTAAACTGGTCTTTGAGCGTTTGCGGGAAGGATTTCACCCAATCCCAGTCCATTGGGCGGTTGCTGTTAACCCAGAAAATTTGCTGAGTGAGGATGCTCTTGAGGTTCTTCGACACGCTCATTAACTGCTGCTGGTTGATCTGCAGGTTAATCGCCATCATCAGCTGATTTCCCAACTGCTTATTCAGCTGGTCCAGCAGTTCACGGCGCATATCCACAACCTGCAGCAGCGCATCATGAACTTCGCCGTTCACTTCATTGCTGTGCCCTTCTTCCAGTTTGGCAACGAAGGCATCATTCTGGAACAGCGCATCACGCTGCTGGTTAACTTCAAATTGCTCCAGACGCAGATCGGCAATGCGGTTAGTCATATCAGCAAGCTCGTCTGCCGACGGCAGCGTTTGCTGCTGCTGATACAGAATGCGCGACAGCAGCAGACTGCCCTTCAGCACAGCGATTTGTTCTTTAATATTGCGTTCCGATTGCAGCGCACGATCAAGCCAGTTTTTGACTTTAATGTTTTGCTGCATCAGTGAGTTGCCGTTTTCCGTGGCGGAAATCAGGCGCTGGCTAAGCTGATGGTTAATATCCAGTTCCTGTTTTACCAACGGATTGGTCTGGATACGATCCGCTTCATCTGGCGTCACTGCTTCCTGCGCGGTTTTTTCGGTTAACGTCAGACGTTTGCTGTTCACCGCTTCCTGCAGCAACTGGAGCTGATGTTCGAGCCTGTTGGTGTTGGACGTCACGTAATCCCGTTGTTTTTGCAGGGTATCCTGCAAAACCGTGTTGCCCTCCAGGCTTTTACGCTGCTGGTCGATTTGCGCATTCAGCAATGCCTGCTGCGCCTGAAGCAGCACCTGCTGGCTGGGGCGTAATGCCGCCTCGCCAACGCTGGTTCCATCCAGGCGATTGCGGATTTGCTGCATTTGCTGCGAGGCGGTGTACATCGCGTTTTGCACGCGCTCAGGCTGCGTCTGCAACGAGACCAGTTGGCTGTTATAAGCGGCCAGATCGTTTTGCGCGCTTTGCAGGTCATCCAGCACCTGGGCGACGCGCGACTCGAGTTGTCGCAGAGAGAGCGCGCTCAGTGTTTTTCGCGTTTCATCGTCATTATCGACATCGCTGAGCGAATTTAACGCCGCCGTCGCCTCGCGCATTTTTTCCGGCGCCTGGGCCACTTTCTGGCGTAGTTGAACGGTCTCGTCCTTCACGCGCTCAATTTTATCGAGCGTGGCGAGGGTATCGATAAGATCCTGCTGAACCAATTTATCCTGCGCAGAAAGGTCTTTTTGTTTATTCAGCGTGTCTAGCTGGCTCTGAATATCCGCTTTCGTCGGCAGTTCGCCATTCTGTTGCGCTCGCGCAAATGCTGATGACTGGCAAGACAGCAATAGAATGAAGAAAATAATGGTAATAGCAATGAGATGCTGTGAACGTTTATAAAGCTGCAACATAGTCATGAGGATGAATGTTTCTAACCAGAAAAGTGACCGAAAATAGTCAAGCAGCTAGAATATCACGGCTGTGATGGACAAAATAGCAGGGGTGAAAATGTCCAGGAAAATTCCTGGAGTGAAACCCTCTGGTCAGCAGGTCTCAGGCACGCGAAGCGTAGGGCACAGCAGACACATTTCCAGCAGCACAGCGACATATTCACGCGCGTCTTTTTTCAGATCAAAAGACTCTGGTGCAAATAACCAGTTTTCTAAAATGCCGGAAAGATAGCTGCGCAGTAACACCGCCACACGACGCGTGTTCAGATTCTCCGGCAACATTTTTGCGTTCATACAGTTGCGAAGGGTTTGCTCGATGCGATCATAGTTTTCAAGACACAGGCTACGTTGTGCCAACTGAACAGAGGCTATTTCCCCGACAAACTCGCATTTGTGGAATATAATCTCCATCAGCAAACGCCGGCGTTCTTCTGTCACGGTAGCTTCAAGAACGTAAACTAAAATTTCTCTTAATACTGATAGTGGATCGTCAGGGAATTTTGCCTGATACTCAGACTCTAGTTCATCAATATTGGGTTTTGCCAGCTCCCAGATTTCACTGAATAAATCCGACTTGTTTTTGAAATGCCAATAGATTGCACCACGCGTGACGCCAGCGGCTTTTGCGATCTCTGCAAGCGAGGTGGAAGAGACCCCTTGTTGCGAGAACAAACGCAGAGCAACATCGAGAATGTGTTGACGCGTTTCCTGCGCTTGTTGTTTGGTTTTTCGTGCCATATGTTAGTGAATTTACAGGCGTTAGATTTACATACATTTGTGAATGTATGTACCATAGCACGACGATAATATAAACGCAGCAATGGGTTTATAGGCTTTAAGCCATTGATCAATTTGAAATCGGACACTCGAGGTTTACATATGAACAAAAACAGAGGGTTAACGCCTCTGGCAGTCGTTCTGATGCTCTCAGGCAGCTTAGCGCTAACAGGATGTGACGACAAACAGGCCCAACAAGGGGGCCAGCAGATGCCAGAGGTTGGAGTTGTGACGCTCAAAGCTGAACCTCTACAGATAACAACTGAACTCCCGGGTCGCACCAGTGCTTTCCGCATTGCAGAAGTTCGCCCTCAGGTTAGCGGCATCATCCTGAAGCGTAATTTCACAGAAGGCGGTGACATTGAAGCGGGTGTGTCTCTCTATCAGATTGATCCTGCTACTTACCAGGCCGCATATGAAAGTGCAAAAGGCGATCTGGCTAAAGCGCAGGCGGCAGCTAATATCGCTCAGTTGACGGTGAATCGTTATCAGAAACTGTTGGGTACCAAGTACATCAGTCAACAGGAATACGATACCGCCAAGGCCGATGCGCAACAGGCAAATGCTGCCGTTATTGCCGCGAAAGCCGCAGTAGAAACGGCGCGTATTAACCTGGCGTATACCAAAGTCACGTCGCCAATTAGCGGCCGTATTGGTAAGTCTGCCGTTACGGAAGGTGCCCTGGTGCAAAACGGTCAGGCGACCGCGCTGGCAACCGTACAGCAGTTGGATCCGATCTATGTCGACGTCACACAATCAAGCAACGATTTCCTGCGACTGAAACAAGAGCTGGCGAACGGCAAGCTGAAGCAAGAGAACGGTAAAGCGAAAGTGGAACTGGTGACCAGCGACGGCATTAAATTCCCGCAGTCCGGTACGCTGGAGTTTTCTGACGTGACAGTTGATCAGACCACCGGTTCTATCACGCTGCGCGCCATCTTCCCTAACCCGGATCACACCTTACTGCCGGGTATGTTCGTCCGTGCTCGTCTGGAAGAAGGGATCAACCCAACGGCAATACTGGTTCCGCAGCAAGGCGTAACCCGTACACCGCGCGGTGAAGCCAGCGCGTTAGTTATCGGTGCTGATGACAAAGTGGAAACCCGCCAGATTGTGGCAGCACAAGCAATTGGCGATAAATGGTTGGTCACAGAAGGACTTAAGCCAGGCGACCGCGTGATTGTCACGGGGCTGCAAAAAGTACGTCCAGGCGCGCAGGTAAAAGCGCAGGAAGTCACCGCGGATAACAACCAGCAAGCCGCAAGCGGTAGCCAGCCTGAACAGTCCAAGTCTTAACTTAAACAGGAGCCGTTAAGACATGCCTAATTTCTTTATCGATCGCCCCATATTTGCGTGGGTGATCGCCATTATCATCATGTTGGCAGGGGGGCTCGCGATCCTCAAATTGCCGGTAGCGCAATATCCAACTATTGCACCGCCTGCAGTGACGATCTCCGCGACCTACCCTGGCGCTGATGCGAAAACAGTACAGGATACTGTTACGCAGGTTATCGAACAGAATATGAACGGTATCGATAACCTGATGTACATGTCCTCCAACAGTGACTCCACGGGTACCGTGCAGATCACCCTTACCTTCCAGTCAGGTACGGATGCGGATATCGCACAGGTGCAGGTACAGAACAAACTGCAGCTGGCGATGCCGTTACTGCCTCAGGAAGTTCAACAACAAGGGGTTAGCGTAGAGAAGTCTTCAAGTAGCTTCCTGATGGTTGTCGGTGTTATCAACACCAACGGCACCATGACCCAGGAAGATATTTCAGACTACGTGGGCGCTAACATGAAGGACGCCATCAGCCGTACTTCAGGTGTGGGTGACGTTCAGCTGTTCGGTTCCCAGTACGCAATGCGTATCTGGATGGATCCGAACAAACTGAACAACTTCCAGCTGACGCCGGTTGATGTGATCAACGCCATTAAAGCGCAGAACGCCCAGGTTGCAGCCGGTCAGTTAGGTGGTACGCCACCGGTGAAAGGCCAGCAGCTTAACGCGTCAATCATCGCGCAAACCCGTCTGACCTCTGCCGATGAATTCAGCAAAATTCTGCTGAAAGTGAATCAGGACGGTTCTCAGGTTCGTCTGCGTGACGTGGCGAAAGTGGAGTTGGGTGGCGAAAACTACGACATCATTGCGAAGTTTAACGGCAAACCGGCTTCCGGTCTGGGTATCAAACTGGCGACAGGTGCTAACGCCCTGGATACCGCTAGCGCCATCCGCGCTGAACTGGCGAAGATGGAGCCGTTCTTCCCATCAGGCCTGAAAATTGTTTACCCGTATGACACCACGCCGTTCGTGAAAATCTCAATTCACGAAGTGGTGAAAACGCTGGTGGAAGCAATCATCCTCGTGTTCCTGGTTATGTATCTGTTCCTGCAGAACTTCCGCGCGACGTTGATTCCGACCATTGCCGTACCGGTGGTCTTGCTGGGTACCTTTGCAGTGCTGGCCATTTTCGGCTTCTCGATAAACACCCTGACGATGTTCGGGATGGTGCTCGCCATCGGCCTGTTGGTGGATGACGCCATCGTGGTGGTCGAGAACGTTGAGCGCGTTATGGCGGAGGAAGGACTGCCGCCGAAAGAAGCGACGCGTAAATCAATGGGCCAGATTCAGGGCGCACTGGTGGGCATCGCGATGGTGCTGTCAGCGGTATTTATCCCGATGGCATTCTTTGGCGGATCTACCGGGGCAATCTACCGTCAGTTCTCCATCACCATTGTTTCTGCAATGGCGTTGTCAGTACTGGTGGCGTTGATTCTGACGCCGGCTCTTTGTGCCACCATGCTCAAACCGATCGCTAAGGGCGATCACGGAGAAGGCAAAAAAGGCTTCTTCGGCTGGTTTAACCGCATGTTCGATAAGAGCACCAACCACTATACCGACAGCGTTGGCGGCATTCTGCGCAGTACGGGTCGTTATTTGGCGCTGTATCTGATCATTGTCGTCGGCATGGCTTATCTGTTCGTTCGCCTGCCAAGCTCCTTCTTGCCGGATGAAGACCAGGGGGTATTCCTGTCCATGGCTCAGCTACCTGCAGGTGCTACGCAAGAGCGTACCCAGAAGGTGCTGGACGAAATGACGGATTACTATCTGACCAAAGAAAAAAATAACGTTGAATCGGTATTTGCCGTTAACGGCTTCGGTTTTGCGGGACGCGGTCAGAACACCGGTATTGCCTTCGTGTCGTTAAAAGACTGGAGCGAACGTCCGGGTGATGAGAACAAGGTCGAGGCAATCACCGCTCGCGCGATGGGGGCGTTCTCGAAGATTAAAGATGCGATGGTCTTCGCCTTTAACCTGCCCGCGATTGTCGAACTGGGTACCGCAACTGGTTTTGACTTCCAGTTGATTGACCAGGGGGGTTTGGGCCATGACAAACTAACACAGGCGCGTAACCAGCTGTTTGGTGAAGTGGCCAAGCATCCGGATCTGTTGGTCGGTGTTCGTCCTAATGGCCTGGAAGATACGCCGCAGTTCAAGATCGATATCGATCAGGAAAAAGCGCAGGCGCTGGGCGTTTCCATTAGTGATATTAATACAACGCTGGGTGCAGCATGGGGCGGAAGCTACGTGAACGACTTCATCGACCGTGGTCGCGTGAAGAAAGTTTACGTCATGTCTGAAGCGGAATACCGTATGTTGCCGGAAGATATTGGAAACTGGTACGTTCGCGGTAGCGATGGACAAATGGTACCGTTCTCCGCCTTCTCTACCTCACGTTGGGAATATGGTTCACCGCGACTGGAACGCTATAACGGTCTGCCTTCCATGGAAATTTTAGGCCAGGCTGCACCGGGTAAAAGTACCGGTGAAGCCATGGCAATGATGGAGCAACTGGCAAGCAAACTGCCGTCCGGTATCGGCTATGACTGGACCGGGATGTCCTATCAGGAACGACTGTCTGGCAACCAGGCTCCGGCCTTGTATGCCATTTCACTGATCGTCGTCTTCCTGTGTCTGGCAGCACTGTACGAGAGCTGGTCAATTCCGTTCTCCGTTATGCTGGTGGTTCCGCTGGGGGTTATCGGTGCGTTGCTGGCCGCGACGTTCCGCGGATTAACTAACGACGTTTACTTCCAGGTAGGCCTGCTCACAACCATTGGGTTGTCGGCGAAGAACGCGATATTGATCGTCGAATTCGCCAAAGACTTGATGGATAAAGAGGGTAAAGGGTTGATCGAGGCGACGCTGGATGCAGTTCGTATGCGTTTACGTCCGATCCTGATGACCTCGCTGGCCTTTATTCTTGGCGTTATGCCGTTGGTTATCAGCTCCGGCGCAGGGAGTGGCGCGCAGAACGCCGTTGGTACTGGCGTAATGGGCGGGATGGTTACAGCAACCGTACTGGCTATCTTCTTCGTTCCAGTGTTCTTTGTGGTGGTTCGCCGCCGCTTTAGCCGCAAGAATGAAGATGTTGAACACAGCCACCCGGTTGATCACCATTGATTCATCGCTAATGAAAAGGCCGCGCAAGCGGCCTTTTTTCTGGAAAAATCATAAAAATCACTTATTGTGATTACGTTTATTTTCTGCCGAGTGAATAAGCGATATAATCCCTGTAGGCTTAAAGGCTATTCTTAAGAATTCTTGAGGTTTCTTATTTTACCTGAATAATTATTAAGATTAATCCTAGCAGCTAATCTGCATTGTTAGAGGTTGCCTTTGATTGCTAAAGCTAACTCCGTTAACCTGATGATTGCCCGAACAATAAAGAAGTTGTTCCATTTCGAATACCTTCATTTTTAAGGTAAAATGTAAAAAGGGTGCCACATCATAATTTTACGCAATTGTAATTTTTCATGATATGACGATGAAATCTTTTTTAGAGTAGATTATAGTTAAATCATCAGGCGTCACGGGCAAGTTTCAGGTAGTTTGTTGTATCCACCCCGAAGGTGTTCGGTTAGTTTAAACCACTAAGAAGGGGATGCGCTATGGACGAGTACTCACCCAAACGGCATGATATCGCGCAGCTTAAATTTCTCTGCGAAACCTTGTATCATGACTGTCTTGCAAACCTTGAACAAAGCAACCATGGCTGGGTTAATGACCCGACTTCAGCAACCAGCCTGCAGCTCAACGAACTGATAGAGCATATTGCAACCTTCGCACTTAATTATAAAATTAAGTACAATGAGGACAATAAGCTGATTGCGCAGATTGATGAATACCTGGATGACACTTTTATGTTGTTCAGCAATTATGGTATTAATACGCAGGATTTGCAGAAATGGCGAAAGTCCGGAAATCGACTGTTTCGCTGTTTTGTCAATGCCACCAGGGCTAATCCTGTTAGTTTGTCTTGTTAAAAAATATTACAATCATAGGTAAGAGTTATGTCTGATAAACCATTAACTAAAACAGATTATTTGATGCGTCTTCGACGCTGCCAGACAATTGACACGCTCGAGCGCGTTATTGAGAAAAATAAATATGAATTGTCCGACAATGAACTGGCTGTATTTTACTCAGCAGCAGATCATCGCCTTGCTGAATTGACGATGAATAAGCTGTACGACAAGATTCCAACTTCCGTTTGGAAATTTATTCGCTAATTGTTCACGAGGTTAAGTCAGGTATCGCGTTAGATTTGTTTGTCTGGCTGACCACCTCCTCATATTTACAATAGTTATTTAATTCAAATCAGGTGACTTCGATCACAATAAGGTAATGGGAACGCTCCCCTGTGCGCATTGCGTTTTATTGTTTTGCCATAATGAACGTTCGGCAAACAGAAGATGCAGACTGTCCTGCATAACCTGTTGGGTCAAAAACACCGTTGTAGGCGGCAATCCTGCGCGCCTCATCAAAACGCTATACGTTCAAATGTAACTGTTATGCTAAATTGTGGTTAATCTGTTACTTTTTTCAGGCACTATCCCCTCTTAAAATGGGTCGATCCCACCTGAATATTGAAGACATCACGAAGGCAAGAGATGACAGAAATACAGCGCCTGCTCACCGAAACAATTGACGACTTAAATGTGCGCGAAAAGCGCGATAACAGACCGCGTTTTAGCATCAGCTTCATTCGCAAGTATCCGGGACTGTTTATTGGCATGTATGTCGCCTGGTTCGCCACGCTGGCGGTTATGCTGCAATCAGAAACGCTGGTCGATTCAGTGTGGCTGCTGGTGGTATTGTTTGTCATCCTCAATGGTTTTTTCTTTTTTGACGTCGCGCCGCGTTACCGTTTCGAAGACATCGACGTGCTGGACTTCAGAGTCTGCTATAACGGCGAATGGTATAACACCCGTTTTGTTCCGCCAGCGCTTATCGAGACCATTCTGCATTCACCGCGGGTGGATGGCGAACGTAAAGCCCAATTGCAAAAAATGATGGCGCGGAAAGGCGAACTCTCTTTCTACGACGTCTTCACGCTAACTCGCGCAGAAGCTGCCGGTCAGTAGCTTGCCGACCAGCCAATAAAAAAGTGCGTACCCGCTGGCACGCACTGGTTTCCCTGAAATGTTGGCAAAATGTCTAACGTCTTTTCTTCCTGCCCTGCACCGCTTTAAATCGCGGATTCGTTTTGCAGATAACATACAAACGCCCTTTGCGTTTGACTATCTGACAGTCAGGGTGGCGCTGTTTGGCACTTCGAAGTGAATTAAGAACCTGCATATTAACCTCGCTTAGTGCCAATAAAATGGCCAAAACGTTTCTGGAAACGCGCCGCACTGCCTTCGTTGTCGAACGTCTTCTGCTTCCCGGTGTAGTACGGGTGTGATTTAGACGAAATATCAAGGGTCACGTAGGGATACGTTTGCCCCTCAAATTCAATCTCACGTTCCGTTTTGATGGTCGAACCGACCTTAAAGTACTCATTGGCACTGGTGTCGTGGAATACCACAGTACGATAAAAAGGATGGATATCCGGTTTCATAGCAACCTCTAATTGTTACATTATAACATAACAATAAAGTACACTACTCTCGTCCCTGGCTCAACCTCATTTACACAGTGGGTAATTAATCTGGAAATACCCCTCTTAAATCTATTAGGTCATTCGAATAGATTTTTCACTTTCGGATATACTTTCCCTACGCTGTGTAAATAAGGATATCACTGTGACAACACGACATTTGATCAGCCTGGTGACCGGAATACTGATTCTGTCCATCCTTGCGCCAGTGGGTTTGAGTCTGTGGCTGGCGTATCGTCAGGTTGAAACTAAATTTATGGACGAGCTTGATTCTTACACCAGCCGGGTTGCTTTGCGCACAGAAAGGGTCGGCGAGCAGGCGAAAAAAGCATTACGCCAGATTGAGACCTTCAAGGGAGAACCTTGCGGAACGGAACATTTACTGGAAATGCGTCGTTTGTCATACAGCTATCGTTACATTCAGGAAGTGGTGTACCTCAAGGACAACGTCCCGCAATGCTCTTCCCTCGAGAATAAAAGCCGTGCTGTCGCCTTCCCTGCGGCGATGAAAGTCACCGAGGATGGCTACCGTGCCTGGTTAACCACGGATAACGACTTAGGTATCCAGCGTTTTATGGCTGCATTAGGCAGCGAAAACTATGTGGTGATGGTCGATCCCGCCACGTTCATTGACGTTGTTCCGTTTGGTTCGTGGCCGATTGATGTCGCCATTATTGGCGCCGATAAAAGCAGGATTGTCACCAGTAGCGGAACGCTACCAGAAGATATTTTGCAAAATTTTCAACAAGATAATGCCACTACGCATTTGCAAAAAGAGGGCGTTATTTACAACGCCCGCCCCTTCCCTGCATTAGGTATTACCGTCGTCAGCTGGGCATCTACGCTGCCGCTGAAAAAAATATGGCACCGACAGGCGCTTATCTGGCTCCCGGCGGGAATTCTTATCGGTCTGCTGACCGCCGCCTTTGTTCTGCGTATTTTACGTCGTTTGCAGTCTCCCCATCATCAGTTGCAGGAGGCTATCCAGCGCCGTGAAATTAAGGTGTACTATCAGCCGATCATTTCTCTTCGTACCGGGAAAGTGGTAGGTGCCGAAGCGCTGGCCCGTTGGCCGCAGCCCGATGGCAGTTTTCTCTCACCAGAAATTTTCGTCGCGCTGGCACAGCAGACCGGCCTGACAACCCCTCTCACTCGCCTGATTATCGAAAGCGTGTTTGACGATCTGGGCAAATGGCTTCATCACCATCCGGAGCAGCATATCTCCATCAATCTTGAAGCCGATAATCTAACATCAGAAACGCTGCCAGGTCTGCTCAGCCGGAAGGTGAATCACTATCAGATAAACCCGTCGCAAATTGCACTCGAACTCACAGAACGCGCCTTTGCCGATCCGAAAACCAGCGCTCCGTTCATCGCCAAGTACCGCCAGGCCGGCCATTCGATTTACATTGATGATTTTGGCACCGGTTATTCCAGTCTCAGTTACTTGCAGGATCTGGATGTCGATATTCTGAAGATCGACAAATCGTTCGTGGATGCGTTGGGATACAACAACGTGACGCCGCATATTATCGAGATCGCAAAAACGCTGAAGCTGGAAATGGTGGCAGAAGGTATCGAGACGAAAAATCAGGAAGAGTGGCTACGACTGCATGGCGTGCAGTACGGCCAGGGCTGGCTATACAGTAAGGCATTGCCAAAGGCAGAGTTTATCCTGTGGGCGGAGACACGACTGTAGCCGACATGCGAAAAGATTGAGATGGCTGGCGGCACGCCGCACAGCCAGTCACGTCAGTCATCCATAATGGGCGAGAATCCACCGTAGATCATGCGCTTGCCATCAAAGGGCATCGATTCGCCAAATTCCTTCATTCGGGGATCGGACATCATCTTCTGATTCGCCGCGTCACGGACTTCTTTTGAAGGATACTCAATCCAGCTGAATACCACTTCTTCATGATCCTGCGCTTTTACCGCCATGCGAAAATCGGTCAATTTGCCGTCAGGGACATCGTCTGCCCAGCATTCCACCACGCGCAATGCACCGAACTCCTTGAAAAGCGGAGCCGCTTTTGCCGCCATCGCGATATACGCCTCCTTGTTTTCAGCGGGTACGGCAACCACAAAACCATCAACATACTTCATGAGAAAAGCCTCCGAAGTTTACTGCGCGGCAAGCCAATTCTGGCCGCGTCAGTCGAGATTAAGTTTAGTCGTCAGCCCGCGATCATGCCGTAGGTTCATTCCGAACCCGAATGCGTGACTGCGGCTGATGCCGAAACCACGGCAGGCAAAGCTGAATGAGCGGACCAATCGCCAGTGCATACAGCACCGTACCAACGCCCAGGGTTCCCCCGAGTAGCCAACCGATAAACAACACCGACACTTCGATGGCCGTTCGAATTCGCCTCACCGGCCAACCAGTACGCGCGTGAATGCCGGTCATCAGACCATCACGTGGGCCAGCACCGAACCCCGCACCGATATACAGACTGGTCGCTAAGGCGTTCAGTATCACCGCAGATACCAACAGACCGCTGCGGGCAAACAGGGATTCAAATCCCGGGATTACCATCAGCGCCACATCAGCCGCCAGCCCAATCATAATGACATTACTTAATGTGCCAAACCCCGGACGCTGGCGTAGTGGAATCCATGCCAACAGGACCAATACGCCCACGGCAATAATCACCAAGCCGATGTTCATCGACAACAGATTTGCCACACCCAGATGAAAAACGTTCCAGGGATCAGCGCCTAAATCCGCACGCACAAACATCGCCGTCGACACGCCGTAAAGCGTCAGCCCGATAAACAATTGCAGTAAACGACGCAGCATGCTTTTCTCCTCTCCCTGCGCAGACAGTCTTCATCTTCAACGCAATTGGCACTATGATTAATGACCAGTTTCCAAAAAGTGGACTGCAATGTCATCTCGTCGTTATGGAAGTCAGTCTCTCCAGCGCCTGCTCGGGCACTGGCAGGAGAGTCCCTCACGTACCCCAATCTGGCGACAGCTGGCCGAAGCCTTGCGTCTGCTGATACTGGATGGCCGGCTGGCGCTGGATAGCCGGCTTCCCGGCGAGCGCGAACTTGCTACGGTGCTGGAAGTCAGCCGAACAACTATCGCCAGCGCAATGGCACAGCTGCGGGAAGAAGGATATCTGGAAAGCCGCCAGGGTAGCGGCTCACGGGTGATCCTGCCGGAACATATTCGCCATGTACCGACTCGCACCGTCACCGGTACCGCACTCGATCTGTCCACCGCCGCGCTCAGCGCAGGTCCCGAAATTCATCAGGCTTACCAGCAGGCGCTGTTTGCCATACCGCAGCATCTATTAAGTTCCGGGTATCTGCCCCAGGGGCTACCGTCTTTGCGCGAATCCATTGCCCGGCATTACTGCGAACGCGGATTACCCACGCAGCCGGATGAGGTTATGGTGGTCAATGGTGCAGTCAGCGGGCTGGCGCTGATCCTGCGGTTGCTTACCGGTCCAGGCGATCGCGTAGTGGTTGATCATCCTACTTACCCGCTCGCTATTGCGGCGATTCAGGGGGCCTCCTGCCGACCCGTGGGGGTGTCGCTGCCTGAACAGGGATGGGATACTGCGGGTCTTGTCGCCACCATCGCACAAACCGCCCCACGCATGGCCTACCTGATGCCGGATTTTCACAATCCTACCGGACGTTGCATGGACGCCGCCACACGCCAGGTGGTGGCCGATATCGCCGCCAAAACGCACACCACGCTGGTGGTGGACGAAACCATGGTCAATCTGTGGTATGACGCCCCGCCACCACCGCCGCTTGCCGCCTTCAATCGCTATTCACCCATCATTATGTTGGGGTCTGCCGGTAAAAGTTTCTGGGGAGGATTACGTCTTGGCTGGGTGCGGGCGTCATCACGGACTATTGCCGCACTGGTGCAAACCCGCGACACGTTCGATTTAGGCTCTCCGGTGCTGGAACAGCTCGCTACCGGCTGGCTGCTGGATAACGCCGCGCAGTTTCTCCCGGACAGAAGACAACTGCTCACCGCCAGACGCGACCAGTGCCATACTCTGATGCGATCGCATTTCCCGGAATGGCAATTTACCCAACCGCAGGGCGGGTTATCTTTCTGGGTAGAATTGCCCGATACGCTGGCGACGCTGTTTGCCACTCGCGCCGACAGCGCCGGTATTCAGTTAGGTACCGGAACGCGCTTTGGGTTAGCGGGTGCATTCGATCGTTTCTTACGCATGCCCTTCGCGCTGCCGGATGACACGATGCGCGCCGCCTTCAACACATTGCAGCCGATCTGGGACACTCTGCGTTCACAGGCAAGTCATGGGAAAATACGTAAAATAATCTAAGTGACGAGGAAAGGTGAAAAAGATTGCCGAACGGCAGAATTGGGTGGGGGCCCTGCCAGCTACATCCCGGCACACACGTCATCTGCCTTGGCTGCTTCCTTCCGGACCTGACCTGGTAAACAGAGTAGTGTTGCGGGAGAACCAACAGAGCCCCCATTGAGAGCGTTGTTAACCAACGCGCAGGCGCATTATCACTGCTGCACCGTGTAATTGCAACCCATCCAGCACCAGATGCTGTTTTCTTGTGCAATGCGGCTTCACTCACCCGCCATTCCAGATTATGCTGGGGAATTAGCGCAGGAATAAATGATGGATATACAAGACTCTTTCCCCCAACGCGTCTGGCAAATTGTCGCCTCAATCCCCGAAGGATTCGTCACTACCTATGGTGATGTCGCCAGACTTGCCGGATCTCCGCGTGCAGCACGTCAGGTCGGCGGCGTCCTCAAACGGCTTCCCGAAGGCAGCACCCTGCCGTGGTATCGAGTCGTTAATCGCCATGGTGCTATATCGCTGACCGGGCCGGATTTACAGCGCCAGCGTCAGGCATTGCTGGCTGAAGGGGTGGCGGTTTCGGGAAGTGGGCACATCGATTTACAACGTTATCGCTGGGTGTATTAACCCTCCCCTGGCGGAGAGGGTCATGCCAGTCTTAGTACTGCGTAGGTGCAGGGACGGCTGAAGACGGATTCACCTGCGTGGGAGACGTTGACGGCACCGTAGTTGCCGCACCACCGCTGGCCTGAACCGGAACTTCCGTATGCTGAACAGGAACCAGCGTCAGATCGGCCTTGGTACCGCCCTGGTTGATAACCGGCTGCACGGTATCGGTAATAAACACCAGTTTGTCGTTCACCATAATGGCTGCACTCAACAAAATACGGGCGTTCGGCTGAATATCTGCCGGGTTAAACGGCAGCACAAAGCTAAATGGCGCCTGCTTCCCTTCAGTACGCACCGCTTTTTGCGACAGGACTTTTGACGGGGCATCCGCCAGCGAAGCGTCCGACAGTGTGACGGTCAGTACGGCATCCGGTGGCAGCGCAACTTTCTGGCGGATCCACACCGTACCAGAAACATTCGGCTGTTGAATTTTTGACTGTGTGTCAGCAATTGACGTAGTAGGGCTTGGCGCAGGCGTCTGAATATCTGCACTTTTATCAGCACAGGCCGCCAGCGCGACCGCAACGGCTAAACCACTTACCATGTGCACGAGTTTCATTAAATTCTCCTTATCGTCAATGCACCAGCGAGAACTTTCCTCGCCAGAAGAGTGGTTAACAAAAACATAACGTGACTAAGTGTGGCACAAAGTAGCTATTTTTGCCTGCAATCGACCGGTAATTCAGACAATTGCACCCATCGGACCACTTTCAAAATTGCGTTATACTCTGCCTACTTCGCTGCGACATCGACATGACCTGGAGAGCACCTATGAGTCTGGCACTAAAAAGTTTGCTGACATTGTTGAATTTGGAAAAAATTGAAGAAGGACTCTTTCGCGGCCAAAGTGAAGACTTAGGATTACGCCAGGTTTTTGGCGGGCAGGTCGTCGGACAGGCGCTGTATGCCGCTAAAGAAACCGTGCCGGAAGAGCGGCTGGTGCACTCCTTTCACAGCTACTTTTTACGTCCTGGCGATAGCCAAAAACCGATAATTTACGATGTCGAAGTGCTGCGCGATGGTAACAGTTTCAGCGCTCGCCGCATTGCCGCCATCCAGAACGGAAAGCCCATTTTCTACATGACCGCCTCTTTTCAGGCGCCGGAAGATGGCTTTGAACATCAAAAAACCATGCCGCACGCACCTGGGCCCGACGCGCTGAAATCCGAAACCGAAATTGCCCGTTCAGTGGCGCATCTGCTGCCGCCGCTGTTGAAAGAGAAATTTATCAATGACCGCCCACTGGAAGTGCGTCCGGTGGAGTTTCATAACCCGCTCAAAGGCCATGTCGCCGAACCAGCACGCCAGGTGTGGATCCGCGCCAACGGTACGGTGCAGGACGACCTACGCGTGCATCAGTATCTGCTGGGTTACGCCTCCGACCTGAACTTCCTGCCTGTGGCGCTACAACCGTACGGAATTGGTTTTTTGGAGAAAGGGATTCAGATAGCCACTATCGACCATTCGATGTGGTTCCATCGTCCTTTCAATATCAATGAGTGGTTGCTGTATAACGTCGAGAGCACCTCTGCCTCCGGTGCACGGGGCTTTGTGCGCGGGGAATTTTATACACAGGACGGCGTGCTGGTTGCCTCTACCGTACAGGAAGGGGTGATGCGCAATCGCAACTGATGTCTTATCCGGCCTACAGACTACGTCTGTCGTAGGCCGGATAAGCGTTTAGCGCCATCCGGCAGAGTGAAATATCAAGCGTTGTAGGCGTTTTCACCGTGGCTGTTCACATCCAGCCCTTCGCGCTCCTGCTCTTCCGGTACGCGCAGCCCTACCGTCATGTCCGCCAGCTTATAGCCGATGAAGGCCACCACACCGGACCAGACAATGGTAATCGCCACGCTTTCGAGCTGCACCAGCACCTGATGCCCCATGGTCACGCCCTCAGCAAAACCTACGCCACCCAGCGAACTGGCGGCGAACACCCCGGTCAGAAGACAGCCGACAATGCCGCAAACGCCGTGCACACCGAACACATCGCACGGGTCATCAACGCGCAGAAAGCGCTTCAGCATCGTCACGCCCCACAGTCCCGCCAGACCGGCAATTGCCCCGATGATCAACGCACCGCCGACGCCAATGTAACCACAAGCAGGGGTCACGCCAACCAGGCCCGCAATGGCACCAGAACACGCCCCCAGCAGCGACGGTTTACCGCGCAGCGCCCACTCACCGAAGATCCAGCCGAGAATGGCAGCAGCGGTCGCCACCACGGTATTCACAAAGGCCAGTGCAGCGATTTCATTTGCCGTCCCCGCAGAACCTGCGTTAAAACCAAACCAGCCGATGTAGAGAATTGCGGTCCCGGTAAAGACCATCGGCAGGTTATGCGGTTTGAAAGCCTCTTTGCCAAAACCCACACGCTTGCCAATCAGATAAGCACCCACCAGCCCGGCGATCGCGGCGTTGATATGCACCACCGTCCCGCCCGCAAAATCCAGCGCGCCATGGGAGGCCAACAGACCACCGCCCCAGACCATATGCGCAATCGGAATGTAGGACAGCGTCAGCCATACCACCACAAAAATCAGTACCGCAGAGAAGCGAATGCGTTCAGCTAGCGCCCCAACGATAAGTCCAACGGTGATGCAAGCAAATGAGCCCTGGAACGCAACGTGAATGTACTGGTAGAAACTCCCCGTTACCGCCGTCAGGGCAATGTTTTTCAGCATCACCCAGTTGAAGTTGCCGAAGAAACTATTCCCCTCGCCAAAGGCCAGCGAGTAGCCATACACCACCCATAAAATGCAGACCAGTGCAAACGTCACCGTCACCTGCGTCAGCATCGACAGAACGTTCTTGCCACGAATCAAACCGCCGTAAAACAGCGCGATGCCCGGAATGGTCATAAACAACACCAGCGCGGTACATATCATCATAAAGGCGTTATCAGCTTTGTCCGCGACGGCTGGCGCTGCCATCGCCAGCCCCGGCAGCAGTGCCAGTGAAGCGATACCCGTTTTCATCGTTGCTATCTTCATTTTTTGGTTTCCTATCACTGTGTGCCAGAAGTTACAGTGCGGCTTCGTCGGCTTCGCCGGTACGAATACGAATCACACGTTGCAGCTCGGCGACAAAAATTTTGCCGTCGCCAATTTTTCCGGTGTAGGCCGACTTGCTGATGACGTCGATCACCTCATCAAGCTGATCGTCGGCAATCGCCACATCAATCTTCACCTTCGGTAAAAAATTGACGCTGTATTCGGCTCCCCGATACAACTCGGCATGGCCTTTCTGTCGACCAAAGCCCTTCACTTCGGTGACGGTCAGCCCCTGAATACCAATAGAAGACAGTGCTTCACGGACGTCTTCCAGTTTGAACGGTTTGATTACCACGGTAACCAGCTTCATAGATCCCCTCCAGTCAGAATTCAGTAGTGGCTGCAGATACACAGGATGAATATTGCAAGGGGTGTGCCAGAAATGAAAAACGCGGGGTGATTCAGGCTCGCAGGGCACGGCCGGGGTAGAAAAAGAAAAAACGCACTATAACGGTGCATAGTGCGTTACATTTTTGCACCAGATTGTTGATGCTTCTCGAACCAATTTAGCCGTAGGCCTGATACGCACTGCGCCATCAGGCAATAATGGAATCCTCATGCGCACTGGCCGCCAGCTCTTCACCGGCCAGTTGCAGCTGATACATTTGCCAGTAGCGGCCTTGCGCCGCCAGTAATTGCTGATGTGTGCCGCGCTCGACGGCCTGCCCCCGGTGCAGCACCAGAATGGTGTCTGCTTCCACGATCGTGGAGAGTCGATGGGCAATCACCACCAGCGTAGTGTGTTCGCGCACAGCAGCCAGCGCCTGCTGAATGGCCTGCTCCGTGCCGGAGTCAATACTGGCGGTGGCTTCATCCAGAATCAGTACCTGCGGCGTTTCAACCAGAACCCGCGCCAATGCCAGCAGCTGTTTCTGCCCCACGGACAAATTATTGCCCTGTTCGCCCAATCGGGTGTGAATACCGTCACTCAGACCGCGTGCCAGCTCAGCCAGCTGTACGGTCTCCAGCGCCTGCCACACTCGATCTTCAGAAATATCGCGGCCCAGCGTGACGTTTGCCAGGAAGGTGTCCGCCATCACAACCGGATCCTGCTGCACCATCGCGACGCCCTGACGTAAGACGCCGTGACTCAACGAGGAGAGGGGGCGCCCGTCCAGACGGATCTCCCCTTGCGTCAGCGGATAGTAGCCCATCATCAGGCTGGCAAGCGTACTCTTGCCACTACCGGTATGCCCAACCAACGCCACAAAACTGCGTGAAGGCACGGACAGGCTAATATTTTTCAGCACCAGATTGTCATCGCGATAAGCAAATGACACGTTATCAACCTCAATGTTGCCACTCTTCAGCGGCTGATCATCATCGCCATAATGCTGACGCGGTCTGTCCATCAGTTCGAAGACGCGCTCACCGGCGACAACCGCTTGCTGCAGCATAGATTGTTGGGTCGTCAGCTCAATCAGCGGCTCGTTCAGACGCCCGAGATAGCTGATAAACGCATACAGCACGCCAACCTCGATGGACGTGCCAGAGGTCACGCTGAACAACATCAGTAAACCGCAGAGGATCAGGGCGGAAAACAGGCTCAGCAACGGACGCAGTAAAAAACCGTCCAGCCGCAAGGTCTGCATGCGTGCCATATAGTGCGAACGGCTGGCCTCGCCCATGCGCTCCCCAAAGCGCGCCTGCTGGCGAAACTGTTGGATCACGCTCATACCGTTAATGACTTCATTGAAGCCATCGTTGATATCAGCCAGATAGGCACGAACGCGGCGCACAATCGGCGTGCTGTAGCGCTGATAAATCACCATCACCACCATCACCGCCGGGAATATAGCCATCGCCACCAGCGCCATACGCCATTCGAGGCTAAACATCGCCACCAGCATGGCACCAATCAGAGCCGCACTGCGCAGTACCGTCGCCACGACCGTCACGTACAGGTCGCGGATCACTTCGGTATCGTTGGTTACACGAGAGATAAGCTGTCCGACGGGCTGGATGTCAAATTCACTCAACGGTTGGCGCAGCGCAGCATCCATTACATCCGTGCGTAGCTGTTGCACCACACCGACGGCAGCCTGGTTAAACAACAGTGACTGCGCATAGTGCAGTCCCGCCGCCAGCAGTTGCAGACCGACATAAGCCGCAACCAGACCAGCCACCATCGCCAACGGCAAATTGTTTTTCGCCACCATGTTATCAATAAAGTAGCTTATCAGCAGCGGACCGCTGACTTCTGCCGCCGCCGCCACCCACAGCATCACCACCGCAATGCCCAGTGGTTTTCGCCACGGTGAACCATAGCGCAGCAGCCGTTTCAGCGTCGGCCATAATTGCCCAAAACTACGCATTCGCCGCCTCCTCATTTAACGCAGGGGCATCAGACAGCGCCGCTTCCAGCTGCTGATAGCGATACATATCGCGGTACCAACCGGGTTGCTGGACCAGCGTGTCATGGTCGCCACGCTGGGCAATATGTCCGTGCTGCATCACGATAATCTCGCTGGCTTCTGTCAGCGCCGACAAGCGGTGGGCGCTGATAATAACCGTTCTTCCCTCGCCCCACTGGCGCAGGTTATGCAGGATCTGATGTTCGGTACGGCCGTCTACCGCCGACAGCGCATCGTCAAGAATCAGAATTTCCGCATTAAGCAGCAGCGCTCGGGCAATAGAAATTCGCTGTTTTTGCCCGCCCGAGAGCATCACGCCCCGCTCGCCCACTTCGGTGTCATATCCCTGCGGCAAACGTAAAATATCCTCATGCACGCTGGCGAGGCGCGCCACATGTTCGATTTCGGCCTGCGTCGCCTGCGGGCGTCCAAGTGCAATGTTGTTGCCGACGGTGTCCGAAAACAGAAACGGCGTCTGGCTAACAACCGCCAGCCGACTGCGCCAGCTATCAAGCTGTAAGCGCGTCAGCGGAATATCATGAAAGCGCACGTCGCCCTGGGTAATATCAAAGTGGCGCTGGATCAGCGACAGAATGGTACTTTTTCCCGCACCGGTCGGCCCACAAATACCCAGCATCTGCCCAGGCTTAAGCTGGAAATTAACGTTTTCCAACGTCGGGCGCGCCATCAGCGGGTAGCTGAACTCACGAATCGCAACCGCCAGTTCCCCGCGCCCTTCCGGCACGGGTTCCGTGCCATCATTAACCACGGGAGCTTCCGCCAACATGGCGCGAATACGGCTGTAGGCAGCGCTACCGCGCTCGACGATATTAAACATCCACGCCAACGCCAGCATCGGCCAAATCATCAGACCGAGATACATCATAAAGCTGGTCAGCTGACCGAGCGTCAGCGAACCGTGAACCACCATCCAGCTTCCACCGCCAATCGCCAGCAGGTTCGCCATACCAATAGCGATATAAATGGTGGGATCGAAGCGGGCGTCGATGCGCGCGACGCGCATATTTTTCTTACCGGTATCCTGCGCATCTGCGGCAAATAAGGCCGACTGCCGGTCCTCCAGACCAAAGGCTTTAATCATGCGAATGCTGGTCAGGCTCTCCTGAGTACGATCGTTGAGACTGGAGAATGCCGCCTGCGCCTGCTTAAAGCGATTATGAAGCCGATCGCCGTAACGCTTAATCATCAGCGCCATCACCGGCATCGGTAGCAAGGCAAATAGCGTCAACTCCCAGCTTATTTGCGTAGACATGACGATAAGCACCGCACAGCCCATCACCAGCGAGTCGACCAACGTCAGCACACCTTCTCCGGCGGCGAACACCACCCGGTCAACATCGTTGGTGGCGCGCGCCATCAGATCGCCCGTGCGATGGCGCAGATAAAATTCAGGATGTTGACGGCTCAACTGACGGTAATAATCTTCGCGCAGCTCAACTGCCAGCTGGTAGGATGCCCCAAACAGCAGCACGCGCCAGACGTAGCGCAGCAAATAGACCACCACCGCAATCAGCGCAATTGTGCCAACCCACATTAGCAGGCGTTCGGTCGTGAAGCGTTGAGCCGTCACGCCATCAACAATAATACCGACCACTTTAGGCGGAATAAGTTGAAGGATAGCGATGATGATAAGCAGGGCCACTGCCCCGAGGTAGCGACGCCACTCCCGGCGAAAGTACCAGCTTAATTGAGCAAATAATCGCACGCGTTATGTCCTGACATGATTTCCGACAATGAGCGCCGGGAGAATTATTCAATAGGTAGAGCAGTTGTGTATTTAATCTGTTCCATCGCAAAGCTTGAGGTAACGTCCGACAACCCCGGCACGCTGTTCACCAGCCGTTTGTAGAAGTCATCATAGCGTTTCATGTCGGCGACCTGCACTCGCATCAGGTAGTCATACTCCCCGGCCATGCGCCAGAATCCCAGTACCTCTGGCATCCCGGTCACTTCAGTCACAAAGCGACAGTACCATTCACTGCTGTGATGCTGCGTTTTGATCAGCACAAAGGCCGTTAACCCAAGTCCCAGCTTTTCGGGATCCAGCAGCGCGACTTTGCCAAGCAGAACGCCGTCATCCTCAAGTCGCTTGAGTCGTTTCCAGCAGGGGGTGGTTGTCAGATTAACGGCATCTGCGAGTGCCTGCAAAGAAAGGGTGCAATCCTGTTGCAGCAAGCTGAGCAGCTTGCGGTCAATTTTGTCTAACATATCCACTCCACAGAGAAGAATTTTCTCCCTACATTCTATTTTAAAGGCTAAATGGCAACAATTTTTTCCGTGCTTTTCGTTACTCTAGGCACAAAATGACAAATGGATATTAATGATGAATAGCTCCTGGGTTAAAAACGCCATCAATGAAATCAATGCGGATTATCAACGCTCCGCAGATACTCATCTTATCCGCCTGTCACTTCCGGCGTTCCCGGGGATTCAGCTGTACCTGAAAGATGAAAGTACACATCCGACCGGTAGCCTGAAGCATCGACTGGCGCGTTCACTGTTCCTGTACGGACTGTGCAATGGTTGGATCAAAGAAGGCACCACCATTATTGAGTCGTCTTCCGGCTCCACGGCGGTTTCTGAAGCCTATTTCGCCCGCCTGCTGGGGCTACCGTTTATCGCCGTCATGCCGTCCTGCACGGCAAAACGCAAAGTTGAGCAGATTGAGTTTTACGGCGGTCGCTGCCATTTCGTGGAAAGCGCCTGCGAAATTTATGCCGCGTCTGAACAGCTGGCCCGTGAACTCAACGGCCATTATATGGATCAGTTCACCTACGCCGAGCGCGCTACCGACTGGCGCGGCAATAACAATATTGCCGACAGTATCTTCCGCCAGATGTCATGCGAGCCACATCCCGTTCCCCGCCACATTGTGATGAGCGCCGGAACCGGCGGCACGTCAGCAACCATTGGGCGCTACATTCGCTGCCAGGGTTACGACACCAGGCTGATGGTGGTCGATCCGGAAAACTCTGTTTTTCTGCCATACTGGCAGGCGCGTGACGCCACATTACGCAGCCCGGTGGGCAGTAAAATCGAAGGTATCGGTCGCCCGCGCGTCGAGCCCTCTTTCATTCCGGACGTGGTTGATGAAATGCTGCGCGTGCCGGATGCCGCCAGCGTCGCTACCGCGCACTGGCTGGAAACGCAGTTGGGCCGCAAAGTCGGTGCTTCAACCGGGACCAATATGTGGGGTACGCTGCAACTTGCCGCCCGCATGCGTGAGGCTGGAGAAACAGGTTCACTGGTAACGCTACTGTGCGACAGCGGCGAACGTTATCTTGAGACCTACTACAACCCAGAGTGGGTTAATGCGCATATTGGCGATTTGACACCATGGAAAGCGGAAATCACCCAACTGCTGAATACCCAGTAAACCGGCAAAAAAAAGCCAGACCTAATGGTCTGGCTTGCTGGAAGGGATCTCTCATTCGGGGGAATAAGGTAGATGCGGATTATCCAGCCAATGTGTTAAAAAGTGCGATACTGCCTGATTGCGACAATGTCCAATCACCGGTAAATCAGGAAGCTCAGCAATTAATTGCGGCATGGCGTTGCCCATAATCAAACCTCGCCCTACGCTGCCCAGCATCTCGCGATCGTTCATCGCGTCACCAAATGCCATGCACTCAGCCATAGAAAAACCTAAATGGTCACTCAGTACCGCCAGCGCGGAGCCTTTGTTACAGCCCAGCGGCAGCACTTCAAGACAGTCTACGGCGGAAAAACAGAGATTTGCCTGCTCACCCAGCGCCTCATTCAATTGAATGCGCAGGCGTATCAGGTCGTCATGATCGCCGCAGAAGCAGATCTTCGTCACCTGATGCGCGGGGATACGTTTCACATCCACGACCTGATAACGGAATCCGCTGTACACATGCGCCTTGAGGATAGACGGGATCTCCTGCCCGGTGAACCATCCATTGTCATTGAAGACATGCATGCTGGCCTGGGTATCCCACTTCTGATGCAGGACGATATCTGCTGCCTCGGGTGCCAGATCCTGACGATGCAGTACATCCCCTTCCAGCGAATGAATACGCGTCCCGTTACCCGTTATCAAAAATGCGTCCAGCGAGAGGGTCCCTAAGATATGACGCATCTCCAGCACATGGCGGCCAGTGGCAAACGTCAGGGTGATGTCGCGTTCACGCAGGCGCGCCAGCGTCGAGAGTGTTTCGTCACCTAAATGGTGATTCGGCATCAGCAGGGTGCCATCCATATCAAATGCAGCCAGACGAGCCATTTCTTTCTCCACACTGTGACGCGGTTAACTTGTGGTTCAGTATCACCTGAGATATACGGAAGTAATAGTGAATAGATAAAACGAATTGTTCCGGGTTTATGTTGCCCGAAGGATGAAGTGCAAATGCGACTTTTGAATCGATTGAATCAGTACCAACGCCTCTGGCAGCCCTCAAACGGAGAGCCGCAGTCGGTCACCGTCGGCGAACTGGCTGAACGCTGTTTTTGCAGCGAGCGCCATGTCCGTACGCTGCTACGCCAGGCACAGGAGGCGGGCTGGCTGGTATGGGAAGCACGCTCAGGACGCGGAAAACGGGGACAATTGCGCTTTTTGGTCACGCCCGACTCGCTGCGTAATACGATGATGGAGCAGGCGTTGCAAAAGGGAGAACAGCGTAGCGTGCTGGAGCTGGCGCAGCTGGCTCCCGGAGAATTAAGAACGCTGCTGCAGCCGTTTATGGGCGGCCAGTGGCATAACGATACGCCAACCCTGCGTATTCCCTACTATCGCCCACTTGATCCCCTCCGCCCCGGCTTTCTCCCCGGTCGTGCCGAACAACATCTTGCCGGGCAAGTCTTCTCCGGACTGACCCGTTTTGACAGTACGACCCAGCGCCCCTGCGGTGATTTGGCCCACCACTGGGATATCTCCGCCGACGGCCTGCGCTGGGATTTCTATATTCGCTCCACGCTGCACTGGCATAACGGTGACGCGCTTAGCACCTCGCAGCTACATCAACGCCTGCAACAGCTGCTGGAGCTGCCCGCGCTCAATAAATTATTTATCAGCGTGAAGCGTATTGAGGTGACTCACCCTCAATGCCTGACGTTTATTTTACATCGCCCCGACTTCTGGCTGGCACACCGTCTGGCCAGCTACAGCAGTCATCTGGCGCACCCGGAACAGCCGCTCGTCGGCACCGGTCCGTTTAGGCTGACGCTGTTTACACCGGAACTGGTCCGTATCGAGAGCCATGACCACTATCACCTCAGCCACCCGTTGCTGAAAGCCATTGAATTTTGGATAACACCGCAGCTTTTCGACCAGGATCTGGGTACCAGCTGCCGCCATCCGGTGCAAATTGCCATTGGCAAGCCTGAGGAACTGCCGATGCTTAGCCAGGTCAGTAGCGGGATCAGCCTCGGATTTTGTTATTTAACCCTCAGGAAAAGCGCACGACTGAACGTGCTTCAGGCGCGTCGGCTGGTCAATATCATCCACCGCTCTTCCCTGTTGCAGACGCTTGAGGTGGAAGAGAATCTGATTACCCCAAGCAATGCGCTGCTGCCAGGGTGGACCATTCCGCAATGGGATCAGTTGGATGAAGTGGCCCTGCCGGAAAAACTGACGCTGGTATATCACCTGCCAGTAGAGTTGCACGCCATGGCCGAACAGCTTCGCCAGGTACTGGCAACGCTGGGCTGCGAGTTAACGCTGATTTTTCACAATGCCAAGAACTGGGACGGTGACCATCCTCTGGCCCAGGCCGACCTGATGATGGGCGACCGTCTGATTGGCGAAGCACCAGAATATACACTTGAACAGTGGCTACGCTGCGATCAGCTCTGGCCGCATGTTCTGGATGCCCCGGCATTCTCTCATCTACAGGCCACGCTGGATGCGCTGCAAACCCAGGCTAATGAGGATCATCGTCACGCGGCGTTACAGCAGGTTTTCACTAACCTGATGAATGACGCCACGCTAACGCCGCTGTTTAATTACCATTACCGCATTAGCGCCCCACCGGGCGTCAACGGCGTGCGGCTCAACCCCAGAGGCTGGTTTGAATTCACCGAGGCCTGGCTGCCGTCGCCTTCATCGTGAAGAAGCTGGTCGACGCCGCGCCCAGGCGCTACCATAGGGTTTTCGTTATTTGTCAGGAAAAACCATGAAACGTGCCGTTGTCGTATTTAGTGGAGGTCAGGACTCCACCACCTGTCTGGCGCAGGCGCTGCATCAATATGATGAAGTGCACTGTGTGACCTTTGATTATGGTCAGCGCCATCGCGCTGAGATTGATGTCGCACGTGACCTGGCCTTAAAACTCGGCGCACGCGCACACAAAGTTCTCGACGTCACGCTGCTTAGCGAACTGGCGGTCAGTAGCTTGACCCGCGATAACATTCCGGTACCGGATTACGAACCGGAAGCCAACGGTATTCCCAACACCTTTGTGCCCGGACGTAATATTTTGTTCTTAACGCTGACGGCGATTTATGCATATCAGGTGCAAGCGGAAGCGGTCATTACTGGCGTTTGCGAGACCGATTTCTCCGGCTATCCTGATTGTCGCGATGAGTTTGTCAAAGCGCTGAATCATGCCGTAAGTCTGGGCATGGCAAAAGATATCCGCTTTGAAACCCCGTTGATGTGGCTTGATAAAGCCGAAACCTGGGCACTGGCCGACTACTGGGGCAAGCTGGATCTGGTGCGTGAAGAGACGCTGACTTGCTATAACGGCGTTAAGGGCGACGGTTGCGGCCAGTGTGCCGCCTGTAACCTGCGTGCCAACGGCCTGAAACATTATCTGGCGGATAAACCGGCAGTGATGGCGGCCATGAAGCAGAAAACCGGGTTAAAGTAATTTATTGCGATGATAATGCCGGATGGCGACGCTAATGCGTCTTATCCGGCCTACAAATCGGTATCATTTGCAGGCCTGATGTTTGCAGGCCCGGCAATCTTCCCTTACTTCACCATCTGCTCCAGCTTTTCGCGCAACTCCCCTTCCAGCGGCAGCGCTTTCTGCGTTTTTAAATCGATACAGACGAAGGTAATCAACGCATCGGCCACTACCTGCCCTTCCGGCTCTAACGTGATGGTCTGGTTTAACACACCGCTTTTGCCATTTAACTGTTGTACCTGACTGGTGACGGTCAGCAGATCACTCAGCACGGCGGGGCGCCGGTAGTTGATATTAATGTTAACCACCACAAAAGCGATGTTGTGCGCGGTCATCCACTGGAAGCTATCACTGTTTTCCAGACCGTCCCAGCGGGCTTCTTCCAGAAACTCAAGGTAGCGGGCATTGTTAACATGTTGATAGACATCGAGATGAAAACCACGAACTTTGATTTGTGTTTGCATAGCGCAGGAACCCTAATTTGTTTTTATAGGAATAGACTTGAGGATAAGGAGGCCATAACTGGTATGACCTCTACAGTCTGGCAAATTTTCAGCGCTCTGCAAGTTATTAAAGTGTTAAAACAGCCAAGTTACGCTCCACCAGTGAACTGCCCATTCCCGGCACCTGTTTTAAGTCATCAACCGTTTTAAACGGCCCGTACTCCTCCCGATAGCTGACAATCGCCTGCGCTTTCTTTAGCCCGACACCATTCATGACCCGCGCTAAATCCTCCGCCGACGCGGTATTGATGCTTACCCTGGTGCCTTCATCATCGCTGGCTTTCGTCGGTACCGTCGCTTTGCTATGCGCCGCACCCGCCCCCTCTGCTTTGGTCTGGACCGCCTGGCTTTTAGCGACCGGTTCCGCGGCTAGGGTACTTTGGCTCACGCCAGCACAGGTTAATGAAAGGGTGATAAGCAGTGCTTTGATTCCATGTTTCATACTGTTTTCTCCTTGTTTGTTAACAGTGGAATCACGATAGCGAGGTGGAGAACAGCAGACAAATGGCAAAATTCAGAAATGGAAAAGGCCGCGAAAGCGGCCTTTGGTGTATACAACTTTTTGCAATTTTTTGCGAAGCGTCTCGATTATTGCTGCTGTTCCAGCGCGTCACCGACTTTAATTTTTGCCGCTTTACGCAGGTTACTCATCAGCGCTTCGAAGACGATCTGCGCGTTGTTCTGAGTAATCCCCTGAACCATTGCTTTCTTCTGCTCTTCTGGCATCGAACCCGCTTTCACCGCGTCGAGCGCCAGCAGAACAACGTTGCCCTGCATATCGTTCGCTACGCCGTAGCTCGGCTTGTCATTCGCCGGCAGCGCCAGACCAAACGCCGCCTGGCTCAGCGGATCCTGACCTGTACGGCTCAGGGTTTTCGCTTCACCAAAACTCAGACCTGCCGCTTTCATTGCTTCATCGCCTTTACCGGCTTTCAGCGCAGCCAGCAGTTTGTCGGCATCCAGCTTCGCTTGTTGCTCTGCTTTGTTATGCTTAACAAGCGCGGTTACCTGATCTTTCACTTCAGCCAGCGGCTTAACAGCTTCCGCTTTGTGCTCAGCAATACGCAGCACAAACGCGCGATCGCCATCCACGGTGATGATGTCAGAGTTGCTGCCCGGAGTGCCATTCTCACCAACCAGGCCACCATTGAAAATGATGTCTGAAACCGGTTTGAAATTCAGCTCTTCAGGCAGGCTGTCACGGCTAAACCAGCCTGTTTCAACGGCTTTCATACCCGCTGCCTGCTCAGCCCCCGCGAGGGATTCGTTATCGTTGCTTGCCGCATCGCTGACTTTCTGCTGCAGCGCATAGTAGGCATCCAGCGCTTTTTCCTGCTTCACTTTCGCCGCAATCTCGTCACGTGCTTCGCTCAGCGGTTTAACCTGCGCTGGCTGGACATCATCAAGACGAGCAACCAGGAAACCCACAGAAGACTTGATCACGCCTGACAGTTGGCCTTTTTCTTTCAGACCCGCATTCTTCAGCTCTTCTGGCGTGGTGGATTCTTCCAGCCATCCCATATCACCGCCGTTACGGGCAGAGATAATGTCGGCGGATTTTTCCTTCGCCAGGGCGGCAAAATCACCACCTTTGTTCAGCGCATCCAGTACCGCTTTGGCTTCATCTTCCGTTTTGGTCTGGATGATGCTGTAGCGATTACGCTGCGGTTGAGTGAACTGATCCTGATGCTGGTCATAATAAGACTGAATATCCGCATCGCTGGCTGTTTCCTGCATAGCTGCAGCATCCAGCTTGATGTAGCTCACACGGAACTGCTCCGGCATCATAAAGTGGTTTTTATTCTGCTCGTAGTAGCTGGCAACTTCCTGCTCAGTCACCGACTGTTTCGCTGCAAGTGCGTTGACGTCAATAGTCGCTTCACGCACGATACGCTGCTGTGCAACCAGCGCCGCCAGTTCGTCCGTTTCACCCTTCAGCATGAACTCTGTCCCGGCTACGCCGTTGATCAACTGCTGGGTGGTGAGCTGGTTACGCAGCGCCTGAGCATACTGGTCTGCGGTCATCCCCATCTGATTTACAATTGCGTTATAGCGGTTGTTATCAAATTTACCGTCAACCTGGAAAGCAGGCGTTGAGAGGATAGCCTGTTTAACCTGCTCATCGCTGATGCTGAGCTTCAGTTCGCGAGAGTATTGGTCCAGCAGCGCTTCGTCTACCAGACGATTCAGCACCTGCTGACGCAGCGTTTTCATGTAGCCTTCATTCGCCGCCAGCTCAGAGAACTGATCGCCCAGCTGCTGCTGCATGCGATTACGTTCACTGTTAAACGCATTCTCAAACTGCCCGCGGCTAATTTCCTGGCCATTCACTTTTGCGGCGTAGTTGTTGCTTCCGCCAATCAGGTAACCACTCACGCCGGTCAAAATGAACGACACGATAATGATACCGAAAATAATCTTGAGCACGAGACTGTTAGCAGCCGTGCGTAAGCTGTCCATCATGGTGTAACCACACTCCGCTGTAGGTGACTGTATACCTCACGCAGCATAGCGTTTTCTGAACGCTGCGTGGAAAGGTCTATTGTGACAAGAAACAGGGGCGATTGTCAGCCCACAACACGTAGAAAGTCCCGGAATCACAAATAAAAAAGGCACATCTGTTGATGCGCCCTTGTACTTAGTCACATCCCCAAAGGGGGAATCACTTAGTTTACCGCGTCTTTCAGTGCTTTACCTGCACGGAAACCCGGTACTTTAGCCGCGGCGATAGTGATCTCTTTACCAGTTTGCGGGTTGCGACCAGTACGGGCAGCACGCTCTTTAACGGCAAAAGTACCAAAACCTACCAGCGCTACGTCATCACCTTCTTTCAGGGATTCGGTAACAGAAGCAATAATTGCATCTAACGCACGTCCAGCCGCAGCTTTAGAGATATCAGCCCCTGCAGCAATTTTGTCGATCAGTTGAGATTTATTCACTCTTCTCTTCCTCTTTATAATTTATATCGCACCTGAATCCTTCAAAGTGCGAACGCGCAGCAGTTATATCAGGCCTGCCATGCCCTTACAACACCCGTTAATGATGGCAAGCCTAATCCGTCATCTAAATTAGCTATACAAAAAAAGGCTGGCAAGCCCGAAATGGCCTGCCAGCCCTGTTTTTATTGACGCTCTTTGCGCGAGGTCACTATTTTGCCGTCACAACCTGCATACCTGAAGGTTCGTTTTGCAGTGCCAGAGTCAGAACTTCCTCAATGCGCTTCACCGGATGGATGTCCAGATCGGCGAGAACGTTGTCCGGAATCTCTTCCAGGTCACGTTTGTTTTCATCAGGAATTAAGACCGTTTTGATACCACCACGGTGTGCTGCCAGCAGTTTTTCTTTCAAACCACCGATCGGCAAAACCTGACCACGCAGGGTGATCTCGCCGGTCATGGCAACATCCGCACGAACCGGGTTACCGGTCAGGCACGATACCAGTGCGGTACACATAGCAATACCTGCGCTTGGACCATCTTTCGGCGTTGCCCCTTCAGGGACGTGAACGTGAATATCACGTTTTTCGTAGAAGTCCGGGTTAATACCCAGTTTCTCCGCACGTGCGCGTACCACGGTCAGCGCTGCCTGAATGGATTCCTGCATCACTTCGCCCAGAGAACCGGTGTAGGTCAGCTTACCTTTACCCGGCACACAGGCGGTTTCGATGGTCAGCAGATCGCCACCCACTTCAGTCCACGCCAGACCAGTGACCTGACCTACGCGGTTTTCGTTGTCCGCACGGCCGTAGTCAAAGCGCTGCACACCCAGATAGTCGTGCAGGTTATCGCCATTGATCTCGATATGTTTCAGTGACTTATCAAGCAATAGTTGTTTCACCGCTTTGCGGCACAGTTTGGAGATTTCACGCTCCAGACTACGCACGCCCGCTTCACGGGTGTAGTAACGAATAATGCCCACAATGGCGCTATCGTCGACCGTCAGTTCACCTTTTTTCAGCGCGTTACGCTCAATCTGCTTCGGCAGCAGGTGGCGTTTAGCAATATTCAGCTTCTCGTCTTCGGTATAACCGGACAGACGGATCACTTCCATACGATCCAGCAGCGGTGCCGGAATGTTCATGGAGTTAGAGGTCGCAACAAACATCACGTCGCTGAGATCGTAGTCCACTTCCAGGTAGTGATCGCTGAACGCCACGTTCTGTTCGGGATCCAGCACTTCAAGCAGTGCGGACGCCGGATCGCCACGCATGTCGGAAGACATTTTGTCGATCTCATCGAGCAGGAACAGCGGGTTTTTAACGCCCACCTTGGCCATTTTCTGGATCAGTTTGCCCGGCATTGAACCGATATAGGTCCGGCGGTGACCGCGGATTTCCGCTTCGTCACGCACGCCACCCAGCGCCATACGGATGTATTTACGCCCGGTCGCTTTAGCAATGGACTGCCCCAGAGAGGTTTTACCCACCCCCGGCGGCCCTACCAGGCACAGGATCGGCCCCTTGATTTTGTTGACTCGGCTTTGAACCGCAAGATACTCAAGGATGCGGTCTTTCACGCGCTCCAGACCATAATGATCGGTATCGAGGATCTCCTGCGCCTGACGCAGGTCTTTTTTGACCTTGCTACGCGCGTTCCACGGTACCTGTACCATCCAGTCGATGTAGCCGCGAACCACGGTCGCTTCTGCCGACATCGGAGACATCATTTTCAGCTTCTGCAGTTCTGCTTCCGCTTTCTCTTTTGCCTCTTTCGGCATTTTCGCCGCGTCGATTTTACGTTTCAGCGCTTCGTTTTCATCCGGCGCGTCGTCCATCTCGCCGAGTTCTTTCTGAATGGCTTTCATTTGCTCGTTCAGATAGTACTCACGCTGGGACTTCTCCATCTGCTTTTTCACGCGATTGCGAATACGCTTCTCAACCTGCAGCAGATCGATTTCAGATTCCATCATTGCCATCAGATATTCCAGACGTTCGTTAACGTCTGACATCTCCAGCACGGACTGCTTATCCGCCAGTTTTAGTGGCATGTGCGCAGCGATGGTGTCCGCCAGGCGTGCAGGATCGTCAATGCTATTAAGCGACGTCAGCACTTCTGGTGGGATTTTCTTGTTCAGCTTGATATAGCCTTCGAACTGGCTGATTGCGGTACGCACCAGCACTTCCTGTTCGCGCTCATCAATGGCCGGCGAATCAAGGTACTCCGCTTTCGCAGAGAAATGCTCACCGTTATCAGACAGCGCAGAAATACGCGCGCGCTGTAACCCCTCGACCAGCACCTTTACGGTGCCGTCAGGCAGTTTCAGCATCTGCAAAATAGAGGCCACGGTCCCGACGGTGAAAAGATCGTTTACACCCGGCTCATCCGTTGATGCTTCTTTCTGTGCGACCAGCATGATTTTTTTATCATGGTCCATGGCCGCTTCCAGACAACGGATAGATTTTTCCCGCCCTACAAATAAGGGTATGACCATGTGCGGATAAACCACCACATCGCGCAACGGCAATACGGGGATTTCAATGCGTTCAGAACGCTCAGGATTCATAGAGCTCTCTCTTAGTTTAGTGTCCGCCAGGTAATCAGGTGGCATTGCTGTGCTTCTTATTACCACCTTTAACATGTATGTCAGTATATGGGGATGTTTCCCACACATTCAACGCCATGTTTACGGAAAAATAAAAGGGGAGATAAAATCCCCCCTTTTTGATTAACCGATTGTATAAAATGGTTAATTATTCGCCAGATGCCTGCTGCGCTTCCGGCTTACCGTAAATCAGTAATGGCTTGCTCTGACCACCGATAACGGACTCGTCGATAACCACTTTTTCGACGTCTTCCATAGAAGGCAGATCGTACATGGTGTCGAGCAGTGCAGCTTCAACGATAGAACGCAGACCACGAGCACCGGTTTTACGCGCCATCGCTTTCTTGGCGATAGCATCTAGCGCTTCGTCACGGAATTCCAGATCCACGCCTTCAAGATTGAACAACGCCTGATACTGCTTGGTCAGGGCATTTTTCGGCTCTTTCAGGATTTGGATCAGCGCATCTTCGCTCAGCTCGGTCAACGTTGCCACCACCGGCAGACGTCCGATGAACTCAGGGATCAGACCAAATTTGATCAGATCTTCCGGCTCAACCTGCGACAGCAGTTCACCTTCGCTGGCTTTATCAGACTGGGCTTTTACCGTCGCGCCAAAACCAATGCCGGAGCCGGTTTCAACTCGGTTAGCAATCACCTTATCCAGACCGGCAAATGCACCGCCACAGATAAACAGGATCTTAGAGGTATCAACCTGCAAGAACTCCTGCTGCGGATGTTTACGTCCGCCCTGCGGAGGCACAGCAGCAACCGTACCTTCGATCAGTTTCAACAGCGCTTGCTGTACGCCTTCGCCGGAAACATCACGCGTGATGGACGGGTTGTCTGATTTACGCGAGATCTTGTCGATCTCATCAATATAGACAATGCCGCGCTGCGCTTTCTGTACGTCGTAATCGCACTTCTGCAACAATTTCTGAATGATATTTTCAACGTCCTCACCCACATAACCTGCTTCGGTCAGGGTGGTGGCGTCGGCCATAGTGAACGGAACGTCCAGCAGGCGCGCCAGCGTTTCAGCCAGCAGCGTTTTACCGGAACCCGTCGGGCCGATCAGCAGGATGTTACTTTTGCCCAACTCGACGCCATTGCTGGTGTCGCCGTTGCGCAGACGTTTGTAATGGTTGTATACCGCGACCGCCAGCACTTTCTTCGCCTGCTCCTGACCGATAACGTAATCGTCCAGGTGGTTGCGAATTTCATGCGGTGTCGGCAGCGCACTGCGTTCACGATGCGGTGCGACTTCCTTAATCTCTTCGCGAATGATGTCATTACATAAATCAACACATTCGTCGCAGATATACACGGATGGTCCGGCAATCAGCTTGCGCACTTCATGCTGGCTTTTGCCGCAAAAAGAGCAGTACAACAATTTGCCCGAGCCATCTTTGCGTTTATCTGTCATGGGTCAAAACCTCTTCTTTGTTCTTTGTGCCGCACACGACGACGCAAATGCCATTCTCAGGCGCAAGCCGCTTGTCAGCGTTGTGCCGCCCTTCATTAGTATATACACAAAATCATTCGAGCTACATCGAGGCGGCAACTAAGCGACTCCCCAGGCGCTTACATAAGTAAGTAACTGGGGGGAGCGCTGGCAGCCAACAAAGAGGTAGCGTGAAGGATGAAGTGTATAGCGACACACTTGCGTCCTGGGCATCAATTACGATGGGTCAAAATCGAGTCGACCAGACCGTACTCTACTGCTTCAGAAGCAGAGAGGAAGCGATCGCGCTCGGTGTCACGTTCAATCTGCTCAAGCGATTGACCCGTATGATGCGCCATAAGTTCATTCATGCGCCCTTTCACTTTAAGGATTTCACGGGCATGAATTTCAATATCCGTTGCCTGGCCCTGGTAACCGCCCAGAGGCTGGTGGATCATGACGCGAGAGTTAGGCAGGCAGAAGCGTTTATCTTTTGCCCCTGCAGTCAACAGGAACGCGCCCATTGAGCACGCCTGGCCCATACAAATGGTGCTAACGTCCGGCTTAATAAACTGCATGGTGTCATAGATAGACATCCCTGCGGTAATTACCCCACCCGGGGAGTTGATGTACAGGTAGATATCTTTTTCTGGGTTTTCCGCTTCCAGGAACAGCATCTGCGCCACGATCAGGTTAGCCATATGGTCTTCGACCTGGCCGGTCAGAAAAATGACGCGTTCCTTAAGTAGACGAGAATAGATATCAAAAGAGCGCTCGCCACGTGAGGTCTGTTCAATGACCATCGGCACCAGCGCCATATGGGGTGCAAAGTTATCTCGTTCGCCGCTGTATGACATTTCCGTCTCCTGGATAAAATTTGAAAAAACCTGCTGTGCTGATTGTAACCTTATGGACGGATTATCAGCTAGTCCCTCAGTAATGGGTACGACATCGCCATAATTCAAGCATAACAATCTTTTGTTGTAACGCTAACACTGAAACGCTGTTTTCGCACCCTTCCCATGCAAAATGCGTGACAAAAAAAAACCCGCCACCGGAAGGTGACGGGCTTATGTGCGAATTTCGTGCTAAAAACGCGACGAATTACGCCTGCTGGTTCATCAGTTCGTTGAAGGTAGTGGCTTTTTCAGTCACTTTTGCCTTCGCCAGAACCGCTTCAACAGCCTGCTCTTCCAGAGCGACGTTACGCATGTTTTCCATCAGCTCTTTGTTCTTGCTGTAGAATTCAACCACTTCTTTCGGATCTTCGTAAGCAGAAGCCATCTCTTCGATCAGGCCTTTTACGCGTTCTTCGTCAGCTTTCAGCTCGTTGGTACGAATAACTTCGCCCAGCAGCAGGCCAACAACAACGCGACGCTTAGCCTGTTCTTCGAACAGTTCACGCGGCAGTTCCAGAGCTTGTTTCTCGTTGCCACCGAAACGCTGTGCAGCCTGACGACGCAGAACGTCGATTTCGTTGTCAATCATGGCAACAGGAACGTCGATGTCATTCGCTTTTACCAGACCTTCGATCGCCTGAGACTTAACGCGGTTACGCACGGCGCCTTTCAGCTCGCGTTCCATGTTTTTACGCACTTCAGCACGCAGACCGGCAACAGAACCATCTTCCACGCCGAAACGCTTGATGAATTCTTCAGTCAGTTCCGGCAGTTCACGTTCTTCAACTTTCTTCAGGTTGATAACGAATTTAGCCGCTTTACCTTTCAGGTTTTCAGCGTGGTAGTCTTCCGGGAAGGTCACTTCGATAGTGAACTCTTCGCCAGCTTTGTGACCTTTAACGCCTTCTTCGAAGCCTGGGATCATACGACCCTGACCCATTGCCAGTACGAAGTCAGACGCTTTGCCGCCTTCGAACTCTTCGCCGTCTACAGAACCGGTGAAGTCGATGGTGACACGGTCTTCTGCATCAGCAGCGCCGTCTTTGTCTTTCCAGGTCGCCTGCTGCTTACGCAGGGTGTCCAGCATGACGTCAACGTCAGCGTCGGTGACTTCAACAACCGGTTTTTCAACTTCGATTGCGTCCAGACCCTTCAGCTCAACTTCCGGGTAAACTTCAAACTCTACCGCGTAAGTAAAATCTTCACCCAGTTTGTATTCGCCCGGAACGTAGTTCGGAGAGCCAGCCGGATTAATTTTTTCTTTGATGATTGCATCAACGAAGTGACGGCTCATCAGGTCGCCCAGAACGTCCTGGCGAACAGAAGCGCCATAACGCTGAGCAACAACATTCATCGGTACTTTTCCCTTGCGAAAGCCGTCAATACGCACTTTCTTCGCTACGTTGACCAGCTCGCTTTTCACAGCGTTTTCGATGCTGTCAGCAGCGATAGTAATCGTTACACGGCGGCCAAGGCCTTGAGTGGTTTCAACTGAAACTTGCATCTTGTTACCTCAAAAAATCACAGTGCTCGGTCAACTCTTCTCCGCAAGCACAGGTTGTTGGCTTCGCGGAACCGGGATGTTCTCAAAATCAATCACATTCCCTGTCGTCAGAATCATCCCGAAGACATTCCGAAAAATAAGACGCGCATTATAGCGGCATCACTTTTATGAGTCGAGAACGGTTATCGCGCGTTGCTGCGGCTTTTTTCACAATTCCCGGCTAATTTTTGTCTGAATACTGTACGACTGACTCAGAATTCAGACAAAATAAAACGGCCCGTAGGCCGTTTTCACATAATCTGTAGCAACATACTGGAAAAGCGCCGGTTGTTGCAAATCCGTTTTTCTACGCGATGCTTCCCGCTCCACGACAGGGAGGCGATGCAAAAATCGTGTCCTGCAACGCTTCCCACTCCTTGGTGGTGTAGGTATGCAGGGCTAACGCATGTACGGTTGTGGAGAGTTCCGCCGTTAACGTACTGTAAATCATCCGATGACGATTAAGAAAACGTTCACCTGTAAAGCGATCGCTGACCAGCACAACCTTAAAGTGGCTTTCAGAACCTGCCGGAACATTGTGACGATAGCTTTCATCCACAACTTCGAGGAACACGGGTTGGAACGCTGCCCTTAATTTTTCTTCTATTTGCTCACGAATCATCATGAAATTTTTCCTCCGACAACGCTGAGATGTCACCCATCCCTTTAAATACTAGCCGCTTTTACCGTTTCCATTACACCTTAGCAACAAAAAATTAGCGTTTATCTGATTTTCTCAGCCAAACGAATGAAGTTCACTGATTCAACTGTCCGGTTTATTGCAAAAAGTCCATTTATGGTCTCATCAAAGTAGATAAACGGACAACGCAATGAATTTACATGCGTTACCCACTTCCCCTCGTCTCTGGCAATGTTATGATGGCGGGAATTTTCTCTAACCATAAAATGTAGATCCACTGAGAACCCCTGGCATGTTTAAAAAAATCCTCTTTCCGTTAGTCGCGCTGTTTATGTTAGCTGGATGCGCAACGCCACCGACCACCATTGACGTTTCGCCAAAAATTACCCTGCCGCAGCAGGACCCTAGCCTGATGGGTGTGACCCTCAGCATTAATGGGGCCGATCAGCGTCAGGATCAGGCTCTGGCCAAAGTCACCCGCGACAATCAACTGGTAACGCTGACTGCATCCCGCGATCTGCGTTTCCTGCTGCAAGAAGTGCTGGAAAAACAGATGACCGCACGCGGTTATATGATTGGTCCAAACGGTGCTGTTAACCTGCAAATCATCGTGAGCCAGCTGTACGCCGACGTGTCTCAGGGTAGCGTGCGTTACAACATCGCCACCAAGGCAGACATCGCCATTATTGCTACCGCAGCCAACGGCAACAAGATGACCAAAAACTACCGCGCAAGCTATTCTGTTGAAGGCGCGCTGCAGGCCTCTAACAAAAATATTGCTGATGCCGTTAACAGCGTCCTGACCGATACCATCGCTGATATGTCTCAGGACACCAGCGTTCACGATTTCATCAAGCAGAACGCACGTTAATTTCTGCCCTTATGGCCCGGCGCACGTCGGGCCTAAAGACGCCATGTCCAGTCACTACTTACGTATTTTTCAGCAACCTAAGTCAGCAATTCTGCTGATGCTGGGTTTTGCTTCCGGTTTACCGCTCGCGCTGACCTCCGGTACGCTTCAGGCGTGGATGACGGTCGAGAACATCGATCTTAAAACTATCGGCTTCTTTTCTCTGGTCGGTCAGGCCTACGTCTTTAAGTTCCTCTGGTCCCCTGTGATGGACCGCTACACACCGCCGTTTTTGGGTCGACGTCGAGGCTGGCTGCTGACCACACAGATTTTGCTGCTGGTTTCTATTGCTGCAATGGGTTTTCTGGAGCCAGGCACGCAGTTGCGATGGATGGCAGCACTGGCGGTAGTAATCGCCTTTTGCTCAGCGTCGCAGGATATCGTCTTTGATGCCTGGAAAACGGATGTTTTACCCGCCGAAGAACGCGGCACCGGCGCTGCCATCAGCGTGCTCGGCTACCGCTTAGGGATGCTGGTTTCCGGTGGCCTGGCACTGTGGATGGCCGATCGCTGGCTTGGCTGGCAAGGCATGTACTGGCTGATGGCGGCTCTGCTGGTACCGTGTATTATCGCCACCCTGTTAGCCCCCGAACCCACAGATGCGATTCCGGTCCCTAAAACACTGGAACAAGCTGTTGCCGCGCCGCTGCGCGATTTCTTTGGCCGTAACAACGCCTGGTTAATCCTGCTGCTGATTGTGCTGTACAAGCTTGGCGATGCCTTCGCCATGAGCCTGACCACCACCTTTTTAATCCGCGGCGTCGGATTTGACGCCGGTGAAGTTGGGGTGGTCAATAAAACGCTGGGGCTGCTGGCGACAATTGTTGGCGCTCTGTACGGCGGGATCCTGATGCAACGCCTGTCGCTATTTCGCGCATTGCTGATTTTTGGCATTTTGCAGGGCGCATCGAACGCGGGTTACTGGTTGCTCTCCATTACCGACAAACATATGTTTAGCATGGGTGCGGCAGTATTCTTCGAAAACCTGTGCGGTGGGATGGGGACAGCAGCATTTGTCGCTCTGCTGATGACGCTGTGCAATAAATCCTTCTCCGCAACGCAGTTTGCCCTGCTCTCCGCGCTTTCCGCTGTGGGGCGCGTTTATGTCGGCCCGGTCGCGGGCTGGTTTGTCGAAGCACACGGTTGGCCCACGTTTTATCTGTTCTCCGTCTTTGCCGCGATCCCAGGCCTTATTCTGTTGCTGGTCTGTCGCCAGACGCTGGAACATAGCTGGAAAAACGAAAGTTTTATCCCGCGCACGGAGTTTCGTAGCGCGTACAACCTGGCATTGATGACGCTGGTGGCGGGCTGTTGTTTGCTGGTGGTCTGGCTGTTACTGCTGACAATGAACGCCCTGGACTACACTAACTTCTCCTTCCTGCCGGAACTGCTTGAAGTTGCGGTCGTGGTCGCAGTCTGCGGTGTGGTATTCGGTGGATTGCTGGATTATCTGGCGCTGCGCAAAACGCGTCTGGCGTGATGTTGCACATTTATGCTCTAAATAATTCGAGTTACGGGACAAAAGGCGTGAGCGTTTTGAACAGCGCTTGCGCTGCCCCCGTAGGGGAGAGGCCGAAAGGCCGAATCACGCGGCGACGCAGCAAATCCCCAGGAGCTTACATAAGTAAGTGACTGGGGTGAGCAAGGACAAATTCGTCGGGAACGAATTTGAACGCTGTTCACAGCGCCCGTAAGGGTGAGGCCCAGGATGGGCCGAGTTATTGCCAACACACCCGTAGCTTGAAGTATGACGAGCATATTTGGCCGTTGTAATAACTCTGCGTAATTATAACGGCTAAATAAACAACACTTAATAAAAATATTATTTGTTGTTTTGTGCGCCATAGATTTTGGAAATTATTGACGCCTTTTATAAATTCTATTTTCCTTACTCGATTCAGCCAACGCCATTCTATTTTTTGTTCTCTAATTGTCCTTTTAATGATAATCAATTGTTAATTAATTGTTTTATTTTAGCATTGGTTATACCAATTGCCCTTCGCACTGCCCCCGCGTGCCTGCTTTCGTTATAACGTGATGTTGCAACAGGTTCTTAAAGTCAACGCGGTATATATTGCAACATATGTGACATGCACGGCAGAACCCGGTAACACAGATCCAATGATGTTTACAGTAATGTAACCTTCCCGTAAAATGCCCTCACACTTTAAACGCCACCCGGTCCCGTGGAATTGAGGTCGTTAAATGAGACTCAGGAAATACAATAAAAGTTTGGGATGGTTGTCATTAATTGCAGGCACTGCATTACTCAGTGGCTGTAATTCTGCGCTGCTTGACCCTAAAGGACAGATTGGTCTGGAACAACGTTCATTGATACTGACGGCATTTGGCCTGATGTTGATCGTCGTTATTCCTGCCATCTTGATGGCTGTTGGTTTTGCCTGGAAGTACCGTGCAAGCAATAAAGATGCGAAGTACAGCCCGAACTGGTCACACTCCAATAAAGTGGAAGCTGTGGTCTGGACGGTGCCTATCTTAATCATCATTTTCCTTGCCGTACTGACCTGGAAAACCACGCACGCGCTTGAGCCAAGCAAACCGCTGGCGCATGACGAGAAGCCCATTACCATCGAAGTGGTTTCCATGGACTGGAAATGGTTCTTCATCTATCCGGAACAGGGTATCGCTACCGTGAATGAAATCGCCTTCCCGGCGAACACTCCGGTTGAATTCAAAGTGACATCCAACTCCGTGATGAACTCCTTCTTTATCCCGCGTCTGGGTAGCCAGATTTATGCCATGGCCGGTATGCAGACTCGACTGCATCTGATCGCCAACGAAGCCGGTACTTATGATGGTATCTCCGCAAGCTACAGCGGACCAGGCTTCTCCGGTATGAAGTTCAAGGCTATCGCAACAAAGGACCGCGCCGAATTCGACCAATGGGTTGCTAAAGCTAAACAGTCCACGAACACCATGAGTGACATGGCAGCGTTCGAGAAAGTGGCTGTACCAAGCGAATACAACCAGGTGGAATATTTCTCCAACGTGAAACCGGATTTGTTTAAAGACGTTATTAACAAATTTATGGCTCACGGTAAGAGCATGGACATGGCCAAACCAGAAGGTGAGCACAGCGCACACGAAGGAATGGAAGGCATGGACATGAGCCACGCGGAATCCGCTCACTAAGGGGCCGAGGAAGAATACGATGTTCGGAAAATTGACACTGGATGCAGTCCCGTTCCATGAACCAATCGTCATGGTTACGATCGCTGCCATTATCATCGGTGGGGCGGCCTTACTGGGCCTCATTACTTACTTCGGTAAGTGGACCTACCTGTGGAAAGAGTGGCTGACTTCGGTTGACCACAAACGTCTTGGCATCATGTATGTCATCGTCGCCATCGTCATGTTGATTCGTGGCTTTGCTGACGCCATCATGATGCGTAGTCAGCAGGCGCTGGCGTCTGCAGGTGAAGCGGGCTTCCTGCCACCTCACCACTACGACCAGATCTTCACGGCTCACGGCGTGATCATGATCTTCTTCGTCGCCATGCCATTTGTTATCGGTCTGATGAACCTGGTGGTTCCGCTGCAGATCGGCGCACGTGACGTTGCCTTCCCCTTCCTGAACAACCTGAGCTTCTGGTTCACCGTTGTCGGCGTTATCCTGGTTAACCTGTCTCTGGGCGTAGGTGAATTCGCACAGACCGGCTGGCTGGCCTATCCGCCGCTCTCGGGAATAGAGTACAGTCCAAGCGTCGGGGTTGATTATTGGATATGGGCGGTGCAGTTGTCCGGTATCGGTACAACCTTAACCGGTATCAACTTCTTTGTGACCATCATCAAGATGCGTGCACCGGGTATGACGATGTTCAAGATGCCGGTATTTACCTGGGCATCTCTGTGCGCCAACATCCTGATTATCGCCTCCTTCCCAATCTTGACGGTCACCGTCGCGTTGCTAACCCTGGATCGCTATCTGGGCACCCATTTCTTTACCAACGATATGGGCGGCAACATGATGATGTACATCAACCTGATTTGGGCCTGGGGCCATCCGGAAGTGTACATTCTGATTCTGCCGGTCTTCGGGGTGTTCTCCGAAATCGCAGCGACCTTCTCGCGTAAACGCCTGTTTGGCTACACCTCGCTGGTGTGGGCAACCGTGTGTATCACCGTTCTGTCGTTCGTTGTTTGGCTGCACCACTTCTTCACCATGGGTGCAGGCGCTAACGTTAACGCCTTCTTCGGTATTACCACCATGATTATCGCCATCCCTACCGGGGTGAAGATCTTCAACTGGCTGTTCACCATGTATCAGGGCCGTATCGTATTCCACTCAGCGATGCTGTGGACGATCGGCTTCATCGTGACCTTCTCAGTCGGCGGTATGACCGGCGTACTGCTGGCGGTTCCGGGTGCGGACTTCGTACTGCACAACAGCCTGTTCCTGATTGCGCACTTCCACAACGTTATCATCGGCGGCGTGGTATTTGGTTGCTTCGCCGGTATGACCTACTGGTGGCCAAAAGCGTTTGGCTACACGCTGAACGAAACCTGGGGCAAACGCGCATTCTGGTTGTGGATCATCGGCTTCTTCGTGGCATTTATGCCGCTGTATGTGCTGGGCTTTATGGGTATGACCCGTCGTCTCAGCCAGCAGATTGACCCGCAGTTCCATCCGATGCTGGTCGTTGCCGCCTGCGGTGCCGCGCTGATTGCACTGGGTATCCTGTGCCAGCTGATTCAGATCTACGTGTCTATTCGCGACCGCGAGCAGAACCGTGACCTGACCGGTGACCCGTGGGGTGGTCGTACGCTGGAGTGGGCAACCTCTTCCCCGCCTCCGTTCTACAACTTTGCCGTTGTGCCACACGTTCACGAGCGTGATGCCTTCTGGGAAATGAAAGAAAAAGGCGAAGCGTATAAGCAACCTACGCACTATGAAGAGATTCATATGCCGAAGAACAGCGGCGCCGGTATCGTCATTACCGCCTTCGCAACACTGTTTGGTTTCGCCATGATCTGGCATATCTGGTGGCTGGCAATTGCAAGCTTCGCAGGCATGATTATCAGCTGGATCGTGAAAAGCTTTGATGAAGACGTGGATTACTACGTGCCGGTCCCGGAAGTCGAAAAACTGGAAAATCAGCATTTCGATGAGATTACTAAGGCAGGGCTGAAAAATGGCAACTGATACTTTAGCGCACGCGAATGCCCACGCGCACGAACACGGGCACCACGATGCAGGTCAGAACAAAATCTTCGGATTTTGGGTCTACCTGATGAGCGACTGCATTCTGTTCTCTATTCTGTTTGCAACCTATGCCGTTCTGGTGAACGGCACCGCAGGTGGCCCAACAGGTAAGGACATTTTTGAGCTGCCGTTCGTACTGGTAGAGACCTTCCTGCTGTTATTCAGCTCCATTACTTACGGCATGGCGGCGATCGCCATGTACAAGAACAACAAGAGCCAGGTGATTTCCTGGCTGGCGTTGACCTTCTTGTTCGGTGCCGGATTCATCGGGATGGAAATCTATGAATTCCACCACCTGATTGTTAACGATATGGGCCCGGATCGTAGCGGTTTCCTGTCGGCGTTCTTCGCGCTGGTTGGTACGCACGGTCTGCACGTCACTTCCGGTCTTATCTGGATGGCGGTGCTGATGGTGCAAGTTGCCCGTCGCGGCCTGACCAGCACTAACCGTACCCGCATCATGTGCCTGAGCCTGTTCTGGCACTTCCTGGATGTGGTGTGGATCTGCGTGTTCACTGTTGTTTATCTGATGGGGGCGATGTAATGAGTCATTCAAACGTGAGCGGCGGCGCATCCCATGGCAGCGTAAAAACCTACATGACAGGTTTTATCCTGTCTATCATCCTGACGGTCATTCCGTTCTGGATGGTGATGACAGGTTCTGCCTCTCCTGCCGTTATTCTGGGGACTATCCTCATTATGGCAGTGGTACAGATACTGGTTCACCTGGTGTGCTTCCTGCACATGAATAGCAAATCTGATGAAGGTTGGAACATGACGGCCTTTGTCTTTACTGTGCTAATCATCGCCATTCTGGTTGTGGGCTCCATCTGGATTATGTGGAACCTGAACTACAACATGATGATGCACTAAGAGCGGCGATTATGATGTTTAAGCAATACCTGCAAGTAACGAAACCAGGCATCATCTTTGGCAACCTGATCTCGGTGATTGGTGGATTCCTGCTAGCCTCTAAAGGTAGCATTGATTATCCCCTGTTTATCTACACGTTGGTTGGGGTGTCACTGGTTGTGGCGTCGGGTTGTGTATTTAACAACTACATCGACAGGGATATCGACAGGAAGATGGAGAGGACCAAAAACCGTGTGCTGGTTAAAGGTCTGATTTCTCCTGCGGTCTCGCTGGTATACGCCACCTTGCTGGGTATTGCTGGCTTTATGCTGCTGTGGTTTGGCGCGAACCCTCTGGCCTGCTGGCTGGGGGTGATGGGCTTCGTGGTCTATGTTGGCGTGTACAGCCTGTACATGAAACGCCACTCGGTCTACGGTACGCTGATTGGCTCACTCTCCGGCGCTGCGCCGCCGGTGATTGGCTACTGCGCCGTGACGGGGAGCTTTGACAGCGGTGCGCTGATTCTGCTGGCGATTTTCAGCCTGTGGCAGATGCCGCACTCTTACGCCATCGCGATTTTCCGCTTTAAGGATTATCAGGCTGCCAACATTCCGGTACTGCCGGTGGTGAAAGGCATTTCGGTGGCGAAGAACCATATCACGCTGTATATCATCGCCTTTGCTATCGCCACGCTGATGCTGTCTCTGGGCGGTTACGCCGGCTACAAATATCTGGTTGTGGCGGCTGCGGTCAGCGTCTGGTGGTTAGGCATGGCGCTGCGTGGGTACAAAGTGGAAGATGACAGAGTCTGGGCGCGCAAGCTGTTCGGTTTCTCCATCATTGCCATCACCGCGCTTTCCGTGATGATGTCCGTCGACTTTATGGTGCCAAACTCGCAGAACCTGCTGACTTACGTCTGGTAAAATCTGCTTATACTATAAAGGGTGCTTCGGCACCCTTTTTTATTTGTCGTTTTGCCACGCCCTCCCCTCACAACCACAACATTTGTTAATGAAGCGCATATTTACCCCGCCCGCATACCGCTTTACACTAGGCGCGAAATTAAAACAGAGGTGGGAATGAACGATTATAAAATGACGCCCGGTGAGTTGCGCGCCACCTGGGGTTTAGGGACCGTATTCTCGTTGCGCATGCTTGGCATGTTTATGGTCCTGCCGGTTCTGACCACCTATGGCATGGCGCTGCAGGGCGCCAGCGAAGCGCTGATCGGGCTTGCCATCGGCATTTATGGTCTGGCACAAGCGGTCTTCCAGATCCCCTTCGGCTTGCTTTCCGACCGCATCGGTCGTAAACCGCTTATCGTCGGTGGGCTGGCGATATTCGTTTTCGGTAGCGTGATCGCCGCGCTCTCGGACTCTATCTGGGGAATTATACTCGGACGTGCGCTGCAGGGTTCCGGGGCGATTGCCGCCGCGGTGATGGCGCTGCTGTCTGACTTAACCCGCGAACAAAACCGCACAAAAGCGATGGCGTTTATTGGCGTCAGCTTTGGTATCACCTTCGCCATTGCCATGGTGCTTGGGCCGATCGTTACCCACGCGCTGGGATTACATGCGCTGTTCTGGATGATCGCCGCACTGGCAACCACCGGCATCGTACTGACCATTTGGGTGGTTCCCAATAGCACCATCCACGTGCTGAACCGCGAATCAGGCATGGTCAAAGGCAGCTTCAGTAAAGTCCTGGCGGAGCCTAAACTGCTGAAGCTCAATTTTGGCATCATGTGCCTGCATATTTTACTGATGTCCACTTTCGTCGCCCTGCCAGGCCAGCTGGCAAAAGCGGGCTTTCCCGCCGCCGAACACTGGAAGATTTATCTGGTGACGATGCTGCTGTCCTTTGTTTCCGTGGTGCCGTTCATCATCTATGCCGAAGTAAAACGCCGGATGAAGCGGGTATTTCTGTCGTGTGTGGTGCTGATCCTGGCTGCTGAGATTGTCCTGTGGAGCGCTAACATTCGTTTCTGGGGGCTGATTGCAGGTGTTCAGCTCTTCTTCCTCGCCTTTAACCTGATGGAAGCACTTCTCCCCTCGCTCATCAGCAAAGAATCACCGGCGGGGTATAAAGGAACGGCGATGGGCGTTTACTCCACCAGCCAGTTCCTCGGCGTCGCCATCGGGGGTTCGCTGGGCGGTTGGGTGGTCGAAATGTTTGATGGTCAGGCGGTATTTTTGGCAGGCGCATTACTGGCTGCAATCTGGCTACTGGTGGCCAGCACGATGAAAGAGCCGCCGTATGTCAGCAGCCTGCGCGTGGAGATCCCCCCTGAGATCGCCGCAGATGACACACTAAAACAGCGACTGCAGGCAAAAGAAGGCGTGAGTGAGGTGTTAATTGTGGCAAAAGAGCATTCTGCCTATGTGAAAATCGACAGCAAAGTGACCAATCGATTTGAAATTGAGCAGGCGATAAGCCAGGCGTGAGGATTGCCGGATGGCGACTATCGCCTTATCCGGCCTACAAATAGCGTGTGCGATCGGTAGGCCTGATAAGCGTAGCGCCATCAGGCAGAACGGCTTAGTCGCGGAAGTTCTTGAACTGGAACGGCTGGCCGAGATCGCCGCCACGCACCAACGCCATGACGGATTGCAGATCGTCACGCGCTTTGCCGGTCACACGAATTTCTTCGCCCTGAATCTGCGCCTGCACCTTCAGTTTGCTGTCTTTAATCAGCTTGACGATTTTCTTCTGTACCGCGCTTTCAATGCCCTGCTTCAGCTTCGCTTCCACAAACCAGGTTTTTCCGCTGTGGGTAAAGGTTTCCGGTACGTCCAGTGACGTCCCTTCAATCCCGCGCTTCAGCAGCTTGGCGCGCAAAATATCCAGCAACTGATTAACCTGGAAATCAGACTCGCTCAGCACCTTAATGGTCTTATTGGCTTCGTTCAGCTCAAAAGTGGCTTCAACGCCACGAAAATCGAAGCGTGACTCCACTTCGCGGCTCGCGTTATCGACCGCGTTACGCGCTTCCTGAAGATCAACTTCAGAGACAATATCGAAAGATGGCATCTTTTCCTCTCCCTTCGTTTTTGATGCGAAGCATAATACCTGCAAAGTTACTCAACAGACAGCGCTATACTAGGCTGTATCCCCTAATTGTACGTGCCAATGGTAGCGGCGAACAATAATGGGATGCAGACGATATGGATTAGCACCTGGTGCTGTTGCAGGTGAGGAGGATGAATGAGAATTACCGTACTGGGATGCGGAGCCTTAGGGCAGCTTTGGCTTACCGCGCTATGCAAACATGGACATGAGGTTCAAGGGTGGCTACGCGTGCCACAACCTTATTGCAGCGTGAATTTGATTGACACGGATGGGTCAGTTTTTAATGAATCCCTGACGGCAAACGATCCCGACTTTTTGGCGAAAAGCGATCTGTTACTGGTGACGCTGAAAGCCTGGCAGGTTTCTGATGCGGTAAAAAGCCTGGCAACTATTCTGCCAAAGACCACCCCAATTCTGTTGATTCACAACGGAATGGGCACCATTGATGAGCTGCAAAGCATTACGCAACCACTGTTGATAGGCACCACCACGCAGGCCGCTCGCCGTGATGGCAACGTCATAATCCATGTGGCGAAAGGAACAACGCGCATCGGCCCGGCGCGTGAACAGGATGGCGATTTCAGTTATCTGGCTGAGATCCTGCAAGAGGTGCTGCCTGACGTTGCCTGGCACGACAACATCCGCGCGGAACTGTGGCGCAAGCTGGCAGTCAATTGCGTCATTAACCCACTCACCGCGCTGTGGAACTGCCAAAACGGCGAGTTACGCCAGCATCCTGAAAAAATAGCGCAGATATGCGAGGAAGTGGCGGCGGTTATCGAACGCGAAGGCCACCATACATCCGTGGATGATTTACGCTATTATGTTGAGCAAGTAATTGACAGTACGGCAGAAAATATCTCATCCATGCTGCAGGACATTCGTGCTCTGCGCCATACGGAGATTGACTACATTACCGGTTATTTGTTGAAACGCGCGCGTGCGCACGGCATCGCCGTCCCGGAAAATGCCCACCTGTTTGAAATGGTAAAGCGAAAGGAAAGTGAATATGAGCGCTCAAGCACTGGTATGTCTCGCCCCTGGTAGTGAAGAGACCGAAGCGGTCACCACTATCGACCTGCTGGTTCGAGGCGGGATCCAGGTGACAACCGCCAGCGTAGCCAGCGATGGCGACCTGACGATTGTCTGCTCGCGCGGCGTCAAGTTGCTGGCGGATGCACCGCTGGTTGAAGTCGCCGACGGCGATTACGACATTATCGTGCTGCCCGGCGGTATTAAAGGCGCAGAATGTTTTCGCGACAGCCCGCTGCTGATTGAAACCGTTAAACAGTTTCATCGCTCCGGGCGTATTGTGGCAGCTATATGTGCCGCAGCCGCCACCGTGCTGGTTCCGCATGACATTTTCCCCATCGGCAATATGACCGGCTTCCCGGCGCTGAAAGACAAAATCCCCGCTGAACAATGGCAGGACAAACGCGTCGTCTGGGATCCGCGCGTCAACCTGCTGACCAGCCAGGGGCCAGGAACATCGATTGATTTTGGCTTAAAAATCATTGATCTGCTGGTCAGTCGCGAAAAGGCTCATGAAGTGGCGTCACAACTGGTGATGCCCGCAGGCATTTATAACTACTACGAGTAACACTTAGGCCACTCCCTCTAAAAGGAACCGTTATGAAAGGATATCTGAGCGGAGTGGTTTTACTGCTCCTTTCCAGCACCACCGCCGCAACCCAGCTTGAAATTAAGAGCCTTGAGTACCGTTATCCCAATAGCACTGAAATGCAGTATCGCGTGCCATGGTTTTCCTCAACGGATAACCCGCAGGTTGCAAAACGCATTAACGATTATATTTTCGCAAGCTTCATCAATCGGTTACCAGGGAATAACCCACAGGCGACAGTGAATCAGTTTGCGAAATCAGAGATGAATTCCACCGCCAACCTTGACTACACGGTCGAATATCGCGACGCCAACGTGCTGACCCTGAATATGTTTGCCGAAGGCTGCGGAGCCTATTGCGAGTCGTATAATGTGCCGATGAGCTTCGATTTAGCCAATGGCGCAGCAATTACCCTTAACGATCTCTTTTCCCGCGCCACGATGGCTGAATTAAACACCCGCATCAGAAAAGATATCCGCAGCCAAATTGATACCTTTGTTGCCGCACAGAAATCACAAAAGTCGGAGCCAATAAAAGAGGAAGACGGTGAAGATTTGGGCTATGACGACTTCTACGCATCATGCGCCACCTACACCGACGGGTTGTACTACATCGACAAATTCTCCCTGCAAAAAGATCATCTGGCTTTCCTGAACGGACGCTGTAGCAACCACGCCAACCGCGCGGGTGATGAACTGGGCGATTTCACAACAAAAATCCCGACCGCAGATCTGCATAATCAGTTCACGCCATACGGCCAGTATCTGACTGGCGCAAAGGGTACAACACCGGTTGAGCCCGCGCCCGGCATCGACGGCAAGGTGATGTACGGCACGCTGGGAAAAAGCCTGCGTATTGTGTTGAAGGTGGACTGCAAATACGGTGATTATTTTGAAGGGGCTTACTTCTACCAGAAATTTGGCGCGCCGATTGAATTAACCGGCAAGTGCGACACCGCCAACAATCAACATTATGAACTGAAGACCTCTGACGCAGAACAGGCGCAAGAGAAGATGACGCTGGAATTGAAAGACGGTGTCTATCAAGGCGTCTGGGAGTCGAACGGGAAGACGCTTCCCGTGCGTTTTGAATAATATCGTGATATTGCCGGATGGCGGTGTAAACACCTTATCAGGCCTACAAAGACGTACAGTTTGTAGGCCTGATAAGCGCAGCGCCATCAGGCAGAAGTCACTACGGGCGATACACCTTCACGTTTGCAAAACCCTGCTCGCGCAGATACAGCGCCTGCAGGCGGCTCATCACACCGCGTTCACACCACAGCAGCCAGGTTTTATTCTGGTCCAAATCGCCAAAGTGGGTGCTCAGCTTGTAGAACGGCAGCGAAACCACGTCCACGCCTTCCACTTTCAGCGGCTTATCATCCTGTTCATCCACAGAGCGGATGTCCAGAATCACGTCGTTGGGGCCAAAACCGCTCACGGTTTCAACTTCCACCACGGCCTGCTCGGTCTGCTGAGCGATATCGCGGATATCGATATTATTGGCTTCTTCCACCACTTTATCGAGGATGGCAAAATCGAAGTTTTGTTCTTCGGCTTCAATCTTCGCTTTAATGGCTTTTACCGTCGGGCTTTTTGAGATCACACCGCAGTACTCCGGCATGGTTCGAGCAAAGTCTTCGGTACCAATTTCACGCGCCAGATTAATGATGTGTTCTTTATCGTGCGAGATCAGCGGACGCAGGATCAGCGTGTCGGAGACGTTGTCGATCAAACGCAGGTTAGTCAGCGTCTGGCTGGATACCTGCCCAAGCGCTTCACCGGTCACCAGCGCCTGGACGCCGTAGCGCTCGGCCACTTTAGACGCCGCGCGAACCATCATGCGCTTGAGGACCACGCCCATCTGGCCATCGTCAACTTTCTCGAGGATCTCACCCACCACCGGTTCAAAGTTGATGGCGACAAAACGTACGCGATGCGAACTCCCGAAGCGGTTCCACAGGTAATGCGCCACCTGACGAACGCCGATTTCGTGCGCCGCACCACCGAGGTTAAAGAAGCAGTAGTGCACGCGACAGCCGCGACGCATCAACATATAGCTGGAAACGCCAGAGTCAAAACCGCCGGAAATCAGCGACAGCACGTCTTCCTGGGTGCCAATCGGATAGCCGCCAATACCTTCGTAGCGACCTTTCACCAGCAGCAGTCGGTCGTTTTCGATTTCAAGATTGACGGTCACATCAGGTTTGGTCAGCTTCACGCGCGCGGATTCAATATGTTGATTCAGCCCACCGCCAACATAACGTTCCACTTCAATGGAGCTAAACTCATGCTTACCACGGCGCTTCACGCGCACGCAGAAGGTTTTGCCTTCCAGTTGATCGCGGTACTGCACCAGCGCTTTCTCGAAGATATCGTGCATATCGGTAAACGGCACGTCTTCCACTTCGAGAATATGGTGGATACCCGGAATGCGGGTCAGCGCGTCACGAATATCCAGACGCTGGGTTTCATCTTTGGCGCGAACCTCAACATGGTCCCAGTGGCGGACGACAGCAAGGTCTTCATCATAGTGTTTTAAAACGTTACGGATGTTCCCTGTCAGAATTTTTATAAAGCGCAAACGCACAGATTGGCTTTTGATGGTGATTTCTGGGAACAATTTAATGATAAACTTCATGGCGGCAATGGTTCTTTGGCAAGCATCAAAGGCTTGTATTGGGGAATAATACAGCAGCCCATACCTGCGGCTGCATCCAGGCGCGGAAGTATACCACTACGCGAGCTTCCTGTGCACATTGCGCATTATTTGATAATTGCCCGAAGTCCGTTACCATGGCTTGGGCTGAAAATATTGAGAGTCAGACATTCATTATGCCGAAGAAAAATGAAGCGCCCGCCAGCTTTGAAACAGCGCTGAGCGAGCTGGAACAGATTGTTACCCGTCTGGAAAGCGGCGACCTGCCGCTGGAAGAGGCGCTGAACGAATTCGAACGTGGCGTACAGCTGGCGCGTCAGGGACAGGTTAAGTTGCAACAGGCTGAACAGCGCGTGCAAATCCTGCTGTCTGAGACGGAAGATGCCGCCCTCACGCCTTTTACACCGGATAATGAGTAAATGGATTTTACGCAGCAGCTACAGGCTTGCGTTGAGCAGGCCAACCAGGCACTGAGCCGTTTTATCGCGCCATTGCCCTTTCAGAACACTCCCGTGGTAGAGACCATGCAGTATGGCGCATTATTAGGCGGTAAACGTCTGCGCCCGTTCCTGGTATACGCAACCGGTCAGATGTTTGGCGTCAGCCTGAGTACGCTCGACGCTCCCGCCGCGGCGGTTGAGTGCATCCATGCTTATTCGCTGATGCACGATGATTTACCCGCGATGGACGACGACGATCTGCGACGCGGCCTGCCGACCTGCCACGTTAAGTTTGGCGAGGCGAATGCGATTTTAGCGGGTGATGCGCTGCAAACGCTGGCGTTTTCCATTATCAGTGACGCCCCCATGCCGGAGGTCGCCGACCGTGACCGCATCGCCATGATCTCTGAACTGGCTCAGGCCAGCGGTATTGCCGGCATGTGCGGCGGTCAGGCGCTGGATCTGGCGGCTGAAGGCCTCCAGGTTGAGCTGGAGGCGCTGGAGAAAATCCATCGCCATAAAACCGGGGCCTTGATTCGCGCCGCCGTGCGTCTGGGGGCATTAAGTGCCGGAGACCAAGGCCGAAACGTCCTGCCGATACTCGACAAGTACGCCGAAAGCATCGGTCTGGCGTTCCAGGTTCAGGATGACATACTGGATGTGGTAGGCGATACTGCAACATTGGGTAAACGTCAGGGTGCCGACCAGCAGCTTGGCAAAAGTACCTATCCTGCACTTCTGGGTCTTGAGCAAGCCCGGAATAAAGCCCGGGATTTAATCGAGGATGCCCGCCAGTCGCTCAGTCTGCTGGCCGCACAGTCACTCGATACCTCGGCACTGGAAGCGCTAGCGGACTACATAATCCAGCGTGATAAATAAACCAACATATCCGATGAGCTTGCGATGAGTTTTGATATAGCCAAATACCCGACCCTGGCGCTGGTCGACTCCACCCAGGAGTTACGCCTGCTGCCAAAAGAGAGCCTGCCCAAGCTTTGCGACGAACTGCGCCGCTATTTGCTCGACAGCGTGAGCCGTTCCAGCGGGCATTTTGCCTCCGGTCTGGGCACGGTGGAGCTGACCGTCGCGCTGCACTACGTCTACAACACCCCGTTTGACCAGTTAATCTGGGATGTGGGACATCAGGCGTACCCGCACAAAATTCTGACGGGGCGCCGCGATAAAATCGGCACCATCCGCCAAAAAGGTGGCCTGCATCCGTTCCCCTGGCGTGGCGAGAGCGAGTATGACGTTTTAAGCGTCGGACACTCCTCCACCTCCATCAGCGCCGGTATTGGCATTGCGGTTGCCGCCGAGAAAGAAGGCAAAGAGCGCCGTACCGTTTGCGTGATTGGCGACGGTGCCATTACTGCCGGCATGGCGTTTGAAGCCATGAACCACGCGGGCGATATTAAGCCCGACATGCTGGTTATCCTGAACGACAACGAAATGTCGATTTCAGAAAACGTCGGCGCGCTGAACAACCACCTGGCACAACTGCTCTCCGGCAAACTGTATTCCTCATTGCGTGAAGGCGGGAAGAAAGTCTTCTCCGGCGTGCCGCCGATAAAAGAGCTGCTTAAACGTACCGAAGAACACATTAAAGGCATGGTAGTGCCGGGTACGCTGTTTGAAGAATTGGGCTTTAACTACATCGGCCCGGTAGACGGTCACGACGTGCTGGGACTGATCACCACGCTGAAGAACATGCGCGACCTGAAAGGCCCGCAGTTCCTGCACATCATGACCAAAAAAGGTCGTGGCTATGAGCCTGCGGAAAAAGACCCAATCACGTTCCATGCGGTACCCAAATTCGATCCGTCCAGCGGATGTCTGCCGAAAAGCAGCGGCGGCCTGCCGAGCTACTCCAAAATCTTCGGCGACTGGTTATGTGAAACGGCGGCCAAAGACAACAAGCTGATGGCGATTACCCCGGCCATGCGCGAAGGCTCCGGTATGGTGGAGTTTTCACGTAAATTCCCGGACCGCTACTTCGACGTGGCGATTGCCGAGCAGCACGCGGTCACCTTTGCTGCCGGACTGGCAATTGGCGGCTATAAGCCGGTGGTCGCGATTTATTCCACCTTCCTGCAACGCGCCTACGATCAGGTGCTGCATGATGTCGCCATTCAGAAACTGCCGGTCCTGTTCGCCGTGGATCGCGCGGGGATCGTGGGCGCAGATGGACAAACCCACCAGGGCGCGTTCGATCTTTCTTTCCTGCGCTGCATCCCGGAGATGGTCATTATGACCCCGAGCGATGAAAACGAATGCCGCCAGATGCTGTTTACCGGTTATCACTACACTAACGGCCCGGCCGTGGTGCGCTACCCGCGCGGTAATGCGGTTGGTGTTGAGCTGACCCCGCTGGAAAAATTACCTATTGGTAAAGGCATCGTGAAGCGTCACGGGACAAAAGTGGCAATCCTTAACTTCGGCACCCTGATGCCAGAAGCCGCTCAGGTTGCGGAATCGCTGAACGCCACGTTGGTCGATATGCGCTTTGTCAAACCGCTGGACGAAACGTTGATTCTGGAGATGGCAGCCCGCCACGAGGTGCTGGTTACGCTGGAAGAAAACGCCATTATGGGCGGCGCGGGCAGCGGCGTAAACGAAGTGCTGATGGCGCATCGTAAGCCGGTTCCGGTGCTTAACATTGGTCTGCCTGACTTCTTCATCCCACAGGGGACACAGGACGAAGCGCGCGCCGATCTCGGTCTTGATGCCGCCGGCATTGAGGCCAAAATCAAGGCCTGGCTGGCATAATCCCCTCCCCGCTCCTGCTATGCTTAATGATTAACACGCTAAGCAGGAGCGGAATATGCAATACAACCTCTTAGGAAAAACTGACCTTCGGGTTTCTCGCCTTTGTCTGGGCTGCATGACGTTTGGCGAGCCCAATCGCGGCAACCACGCCTGGACGCTGCCGGAAGAAAGCAGTCGCCCAATTATCAAACATGCTCTTGAAGGCGGTATTAACTTTTTTGATACTGCCAATAGCTACTCCGCTGGCAGCAGTGAAGAAATTGTCGGTCGTGCCCTGCGTGACTTCGCCCGCCGCGACGAGGTGGTGGTCGCCACAAAAGTATTTCACCAGGTAGATGATTTAGCGGAAGGGTTATCCCGGGCGCAAATCCTGCGTTCTATCGACGACAGCCTGACTCGCCTTGGCATGGACTATGTCGATATCCTGCAAATTCACCGCTGGGATTACAACACGCCTATCGAAGAAACCCTGGAAGCGCTCAACGACGTGGTGAAGTCCGGCAAAGCACGCTATATCGGCGCCTCTTCGATGCACGCCTCCCAGTTTGCGCAGGCGCTGGCCTTGCAGAAACAACACGGCTGGGCACAGTTTGTCAGCATGCAGGATCACTACAACCTTATCTACCGTGAAGAAGAACGCGACATGCTGCCGCTGTGCTACCAGGAAGGTGTGGCGGTGATCCCGTGGAGCCCACTGGCACGGGGACGTCTGACGCGCCCCTGGGGAGAAACGACCGCGCGTGTCGTGTCGGATGAAGTCGGAAAAAATCTGTACCGCGAGAGTGATGAAAACGACGCGAGAATAGCGGAACGGTTAACCGGGGTGAGTGAGGAAATCGGCGCTTCGCGCGCGCAGGTAGCGCTGGCGTGGCTGCTGAGCAAACCGGGCGTCGCTGCGCCCATAATTGGCGCCTCGCGCGAAGAACAGCTGGATGAGTTGCTCAACGCGGTCGATTTAACGCTAAAACCGGAACAGATTGCCGAACTGGAAATGCCGTACAAACAACATCCGGTGGTGGGATTTAAATAATCTGGTATTGCCCGATGGCGCTGTGCTTATCGGGCCTACAACATAACCCTGGGAAGGGTTAAATAATGCCAAGCGGCCAGTGATGCCCGATAAAATAGAGGATCCCTGCGGAAAGTATCCCCGCCACAATATCGTCGATCATAATCCCCGTACCGCCATGCACGTTACGATCGAACCAGCGGATCGGCCAGGGCTTCCACATATCCAGAATGCGGAAAATCACAAATCCGGCGGCGACCCACTGCCAGTCGAGTGTCGGCAGAGCCATCAGGGTTATCCACATCCCGACAAACTCATCCCAGACGATACTGCCGTGATCGTGTACACCCATATCTTTCGCCGTTTGATGGCACAGATAGACACCGATACAAATAGCCAGCATGACGACCAGTGAATACAGCTGCCACGGCAGAAACGTCATCAAATACCAAAATGGGATCGCCGCCAGCGATCCCATGGTACCGGGTATAATTGGACTTAATCCGCTGCCGAATCCGGTGGCCAACAGGTGCCACGGATTACGCATACTCAAACGGCTTTTTGCGACATCTTTTTTAAGGCGCAGCAAAATGGTCATATCCTTTCCAGTCAAACGTGACAGGCTTACCGTCACGCGTAAAGTGCATCCCTTCCACGTCCGCACTCATCTGCCCAATGCAGGTAAATGATACGCCAAGATGCCCCAGCGCGACGTCCAGTGCACCACGGTTTATTTCCGGTACGGTAAAGCATAACTCATAATCTTCACCACCTGAGAGCGCCCAGCGCAGCGCCTGCTCCGGCTCAACGTGCTGAGATAATGCCGTGGAATACGGTAACGTATCGACATTAACGCGCGCGCCGCAGCCGCTGGCATTAACGATATGCCCGAGATCGGAAATCAGACCGTCGGAAAGATCGATAGCCGCACTGGCCAGATCGCGCAGGGCCTGCCCCTGTAAAATTCTCGGCGTGGGGCGCAGGTGACGTTTAAGCAGGTACTCCGCGTCTTTGGCATCTGTTACCTGCAATCGGTTTTGCAGAATAGCCAAACCGGCAGCGCTGTCGCCCGGCGTACCGGTAACGTAAATCCAGTCACCTGGCTTCGCACCCGAGCGTTTTAAGGCTCGCCCGACCGGGACGTAGCCATGGATACCCAACGTCATCGACAGTGGCCCACGCGTGGTATCACCGCCAATCAGCTGCATATCATAGTAATTAAGGAGTTCAAACAGGCTGTCACTGAAGGCTTCGAGCCAGGATTCATCAACGTCAGGTAACGTGAGCGCCAGCGTCAGCCATGCCGGGTCAGCTCCCATCGCCGCCAGATCGCTTAAATTAACCGCCAGCGCTTTCCAGGCCAGGTCCGTTGGATCAATATCGGGAAGGAAGTGATTGCCTGCCACCAGCGTGTCGGTGCTGATCGCCAGCGTTTGTTTTTCAGGGATGTTCAGGAGTGCACAATCGTCACCAATGCCGGTTTCGACGTCAAGACGAGAGCTTCTAACACGGTCAAAATAACGGGCAATCAGGGAGAATTCGCCACATGCCATACGTTATGCCTCAGCAGGAAAAAAGAAAAGGCCGGCGACAGCGGAAATAGATTCCACCATCCTGCCGGCCTGGCGATCACTTTTTGTTGGGGCGAATCGCAGGTGCTGCTTTATCCAGTACGCCGTTGACGAACTTGTGGCTATCTTCGGCACCGAAGGTTTTCGCCAGTTCAATCGCTTCGTTGATGGCCACTTTATACGGCACATCACTACGTTTAGACAGTTCAAACAGTGCAATACGCAGTACGGCTTTCTCTACCTGACCCAGCTCTTCCAGCAGACGAGACAGGTAAGGCTTCATCAGGCCATCCAGGTACGCGCTGTTAGTCGCCACCCCGGACAGCAGTTCACGAAAATACAGGACGTCGACATCTTTCACGTCCTGTTCCGCCAGGAACTGGTATTCAACATCAGAGATGTCGTTCTGGGACAACTGCCAGGAGTAGAGCGCCTGGACGGCACACTCACGGGCGCGGCGACGAGCAGCAGGTTTCACGGATTTCCCCTTACAAAAATCAGGCCTTAATGGCTTTCAATACATTAATCATTTCAAGCGCGGTCAGTGCAGCTTCTGCGCCTTTATTACCGGCTTTCGTGCCAGCACGTTCGATGGCTTGTTCAATACTTTCGGTGGTCAGAACACCGAAGGCTACCGGAATACCGCTGTCCTGAGCGACGTGCGCCAGGCCATTGCTTGCACCGCCAGCCACATATTCGAAGTGTGCGGTACCGCCACGGATAACTGTACCCAGCGCAATCACCGCGTCATATTTACCGGTTTTCGCCAGTGCATCAGCTGCCAGCGGCAGCTCATACGCGCCTGGAACCCAAACGACGGTAATGTTTTCATCTTTAACCTGGCCAATACGCTTCAGGGCGTCGATAGCACCTTCCAGCAGGCTGTCATTGATAAAGTTGTTGAAACGCGCAATGGTGATGGCGACGCGAGCGTCCGGAGTAGCAACGTTAGCTTCAATAATGTTCATATTCTTCCTTCGGATTCACTAGACCCCGCAGGGGGGCGGATTTTATCATAATAATCTGTGCGCTGCTTCCCTTTCGAACCGGGAGATCATGCGCTCACTAAATGCAGGCAAACGTCCGGACCTACATGGCGTATCTCGTTGAATTTGAAATGGGGGGCATCGGCCAGTTTCTCAAGGCCTGGCAGCACACATAATCCTCGCGCGTCACTGCCTAACAGTTTAGGCGCAACATAGACGATTAGCTCATCCACCACCCCGGCCTGCAATAATGCGCCTGCAAGCGTTGGGCCAGCCTCAACCCAAATGCTGTTAATTTGCTGCTTGCCCAGTTGCATCATCAACACCACCAGATCCAGATTGCCGTTATGCTCCGGCACATTCAGCGTGCGAACACTCTCCGGCCAGATACGCGAATCGTCGCTGCTGCGCGCAATCCAGGTTTCTCCCGGCTGCTGCACAATACGATGTTCAGGTGTGACCTGGTTTTGACGATCGAGAACAATGCGGATTGGCTGACGCAGGTTTTCCTGCGGATACAGCGCCTGGGTCGATTCATCAAGCTCCGACCAACGGACGGTAAGCTGGGGGTCGTCAGCCAGCACCGTGGCGCTGCTGGTTAAAATAGCATGGCTTTGCGCACGCAGGCGCTGCACGTCGCGACGTGCCTGTGGTGAGGTTATCCACTGGCTTTCGCCGCTGGCCATCGCCGTACGGCCGTCAAGCGATGCGCCGAGCTTAAGCTGAACATACGGAAATCCGGTGCGCATCCGCTTGAGAAAACCTTTATTCAGCTGTTCGACGTCGTTCATCATCATGCCGTGGCTGACATCAATACCGGCCTGCTGCAAGCGGTAAAGTCCACGCCCCGCCACCTGCGGGTTAGGATCCTGCATCGCAGCAACAACACGCGTCACGCCCGCAGCAATCAGCGCATCGCAGCACGGCGGCGTACGCCCGTGATGACTGCACGGTTCGAGCGTGACGTAGGCGGTTGCCCCCTGCGCTTTAACACCGGCCATACGCAGCGCATGGACCTCGGCATGGGGTTCGCCCGCGCGGTGATGGTATCCTTCACCGACGATTTCCCCGTCTTTAACAATGACACAGCCCACGTTGGGATTAGGGTGGGTCGTGAAACGTCCACGCGCGGCCAGCTTCAGCGCTCGCGCCATGTACAACTCATCCTGCATGGCTTAATCCTGTAGGCGAGCAATCTCTTCGCCAAATTCTTTGATATCTTCAAAGCTCCGGTAAACCGAAGCAAAACGGATGTAGGCCACTTTATCGAGCTTTTTCAGTTGCTCCATCACCAGATTACCGATCATTTTACTCGGCACCTCGCGCTCGCCCGTCCCACGCAGCTGTGATTTTATATGGTTTAACGCCATTTCGACGTCATCTGCGCTGACCGGCCGTTTCTCAAGCGCTCTCAGCATGCCGCTGCGCAGCTTCTCTTCATTAAAAGGCTCGCGCACGTCGTTGCTTTTTACAACGCGTGGCATAACCAGTTCTGCCACTTCAAAAGTGGTAAAACGTTCGTTACAGACCAGACACTGCCGACGGCGGCGTACTGAAGAGCCCTCGCCGACAAGACGAGAGTCAATTACCTTTGTGTCTACGGCGAAACAGAATGGGCAATGCATACGGCGTCCTGTACCTCAGTGGTTCATAGAGATCTATTTTACCCTGAACTGGCGCGACAACAAAGGCAGAGCGCTTTTGAGACAAAGGATCGATGCCTTCGTGCTCTGAGCACACTACCATTATGCTATCGCGACAATGTAGGAAGTAATCATAATGACAAGACGTTACCTAAGAATTCTCCTGGTGGGAAGCCTCTTTAGTCTTAATGCCTGCGCACAGCAAGCTGAAGTACGACAGATGCATCAAAGCGTAAGTACCTTGAGCAAAGAGATGACCCAGCTCAATCAGGAAACGGTAAAAATAACGCAACAAAATATGTTGAATGCGAAATCCACCCGCGGCGTCTATTTATTACCGGGTTCGAAAACCCCCGCCCGCCTGAACAGCCAGATTGGTACGCTCCGCATGTCACTGGTCAATATTGCACCGAATGCGGACGGTACGCGCCTGACGCTGCGCATTCAGGGAGAATCCAACACACCGTTACCGGCATTTAGCGCCACCGTAGAGTACGGGCAAATCCAGGGCACCACGGACAACTATCAGGAAATGAACGTTAAGAATGAATTGATCAACGCTCCGGCAAGCCTTCTTGCCCCCAGTGACGTAGACATTCCGCTACAGCTCAATGGCCTGTCGCTTGATCAACTCGGCTTTGTACGCATCCATGACATCCAGCCTGTGACCCAATAAACTTTTTTGCGGAGCGTTTTGTGCGTTCCGCAACACCCATCCCCGTCATTTTGTTACTCCGCTGACATCACCGATATTTTTAGTAAAACTTGGCAACATTCATGGGAGTCAGTACAATTCGCCGCCTAAAGTACGCAAACGTGAACGCAATCGATTACGTAAATGATAGAACTGTGAAACAAGACATATTTTTGTGAACAATGATTTTTATAATAGGCTCCGAAGAATTACGAAATATTTAGAAACGCAAATTGCGCCTTTTTCACTCCCGAAAGGGATTTCAAACAGTGGCATACATATGAAAAAAACATTACTTGCAGCCGGTGCAGTGCTGGCGCTCTCCTCGTCTTTCACTGCTAATGCAGCAGAAAACAACAAACCGGAATACCTGTCCGACTGGTGGCACCAGAGCGTTAACGTTGTCGGCAGCTACCACACCCGTTTCTCTCCGAAACTGAACAACGACGTTTACCTGGAATACGAAGCGTTTGCCAAAAAAGACTGGTTTGATTTCTATGGCTACATCGATATTCCTAAGACCTTTGATTGGGGTAACGGCAACGATAAAGGTATCTGGTCTGACGGTTCCCCGCTGTTTATGGAAATCGAACCGCGTTTCTCCATCGACAAACTGACCGGTGCTGACCTGAGCTTTGGTCCGTTCAAAGAGTGGTACTTCGCCAACAACTACATCTACGACATGGGTGATAACAAAGCCAGTCGCCAGAGCACCTGGTACATGGGTCTGGGTACCGATATCGACACCGGTCTGCCGATGGGCCTGTCTCTGAACGTCTATGCCAAATACCAGTGGCAGAACTATGGCGCATCCAACGAAAACGAATGGGATGGCTACCGTTTTAAAGTGAAATATTTTGTGCCGATCACCCAGGTTTGGGGCGGTCAGTTGACCTACATCGGCTTCACCAACTTCGACTGGGGCTCAGATCTGGGCGATGATCCGAACCGCACCAGCAACTCTATCGCCTCCAGCCACGTTCTGGCGCTGAACTACGATCACTGGCACTACTCCGTAGTGGCTCGTTACTTCCATAACGGCGGCCAGTGGAAAGGTGGAGATACTCTGAACTGGGGCGAAGGCGACTTCAGTGCGAAATCTACCGGTTGGGGTGGTTACTTTGTTGTAGGTTACAACTTCTAAATTGAGGTTGGTTGTCGCCGGATGGCGCTATGCTTATCCGGCATACCTATATGTAAGTATGTAGGTTGCGCCACTGCCCTGAACATTCGTCCTACACAAGCCAGCTTAATTGCTGGCTTTTTTATGCCCGGTCCACGTGAAGCCAGCGTACAACAGGCAAAAAAATCCCGACCTTGCGATCGGGATTCCAGTGTAACGCCCTGCGTCGGTTAAGGCAGAATAGACGGCTGATCCGCCCCTTCTTTCTCAACTTTCTGCTGCAGCATGTGCTCACGCTTCATACCCAGCTTCAGCGCCAGTGCCGATGCCACGTAGATAGACGACGCGGTACCGATGGACACACCGATAAGCATAGTCAGCGAGAAGCCTTCCAGTACCGGACCACCAAAGAGGTACAGCATCAGAATAACCACTAACGTTGTACCGGAGGTAATCAACGTACGGTGCAGCGTTTGGGTCAACGACACGTTAAAGATTTCATAAGGCGTCCCGCGACGGATTTTGCGGAAGTTCTCACGAATACGGTCAGAAACCACGATGCTGTCGTTCAGCGAGTAACCGATAACCGACATCAACGATGCGACGATAGTCAGGTCAATCTCGATATGGAACAACGACAGGATCCCAAGCGTGATGATCACGTCGTGCGCCAGCGAGATAACCACGCCCGCCGCCAGTCGCCACTCAAAGCGGAAACCGACGTACACGAGGATGGAGATCAGCGCCACGATCAGCGCCATCGCACCGTTTTGTGCCAGATCGGCACCGACGCTAGGCCCGACGAATTCGATACGCTTCACCGCTGCATGCTGGTTGGTGGCTTCGTTAATGACGCTCAGCACCTTGCTACCCAGCACTTGCCCACCGTTTTCACCTTCGGTTGGCGGCATACGTACCATAATGTCGTGGCTGCTACCGAAGTTCTGCAGCAGCGGCTCAACGAAGCCCGCTTTCTCCAGCGCATCGCGCATCACGTCCATTTCCGCCGGTTTTTCCAGCGTGATTTCAATTACCGTACCACCGGTGAAATCGAGCCCCCAGTTAAACCCACGTACGCCCATCACCACGATGGCCGCAATCAGCAGGAAACCAGAGATGCCGAAAGCCCAGTAGTCCCAGCGCATAAAGTCGATGACTTTACGGCCGTGGTTCAATTGTTCAACAGTATATTCCTGTGCCACTTCGCACTCCTCAGATTGACAGCTTTTTGACGCGCTTGCCGCCATACAACAGGTTTACGATGGCACGTGTCCCGACGATCGCGGTAAACATCGACGTCGCCACACCAATACCGGTAGTAATCGCGAACCCTTTAATTGCCCCGGTACCGACTGCATACAGGATCAGAACTTTAATCAGCGTCGTGATGTTCGCATCGAAGATGGAACTGAATGCGCCCGCATAACCTTCGTTGATCGCCTGCTGAATCGAACGTCCGTTACTCAACTCTTCTTTGATACGTTCGTTGATCAGTACGTTCGCATCGACCGCTACGGCAAGGGTTAAGACGATCCCCGCGATACCCGGCATACTTAGCGTAGCGCCCGGCAGCAGCGACATGATACCGACAATCAGTACCAGGTTCGCAATCAGCGCGCTGGTCGCAATCAGACCAAACTTCTTGTAGAAGAAGATCATAAACAGAATAGAAACAGCCAGACCAGCCAGACACGCTTCCAGACCCTGCTTGATGTTCTGCATACCCAGAGTCGGGCCGATGGTGCGTTCTTCAACAATCTGAATCGGCGCAATCAACGCACCGGCACGTAACAGCAGTGAAAGCTGACGCGCTTCATTCGGGTTGTTGATACCGGTGATACGGAAGCTGTTGCCCAAGCGAGACTGGATGTTGGCGATGTTAATCACCTCTTCCTGTTTCACCAGCACTGAACGGCCATTCGCATCTTTTTTACCGCTGTCTTTGTACTCCACGAACAGGGTCGCCATCGGCTTACCGATGTTATCCTTGGTGAAGTTAGACATGATGTTACCACCCGCGCTATCCAGCGAGATGTTAACCTGCGGCTGATTGTATTCGTCCTGGCTGGAAGTGGAATCGGTGATATGGTCACCGGTCAGGATCACGCGTTTATACAGCACAACCGGCTGTCCTTCACGAGACTGTTTCACTTCCGAGTCACCCGGTACGCGCCCGGATGCCGCCGCAGACTGGTCCACGTTGGTGTTTACCAGACGGAACTCCAGCGTCGCCGTTGCGCCCAGAATCTCTTTCGCACGCGCGGTGTCCTGAATACCCGGCAGTTCGACCACGATGCGGTCGGCGCCCTGGCGTTGAACAACCGGCTCAGCGACACCCAGCTGGTTAACACGATTACGCAGAATATTGATGTTCTGCTGTACCGCGTACTCACGGGCTTCACTCAGACGTGCATCGGTCATCACTGCACGCAGCGCATTGCTGCCCTGGCTGGAAATAACCAGATCCTGATGACGCTTGCTCAGATAAGAGATCGCGTCGTCACGCGCCTTGCCATCACGGAAGGTGATGCTCAGACCGTAGTTATCTTCTTTACGAACGGTAGTATAAGGAATGCCTTTTTCACGCAGATCGCTGCGCAGGCTATCGATATTTTGTTCCTGCAGTTTACCCAGCGCGGTGTCCATATCCACTTCCATCAGGAAGTGAACGCCACCACGCAGATCAAGACCGAGTTTCATCGGTTCCGCGTGAATAGCAGCCAGCCAGCGAGGGGTTGCCGGAGCAAGGTTAAGCGCCACGACGTATTGATCACCCAGCACGCCCAGCAGCACTTCACGTGCGCGCAATTGGGTATCGGTGGAGTCGAAGCGCGCAAGAATAGCGCCCTCTTCCAGAGCCACAGACTTAGGTGTGATTTTTTCTTCTTGTAACGTTTTCTGGACCTGGATCAGCGTTTGCTCACTGGCGGCGGCACCGCGCACGCCAGTGATTTGAACAGCCGGATCCTCACCATACAGGTTGGGAAGTGCGTAAAGCAGGCCGACGATAATCACGACGACCAGCATGATGTACTTCCACAAAGGATAACGGTTTAACACGGCAGTTCCCTTTGGGAAAACGGAATATTACAGCGCCTTCATGGTGCCTTTCGGCAGAACGGCAGCTACGAAGTCACGTTTGATAACCACTTCAGTGGTGTCGTTCAGTGCGATAGAGATGTAGCCAGTTTCCGCTACTTTGGTCACACGACCGACCAGGCCACCGTTCGTCAGGACTTCATCACCTTTGGCAATGGAGCTCATCAGATTTTTATGCTCTTTGGTACGCTTTTGCTGTGGACGCAGGATCATGAAGTAGAAAATCAGACCAAACACCACCAGCATCAGAATCAGAGACATCGGGCTGCCCTGCGCCGGAGCACCTGTTGCCGCTACCGCATCAGAAATAAAAAAGCTCATTCAAATTCCCTCATTATTAAAATTAATCAACGTTCACAGGTGGAACAGGTCGACCCTGACGTTGGTAAAAATCGGTTACGAAGCTCTCTAATTTACCCTCTTCAATAGCCTTGCGTAAACCCGCCATCAAGCGCTGGTAGTAGCGAAGGTTATGAATGGTATTGAGTCGCGCGCCCAATATTTCGTTGCAACGGTCAAGATGATGCAAGTAAGCGCGTGAATAATTGCGACAGGTGTAACAATCGCACTCAGCGTCGAGTGGACTGGTGTCGCTTTTATGTTTCGCGTTACGAATTTTTACCACGCCGTCAGTCACAAACAAATGGCCATTACGGGCATTTCGCGTTGGCATCACACAGTCAAACATATCGATACCACGACGCACGCCTTCAACCAGATCTTCTGGTTTGCCGACGCCCATCAGGTAACGAGGTTTATCTGCCGGAATTTGTGGGCAAACATGTTCCAGAATACGGTGCATGTCTTCTTTCGGTTCACCCACAGCCAAACCGCCGACAGCGTAGCCATCAAAGCCTATATCTACCAGACCTTTAACAGAGATATCACGTAAATCTTCGTAAACGCTGCCCTGAATGATGCCAAAAAGCGCATTTTTGTTGCCGAGGCTATCAAAACGGTCACGGCTACGCTGTGCCCAACGCAATGACATCTCCATCGAGCGTTTAGCATAGTCCCAGTCAGCCGGGTACGGTGTACATTCGTCGAAAATCATCACGATATCGGAACCGAGATCGTATTGAATCTCCATCGATTTCTCAGGATCGAGGAAAATCGGATCGCCGTTGATCGGGTTGCGGAAATGTACACCCTGCTCGGTAATCTTACGGATATCGCCCAGGCTGAATACCTGGAAACCGCCGGAATCGGTGAGGATCGGTCCTTTCCACTGCATGAAGTCATGCAAATCGCCATGCAGCTTCATGATTTCCTGCCCTGGGCGCAGCCACAGGTGGAACGTGTTGCCGAGAATAATTTGTGCGCCGGTCGCTTCAACTTCTTCCGGCGTCATACCTTTCACCGTACCGTAGGTACCGACAGGCATAAAAGCAGGCGTTTCCACTACGCCACGATCAAAAACAAGGCGTCCGCGGCGAGCACGACCGTCTGTGGTATCCAGTTCAAATTTCATCTTAACTCCTGCGTCAGAAAAACAGTCCGACGTAAAATACTCATGCCGGGAACTTACTCCCCGACACGCTCAGAAATAGCCTGCGGATTGTACGTGATAAACATCGCATCACCGTAACTAAAAAAGCGATATTCCGCTATAACCGCTTCATGATAGGCGTTCATGGTGTTTTTATAACCTGCAAACGCCGAAACCAACATAATCAATGTCGATTCAGGGAGATGGAAGTTGGTTACCAGCGCATCGATGACGTTGTACTGATAGCCCGGGTAGATAAAGATTTGCGTATCCCCGAAGAACGGTTCGATCAGATCATTTTTCGCCGCCTGAGCCGCGCTTTCCAGCGAACGAACTGAGGTCGTCCCTACCGCGATCACGCGATTACCGCGCGCTTTCGCCGCCAGTACCGCGTCGACCACGTCCTGCGGAACTTCCGCATATTCGGAATGCATGATGTGATCTTCAATGGTGTCTACGCGCACCGGCTGGAACGTCCCCGCCCCAACGTGCAGCGTCACAAACGCCATCTCAATGCCCTTTTCACGCAGTTTTGCCAGTAACGGATCGTCAAAGTGCAGACCCGCTGTCGGTGCCGCCACGGCGCCAGGTTTTTCGCTGTATACGGTCTGGTACAGTTCACGGTCGGCGTCTTCATCCGGGCGGTCGATATACGGCGGCAGCGGCATATGGCCGATGGCGTTGAGGATATCCAGTACGCTGCGTTTGTCGTCAAACGCCACTTCAAACAGCGCATCATGGCGCGCAACCATCGTCGCTTTAATGCTTTCATCATCGCCCAGCAACAGCTCAGCACCCGGCTTCGGCGCTTTGGATGCGCGAATATGAGCCAGAATACGTTTGTCATCGAGCATGCGCTCAACCAGCACTTCAATCTTGCCGCCGCTGGCTTTACGCCCAAACAGGCGAGCCGGGATCACGCGGGTATTGTTAAAGACCAGAAGATCTCCGGGGTTGAGCTTGTCGAGCAAATCGGTGAAAGTACCGTGCGTCAGCGCGCCCGTTGGCCCATCCAGCGACAGCAAACGGCAGCTACTGCGCTCTGCTTGCGGATAGTGGGCAATCAGGGATTCAGGAAGTTCAAAGGTGAAATCGGTAACGCGCATGACACTGACTCAGACTAAAATAAGAGGCGGGTAGTCTAGTGCCGGGGCGCTTTCCCTGCAACCTTTACCCCGCTTTTGGACAGATAATCGATAATGAATTTTCTTGCACATTTACATCTGGCGCATTTAGCCGACAGTTCACTCTCCGGCAACCTGCTGGCGGATTTTGTTCGCGGAAACCCGGCATCCAGTTTTGCGCCTGAGGTGGTGGACGGCATTTTCATGCATCGTCGAATCGACGTCATGACCGACAACCTGCCGGAAGTCCGTGAAGCTAAAGAGTGGTTTCGCAGCGAAACGCGCCGCGTCGCGCCGATTACGCTCGACGTGATGTGGGATCACTTTTTATCGCGCCACTGGGCAGAAATCTCGCCCGACTTCCCATTAGCAGCCTTTGTCCGCTACGCCCATACTCAGGTTGCCACAATCTTGCCTGAATCGCCGCCGCGCTTTGTCAATCTGAACAATTACATGTGGTCAGAGAAATGGCTGGAGCGCTATCAGGATATGGATTTTATCCAGGATGTGCTCAATGGCATGGCCAGCCGCCGCCCGCGTCTCGATGCCCTGCGCGACTCGTGGTATGACCTGGACAGACATTACGACGCGCTGGAAGAACGCTTCTGGCGTTTTTATCCGCAGATGATGGAACAGGCCCGCCGTAAAGCACTTTGATCGCCCGACAGCACTGGGCCGAATAAGGTGACGCCACCATCCGGAAAAACATTGATAGCCAAAACCTGTCTCATTGATTGTCAGCGCCTCTTTGTCTTATTCCCGAACACTCTCTATACTGGCCCGCGTTGCGTTCCAAAAAACCCTTAACTTTGCAGGAGAATTATATGGTACTGGTAACTCGTCAGGCTCCGGATTTCACAGCAGCTGCGGTACTGGGTAGCGGTGAGATTGTTGATAACTTCAACTTCAAACAGCATACCAACGGTAAAACCACCGTTCTGTTCTTCTGGCCGATGGACTTCACCTTCGTTTGCCCGTCTGAACTGATCGCGTTCGACAAACGTTACGAAGAATTCCAGAAGCGCGGCGTTGAAGTGGTTGGCGTTTCTTTTGACTCTGAATTTGTCCATAACGCATGGCGTAACACCCCTGTCGACAAAGGCGGCATCGGTGCAGTGAAATACGCAATGGTTGCTGACATCAAGCGCGAAATCCAGAAAGCTTACGGCATCGAGCACCCGGAAGCGGGCGTTGCTCTGCGCGGTTCTTTCCTGATCGACGCGAACGGCGTTGTTCGCCACCAGGTGGTTAACGATCTGCCGCTGGGTCGTAACATCGACGAAATGCTGCGTATGGTTGACGCGCTGCAGTTCCACGAAGAGCACGGTGACGTTTGCCCTGCACAGTGGGAAAAAGGTAAAGAAGGTATGAACGCGTCTCCGGACGGCGTGGCAAAATACCTGACCGAAAACGTCTCCAGCCTGTAATTGGCATGAATTGAACAAGGCCCGCAAATGCGGGCCTTTTTTTATCTCAATGACCCGACCACACCGACGCTGAGATTGCAGGCAACGTCAGTACATCACCCATGACCTGGCCTTTGCCCTCTTCATGTCGCCACTGCGCGACATTGAGCAACGGCGACGACGGCAGGACCACTTCACAGGCGTGTCCCCGGTTAATCGCCACCAGTACGCGCTGCTGGTTAAGTACCCGGACAAATACCACCACGTTATCTTCGGCGTAAATTACCTGACAGCCGCCGTGGCGTAGCGCCTTGCTACGATGACGTAATTTCGCCAACCGCTGGTACAGCGCCAACAGTTCGCCGTCCTGTTGATCCTTCTGCCACGGGAACGGTTTACGACAGAACGGATCGTTATTTCCATCCAGCCCCACTTCATCACCGTAGTAAATACACGGCACGCCAGGCCACGTAAACAGCCACACCACCGCCAGTGGCAGGCGCGCAACATCTTTGCCCAGTAAAGATTTAAAACGAGCGGTATCGTGGCTGTCGAACTGGTTGAACATACGCAACTGCTGCTCATGCGACAATCCCGCACGGTAGTTATCCATCCACGCCATGCACGTTTGAGCATCAATAGATTGCGGATCGTAAGAGATGTCGGTGTTGGCGAGAAATCCCCAGAGCGGGAAGGTAAAACCACGGTAGTTCATGGCGGCATCTTCGGCATCGGCCTGTAACCACTGGCGCGCATCGCCAAAGTGTTCACCGACCACATAGGCTTCTGGCTGCGTTTCTTTCGCCGCCTGGGTGATCCCGGCCACATGCTGCAGATTGTTGCGCGATCCACCGGCTTCTCCCAACATGTGCACAACATCAAGCCGCCAGCCGTCCATGCTCCACGGCGCTTTTAACCAGTGACGGACAATGCTGTCCTCGCCGCGATAAATTTCGTTCACCAGGCTTTCCGAGGCAAAATCCAGCTTCGGCAGGCTGGCGTAACCCAGCCAGTCCAATGCGACGCCGTCGTCAGAGAAATGGTACCAGTCGCGCCAGGGCGAGTCCGGGTTATGGCACGCCCCGTCTGTTCCCTGATGATGCCTGTCGAACCAGGCGTGCGAATCGCCACTGTGATTGAATACGCCGTCCAACACCAGGCGCATTCCCTGTTGCTGCGTGTTATGCCGCAGGCGTAATAGCGCCCTGTCGCCACCAAAGCGGGGGTCAACATGGCGATAATCTTCGGTATCGTATTTATGCACGCTCGGTGCGGTAAACACCGGGTTCAGATACAGTGCTGTTACCCCTAAGCTTTTCAGGTACGGCAGCTTCTCGCTGATCCCGTCCAAATCACCACCATAGAACGTCGAGCCTCCGGCCTGTGCGTTCAGCGGTTCATCCCAGTCGCGCTGCACAATATCGTGCCCGGCCGCGTGGTGGTAATAGACGTTATCCTGTTCTGTATCGCGCGACTGACTGCGGGCAAAGCGGTCCGGGAAAATCTGATAGAAAACCTGGTCGGCCACCCATTGCGGACCATTGTCTGGCACATCCACAGCAAACTGTTCCAGCCGCGCGGGCGGAAATCGGCTGAACCCTTGCGGGGTAAACCACAGCTGGCGATCGAGCCACAGCAGCTTAAAGCTATAGCGTCGACGAGGCTGGCCGCAGGAGAGATCGATTGCCGCGCGCCACGCGGTCACGCCAGGCTGCGGCTGGCTGCGCTGCTTATGCATGCCGAGCGAGATCTCTTCGTTATCATTTTCTGCGCGTAACGTGACCCGCTGGGGTTGATTGTCCCCTGCCAGCCAGAGCGTAATCGTCAGTTTATCGTTGTTTTGCTTAACAAATGGGGCAACCGGAAGGTGCCAGGCGTTCAACATCACGTATCCCCTTTGATGAAAATGAAGTCACCTTGCCATAGGAAAGTTAAGGATCACTCATCATCTTAACGTTTATTGGGGGAGGAGTTCGGGGGAGGAGAAAATGCCGGGAGGCGCAAGCCTTACCCGGCAAAAAAATTACTGTGCTTCAGCCGGTTGACGCTCACGGCGGCGTTTGAACACCCACCCCACCAGCAGCAGGGCAATCCACGCAAAACCAACGTACAGTGAAATACGGGTATCCGGATGGTAGCCAATAAGCCCGATAATAAAGACCAGGAAAATCAGGCCAATCACCGTCGTAACCACACCGCCCGGTACTTTAAACGTCAGTGCTTTGACCTCTTCCGGCGGCAGACGACGGCGGAAGGCAATCTGCGACAGCAGGATCATGATCCATACCCACACCGTGGCAAACGTCGCCAACGAGGCGATCACCAGGAAGATGTTCTCCGGCATGATGTAGTTGAGATACACCGCAAACAGCAGGGCAATGGTCATCACCATCACCGTCACCCACGGCACGCCGCGACGCGAGGTTTTGGCGAACATTTTCGGTGCACTTCCCTGCTCCGCCATACCGTGCAGCATACGGCCCACGCCAAAGACATCAGAGTTGATCGCCGACAGCGAGGCGGTCAGCACCACAAAGTTAAGGATACCTGCCGCAAAGGTAATGCCCATATGCTGGAACGTCAGAACAAAAGGACTCCCGTCGGTGCCCACCTGATTCCATGGGTAAATAGACATAATGACGAACAGCGTGCCCACGTAAAACACGAGGATTCGCATCGGCACGGAGTTAATTGCACGCGGGATCGACTCCTGCGGGTTCTTCGCTTCACCGGCAGTAATGCCGATGATTTCAATGCCACCATAGGCAAACATCACCATTTGCAGCGACATAATCATGCCCAGCCAGCCGTTACTGAAGAACCCACCGTTGCTCCACAGGTTATGGATGCCGGTTGGTTGCCCACCGTTGCCGATCCCCCAAATGATGATGCCAAAACCGGCGACAATCATAATGATGATGGTGGCGACCTTAAAGAATGAGAACCAGAACTCCAGTTCGCCAAACACCTTCACACTCATCAGGTTGATGGCGCAGATAATCAGCACTACGCTCAGAACCCAAATCCAGTGCGGCACCGCCGGGAACCAGACGCCCATATAAATACCGAAGGCGGTCACGTCGGCAATAGCGACAATCAGGATTTCAAAACAGTAGGTCCAGCCGGTAATGTAGCCTGCCAACGGTCCGAGGTTTTCCTGCGCATAGCGCGAAAACGAGCTGGCTGCTGGGTTATGAACGGACATTTCGCCCAGCGCGCGCATGATAATGTACGCCGCCGCGCCGCCGATAATATAGGCCAACAACACGCTCGGCCCTGCCATTTTGATGGCATCGGCTGAGCCATAGAACAGCCCGGTACCAATTGCCGAACCTAATGCCATAAAGCGGATGTGCCGGGTGCTCAGCCCACGCTTTAGCTTGTTATTACTTTCCATCGATTCCTAACCTGTTAACACAATAAAAAAACCACGGGGCCATATTAATAGCCCCGTGGTTAAAACTTATTGTCAGTGATATTAGTGTGCGCTGGAGGTCACTTGTCGACCTGCTGCGCGGTCCCAAATTACGGCCAGGACCACCATCACGACTGTTGGCATCAACCACGCCAGACCTTGCTCTGCCAGCGGTAAACGCTGGGTCCAGGCTGGTAACACGTCGCCAATTGCAGAAGCTTTAATGCCATCAAGGATACCAAAAATCAGGCTGATAAACATCGCAGGTGCAATGACGCGGGAAGAATTATGCCACCATGAGCGGGTAAAGCTTAATACAACCAGTGCGATACAGGGCGGATAGATAGCCGTCAGGACCGGAATCGAGATCTGAATCAGGTGGCTCAAGCCGAGGTTTGACACCACCATCGAGAAGCCGCCAAGGATAAACACCAGCGTACGGTAAGACAGTGGAATGTACTGCGCAAAGAACTCAGCACACGCACAAGTCAGGCCAACCGCCGTCACCAGGCAAGCGATGAAAATCAACGCGGCCAGCAGCAGGCTACCTGCACCGCCGAAGGTGTGCTGAACATACGCATGCAGAATTGCCGCGCCGTTAGCAGACTGATCGACCAGAATCGCGCTGTCTGAACCCAGACGGAACAAGGCGAGGTACAGCAGCGTTAAGCCGACACCGGCCATCAATCCTGCCCAGACGGTATAACGTGTCAGCAGACGTGCTTCAGTAACGCCACGCGAACGCGCGGCGTTCACGATAACAATACCAAAGACCATCGCCCCCAGCGTATCCATCGTCAGATAGCCGTTCACGAAGCCGTTGGAAAACGCCGCAGTTTGATAGGCTTCCATGGCATTGCTGATCGGACCGGCAGGCCAGATAATCGCAGCAACAGACAGCACAACCAGCGCCAGAATTTTCAGCGGCGCGAGGAAATTCCCCACGGTATCCAGCAGTTTGCCCGGATAGAGCGACACCAGGATGACAATCGCGAAATAGACCACGCTGTAGATAAACAGCGGCAGCGCGGAGTCACCGGTCAGCGGGGCAATCCCCACTTCAAAGGAGACCGTTGCGGTACGCGGCGTTGCAAATAACGGCCCAACGGCCAGATAACAGACGGTAGCCAGTACTAAACCGGCCACTTTGCCGATCGGAGTGCTGAGGCTGTCTACACCACCGCCGACTTTTGCCAGCGCCACAACGGTGAGCACCGGCAGGCCAACAGCGGTAATCAGAAAGCCAAAAGCCGCAGTCCAGACGTGTTCGCCGGCCTGCAAACCAACCATTGGGGGGAAAATAATGTTACCTGCACCTACAAACAGTGCAAATGTCATAAATCCCAGTGCGATGATATCGCGCGATTTTAACTGATGGGTCATAAAGTCTTACAGCCTGTGGATGTGAATGTGGTGTTGTAAAGGTTAAATTTTTGCCCTTCCCTTTTGGGACGATACAGCGGCATTTTTAATCAATTCCAGCGGGAAATTCTCCCAGCCGGGCGCGGCGAAGAATAGTTTTTCGATTTACCGCGTAAATGCAGTCGGTATGACAGCACATGGTGCGCAATTTAAACGCTTATAACGTTTTAAAGCAAGGTGGGATCTAAAAACCAGAACAATATAGCGATATGAAAAATCCAGTTAGAACAAAACACCATTTCCTGGAAAAAGGTATGGGTAATAATGCGAACAAAAAACAATCAGACGTCGTAAAATTCAGGATGACTGTATTGACCCGCGTAAAAAAGCCAGCTTTCGCTGGCTTTTGGAAAGATAATCTTACGGATACGCCTCAATCGTTACTTTTGGCAAGTAAACGTTCCGCCAGCACAAAGCTAAACCGCGTCCCTTTGCCCGGCGTACTCTCGATATTCAATCGGCTGTCGTGATGATTTAAAGCATGCTTCACAATAGCCAGCCCCAGCCCGCTACCGCCCGTTTGCCGCGATCGCGCTTTATCCACGCGGTAGAAACGCTCGGTCAAACGAGGAATGTGCTCAGGCGCAATTCCTGGCCCATTATCTTCGACGCTGAACTCGGCTCCCGCCGTCGCCCGCTGCCAGCGCACGGTGATGTGCGTTCCCGCCGGCGTGTGGTTCACCGCGTTATAGATAAGATTCGAGATTGCGCTACGCAGTTGCTCCTCGTTACCCATCACGCTCAGGCGATTATCCACGTCGAAGGTAAACGTGTGTTTATTCTGGCTCAGCGTTTGTGCTTCGTGCTCAGCCACGCGCAGTATCATCGGCACATCCACTTTTTCATTCTGCGGCAGTGTCGGTGCGGCTTCTATTTTCGATAGCGTCAGCAGCTGCTTCACCAGCCCTTCCATACGCTGCGTTTGCTCACGCATGGTATCCAGCGCTTTCTCTCGCGTTGCCCCTTCCAGGGGATGCTCCTGCATCATCTCCAGATAACCTTGCAGCACCGTCAGCGGCGTACGCAACTCGTGACTGGCGTTGGCAAAGAAATTACGCCGCGCGCCTTCCAGTTGGTGCATCTGCGTGACATCGCGCGCTACCATCAGCAACTGCTTGTCGGTATACGGCATCACCCTAATTTCCAGATGCCGCCCGGTATTAAGTACCAAATTAATTGGCCGACTAAAGTCGCGCGTTTTCAGGTATGAGGTAAATTCCGGGTAGCGAAGCAGGTTAAGAATATTTTGCCCACTATCGTCCGGCCAACGCAGTCCCAGAACCTGCTGTGCCAGGCCGTTACACCAGAAAATCCCACCCTCTTCGGTGGTCAGTACCACCGCATCAGGCAGCGATTCAGCCCCGCTGCGAAAACGTTTAATCAGATTACCCAGTTCGCGGCGGCGTTTTTTGTTACGCAGTTGCATTTGATGCAGGCCGTAAAGCAGCGGTTCCCAACTGCCCCGCCCCGGCGGAGGCGTCATACTCCTGTCGACCCACAGCCACCAGGACAAACGCAGTAAATTCCAGAAATGCCAGATAAGCAGACCCGTTACCGATGCCAGTAAAAACCACGGCAGATAACCGAAAAAAGCACTAAGGATAAAAGCCGGAATGCAGCAAAGTATCAGCTCCAGTACCAGCCTTTTCCATGACAATCGTTCCAGCAAACGTCGCACTCCCTATACAACTTGATCTAATGGGCTATTTTCCGTGCCGGTCAGAAGCGGGTTGAAAAACGGTATCCCGTTCCGCGTACCGTCTGCACCATGCGATCGTGGCCGCTGTGCTCCAGCGCCTTACGCAAGCGGCGGATATGCACGTCAACCGTCCGGTCTTCTACGTACACGTTGGTGCCCCAGACATGATTAAGTAGTTGTTCGCGGCTGTAGACGCGCTCAGGATGAGTCATAAAGAAATGCAGCAGTTTGAACTCAGTTGGCCCCATATCCAGCGGTTCTTCGCCGGTCATTACACGATGCGAGGTGGGATCAAGGCTCAGCCCCTGCATCTCAATAACTTCTTCAACCGCCATTGGTGAAATACGACGCAGTACGGCTTTAATGCGCGCCACCAGCTCCTTCGGCGAAAACGGCTTGGTGATATAGTCATCCGCACCGGTTTCCAGCCCACGTACGCGATCTTCTTCATCACCTCTTGCCGTCAGCATCATCACCGGGATGTCCCGCGTCATCGCTTCACGTTTGAGGTGTTTAATGAACTGTAACCCCGAGCCGCCGGGAAGCATCCAGTCAAGCAGGATAAGATCCGGCCAGGGTTCATTGAGTTGATTCACCGCACTGTCATAGTCTTCGGCTTCTACAGGTTGGAACCCGTTTTGCTCGAGCACGAAGCAGACCATTTCACGAATTGGAGCTTCATCTTCTACGACCAGAATACGTCTCGCCATGATTTGCCCTGTTTTAATTTAATCGTTCATACCCTCTATACGCCGCCATTATGCGTCAGATTTATGACAGATTTATGAAAAAGATAGTCCAGGCTTAACCAATGTTGTTGAATTATGACAGCCCGGAAACAAGATATTCACGCCATTGCAAGGGTATAATCCCCCTCATTGCTTTTTCGTCATGGAACTCGTATGCGCATCCTTCATACCTCAGACTGGCATCTGGGCCAAAACTTCTACAGCAAGAGCCGCGCCGCCGAGCATCAGGCCTTTCTTGACTGGCTGCTGGAGACCGCACAATCCCATCAGGTGGATGCCATTATTGTGGCAGGCGATATTTTTGATACCGGCTCACCGCCGAGCTATGCCCGCGAGATTTACAACCGCTTTGTCGTCAATTTGCAGCAAACAGGCTGCCACCTGGTGGTGCTGGCAGGCAACCATGACTCGGTCGCCACGCTTAATGAATCACGCGATATTTTGGCGTTTCTGAACACCACGGTGGTCGCCAGCGCAGGCCATGGACCGCAAATACTGAAACGCCGCGACGGCACGCCAGGCGCCGTGCTGTGCCCGATTCCCTTTTTACGCCCACGCGACATCATCACCAGCCAGGCGGGACTCACCGGCAGCGAAAAACAACAGCATTTGCTGGGGGCAATTACCGACTATTACCAGCAGCAGTACCTGGACGCCTGTGAACTGCGCGGTGAACGCAACCTGCCGATCATTGCAACCGGGCACCTGACGACCGTCGGTGCCAGCAAAAGTGACGCGGTACGTGACATTTATATTGGCACACTGGATGCCTTTCCGGCGCAGAATTTCCCGCCAGCAGATTACATCGCGTTGGGACATATTCACCGGGCGCAGGTCATCGGCGGAACAGAACATATTCGCTACTGTGGCTCGCCGATTGCCCTCAGTTTTGACGAATGTGGCAAAAGCAAAGGCGTGCATCTGGTGAGCTTCGAAGACGGCAAGCTACATACCGTCGACAATCTCACCGTACCGGTCACGCAGCCGCTGGCAGTATTGAAAGGCGATTTAGCCGCCATTACCGCCCAGCTTGAGCAATGGCGCGATGTAGAGCTGCAAACGCCCGTCTGGTTAGATATTGAAATCACCACCGACGATTACCTGCACGACATGCAGCGCAAAATTCAGGCGTTGACGGAAGACCTGCCGGTAGAGGTTCTGCTGGTTCGCCGCAGTCGGGAGCAGCGCGAGCGTATTATGGCCAATGAGCGGCGTGAAACGCTGAGCGAACTGAGCGTGACGGAAGTCTTTGACCGCCGTCTGGCGCTGGAGGAACTGGAAGCGCCGAGGCGGGAACGTCTTAATCAGCTGTTTAATGACACGTTACAGACGCTTGCCGGGGAGGCTGACGCATGAAAATTCTTAGCCTGCGCCTGAAAAACCTCAACTCCCTGAAAGGGGAATGGAAAGTCGACTTCACGGCAGAGCCTTTTGCCAGCAACGGTCTGTTTGCCATCACCGGGCCTACAGGGGCCGGAAAAACCACCTTGCTCGATGCGATTTGTCTCGCGCTGTACCACGAGACACCGCGCCTGAATACCGTATCACAGTCGCAAAACGACCTGATGACCCGCGACACCGCCGAGTGTCTGGCAGAGGTCGAGTTCGAAGTTAAAGGCGAAGCCTACCGCGCGTTCTGGAGCCAGAATCGGGCGCGCAATCAGCCTGACGGCAATCTGCAGGTCCCGCGCGTGGAACTTGCCCGCTGCGCCGACGGAAAAATCCTCGCCGATAAAATCAAAGATAAACTGGACATGACCGCCACGCTCACCGGCCTGGATTACGGACGGTTTACGCGTTCGATGCTGCTGTCGCAGGGGCAATTTGCCGCCTTCCTTAACGCCAAACCCAAGGAGCGCGCCGAGCTGCTGGAAGAGCTGACCGGCACCGAAATCTACGGACAAATTTCGGCAATGGTGTTTGAAAAACACAAAGCGGCACGCAATACGCTCGAAATATGCGAAGCGCAGGCGGCGGGTGTCGTTCTGTTAAGCGAAGAGCAGCAACAGCAGTTGCAGCAAAGTTTGCAGGTACTTACTGACGAAGAAAAAATTTTGCTGGCGCAGCAGCAACATCAGCAGAAAGATTTTCAATGGGTTACGCGCAGCGACGAACTGGTTCGTGAACAGCAGCGCGTGGCTAGCTTAGCGCAGCAGGCCCAACAGGCGCTAGCGGACGCCGCGCCTGAGCTGGCAAGACTCCAGCTCGCTCAGCCTGCCAACCAGCTTCGTCCACTGTGGGATCGCCAGCAGGAGCAGACTGCACGCCTGGCGCAAACAAAGCAGCGGATCATTGAAGTAAATACTCGCTTACACGCTAAAACCTCGCTGCGCGCGCGCATCCGCAACGGTGCACTGCGCAGCCACGAGCAACTTCAGACCGAACTTACCGCACTGGCGCAGTGGTTGGCGGAGCATGATCGATTCCGCTTATGGGGCCAGGAGATTGCGGGCTGGCGCGCACTTTTTTCTCAGCGTAGTCGCGATAAGCATCAGCTTACGGCGCTCGCTGCCCGTATCGCTGAGTTACGCCAGAAACTGGCGGCGTTGCCGGAAAATGCCCTGACGCTCACCGCGGATGAGGTTGCGGTCGCGATGGAACAGCAAGCGCAATCACGGGCTTTCCGTCAGCGTCTGACCTCACTTCATGCTCGCTATCAGCCGTTGCAAAAACGTCTGCGTCAGAACGGTGAAAGCGTGCAAAAAGCGCAGGCGCAGCAGGCCGCGCTCAATGAAACGCTCACGCTACGCCGACAGCAATATAAAGAAAAAAATCAGCACTACCTGGACGTTGAAACGCTCTGCAAACAGGAAGAAAAAATCAAAGGTCTGGAGGCAGAGCGCGCGCTTTTGCAGGCCGGACAGCCCTGCCCGTTATGCGGCTCTACTGCACATCCTGCGGTCTCGGAGTATCAGGCGCTGGAACTGAGTGCAAACCAGCAACGTCGCGACCAGTTAGCCAAAGAAGTCGCAGCACTGAAAGAGGAAGGTCTGCTGGTTCTGGGGCAGGTCAATGCCCTGACACAGCAAATCCAGCGTGAGACAGAAGAGATACAGACGCTCTCTCAGGAAGAGCAAGCACTCACTAAAGAGTGGCAGGACGTTTGTACCGCTCTGAATATTACGCTGAATATTCAGGAGGATATTACCGGCTGGATGGGCGAACAGGAGCACTACGAGCGCCAGCTTTATCTGCTCAGCCAGCGCCTGACGCTGGAAAACCAGTTACACGATCAGCAACAACAGGAACGCCAGTATCAACAACAACTGGCGACGACGCATCAGGGGCTGGAAAGCGCCTTGTCCGCGCTGTTACTGACTGCACCGGAAGACGGCACAGAGGCCGCCTGGTTAAGCGCCCGCGAAACCGAATTCGCGCAGTGGCAGGAGAAACAGACGCAGCATGGCGTGATTCAGGAACGCATTCACGCCCTGAAGCCGCTGCTCGACACGCTTCCGGCAACGGACACCGCAGAAGCCGAAACGGTTATCCCTGAAAACTGGCGCGAAATTCACGACGACTGCGTGTCGCTGCAAAGCCAGCTTGCTGCACAGCAACAGCAGGAAACGCTGGAAAGCGAACGCTTGCAACAGTCGCAGGCGCAATTTACCGCCGCCCTGGCGGCCAGTTGCTTTGCCGATCAAGAGGCGTTCCTTGCCGCGCTGCTGGACGACGACACCGTCCGCCGCCTTGAGCAGTTAAAACAGACGCTGGAAAATCAATCGCAGCAGGCAACGGCGCTGTCCGGGCAAGCCAGCCAACAACTGCAGACGCATCAGGCGCTGCGCCCGGAGGGGCTGGACGCCGACGCACAAACCCTACAAGCCCGGCTGCAACAACTGGCGCAACAACTTCGAGAGAACACCACCCAACAGGGGGAGTTACGCCAGCAGCTTAAGCAGGACAGCGATAACCGCCAGCGTCAGCAGGCATTAATGCAGCAGATTAAAGAGGCGGCCAGCCAGGTCGAAGACTGGGGCTATCTGAATGCGCTAATTGGCTCGAAAGAAGGGGATAAATTCCGCAAATTTGCCCAAGGTCTGACGCTGGATAACCTGGTGTGGTTGGCTAACAATCAACTGACCCGCCTGCACGGTCGCTATCTGCTACAGCGAAAAGCCAGCGAAGCGCTGGAGCTGGAAGTGGTTGATACCTGGCAAGCCGACGCCGTTCGCGATACCCGCACGCTGTCCGGCGGTGAAAGCTTCCTGGTAAGTCTGGCCCTGGCCCTGGCACTGTCCGATCTGGTCAGCCACAAAACGCGCATTGACTCCCTGTTCCTTGATGAAGGTTTTGGCACGCTGGACAGCGAAACGCTGGATACCGCGTTGGACGCGCTGGATGCGCTAAATGCCACCGGCAAAACCATTGGCGTTATAAGCCACGTCGAGGCCATGAAAGAACGCATTCCGGTGCAAATCAAGGTGAAGAAAATCAACGGGCTGGGTTATAGCAAACTCGACAAGATGTTTGCGGTGGAGTAGTCGACAGACGGGTGCGGCTTCACAGGCCGGATAAGCGTTAGCGCCATCCGGCACAATATGTAGCATAATATTGCATACTCAGAGACGGATATGAAATGGCATTTCATTTCACTTATCCGCAAGCTATGCTCTTATTGGCGGCGAACGTTCGCCGCTGTGGCGCACATCTGCGCTGATATTGCTGGCAGGTCGTATGAAAAAAGTGATTTTCTCTTTAGCCCTCGGGACGTTTGGGCTGGGCATGGCCGAGTTTGGCATCATGGGTGTGTTAACCGAGCTGGCGCGAGATGTAGGAATTTCCATTCCTGCGGCGGGCCACATGATTTCGTTTTACGCCTTCGGCGTGGTGCTGGGTGCGCCGATTATTGCGATCTTTTCCAACCGCTTTTCGCTGAAACATATTCTGCTGTTTCTGGTCACGTTGTGTGTAATAGGTAACGCCATCTTCACCCTCTCCTCATCCTATTTTATGCTGGCGGTCGGCAGGCTGGTTTCCGGTTTTCCGCACGGCGCATTCTTTGGCGTCGGGGCCATTATTCTGACTAAACTCGCACGCCCGGGGAAAGTCACCGCCGCTGTCGCTGGCATGGTCAGTGGGATGACCGTCGCCAACCTGATTGGCATTCCCGTCGGTACCTGGCTGAGTCAGGCATTTAGCTGGCGCTACACCTTTTTGGTGATCGCCGTGTTTAACATTGCAGTCATTGCGTCGATTGCCTTCTGGGTGCCCAACATCAGTGACGAAGCAAAAGGCAAACTGCGAGAGCAATTTCACTTTCTGAAAAGCCCGGCACCGTGGCTTATTTTCTCCGCTACGATGTTTGGCAACGCCGGCGTGTTCGCCTGGTTTAGCTATGTGAAGCCATACATGATGTATATCTCCGGTTTTTCTGAAGCGCTGATGACCTTCATCATGATGCTGGCTGGATTAGGCATGGTGCTGGGCAATCTGCTGAGTGGGCGGATTTCGGGCCGCTATACGCCGCTGCGCATTGCGGTGGTGACCGACTTCGTGATTGTGCTGGCCCTGGTGATGCTGTTTTTCGTCGGCGATATGAAAGCCGCGTCGCTGACCTTCGCGTTTATTTGCTGCGCGGGTCTGTTTGCGCTGTCGGCCCCGCTACAAATTTTGCTGCTGCAAAATGCGAAAGGCGGCGAACTGCTGGGTGCCGCCGGTGGGCAAATGGCCTTTAACCTCGGTAGCGCGGTTGGCGCATACTGCGGCGGCATGATGCTGACGCTGGGTTTTGCCTACAACTACGTAACCCTCCCAGCGGCCCTGCTGTCGTTTTCCGCCATGTCATCGCTGCTGCTGTATGGACGTCTGAACCGCCCTACGGGCATAAATTGTATGCCGGATAAGCGCCATCCGGCATAGCAAAATTACCCCTGCGGCCACAGCCAGGCCGCACCGCGAACCCCACTGGAATCACCGTGCAACGCCTTGCGTAAAGGCGTTGCACACTCACCGCCAAAGACGAACTGTTTAATCAATGACGGAACGGTCTGATACAACCTGTCGACATTACTCATCCCGCCCCCCAGCACGATGACGTCCGGGTCAAGGATGTTCACCACATGAGCCAACGATTTTGCCAGGCGCAATTCATAGCGGCGTAACGCCTGCTCCGCCAGCGCATCACCTTCGCTCACCAGCCGAATAATATCGCTACCTTTCAGTTTATTACCGCTCAAGCGATGATAATCCGTGGCGAACCCGGTCCCGGAGATGAAGGTTTCAATACAACCTTGCTTCCCGCAGTAACACGGTACTTCCTGCCGATAGCGCAGTTCATCTTCGTCCATCCACGGCAGCGGATTATGCCCCCACTCACCCGCAGTACCGTTGCCGCCGATATGCGCCCGACCATTGAACGCCACCCCGGAGCCGCAGCCGGTACCGATAATCACCGCGAACACCGTTTGCGCGCCCGCCGCAGCGCCGTCTACCGCTTCAGAGACCGCCAGGCAGTTAGCATCGTTAGCCAGACGGACCTCCCGGTTCAGACGCACGCTTAAGTCTTTGTCAAAAGGCTGCCCATTGAGCCAGGTTGAGTTGGCATTCTTCACCACCCCCGTGTAAGGGGAAATCGATCCGGGGATCCCCATACCAACGGTTCCGGTCTGTCCGGTGGCTTTTTCCGCCATATCCACCAGTGCGGCAATAGTTTCTATGGTTTGCCGGTAGTCATCACGCGGCGTGGGCAAGCGATGGCGGAAAAGTTGCTCCCCCGCATCACTCAGCGCGATAACTTCTGTTTTGGTACCACCTAAATCGATTCCTATACGCACACGCTGGTCCTCATTTTTTGGGAATATCAACAGAGTAGAGGCGAGCATGGTGTTAGGCAATGCACGCCCGCCGACAATTCGTTATTATGCCCGCTGAATTTAACGACAAGGCCGTGGAAATTATCATGCTGTGGTTCAAAAATTTAATGGTTTACCGTCTTAGCCGCGATGTTTCTTTGCGCGCCGAAGAGATGGAAAAACAGCTTGCCTCAATGACGTTTACCCCTTGTGGTAGCCAGGATATGGCAAAAATGGGCTGGGTTCCGCCGATGGGATCGCACAGCGACGCATTGACGCATTCTAACAATGGCCAAATTATTATCTGCGCCCGCAAAGAAGAAAAAATTCTGCCGTCGCCGGTGATCAAGCAGGCGCTGGAAGCCAAAATCTTCAAGCTGGAAGCTGAGCAGGGTCGCAAACTCAAGAAGACCGAGAAAGACTCGCTGAAAGATGAAGTGTTGCACTCCTTGCTGCCGCGTGCCTTTAGCCGCTTTAGCCAGACCATGATGTGGATAGACACCGTTAATGATTTGATCATCGTCGACTGTGCGAGCGCCAAGAAAGCGGAAGATACGCTGGCACTGCTGCGTAAAAGCCTGGGCTCATTGCCGGTAGTCCCGCTGACCCTGGAAAACCCGATAGAGCTCACGCTCACCGAATGGGTCCGTTCCGGGACGACTGCGCAAGGATTCCAGTTGCTGGATGAAGCCGAACTGAAAGCCATGCTGGAAGACGGTGGTGTGATCCGGGCGAAGAAACAGGACCTGGTGAGTGATGAGATCGCCGTGCACATTGAAGCCGGAAAAGTCGTCACTAAGCTGGCTCTCGACTGGCAGCAGCGCATTCAGTTTTTGATGTGTGACGATGGCTCGATTAAGCGTCTGAAGTTCTGCGATGAGCTGCGCGACCAGAACGAAGATATCGACAGAGAAGATTACGGTCAGCGTTTTGATGCCGATTTCATCCTGATGACCGGTGAACTGGCAGCGTTGATTAAAAGCCTGGTGGAAGGATTAGGCGGCGAAGCGCAGCGCTAAGCGCACCCGTCTTGCCGGATAACGCCACAAGCGGCTTATCCGGCATATTACGCTTACAGGTAACGGCAAAGATAGGACGTCGGCTCTGCGACCTGCAGATGAAATTCACTGTGCCCAGGCACGTTAAACGTCTCCCCGGCAGCATACACTTTCCACTCAGTTTCGCCCGGCAGCAATACATTCAATGCCCCGCTCACCACCGTCATCTCTTCAGGTGCCGCCGTGCCAAAGGTGTACTCGCCTTCCACCATCACACCCACGCTGGCGCGGCCAGTACTGCTGCTGGTAAAACCAATCGATTTTACTTTGCCGGAAAAGTATTCATTACTTTGAAGCATACCACTGGCCCTATCTCGTTATTAAGTTAACAACCAATATAGGGGCCTGACGTTCCCTCTGTCACGCAAAATTACGCCAGAAGTTCCGAAGCCAGACGGGCTATCAGCACATTCGACAACAGTACCGGAACGTCGAGTGATTTTTGCAGTACATCACGATGACGCTGATTAAACCCCAGGCAGTCGAGCATAATCACGTCGGCACCTTGTTCAAGAAGTTGCTTTCCAGCATCAATCAGTTGTTGTTCAGTGCCATCAATGGGATTGGCCACGGCATAGACTGGCGGCGTTTGTAGCACCTGCCATTTCTGCGTCTGGGCGGCGAGTAATTCAGTGACGGGTACAATCACACCAACCTGATGCCCGTCGACAATCGACGCCACCAGAGGGGGAATAATACGTAAGGGCTCCAGCAGGATGCCGTTTCGGATCGTCAGACGAGTAATGACCGCAGTGCTCATCAATAAAATAACGTCAAAGCCCTGATTATCCAGCACCTCAACGATACCTTGCAGCGCGCGTTCCACTTTCTGGCGCGAAACGTGCGCCAACTGTTGGTCACTGAGCAGCGTTAATAACACATCGTCGCCCGGCGAGATGGCGTACTCGGCCATCACCTCTTCCCGCCGCATCTGCCCTAGCAAACTATGGTGGGTAATGTGTTGCTCATCGATATATTCCGTCAGGAGCGGTAATACCTCACACATCGGCACAACGCCAATCGTGAGGATAGCCAACGACGTACTCATGTGTTGCTCCACCGTCTTCTTACTTTGCTGTGAATTCCCGGATAAATGCCGGGCACTGACCTGCGCTACAAATGTTCAAAAGCGTAGCAGCAGATAAGCAATACATTGTGTAAAGATTCCAAATCATTCTAATAATTTATTGTTATCGTTTACTTTTCATTTTTCGCACTCTCCAGAGACGTGCGAAAAATGTGACACAGACAGCGTCCGACCTCAGGTTTTCTGCGGATCCTCATAGCGTTTTTTGGCATCCATTGCTTCCTGCGCGGACGGATGTTCGCTAATCAACGAATTCGGCTTCGGGTGGTCAGCGCGGAGTTGATACCAGGTGACCGTCTGGCCTGGCGTACCTTTTTCAACAGTAACAATCGTCGCTTTACGTGGATAAGGGGGGTTTGTCGGCATAGCGCTTCCTTTTGAATGGATAAGCGTTAAGTATAGACCCCACCCTGCAACCGCGGCGCAGCCTGGGGCATCATCGCCAGGATATCAGCCACAACCTGAGAGGGTTCGTGCGTTGCATCAACAATAAAGTGCGCCGCTTGACGATACAGCTCGTCGCGTTGCTCAAGCACTTCCTGCACCTCTTCGGTCAGCGGTTTACCGGTTAAGGTTGGGCGCAATCCTTCTTCAGGCGCGGCTTCCAGGCGACTCACCAGTACCGAGACCGGCGCGCTTAAATAAATGACCATGCCGTTATTTCGCATGTAGTGACGGTTATATTCGGTAAGAATAATGCCGCCACCGGTCGCAATAACCGTTGAGGGGCCGGTCACGGCCTGCAAAGCGGTCGTCTCCTGAGCGCGAAATCCTTCCCACCCCTCTCTTTCAACGATTTCGGCAACGGTCATTTGCACATGTGATTGCAACCAGCGATCGGTATCAACAAACTGGAAGTCGATAGCTTTCGCCAGCGCCATACCGGTTGTCGTCTTACCACATCCCCGCGGGCCAACAAGAAAAAGAGGTTGCGTCATCGAAGAAATTCCCCAGAGAGCCGCCCACAAGCGGGATCTGATGCTGTTAAAGTTATAATCATACCATCAAACTAGTACATCACCAAAACGTAAAGAATAAGTTCCACCACAGACTAAAAAGCCCATTAATTCTCACTATAACAAGATTTCACAATGATGAAAGTGTAAAAAATAAATTACAGTCGTTATTTTCTACGCTGAACTTCCAGCCACCACTTATCCAGTTCAGCAGCAAAATGCTGTCGGTCGCGCGGTGAAAGCGTGTCCGGGCATCCGGTCTGGATCCCACTGGCACGGAGTGTATCCATAAAATCACGCATCATCAGACGTTCACGGATGGTGGCTTCGGTATAGCGTTCGCCACGAGGATTCAGCGCCGCGGCCCCTTTTTCAATCACTTCAGAAGCCAGCGGTATATCCGCCGTTACCACCAAATCGCCTGCGCTACACTGGCGCACAATCTCGTTATCGGCAACATCAAACCCGGCAGGAACACGTAATGTACGGATAAAACGCGAAGGCGGCACGCGCAAACTCTGGTTGGCGACCAAAATCAGCGGCATCTGCATACGCTCTGAAGCCCGGTACAAAATATCTTTAATCACATTCGGACACGCATCCGCATCCACCCATATTGTCATAACACCTCCTGGTTCCTGTGCAATCGCACATTGTCTCGTGCTTTTACTTTCCGGCAAAGTGCTGTTTCTCCTTCTGAACATATCCATTCCGCGCTAAGCTTAACTTTCCCAGGTATACCCTAAGTAATTCAAAAGTATGACGGGTATAAAACAATGAATATCACGCATAGGGAGTGACAAGATGGACAAGAAAATTGGTTTTATCGGCTGCGGCAATATGGGCAAAGCCATTCTTGGAGGCATGATCGCCAGTGGTCAGGTTCTCCCCGGACAAATCTGGGTCTATACCCCCTCTCCTGATAAAGTCGCCGCATTACACGACCAGTACGGCATCAACGCCGCGCAGTCGGCGCAGGAAGTCGCCCAAATTGCCGATATTGTCTTTGGTGCTGTGAAACCCGGCATCATGGTTAAAGTGCTGAGCGAAATCACCTCCAGCCTGAACAAAGATTCACTGGTCGTCTCTATTGCCGCTGGCGTCACGCTCGATCAGCTTGCCCGCGCGCTGGGTCATGACCGTAAAATTATCCGCGCGATGCCCAACACACCGTCGCTGGTTAATGCGGGCATGACCTCCGTAACGCCAAACGCGCTGGTGACGCCGGAAGATACGGCTGACGTATTAAATATTTTCCGCTGCTTTGGCGAAGCTGAAGTGATTGCGGAATCGATGATTCACCCGGTCGTCGGCGTCAGCGGTTCTGCGCCGGCCTACGTGTTTATGTTTATTGAAGCGATGGCTGATGCGGCCGTCCAGGGCGGCATGCCCCGCGCGCAGGCGTATAAATTCGCCGCACAGGCGGTGATGGGGTCAGCAAAAATGGTTCTCGAAACAGGAAAACATCCTGGAGAACTGAAGGATATGGTGTGCTCACCAGGTGGAACAACCATTGAGGCCGTGCGCGTTCTGGAGGCCCGTGGTTTCCGTTCTTCAGTCATTGAAGCGATGGTTAAGTGCATGGAACAGTCGGAAAAACTAAGCAAATCCTGAGTGGGCAACCGGACGTCAGGCCGCCGCTTCAGTGCGGTTACGTCCGGAATTCTTTGCTTTATAAAGCGCCATATCCGCCGATTTCAGCCATTCTCGATAGTGTTCCGTTTCTGAAGTCAACGGTGCGACGCCGACGCTGATACGCAGAGCAACCTGCGGAGCACAGGACAATCGCAATAGGCTGAGTCGTTCGTGGACACGAGACATGGCGGCGATGGCGCTGCTCGCCGGGGTACCGCACATAATCACAGCAAATTCATCGCCACCAAAACGCCCTATGACATCGCTGCCGCGCAGCGTCATCTGCAACTGACGCGTTAGCGCGACAATAGCCTCATCGCCAACGTCATGGCCCCAGGTATCGTTAATACTTTTGAAGTGGTCGATATCGATAATCAGTAACGTGGCGTCGCGCTGATAACGGCGGCAGTTATCAAATTCATTGCGCAGCAAAAGCTCCCAATGACGTCGGTTATACACACCGGTCATACCATCTCGCGTGCTCATCACCTGCAACCGACGCTTGTGCTCAGCCAGTTTGATGACCGTCTTATAGCTCACCCACGCAAACAGCAGCGGATACAACACCAACACCGGCAGCGACAACATCACACTCAGTTGCGTACTGCTAAACACCACGGGGATGTCCGTCAGTTGCAGGGTGACCAGACATGAGACAATCGTCAACACCAGACCGGCGATGAATAACCGTATTCCCCCTGCGCCCATCAGGTTAATACAGATAATCATCAGTAGGGCCGTCGACGGTAGCAGGTTTACCCCCATCAGCCCTATCCACATTCCGGTCAGAATCGCATCGGCTTTTAAGTTGGTGAATTCGCTATGCATCGGGTCATCTGCTTTGCCCGCCAACTGCCATGCCAGATGCGGCCAGACAAAAGCCCATCCTACCAATAAAAGCCACCAGCCTCCGGTGATCGGCTGAGACACCAGGACCGACGCGATAGGGAAAAACATCCCGCCCAATCCCACCGCGCGCGGCAGCCTGATCCGTCGGGCAAATCGCAGTCCGGAGCGCTGATGGTCATTTTGATGAAGCGATAAAACCGCTTCATTTGGGACGACCTTTTTTTGATAGAAACTTTCATCATTCATCGTATTTAGGAACATTCTGAAACAAATTTCCCAAATTATAGAAAGGAGGACGTGCGCGGGAGTATGATATTTCGGGTGAGCGAATTTTGCTGCTCACCCTTATGTACTACGCAATTACGCTGCTTTTTTCAGGCAGGCACTCATAAATTTATTGCGATCATCACCTTTCAGCGACTGTTCCGTTGCCTGAACATTACATTCACGCATCTTCTGTTGCTGTGGCGTCAGGCTTTTTTCCTCGGGGGCCGATTTACTGTTTTTCAGGCAATCACTCATATAGCTCTTACGCGCATCCCCTTTTAAGGTCTGCGCAGTGGCCTGCTGGTTACAGGTGGTCATTCGTTGTTGTTGCGGGGTTAGCGTTTTCTCGGCGGCGCCAACAGTCGCTAAAAAAAGCAGACCAAAAAGCAACGTCATGACTAATGATATTTTCATAGCACCTTCCTTTTCTGAACGACGAGACACAGATAAGTCTGGCTGCTAACGATAAAAAAACCACCCGACAGCAAAAGTAATGCCGCCGGGCGTGTACTTATTTCAGCCCTAAGGCCGATTTCATGGTGTAGAACAAATCGGTCTGGTCGGTCAGGCCAACCACATTCGCCGCATGCGGCCCATAGGCAGCAATACGCAGTTGGCTGCCCGTATGCTCCTGAGATTCTTCTTCAGAGTTGCCGTAGCTGATGACCATCACCGCGCCATCTTTGGTGTTCAGCGCCTGAGTCAGGCCCGGCGCTTTGGTATCTGGCGCCACTATCTGGCTGGCATGCGCGTGATCGGCGGTTACCACCACCAGCGTATTACCGTCTTTCTTCGCAAAGGCCAGCGCGCGCTGTACGGCTTCGTCCAGATCAACCGTTTCGCCAATCTGCCCGCACGGGTTAGCAGCATGATCCTGTTTATCGATTGACGCGCCTTCCACCTGCAGGAAGAAGCCTTTTTCATTTTTGCTTAACAGCTCAATCGCTTTATCCGTCATCTGTGCCAGCGTCGGCACCGTGTCGTTGCGTTTGGCATTTGGCGTACAGGTCACAGCCGGCTTATCAATGTTGCCATGATACGAGGCTTTTGGTCCTTCCCAACGCACCGGCATATTACCTTCAGAGAACAACCCCAGCAGCGGTTTATCCTGACTGGCGTCAGTGATTGCCGCAAGCGATGCGGCGTCGCTCACCAACTGATAGCCGCGCATCTGCGCCTGCTCACGCAGCGTCTTGCCCTGCCATTCACCCGTAGCAGCGGTTTCAGCAAACGTTTTTGCCCCGCCCCCCAGCGTGACGTCGGCACGAGCATTCAACAATTGTTCAGTGATTGACCCTTTACCGCCGTTTTCCAGCGCATTAGTCGGGCATTTTTCACGGGTCACGCTCGGACCGTAGCATTTACGTGACGTCACATGCGCAACCAGCGCAGCCGGAGTGGCATCCTGTAATTCAGCAGTAGAAACGTTGCCGGTAGCCAGACCTGCGGCTTTTGCCATTTCCAGAATCGTGGCGTGATCTTTTTCATGGATATCAACGCCCAGCGCACCATTATAGGATTTAACCCCGGTGGTCCACGCCGTTGCCGAAGCCGCTGAATCTGTCACGTAATCGGGTTTACCCGTTTTCTTATCCAGCGAATAGTGGGTGTATTGTCCAGTCAGGGGTAGCGCATCAATCCCTTTAAAAAAGCCGCCCGCGCCTTCGGCATAATTTCGCGCTGCAGTAATTTCTGAGTCACCCATACCATCGCCAATCAGCAAAATAATATTTTTAGCCGGTTTATTAATCAGTGAATCACGCAGAGCGGTCGTTTGATCGCCGGCTAATCGGCGAGCGCCACCCGGCGTGGTGATATCCCCCTGAGCGGCGCGATTATCCATAACCGGCACAGCAGATGATTCTGCATAAATAACCGGGGTAAACAGCAAAGGTAACAGGGCAATAGCGAGTGCGCTTTGTTTCACTTTATTTTCTCCATGTATAAATACGGTAAAATTAAAACAAAGCGACTATAAGTATTTGATGTGACACTTTTATGATGATTCAACGTCGTGAGGCGCTACGCAAACCTCAATACGCTTTGGGTACCCTCTCGCCGACGTCATGCAAGGTTGTTAAACAGGCTGGCATGCGGCTTACGCCTGCCAGCGCGCCCTCAATATGACGAATCAGTGTTTGCTGCTCATGCGTCGCCATCGTATGCAGCATTTCCATGATAACGCGCTCTAAGGTTTCTACCTGCGCGGCGAGGTCCTGTGACTCTTCTTCTTTTTGGGCGAGCTTAAGTAACAACTCAGTGACGAGATTTTTCATTTGTGTATTCCCTTAACAAAATATGGGTCACGGTAGCATTATGGCTCCCAACTGCCTAGGGGATGAAAGTTGTATTTTTAGCAGAAATAAAACGTTTTGCGAAAACAATCACACCGCAAAATAAGATGAATTGGGAATTACGACAGAATTATTCAATATAAAAGGGTGAGAAGCTTAATAATCACCCAATAATATAATACAAACTTATGGATAAACCCCGCTGACAGCCAACGGGGTTTATTCGCCATTCAGTGCGTGCGACGCCGACGTCGTAACGCGACAGCCAGTTGCCAAATGTTGATCATCACAATGCTCGCGGTCGCGATAAACACCCAGCGAAAACCCGCCATGGCCGACACGGTGGCTCCCATTAACGGTCCGGCGACGTTGCCCAGATACATAAACGACTGGTTATAGCCAAAAATACGCCCAGTTACCTGGTCGCTGGAGTATTTCACCAGTAGCGTTTGCACGGCAGGAAGCATTGCGCCATCGGCAAAGCCTAGCAGGAAACGCAATACCCCCAACTGCAACGGCGTTGTGACCCAGGACATGGCGAAAAACAGCACCACGGCAAAGATAAGCGTCGCCATGAGGATCCGTTCAGTTCCCACCCGATCGCCTAATTTGCCCAGCCGGGGGGCTGAAATCAGCGCCGATATACCAGGCACCGAGGCAATCAGCCCGCTGAGAAAGGCAATATTGCCGCTGTCTGGCACCATCGATTTAATAAACAGTGCCAGAATGGGACCGATTGATCCGTTGCACAACTGGATAACCAGGGTAGTAAAAAACAGGCTGATCACCAGCGCCGGATAAGGCAACGAGGCGAACACAGCCTTGCCGCTTAAGCGTTCACTTTTTTTAATCGTTGGGCGCACACCCTCTTTAATGAAGAATAACGTGACCATGAAACTGACCACCAGCAGCCCGGCGGTAATACAAAATACCGCGCGCAAGCCCACGTGGTCGGCAATAAAACCGCCCATCAGCGGCCCACCAATCACCCCGCTAATCTGTGCCGTAGAGAGCGTACTTAGCGCCCAACCGCTGCGCTCACGCGGAACCTGCGACGCCACTAACGCCATCGCATTGGGGATGTATCCCGACGTTAATCCCATCACACCACGCAGCAGGAAAAGCTGCCAGACATTAGTGGCAAAGGCCTGCAATAAAATCGCAATCGCCATCCCCAGCGAGGCGCGCAGCAGCATCAGCTTACGCCCTTTACGATCGGCTAAACTGCCCCACATCGGCGAAACAATGGCGGAAATCAGAAAGGTGACGCTAAACGTTAACCCGGACCACATCGACAGCGCTTCATGCGAGGTCACCCCAAGCTGGGAAACATAGAGCGGTAAAAAAGGCAGGATTTGGCTGATCGCCAGCCCGGTAAAAAAGCACCCGAACCAAACGGAAATAAGGTTAACTCTCCAGGATTCCATAGGGACTCATAACGATAAGTAGCTGAAAACTGCGAGCAGCTTAACAAATTACGTGTCCGGACAAGGGCCCAGAGGTGCGATACCTCACAGTTTAGTATTTTATCTCCCCGCTCATCATATTTGTGATATTCATCACACATAACCCCTATTTATTGCAGGGGAATATGCTTTGAGGCTCCAGCGCAGATTTGTGAGTTTCCTTTCCCTGGCGACGCACGAAAACATTCTGCCAGAAGCCGAGGAATCCTGCGTTTTGTCGTGGTAATGTATGTGCTTTGCATTCATGGAATGGGTTTTTAAGATGGCAAAGTTGCGGGTAGGAATCGTATTTGGTGGTAAATCAGCAGAACATGAAGTGTCATTGCAATCGGCAAAAAATATTGTCGATGCCATCGACAAGACTCGCTTTGATGTTGTGCTGTTAGGTATTGATAAAGAAGGGCAATGGCACGTCAGCGATGCCAGCAACTATCTACTTAATGCCAACGACCCGGCGCGTATTGCGCTGCGTCCTTCGGCAACCAGCCTGGCGCAGGTACCGGGAAAGCAAGAACACCAGTTGATTGATGCGCACAACGGTCAGCCGCTGCAAACCGTCGATGTTATTTTCCCGATTGTGCACGGTACGTTGGGCGAAGATGGTTCCCTGCAAGGTATGCTGCGCGTGGCAAATCTCCCGTTCGTCGGTTCCGACGTGCTGGGCTCAGCGGCATGCATGGATAAAGACGTGACTAAACGTCTGCTGCGCGACGCCGGATTAAACATTGCCCCCTTTATTACGCTCACCCGCGCTAATCGTAATAGCATCAGCTTCGCAGAGGTTGAATCGCGCCTGGGCCTGCCGCTGTTCGTCAAGCCGGCTAATCAGGGCTCGTCCGTTGGGGTCAGCAAAGTCACCAACGAAGCTCAATATAACCAGGCCGTGGCGCTGGCATTTGAGTTCGACCATAAAGTGGTGGTGGAACAAGGGGTCGTTGGTCGTGAGATCGAATGCGCGGTGCTGGGAAACGATCATCCGCAGGCCAGCACCTGTGGCGAGATCGTTCTGAACAGCGATTTTTACGCCTATGACACCAAGTACATTGACGATAACGGTGCCAAAGTCGTGGTCCCGGCGGCCATTGCGCCGGAGATTAACGACAAGATCCGCGAGATAGCGATCCAGGCTTACCAGACGCTGGGTTGCGCTGGCATGGCACGCGTAGATGTGTTCTTAACCGCGGAAAATGACGTGGTGATCAACGAGATCAACACGCTACCGGGCTTCACCAATATCAGTATGTATCCAAAACTGTGGCAGGCGAGCGGCTTAGGTTATACCGATTTGATCACCCGTCTGATCGAACTGGCGCTGGAGCGTCACGCGGCAAACAGCGCGCTGAAAACCAGTATGTAACCCCCCGCCAGGGTGCCCGATAGCTATTGGGCATCCTGCGTTTCGTCATCTTCCGCGCGGCGGCGGATAATCAATCCGGCAAGCCAAAAGCTAATCACCCAGGTAACCAGCCCCACCGCATAGGTTTGCCCCCCCTTCGCTTCAAATCCCAGTAATCCCACCACCCCGTTGAGAATAAAGATAAGCCCAATAGCAAACGCGTAGTAGTGCCAGTCGCGGCGAAGTTTTACAGGCAGGTTCATAACAGCTCCGGGGATCACAACGTTATAAAGACGCATCCTCGCACATTTCTCTCTGGCGGTCTGTGGCGTAGGCAGAATTTCTTAGATGTAATCTAATTTCACTTAAGGTTACATATTTGTGACGACAGGCAAAAAAACGAAATCCAGGAATAATCCCTGGCTGAAATTACCATCATTCTGATATTGACAATCCCGATCACCTGTCAGACTCACTGTCAGTTACTGGCATTACGTCAAGAAAAGCAGGTTGTTGCTGGAGGTCTTTATGGCTGATTTTACGCTCTCAAAATTCCCGTTTAAGGGCAAGCATCGGGATCCCTCCTCGCTGACCGGCAACATTGTCTATGCCGTCTTTGTGCTGTTTTGCTTTTGGGTCGGGGCGCAGGTATTAACCCTACTGGCTCACGCACCCGGTATTTATGAACAGCTAATGCAACTGCAAATGCAGGAGAGCGGACGCCCGCACATCGAGATCGGGTTGGGCGTAGGAACAATTTTTGGTTTGATTCCCTTCCTGGTCGGCGGTCTGATTCTTGGCACCATCGCAGCCGTGTTGCACTGGCGCCAACGCCATCACAAAGATGACTGACCCATACATTTTACCCGTCGCTCATCCACCCGTTTCGCAAACCACGCGGTGGTCAGATTACGGGTAATCTTTGGACTTTCGAGCTGAATACCCGGCAGCATTTCGCGGGGTAAGGTTTTGCCCGTTTTCGCTTCCGCTAGCTTATACACGTTCTTGTACAACGCGGTCTCTTCAAACGCGAGGCTGTCACCTTTTTGCAACTGCCGATGGATATCACTCTCGCTCATGTCCAGCTTCCCGGCCAGCTTACGTACCGCCAGCTCTGTTTTGCCCGGATCGTTGCTGTCATAGCGAATCAAATCACCGTCCAACGCCAGTTTCACGCCGCTGGCCTTAGTCACCGCGTTCTGGAAAGCCGCATTACGACTGGCGTACCAGCCCGCATTAAAATCAGCGAAACGGAAGATAGGCGCGCTATAGTTCGCCGGGTAATTCAGCAAATGATAGGTCCCGAACCACAGCCCACCACGACGGGTGAAGACTTCCTGACGTACCGTCCCCGCCATTTTCCACGGATAGCCTGAAGCGTGTTGTTCAGCAAACGCGATGCTGACCTGCATCGGACCGCCTGTATGCACCGGATTAAGCGAACCGAATAGCGTCTGCCCCATCGGCACCATATTGATAAAATCATCAAAAATAGCGCTAAGCTGCTTTTCCGTTTTTACCGAATCCAGACGCTCGCTGTAGGTTTTGCCGGTCGGCGAGTTAATCTTCAGCGCGGTGTGCACCACAAACAGCGGAATATGCATGCGCTCAGCGCGGCGGTCGATCTCTTTCCAGGCTATTTTATTTAAGCCCGGTACCGCCGGGTCCGCCTGATAGTTAGACTCCTGCTGCGCTACCGCCAGCACCGAACAGACATTCTCAACCGTCGGTGCCAGCTTCTGGCTTTCAAACGTCCTGGCCAGATCCTGCGCCCAGGCGTCTCTGTCCTTCACGCTGGCCGGCATCTTCTGACGGACCACGCTCGCCACATCGACGGCTTTCTCCCCTTTTTTTAACGGCTGCGAAGACTGGCTACTGCATCCCACCAGCACCAACGCCGCCAGACAAGACCAGGGGTAAAGACGGGAAACCGTCGACATAACATCTCCTTTTGTTAGCTAAGCGTATGGGTTACGGCCTGAATATCCTGACCATCCAGCTCACGTTCGAAGCTGCGCAGACGCTTATAGATAGACATTAATTCCACTAACGTCGTCCAGGAGTTAATCAGATACTGGAACGATCCGCGCACCTGACCAAACACGTTGGTGATTTGCGTCATCAGACCGAGCGTAATCGTACCGGCAACAATTGACGGAAACAGCAGGAACAAACCGAAAACGTTATCCACCTGCAGGTAAAGAATACGGGCGATATTAAAGTACATATAGTGAAAATAGAGGCGGAAATAGTTCTGACGCACCGCGTGAAACAGTTCACGCACGGTCGGCGGCGTTGCGCGATTAGCATCATCTTCGCCGTAGACCAGTTCTTTACGGTAAGCAGCTTCCACGCGCTGGTTTTTAAACTCCAGACCCGGGAGTTTGATCCCCACCACCGCCAGCAAGCCGGTGCCCATCAACGACCAGACAATGGCAGCAATCACCAGACCATAGGGAACATGGCCAACAATCGGCAGATCAGGGACATGCGCAGACAGCGTGACCAGCACCGGTAAGAAGGCAATCAGCGTCATAATCGCATTGATAAAACTGACGCCCATATCTTCCAGCGTAGAGGCGAAACGCATGGTGTCTTCCTGCACACGCTGCGCGGCGCCTTCGATATGACGCAGATGCTGCCAGTGCGCCATATAATGTTCGTTCATCGCGGTACGCCAGCGGAACACGTAATGGCTGACGAAGAAATTGTTCATCACCCCAATTACTACGGCAATTAGTGCGATGCCAAGGAAGATCCCCACTTCATGATAGAACTGTTCAATCTTCACCTTATGAGGAGCGCTCAGTGCGGTTTGAATCAGGTCATAGAACGGCGCATACCAGGCGTTGACGGCAACCCCGACTTCAACCAGAAACCAGGTCACAAAGATAATCAGCGACGTGCCCAGTATGGACCAATACTGCCAACGGTGTGGACAGTAGATAAACCAGAACGCGGCGAACAGGCCGACGCAGAGAAGGTAATATGCATAAAAAATCAGATAATCCAGCGACCAGAACCGGGCGGCGCTTATAGGCACATCACCCGATGCGCCGGTGATATGTGCAACCCAGGCTCCCCCACCTGCCTGCCAGAATACAACGGCGACCAGTGCCCAAATAAATGCCGAAATAAAGAACGGTCCCGGCTTTGGGAAAAAAGACGTAAACATAGTGCTCTCCTGCTAACTTCTTATCGTTATGACGACTGCTGTGCATTTGCCAGCGTGCAAACGATGGCAAGACGGCTAACGCCCAATAAACACATGCTGAAACCGACAATTGTGACCAGAACCGACGCGCTTAGTTCGCTACCGGCCCTGAAGAATTGTTTCTATGGTTTTCATACCTGACAGCGTTCCGGCATATTCAGATTATCGCAGCGTGAGATCACAAAAGCGAACATCCACTCCGGGGGAAAAGGTAACGTTTACTCATCGTTACGTTTTTCACACTATGATTGGCGTAATAGCACTTTGCAATATGCCGATGAGTAGTATAAATACGCATACGCACGTCATCCTTTTTTACTACCCCTAACTCATGGACACCACCGTTGAAACGTAGTCTGCTTTTTTCTGCCGCGCTGTGTGCGGCGTCATTGACATCTGTCCAGGCGGCACAGCCTATCACCGATCCGGTCTTCGCCTCTGATATCGTCGATCGTTACGCCGATCATATCTTCTACGGCAGCGGGGCGACGGGAATGGCGCTCGTGGTCATTGACGGTAATCAGCGTGTATTTCGCAGCTTTGGCGAAACACGCCCTGGCAATAATGTTCATCCGCAGCTGGATTCGGTGATCCGCATCGCCTCAATTACCAAATTAATGACCAGTGAAATGCTGGTCAAATTACTCGATCAGGGCACGGTAAAACTGAACGATCCATTGAGTAAATATGCACCGCCCGGTGCACGAGTCCCGACCTGGCAGGGAACGCCGATCACGCTGGTGAATCTGGCGACTCATACCAGCGCCCTACCCCGCGAGCAGCCAGGCGGTGCGGCAAAACGCCCGGTATTTGTCTGGCCAACGCGCGAGCAGCGCTGGAGTTACCTCTCTACCGCCACGCTGAAAGCTGCTCCCGGATCGCAGGCCTCCTACTCGAATCTGGCGTTCGATCTACTGGCCGATGCGCTGGCAGCCGCGTCCGGTAAGCCTTATCAACAGCTGTTTGAAGAGAAAATTACCCGACCGCTCGGGATGAAAGACACCACGTTTACGCCTTCACCCGATCAGTGCAAGCGCCTGATGGTCGCCGAAAAAGGGGCCAGCCCGTGTAACAATACGCTGGCGGCTATGGGCAGCGGCGGTGTCTATTCGACGCCTGGCGATATGATGCGCTGGATGCAGCAGTATCTCTCTTCAGACTTTTATCAGCGCAGCCAGCAGGCTGACCGGATGCAGACGCTGATTTATCAGCGTACACAGTTAACCAAAGTAATTGGCATGGACGTGCCAGGCAAAGCCGATGCGCTGGGCCTGGGCTGGGTCTATATGGCACCGAAAAATGGCCGCCCGGGGATTATTCAAAAAACCGGTGGGGGTGGTGGATTCATTACCTATATGGCGATGATCCCGCAGAAAAACGTAGGGGCCTTTATTGTGGTTACCCGTTCTCCGCTGACCCGATTTACCAATATGAGCGATGGTATCAACGATCTGGTGAGTGAGTTGAGCGGAAACAAACCCCAGGTTATCCCCGCATCCTGATTTAGTACTCAAAAGGCAAACGGTTAATATTCACCAGTTTGCCTTTATTCATTTCAATGTAGCCGCCTTTACGCAGTGCCGCGAGAATTTCTGCGACGACAGAGCGTGAAATACGTGTTCGTTGGTGGATATAGTTCATAACACCAACGCGAGAGCGCAGTAACTCATCCCATTTCATCATGGATATCAGCGTGGCGCGGATTTGATCGTAGGAGTTATTGCCAATTAATTGCAGGTCGCGTAATTCAAGCATGCAGTGCTGCCATGCTAACCAGCTAAAGGCCTCGCGCCATAGCTGGCATTGTTCAATGATATTAATCGTTTGGGACGCGGGCAGATAATAACCCGTACAGTAACCTTCTGTTATTAATCTATATTGAATATCTGTTTTCATCACACCATCAGCAAGTCCCATAATAAACGGTGCCTGTGTAATGCCAACCAGTATGGTTTCTCCTCGCCTCAGCGAGACAACCCCCTTTAAAACAACAAAAGTGTCGTTTTTATTTACATCACTGGAATATATTATTTGTTTTTCATTTTCATATTCAAAACGCTCGCCATATTTCGACAAACATTTATCCAGCTTACCAAATTCCAGAAAAGGCTTATCTACAGATAACATTTACGCATTCCTTGCATAAAAGCCCGTCAAATCCTTGACGGGCTTATTGGGATTAAAATACCGAGTCCTCTAATAGGAATTCTTACCAGGTATATTTAACGCCTGCATTCGCAGACCAGTCTTGATCGACATCACCACCGCCGAGGTAGCTGGCATCGGTATATGCGCTGAAGTTTTTGGTAAAGCTGAACTGAGTACCCAGTCCAACACGTACCGCAGAACCTTCT